>CALOFD010000036.1:0-3084 GCA_942492505.1 Thermoanaerobaculia bacterium
GCGGCTGATCCTCGAGGACCTCGATGGCGTATTCCGACGACGCCGGCGTCAGGGCCCCACCGAGACCTGCCATCTCGATCTGGTAGAAGGTGTTCCGATCGACGTCGAGAACACCCCGCCAGACATCACCGTCGCGAGCCAGCGCCACGATCACGTCGCCGCCGGCGCTCTCCACGCGCACCTGGGCGCTCGGTACCTCGATCGTCGGAACGACCTCCAGGTGAACTGCCGTGCCGCGGAGTGCAGCGATGTCGCCACCGTTCTCCACGGTCATCTGGCTGAGTCCCGTGTAGGCCGGAAACTCATAGCGATGCGTCATCGACTCCACGTACGGCAGGTCGGCGACGTCGATCCGGAAGATCGACGACCGGACGCCGCCGGCTTCGACGAAGTAGTCCGTCGCGCTCTGCAGGTCGAAGATCATGAAAACTCTCTGGGAAGCCTCGTCGTGGGTCGCCATCGGCCACCGCTCCCACTCCCCTCCACCACCCCGACGAATCGCCAGTTCGGTGTTCCGGGCATCGAAGCCTTCCAGGGTGGCGACGATCTCCTGATCGGCGCCGCGGAGCCACCGTCAGGTTCCCGGAGCCACCTGGATCGAGTAGGGATTCGTGACTGCGTCTCCTCTCCAGGGCAGGAAGAGCAGCAGGGCGCTCTGCTGGAAGAACGCCGGGCTCAGCAGAATGGCCAGCATTCCCACTCCGGCGGTACCGGCCAGAAGAGCGGAGAACTTCCGAATGCCGGACCGTTCGATGCCACTGCCGTAGTCGATCCGCTCGCAGGTTTCGATCGCCGATGCCAGCAGCCTCTCGACCAGTGCCGGAGACGCCCCGCCCGAATCGCCGCGGCCGATCTCGACAGCGCTCAGGATCTCCTCGTGCACGGACGGTTCGTGCTCTTCGATGTAGAGCGCCACCCGCTCATCGTCCGGGCGTTTCCAGAGTGGCAGCACGAGGAATCGGAAGATCAACCCGACCAGACTGACCCACATCAGGACCCGAAACAGGGAGATGGCGCCGTCGCTGTAATGGAAGCGATCGAGCGCGAGAGCCGAGATCGCGAAGAACAGGAAGCCCGCGCCGAGCACGATCGCCAGACCTCGGATCGAGGTCCTCAGTCGCCAGCGCCTGCGGGTCGCGCGAATCGCCTTCAGGAGGTGCTCGTAGGTCGGGGATGGGATGTTCATTGCCTGCCTCGATTCTAAGCCTCGTGCGGCCGCGGATTCGCGACCACGGTCTCGATCACCAGAAACAACAAGAGAGCGAGGATCAGGAATCGCCACAATCCCTGTCTCTCCCTCGAGATCGGTCGGGAGTCAACTGCGTTCCCTCGACGCCCTCCTCCGGAACTCGCGCCCGGCACCAGGGCCGCCATCAGGGCATCGGGATCGAGGAAAGACAGATCGCTCTCCCTGCGGTCGAGATTCACGGCCAGGGGAAAGACGTCTCCGGCCTCGGTTTCGATCTCGTAGAAGCCGGCTCGATCCAACTCGACCAGGCCGTCCGTCGCCAGACGACTGCCGTCCGGAGCCTCGACCCGAACGATCTCCGCCGGCTCTCCCGGACGCTCCGCGACCCATTGGTCCAGATCGAGACGGTCACCCACCGTTCGCCACGAAGGCTCGGCACGGTACTGACTGAGACCCTGGATCGACTGCAGGACGAAGGGAACGAAGATCGGTTGCAGAACGAAGTCGTTCCAGTAGCGATCGAGCGTCGAGGCGAAGATCAGCACCCTGCCTGCGCCGACCCGACGTTCGATCAGGGCGGGTCGCCCGTCGTCGAAACTCGCCAGGACCCGGTCCGTCGGGATCGAGCCAAGAACCTGGTAGCGGAAGAACCGAGCCGTCCCGAAGTCACCGCTGCGAGGCGCTCCGAAGACCTCGAATCCAGGATGGCTGCGATCGAAACTGGTGATCCGGCCGGCTCCCTGGGAACGACGAACGGCGCCGGCGACCGGCGCCGGGACCAGGCCGGCTCCGATCAGGGCCGAACCCTCGTCGAAACGACTGCCGAGGGCGACCAACAACCCTCCCCCCGCTTCCACGTGTCGGACCAGTTCAGCGACCACCTCGCCGTCGCGAATCTGGACGTCACTCAGGATCACCACCGCCGACTCACGAATCGCCTCGACGCTCAGTCGAGACTCGGAAACCGTTCGGCTTCGAAGCGGCGGCCGGCGTGCCAGCGCGAGGGAGCTGTCGATGTAGAAACCGGTCGCGGGTTCCCCGTCCCGTCCTCGTTCGACGATCGTCACCGGAACAGCCTGTTCTCGCGACAGCGTGAAGTAGAGTCGATCGTCGGCCGACAATCGATCTCCCTCGAACGAGACGCTGCCCCGACTCGTCCCGTCCGGCAGACTGAACTCGTCGAACGCAACCGAAAGGAGTTCCTCATCCTCAGAGGGCAGCGCGACCGAGCCGAGTTCGCGGCCTCCCAGCTCCAACCTGACTGGCGACAACTCGGCGTCGCCCGCGCCGATCCTCGTCACGCGAGCCTGGACGGCGACACGCTCCCGCTGTCCTTCTCGCCGACGATCGAACGCCACCGAATCGAGCGCCCAGTTCACCGGCGCGGCGGCGTCGTCGCCGACCTGGACCAGCTCCACCGCGACTCCATCCGGAACACCGAGTTCCTCGCCGGGCTCCCAGGCGACGCGCTGAAAGTCGCTGATCAGTCTCATCTCACGGAGCCCCTCGACGTCCTCCCCGAGGTACTTCCTCGACAGCCGGAGGGCCGGCGCGAGGCGGGTACCCCGATCCGTCGGAGAGAGCCCGACCAGCGCATCGAGCACTTGTCGGGGATCGGCGGTCGGTTCGACCAGGACCTCGGCGCGATCCGAGAACAGGACCAGGCCCACCCGGTCGCCGTCGCCGATTCCTTCGAGTTGCCGATCCACGGCCTCCAGCGCCCGCTGCCAACGATCGCCCTCGCCCATCGAGTAGGAGGCGTCGAGGAGCAGCAACCGGGTTCGCAGCGACTCTGCAGGTGGCCCGCTGAGGGCCTCGCTGGCGATCCAGGGGCGGGCAAAGGCGAAGACCAGCGCGGCCACCGCGGCACATCGCAACAGCAGCAGCCACCAGTG
>CALOFD010000037.1:0-230076 GCA_942492505.1 Thermoanaerobaculia bacterium
AGCGCAGCCCGTCCGGGGAGTGACTTCCTCGACCACTCGATGGACGCGCACAGGACGAAGGGGGGCGTCCCATTCCTCACTCGACCCACAAGCCAGACTCGTCGCCAGGACGATCGCGAGGGTCATCGCCAGGAGACCGCGACCCGAGATCGGATTCAGTTTCTGCAGCATCATTGCGGTCCCATCATTCCCGTAGCTCGTTCGAGTTCCAGACGCGCCAACCAGACACCGATCCGGGCCCGGCGATACTCGTCTTCAGCCCCGGCGAGATCCGCCTCGGTCTCGAGCAGGTCGCGGAGCAGGGTCCGTTGCTGGTCGAAGCGATCGAGTTCGACCCGCCGCCGCTCCTTCGCAGCCCGCACCTTCAGGGCGCTCGCCTCGGCCAGGCCCAGGGCCGATGCGAGACGCCTCGAGACGGTGCCGATCTCCTGGCGAGCGAGCGCTTCGGCCTCCACCACTTCTGCCCTGGCAGCCTCGATTCGGAGGTCATGGATCGCTGCTTCCGACTTGCGTCGGAAGAGCGAGGAGGGCTCCCAGGTCAGCAGAAAGCCGGCCTGGGCCACATTCGACGGCAGCACCTCGACGTTGCCGGCGGAGAAGTAGTCGAGGGCGAAGCTGATCTCGGGCATCGATCCGCCGAGACCGACGCTCCTCTCGAGCTGGGCCTTCTCGAGCTGGAGGTTCCTCGCTTGGAGATCGGGACGTTCAGCGAGGGCCTGGTCGAGGTCATCGGAGGGATCCCACGGCGCCGGCAGAGCCTCGCGCTGGACCACCTCGAAGGGCGTATCGAGGTCGCGACCCATGAGCCGGTTCAGTTCGGAACGCAGATCGAGATCCACCGACAGCAGTCGATCGTGTCGATACCGAGTCATCGCCAACTGGGCGTCGACTTCCAGACGATCGGCCTCGAGAGCCCGGCCCTCGGCCACGTTCGTCACGACGATCCGTTGCAGTTCCTCGAGGAACTCCAGGGACTCGTCGACCGCGGTCAATCCGCTCTCGGTCTCGAGCAAGCCGAAGTAGGCGGCCCGCACCCTGCCCTCGAGACCCTGCTTCTCCAGTTCGAGGCTCGCCGCGGCGAGCCGTCTGTCGAGTTCCGCGAGACGAACCCCCTTCTTGATTCTCGGCAGCTGCGAGAGAGGTTGGACGACCGAGGTGACCACCCAGGTCGTGAAGGTGCCGGCGTCGGTGCGAACGATGGCATCTTCGGGAGGCACGGCCCCGGCCCCGGGGAAGCTGCCGAAGACCCCCTGCTGGAAGGTGAAGTCGAGGTCGGTGAGCAGCAGGCTGCCGAGTGCAAAGACATCGATCTGGGGCGCCAAACGGCTTCGGGCGATCGATTCGCCCCGAGTCGCCTGGTCGACCCTCGATCTGGCGGCTCCCAGGCCGCGATTGTGTTCGACGGCGAGTTCGACGGCCCGTTCCAGGGTCAGGACGGAGTCGCCTTCCTGCGCCCACGTCGGGACACCCAAAATCAGAACGAGCACCATTCCGGCGGCGCCCGGTCGGCAACGCATCATCAGCCCTCCCCCCCGCCGAACACGTCCGGTCCGGGCGGTGGAAATCGAATTCGAACTGTCTTCCGAGAGCAACGACTCTACAGCAAGACGCCCGAACGTCCAGAGCAGCGGGCCGAGCCGTGCACAATGCCTTCCCGATGGACGACGGACGCGTGCGATACTCGGACCTCCAGAACAGGCGATCGGAAAGCAGCAGGAAAGAGTTCATGCGACCCCTCTTCAGAGTCTCCCTGACCCTCAGCCTGGTCGCCGTCGCAGGTTGGGCGGAAAACCGCATCGACGTGGTGCGACCCGATGCGCCGGAGCTCGCTCGCCACGGCAGCTTGTCGGTCGGAGTGACCACCATGGAGGCCGTGCACCGGGATCAGATCGACGTCCTGAAGATCGAGGACGGCAAGCCTTTGCCTCGCTACGACCGCCCCCTGACACTGGAGATCTGGTACCCGGCCGTCCCCGGCCGCACTGCGACGCCCTATGAGGTCTTTCTGCGCGACGGCCTGACGGCGGTCACGATCCACGGCCGAGCGAGCCGCGACGCGCAGCCCGACCGAACCGGCGGACCGTATCCCCTGGTCATCATCTCTCATGGCTATCCCGGCAACCGCTACCTGCTCAGCCACCTCGGTGAGAACCTGGCGACCAAGGGCTACGTCGTCGTCTCCATCGACCACACCGACTCCACGTATCGGACCCGGGGGGCGTTCCCCAGCACGCTGGTCAACCGTTCCCTCGATCAACTCTTCGTCCTCCGGTTCATGGCCGACCTCGGCAACTCCGAGGGACCTCTGCAGGGACTCATCGACAGCTCGCGGGTCGGACTGATCGGCTACTCGATGGGCGGCTACGGCGCCGTCATCACCAGCGGCGGCGGTGTCACCGAGGAGGCCGTCTCGAGCGCAGCCCCCGCCTCGACCCTGGCCGTTCACCGCGCCGGCAGCAGCGAGCATCTGAGCCACTTCGATTCCCGCATCAAGGCGGTGGTCGGGTTCGCCCCGTGGGGCATGGAGCGCGGCTTCTGGGATCCCGACGGACTCGCCGGAATCCGCATTCCGACCCTGCTCGTGGCCGGCAGTGCCGACGACGTCTCGGGCTACGAGAACGGGCTCGCGCGCGATCTTCGAGGGCGCCATCCACAGGGACCGCGACTCTGCTCACGTTCGTGAACGCGAATCACAACGCCGCAGCCCCGATGCCGGCTCCGCGAGGCCTAAACCCTCAACTGGCAGGCCGCGATGGGTCGTACCCTACCATGCACTACGCCGACCCGGTCTGGGACACCGTCCGGATGAACAACATCGCCCAGCATTTCCTCACCGCCTGGTTCGGCAGGCACCTGCGTGGCGACGCCTCGATGGACGCGTACCTCGATCTCATACCCGACCCGAAAGACGGCGTCTGGTCCAGGTCAGCCGGCGGCGAAGACCTGCCGGATCACACCTACTGGAAGGGGTTCGCGAACCGAACCGCGACAGGGCTGCGTTTCGAGACCCTGCGCTCGGGAGAACCCTGAACCGAGATGCGACGACCGGCTCGTCCGGATCGACTGATAGCCTTCACCGAGTTCCTCGACCGCGTCGCTTTCGACCGCTGAGGAGAACACCCGATGACGACCGACTCGACCAGGCACAGGAGCGACCCGTCTTGAAGACCTTCGGCATCGTAGCGATGGTGTTGGGCATCCTCGCCATGCTGGCCCCAGGCATGACCGGGATGTCGATCGCGATCATGATCGGCCTGCTGGTGATCGTCGCCGGCGTCGTGCGACTGGTCTGGGCGTTCCAGAGCGACAGCATCGCCAACGGCCTCTTCACCTTCGCCATCGGTGGCTTGACTCTCCTTTGCGGCATCGGTCTGGTCACCAACCCGCTGTTCGCAGCCGGCACGCTGACCATCCTGCTCGCCGCCTACTTCTTCGCCGACGGTGCGCTCGGGATCCAGGCTGTTCTTCGTCGGTGCCATCTCGATCCTGGTCGGCGTGTTGATCTGGCGTCAGTACCCCCTTTCGGGTCCCTGGGCGGTGGGAATCCTGGTCGGAATCAAGCTGTTCTTCGTCGGTCTCATCATGGTCATGGCGAGCTCCAGAACAGCCGCTGCCGGCTAGCCCGACATGCCGATTCGCGTCGCGGTTCGACACCGCACGACCTATCACTACGACCGCGCGATCCGCCTCGGGCCTCAGTCGGTCCGTCTGCGTCCGGCTCCCCACTGCCGCACGCCGGTCCACTCGTACTCGCTGAAGATCGAGCCTGCGGAACACTTCCTCAACTGGCAGCAGGACCCCCAGGGCAACTTCATCGCTCGTACGGTGTTCCCCGATCCGACGCGCAGGTTCGAGATCCTGGTCGAGTTGATCGCCGAGTTGACCGTCGTCAACCCGTTCGACTTCTTCCTGGAGCCCTACGCTGAAACCTTCCCGTTCTCCTACGAACCGTCTCTGGGACCCCAACTCGCTCCGTACCTCCAGACCACCGACGAAGGCCCTCTCTTCGACCAGCTCCTGGCGTCGATCGACCTGACCGAGGTGAGGACGGTCGACTTCCTGGTGGCATTGAACCACGGGATCGAGCAGAAGCTGGGCTACGGAATCCGCCTCGACCCCGGCGTGCAGAGGCCCGAGGAAACCCTCGAGAAGGGCTCGGGGTCGTGTCGGGACTTCGCGTGGCTGGAGATCCAGCTCCTGCGTCGACTGGGCCTGGCAGCCCGCTTCGTCAGCGGCTATTCGGTGCAGCTTCGGCCCGACGAGAAACCTCTCGAGGGACCCGGCGGAGTCGCCGAGGACGTCGTCGATCTGCACGCGTGGACCGAGGTCTACGTGCCGGGGGCGGGCTGGATCGGACTCGACCCGACCAGCGGCCTGTTCGCCGGCGAAGGGACATATTCCACTCGCCTGCACGCCCGACCCGGAAGCGGCAGCGCCGATCTCCGGTGAGATCGAATCGTGCGAGGTCAAACACGACTTCGAGATGAGCGTCGAACGGATCCGCGAGACACCGCGCGCGACGAAACCCTTCGACGACTCCGAGTGGCGGGCCATCGTCGCCGTCGGCGACCAGGTCGACACCCGACTCGAGAAGCAGGACGTCCGCCTGACCATGGGTGGCGAGCCGACCTTCGTCTCCGCCGACGACCTGATCGGCGAGGAGTGGACCACCGCGGCCAATGGCGAGGACAAGCGCCGCCTCGCCGAAGAACTCATCTGGAGACTGCGCGCCCGCTTCGCAGCCGGCGCCCTGGTCCATACAGGACAGGGCAAGTGGTACCCGGGCGAGTCGCTGCCCCGCTGGGCGCTGACGTGTCTCTGGCGCCCCGACGGCGAACCGATCTGGCGTGACGACCGCTGGCTGCAGCGCTGCGATCTCGAGGGGACCTGCCAACCGGAGGATGCAAACCGCTTCATCGAGGCCCTCGCCAGGCGACTGGGAATCGATCCCGACTTCGCCCTGGAGGCGTACGAAGACGTCGCCTACTTCCTGTGGAAGGAGAATCGGCTGCCGGTCGGAGTCGATCCGCGCGATCCGAAGCTCGCCGACCCGGAAGAACGCGCTCGCCTGGCGAGGGTCTTCGAACGCGGACTCACCCAGCCGGTCGGACTCGTGCTGCCGCTCGAGCGACGCGGCGAAGGCAGGGAACGAGTCTGGCATTCGTCTCTCTGGATGTTGCGCGCCAAACACCTCTTCCTCTCGCCCGGGGAATCACCGATCGGGCTGAGGCTGCCGCTCGCCTCCCTTCCACCGGCCCGCCCGGGAGCAGCCCATCTGTTTCCACCCGACCCGATGGCCCCTCGCCCCGCCCTTCCTCCACGACCACGGCTCGGCAAGCGCCGGCGCCAGAAGACCGTCACGCGAGTCGAAGCGGAGACCCTCTTCCAGGGCCACCGGGAACAGCCCGAAGCTGCCGAGGGAGGCCCCGACGAGACCGTCCATACAGCTTTGGCGGTCGAGGTGGACGACGGCAGACTCTCCGTCTTCCTGCCACCGACCGGCAACTTCGACGACTATCTCGACCTGATCGCCGCCGTCGAGGAGACCGCCGCCGAACTGGAGATGCCGGTCGTCGTCGGCGGCTACCTGCCGCCCTCGGACGAGCGCGTCGAGACGCTGAAGATCACTCCTGATCCCGGCGTCATCGAGGTCAACGTGCAGCCGGTCTCGAGCTGGCGCCAGCAGGTGGAACAAACCACGGCGCTCTACGAACAGGCTCGCGCCACCCGCCTGCAGGCCATCAAGTACCTGGTCGACGGACGCGAGGTCGGCACCGGCGGCGGCAACCACATCGTCCTCGGAGGTCCCACGCCGGCCGACTCGCCCTTCCTGCGCCGGCCCGACCTGCTGCGCAGCCTGATCGGCTGGTGGAACAACCACCCCTCCCTGAGCTACCTCTTCTCGAGCCTCTTTCTCGGTCCGACCAGTCAGGCGCCGAGAATGGACGAGGGGCGCGACGACATCGTCTACGAGATGGAACTCGCCTTCCGCGAACTCGATCGCGCCGCCGATCCAGCGCCGCCGTGGTTGGTCGACCGGATCTTCAGACATCTCCTCGTCGACGTCTCCGGCAACACCCACCGGGCCGAGATCTGCATCGACAAGCTGTACTCACCCGACAGCGCGACGGGGCGTCTGGGCCTGGTCGAGTTCCGCTCGTTCGAGATGACGCCGCACCCCAGGATGAACCTCGTTCAACAACTCCTGATGAGGGCGATCATCGCCCACCTGTGGGAGCGCCCCTTCAAGGGTTCGCTGATCCGATGGTCCACCGACCTGCACGACCGTTTCCAGATGCCCTGGTTCCTGCGCCAGGACCTGGCCGAACTGCTCGCCGAACTGCGCGACAACGGCTTCGACCTGCGCGACGAGTGGTTCGAACCCCAGCTCGAGTTCCGCTTTCCGCTGCTCGGTGAAGTCTCCGTCGGTGAGGTCGTCATGCAGCTGCGTCCGGCGCTCGAGCCCTGGCACGTGCTCGGCGAGGAGCCCGGCGGCGGCGGTACGGTGCGCTACGTCGATTCGTCCGTCGAGCGCCTGCAGGTCGAGGTCTCCGGCCTGGTCAAGGAGCGCCACGGAATCACCTGCAACGGACGATGGGTTCCCCTCCAGCCCACTCGGCAGCGTGGCCGTTTCGTGGCCGGCGTACGCTTTCGCGCCTGGCAGCCTTCGCACTGTCTCCACCCGACCATCGGTGTCCACACCCCGCTGGTCTTCGATCTGGTCGACCTCCATGCAGGACGTTCGCTCGGCGGTTGCACCTACCACGTCGGCCATCCAGGCGGCCGCAGCTACGAGGAACCTCCGGTCAACGCGCTCGAGGCCGAGAGTCGACGGCGAGCGCGCTTCGAGCCTCACGGTCACACGCCGGGAGCGATGGAGGTGCCCCGCGAGGAACCCAACCCCGAGTTCCCGATGACTCTCGACCTACGCCGCGGAAATCCGGATCCGCGGCGCTGAGGTCGGTGGAAGGCGGCGCTCCGACCGACGCTCGACCTCGGCGACAGGTCTATTCGAGCCGCGAGACCCTGACCTCGACCTCGAGCGTCTCGTCGCCGCCGCCGCGATAGATCGTTCCAGAGGTCGGCGCAGCGTCGCGGTAGTTCCTCCCGCAGGCCACCCGGACGTGGTCGAGATTCGCCCGACACCCGTTCGTCGGGTCGAACCCCGTCCAGCCCCACAGCGGCAGATACAACTCCACCCAGGCATGCGAGGCGTCGGACTGCATCGGGTTGGCCGCGTCCTGTCCGGTGTAGATGTAGCCGGTGCGATAGCGCGCCGGAACACCGATCAATCGAGCCAGCGTGATCATCAGGTTGGCGAAGTCCTGGCAGACGCCGCGACGCTCGGAGAAGACCTCGAAGGGCGTCGTCTCGACGGTCGTCGAGGAGGGTACGTAGGCCCACTCGCGGAAGATCGTCCGGTTGATGTCGTCGAGCGTCCACAGCAGGTCGGAGTCCTGTCGCTCGACGAAGCTCATGGCGAAGTCGAAGAGTTCGCGCAGTTGAGTCTCGGGAAGTTCGCCGGGCAGCAGGTAGGGGTTCATCATCTGACGATCCCAGGGCATCCAGCCGACGGGGATCGTCGAGCGCCGGCGGGAGCCGTCGTGGATCGAGCGCGGATCGACGAGCACCCTGACCCGGCAGCGACTCTCGATCACCATCTCCACGAAGGGATGCTCGACATCGAGTCGCAGCAACTGGTTTCCGAAGACATCGTCGTACTCTCGGCAGCTGCCGCCGGGGGTGATCTGGAGGTCGTGCGACAGGAGCTGCTGGTGCCGGTCCGCGGCCGGCCGCAGACGGAGCACGTGGCGAGACATCTCGATGGGCTTCTCGTAACGGTAGCGGGTGATGTGGACGACTTCGAGCACGCAGCTCTCGATCGCTGCCGGAACCGGCTCCGCGAGGGGGAGGGCGAACGAGGAGCGGGTGACCGGAGCTCCCTCGAGGTTCTCGCTCGTCAGCGAAGCGGTCACTGCTGCGGCGTCGCTCGCGGCGCTGTCGGAGGTGGGCGCGGGCGCCTCCATCAGCGTGCGATTCAGGGTCTCGATGTCGCCACCGCTGCTCCAGACGAAGGCTCCACGGCGCAGGACGTGCATCGAGCCGTTGGGGAAAGTCGAGAACCCCCGGTCGGCGAGCGGTTGGGTGGCGATCGCCACACCCGTGCGGAAGAGGTCCAGGGGATCGCCCAGATCGATCTCCACTTCCGAGTCCTCGAGTTTCTTCACCGCACTCGAAGGATTGAAGCGTGCCCAGTGCATCGGCTTGAACCCACCCTGGTCCTGGTAGACCACCAGGTCGATGCCGTCCGAGATCAGGAAGTTGGCGGTTCCGCACCCGTTGACCTGACTGAACCAGGCATGCAGGTTGGCGAAGCCGATGTCGGCGAGGGAGCGCGCACCGGCATGGCGGGCGCGCCCGAGGAGCCAGCACAGAACGTGTTCCGTGTCGGTGTGGCCGACCGGGGCGAAGAGCGGCTCGCGGTCGAGAGCCAGCGCCTGCCGGAAGCCCGGGCCGAGCTGGCCGTTGTGGGCGATCAGCCAGCTGCGATCGCCGAAGATGCGCACGAAGGGTTGGGTGTCGTCCTGCGACCGCCGCGCCGCCGCACCCCGCAGGTGGCAGAGGAAGACCGTCGAACGGAATCGCTTCCAGTCCCGCAGGACCTGGGTCAGGGGATCGTCCGAGACCGCCGTCGGATCCTTCATGACCACCGCCGAGCGGTCGTCGGGCGGGTACCAGCCCATTCCCCAACCATAGGACTCGTCTGCCTTCGTGACGGCGCTCGAGTGCCATCGCAAGGTCAGCGACGGCGAAGAAGGGCCGTCGAAGCTCAGCGCCAGAAGTTGACTCATTGATTCTGTGAATTCACCGCGGCTGAGGACTCGACCGGATCGAAGTACTCATCGTGAAGGGCGGTGCCGAATCGTGCGAGACAGTCGATGTAGTGAGTCAGTGCCTGGTGGCTGCCGCCGGCCGCGCGGATGGACTCGACCGTCGCCGTACTGACTTCGTCGCGCAGCATATGCAGGATCTCGGCCGAGCGGGCGCCCAGGTCGGGTTGTTCAGGGATTCGGATGCGCTGCAGGAAGTTCCAGCTGCGCTCGACGCAATGACGGATCGAGCGCGGGAAATCCGGGTCGAACATCAGGAAGTTCGCCACCGCATCGCCCGAGAACGAGTGTCCTCGCTTGAGGAAGGACTCAGTTCCCGCACATGAGCGGAGGATGGCGGCCCACTGGGCGTAGGCCAGGGTGGACTCGGGCCGATCGGGCCGTGTGGCCCCCAGGGTGTGGAACTTCACGTCGAGGATTCGAGCGGTCTGGCCGCCGCGTTCGATCAGCATTCCCAGTCTCATGAAGTCGAAGGGCTCTTCGTGGAGAACACCGTCGGCGCAGATGCCGCGAAAGAGCTGCGCCATCTCGACGCAGCGCGCGTAGAAAGCAGAGCGCTCGCTCTCCCACTGATCGCGTCCCTCCGAGCTCTCGAGCCAGACCCAGAACGAATTGAGGGTGTTCCACATCTCGAGCGAGATGACCTCGCGAATGGTCCGCGCATTCTCCCGAGCCCAGTACGTCGAGGAGTGGATCGAAACGAGATTCTCGGCACTCCAGGTCATGTACTCCTGGATGAGTTCGCCATCCGAGAGTCCGTTCTCGCCGTGCAGCTCGATGAAGTTCGCCTCTTCACCGGCGACGACCACGACCGGCCGCCAGCTCTCCCGAGTCGGCAGCCCCGCATCGAGCACGAAGGCCCGGTTCACGTCGAGGAAACGCGCCGTGTCTTCGAGACGTTCGACGTAGCGATGCAGCCAGAAGCAGGCCTCAGCGACACGCGAAATCATTCCGCCGCTCCATCGGCTTCGGGGGCCAGCACCCAGGTGTCCTTCGAACCGCCGCCCTGGCTGGAGTTGACGACGTAGGATCCCTCGCGCAGCGCGACGCGAGTGAGTCCCCCCGGCAGGACCCAGCTCGATCTGCCGGTGACGACGTACGGACGCAGATCGACACGCCGGGGCGCGATGCCGCTGCGGCACCAGGTCGGGCAGGTCGACAGCTCGACCCGCGGTTGCGCGATGAAACCGCGCGGGTGCGCTGCGAGCTTCTCCTTGAACTCGGCGATCTCGCGCTTCGAAGCCGACGGCCCCATCAACATGCCGTAGCCCCCCGAGCCGGCGACCTCCTTGACCACCAGTTCGTCGAGGTGGTCCAGCACGTAGGCGAGATCGCCCTCGCGCGAGCACACGTAGGTGGGTACCTGGGCGAGAACCGGCTCCTCGGAGAGGTAGAAACGGATCATGTCGGGCACCAGGGGATAGATCGACTTGTCGTCTGCCACGCCGTTGCCCAGGCCGTTGGCCAGTGCCACGTTGCCGCGATGCCATGCCGACGTGAGGCCCGCAACGCCGAGCAGGCTGTCGGAACGGAAAACCTTCGGGTCGAGGAACTCGTCGTCGATCCTTCGATAGATGACGTGAACGGGCTTCGGACCCTGGGTGGTCTTCACGAAGACCCGATCGGAGTCGACGAAGAGATCTTCACCCGACACCAGATGACACCCCATCCGGCGGGCCAGGAAGGAGTGCTCGAAGTAGGCGGAGTTGAACGGGCCGGGCGTGAGCACGACGATCGTCGTTTCCTCGGGCTCGACGGGAGACAGCTCGCGCAACGCATCGCGCAACCGGATCGCGTAGTCGTCGACAGGCAGGACGTTCGACTCGGAGAAGACTCGCGGCAGGACCCGTTTCAGCATCGCCCGGTTCTCGAGCACGTACGAGACGCCGGAAGGGACGCGTACGTTGTCTTCGAGGACCATGAACTCGCCGTCCGAGCCGCGCACCAGGTCGATGCCGGCGATCACGACGGGGACCCTCGATCTGGGCATCCAGTCCCGCAGCTCCGGAAGGTAGCCCTCGGAAGACTCGACCAGCTCACGCGGAACGATCCCCTCGGCGAGGATGCGCTGATCGGTGTAGACGTCCTGCAGGAAGAGATTCAGCGCCGTCACCCGCTGCTCGAGGCCCCTCTCCACCGCGACCCAGTCGGTCGCCGACACGACTCTCGGGATCAGGTCGAACGGGAAGATCTTCTCGGTACCGCGGCGGTCCGCGTAGACCGAGAAGGTGACTCCACCCTTCATGAAACTGGCATCGGCCAGCGCCTGGCGGCGTCGAAACTCGGTCCGGCCGATCTCGTCCAACAGTCCGACCACACGCTCGAGGCCGGCGTGAGGCCGACCTTCGACGTCGAGCAGTTCGTCGAAGGTGCCGTCGAGAAGGTCGTAGCCCGCGAACAGGCCGGGCAGGGCGTCCGATCCGGACGATGGTTCCATCGAAGCCTCCACGTCCTCAGAAGCGTTCGATGATGATCGCCGGCGCCATGCCGCCACCCGCACACATCGTGACGAGTCCGGTCGCCAGATCCCGCCGCTCGAGTTCGTCCAGCACTGTGCCGATGAGGATCGAACCGGTCGCGGCGATCGGATGCCCGAGGGCGATCGATCCACCGTTGACGTTGCACTTCTCGGGGTCGGCGTCGAGGTCCCGCATGAACTTGAAGGCGACGACCGCGAAAGCCTCGTTGATCTCGATCAGGTCGATGTCGTCGAGCGTCATTCCCGCCTTGGCGAGAACCTTGCGGGCGGCGGGCACCGGCTCGTTGAGCATCAGCGTCGGACTGCCGCCCATGTTCGCCATCGCCTTGATCCGGGCCCGCGGCTTCCACCCCTGCGCTCGCGCGTAGTCCGGCGAAGCGAGGAGCAGACAGGCTGAACCGTCGACGACGCCGGAAGAGTTGCCGGCATGGTGGACGTGATCGATCTCGATGTCGGGGTAGGTCCTTCGGACCAGTTGATCGAAGGTTTCGCCGGTCTCGTCGAAGGGCACGTTCATGAACTTCGCAAAGGCCGGATTCAGACCGGCGAGTCCCTCCAGCGTGGTCTCCGGCCGCGGATACTCGTCGTGATCCAGGGCGAGGGAGCCGTCCTCGTTGTAGACCGGAACGAGGCTCTTGTCGAAGCGACCTTCGGCGATCGCGACCTTGGCTCGCTGCTGACTCGTGTAGCCCAGGCCGTTGACGTCGTCCTGGCTGATGCCCTCGAGAGTCGCGATGACGTCGGCACAGATCCCCTGGTGCCACTGCGGATGGAGGTTGCGAAGGTGCAGGTTGCCGCAATCCATCAGACCGCCGCCGAGGGTCGCGGTATAGGACATCATCTCGACCCCGCCAGAGACCACGCAGTCCTCCATGCCGCACATGATCGACGCAGCTCCCATGTTCACCGACGTGATGCCGGATCCACAGAAGCGATCCAGGGTCACGCCGCTCGCCTTCGTGCTGTAGCCCGCGTCGAGGGCCGCCATGCGGCCGATGTCCGCCGCCTGCTTGCCACTCTGCGACGAACAGCCCCAGATCACGTCATCGACCTCTTCGGTGTTGAGATCGTTGCGCTCCTTGAGAGCCGCCAGGGCGGTCGCGGCGAGACGCTGCGGATGCAGATGCGCCAGCGCCCCCTTTCCCTGCTTGCCGATGCCCCGAGGGGTGCGTACGGCGTCGATGATCCAGGCTTCTTGCGTCATGGAAGTTCTCCAGCGTGAGGTTGAACGATTCTGCGAGGCGAAAAGGGGCGAGCCGATCAGACGATCGGAATCATGCAGTGTCGCCTGAAGGCCGGACGCTGCTGCAGTCGGTCGTACCAGGCCGCCAGATGAGGGAGTTCGGGAGGATCTTCGACCAGCCGGTACCAGCGATGCACCTGGGGCCCCAGGGGGATGTCCCCCATCGTGAACGAATCTCCTGCGACGAACTCGCGCTCGGCGAGGTGGCTGTCGAGAATTCCCCAGACTCGATGGCCGAGTCGAATGGAGCGCTCGATCCGCGCGCTGTCGCGCTCCGCCTCCGCAGTCCTCACCAGTCCCCAGAAGATCGGCGTCATCATCGGCATGACGGTCGTCAGCTTCCAATCCATCCACTGCTCGGCAATCGCCCTCTCGCGGGGGTCGTTCGGACAGAGCGTGCCGAGTCCGTGCTGCGAGCAGAGGTAGCGCGTGATCGCTCCGGACTCCCAGAGTGCGAATCCGTCTTCCTCGATCGTCGGGACCAGACCGTTGGGATTCTTCGCCAGGAACTCGGCCTGATCGTTGCCTCCGAACGAGCCTCCGACATCGACCTGTTCGTAGTCGATGCCGAGTTCGTCCGCAGCCCAGAGGGGAAGCATCACGTTGCCCGAGGTTCGTCGGCCGAGGATTCTCAACATCGCCCGGATCGTATCGCCTTCAGGGGCCTGGGCGAGTAGAAGTGTCCCCTGGCGTCAAAATGGAACCGAAGGGTTGGGGTTCCGCGTTTCCACCAAGGATACAAGGGGGGTCGAGCCGCACCCCGATAGGGGAAGTCGACTACCCCTCGGGGTATTTGCACCAGGCCACGGGCCGCCTAGTGTTGAGATATCGCAGACTCGAACCACCGGGCACCCTGGTGGACTCCTCGAGTCGATGTGCCAGTCCAGTGCCTGATCGGAGTCTCTCGTTCTTCCCTTCCATCCACCGCCGTGGACCCCGAGGTTCCACTTTCACGCCGACTCCTCCTTCGAGAACCGTTGAACTCGGCCTCCGGCTCGACACCGAACGAACGGGGGAATCTCGCATGACGGAATCTGAACGCACCCACGAGAAACGGCACAGTCGCACACGACGGATACGACGGATCGCTGAGCGTCGAGGCGGGGATCTCTCTCCGGATCACGACCCCTCGGAATTCGTCGAGGAGCTGAAGCAGGAGCTCCGCGGCAAGGACCGCAAGAAGATTCTCGACGCCGCCCTGGTGAAGTACTTCGAAAGCGAGCAACTCAAGATCTTCCAGGCAGAACTCATCAAGCTGCAGGCCCACCTCGAGAAGACCGGAAAGAAGTTGATCATCCTCTTCGACGGCCGCGACGCCTCCGGCAAGGGGGGCACCATCCGGCGCGTCACCCGCTATATGAACGAGAAGCACTACACCGTGGTCGCTCTTGGCAAACCGAACGAACACCAACGAACGGAACTCCACATGAAGCGCTACATCGAGTGCTTCCCGCATGCCGGTGAGATCACACTCTTCGACCGCAGCTGGTACAACCGTGCGATGGTCGAACCCGTCATGGGCTTCTGCTCGCAGGCGCAATACAGACAGTTCATGTCGCGGGTCAACGAGTACGAGAAGAGCTTCATCGCCGACGGCAAGACGACCCTCCTGAAGCTCTACTTTTCCGTCACCAAGGAAGAGCAGCAGCGCCGCTTCGACAGGCGAAAGAACGATCCTCTGCGGCAGTGGAAACTCAGCGAGGTCGATCTCGAAGCGCAGGAGAATTGGGACGAGTTCACCGAAGCCAAGTACAGGCTGCTGAAGAAGACCCACACCCGCAGGAACCCCTGGTTCGTCGTGCGATCCGACAACAAGCATCTCGCCCGCCTGAACACCATGAAACTGATCCTGTCGCGGGTGAAGTACCGCGGCCGGAGCCGCAGCACCGACTTTTCGATCGACCCAGAGATCGTCATCGCGGGACGCCGGGAAATGATTCGAATGGAACGAGAACGCAAGAAGCAGGGTTCCTTCCTGAGCTGAGGAAGCGATGCCGAACTCCAAGAACGGCGAGCGGCGACGCTACGACCCGACCCGGCGCGATCGCGTTCCGGTGATGGTCCGAGAGAAGACTCTCGACTACGAGAACGAGATCAAGATGCTCCAGGTCGAGTTACTGAAGTGGCAGAACCACGTCAAGGCAGAGGGTGACCGGATCGTGATGCTCTTCGAGGGTCGCGACGCAGCCGGCAAGGGCGGAACGATCCAGCGGATCACGGAGCCCCTGAACCCTCGCGGTGCCCGGGTCGTAGCTCTCGAGAAGCCCACGGAACGCGAGCAATCGCAGTGGTACCTGCAGCGCTACGTAGCCCACCTCCCGGCCGCCGGAGAGATCATCCTGTTTGATCGTAGTTGGTACAACCGCGCGATGGTCGAACCGGTCATGGGCTTCTGTTCCGACGAGGAGCACAAACGTTTCATGAAGGATGTTCCCCTCTTCGAGCAGATGCTCGTCAAGTCGAAGCTGCGGCTGTTCAAGTTCTACTTCTCGGTCTCCCGCGAAGAACAGGCCAAACGCTTCCAGTCGAGAAAGACCGACATCCTGAAGCAATACAAAATCTCTCCGGTCGACGAGCGAGCGCAGGACCTGTGGGATGCCTATACCGTGAAGAAGTTCCAGATGCTGACCGAGACCAACCGAAGCATCGCGCCGTGGTGGATCATCCGATCCGACGACAAGAAGAACGCACGGCTGAACTGCATCCGACTCCTCCTTTCCGAGGTCGAGTACGACGGGAAATGTACCGACGAGGATCTGTTCAAAGTCGACCCTGAGATCGTCGTCAGCGGCATCGACGAACTCAAGCGCCTCGAGGAGCACCTGCTGAGCTGAGGCAGTCACCCACCTAAGGGTCGCGGATCAGGCGACGGGACTCGGCGTCCGATCGACGCTGGGGTCGACTGGAGCGTCGCCCTGAGGGGCATAGGTCGCAGCCTCATCGACCACCAGCTTGGCGACTCTCTTGGCGTGGTAGTAGATCCGCTTCATGGCCTCGATGAACTCCGATTCGACTCGATAGACGCCCAGCCGGTTCGGATCGGAGGCCACCAGACGCCGGGCCAGCTGGTCCTCGGCTTCGTCGGCCAGTTCCTGGATCTCGGCCTTGGCGTCGAGAATCTCCTGAGCGGCAAGCTTGTCGTCGGCGGCCACCGCTTCGGTAGCCTTGCGGACCGTGGCCTCGACCAGGCCGTGAAGGCGAGCCAGCACCTCCCGCGTCTTCGGGCTGAACTGCAGATTCTCCTCCAGTCGCGCCCTTCCCTCGTCGACGAGATTGGTCTCGATGAGGTCGCCGATGCTCTCGAAGTGGTTGGCCGTCGACAGATACTCAGACAAGCGGTGGGACTGGGCTTCAGAGAGGTTCTCCATCGACAGGCGACCGAGGTAGGTGACCAGGGCGCCGTGCTGGGCATCGACCTCCGCATCCATCGCCCTGAGGTCGTCCAGATCCGCGCTGGTTCCGCCCAGGACCGGTTCGGGGGCTGCCAGGACCATCGCATGGGCGGCGGCACCGAGGCGGCCGAGTTCCATCCGCACGAGGTCCAGCGCCATGGAAGGCGTGTGGACCAGCAGATCGTCGAGGTAGGAACTCGAGCTCGGCAGCTCCTCACCCAGCCGACGGTCGGGAAGGAGCGCCTCGACCAGACGGGCGATGGCGGGCGTGAAGCCGATGAAGAGCAGGGTCGTGGACACATTGAAGATGGTGTGGGCGTTGGCGATCTGCCGTGGGGTATCGGCCTGCATCCTCGCCACCCCCTCCAACCCTTCGGAGACGGGAGACAGCCAGACGACGAGGTCGGCAAGCCAGGGGATGAAGAAGAACCAGACCACCACACCTGCCGTGTTGAAGAGGACATGCACCAGTGCAGCCCTCGCCGCCTCCCGGGGCTTCCCCATCGCCGCGAGAGCCGCCGTGATACAGGTTCCGATGTTCGCCCCCAGCACCAGCGGAATGCCCGCGTCGAGCGAGATCAGACCTTCGCTCGCCAGCACGATGATGATGCCGGTGGTTGCCGAAGAACTCTGCACCAGCGCGGTGAAGAGCGCACCGAAGGCGATGGCCAGCAGGGGGTTGTCGAGATTCTTCATCGCATCGATGAAGGGCGGGTAGTCGCGCAGCGGCGCGGTCGCGTCCTTCATCAGTTCCATGCCGAAGAAGATGAGACCCAGGCTCATCAGGGTCGTGCCCCACTGCTTGAGGAATTCCTTCCGGGCCAGGGTCCACATTCCGAACCCGACGGCGACCAACAGCAGCGAGTACTGAGTGACCTTGAAGGCGACGATCTGGGCTGTGATCGTCGTGCCGATCGAAGCGCCCATGATGATCGGGATCGACTGCGCCAGCGACAGGAGTCCGGCGGAGATGAAGCCGATCACGAGCACGGTCGTCACCGATGACGACTGGATCGTCGCCGTGACGAAGGTGCCGGCGAGAACGCCCCTCAACCGGTTCGTGGTCAGGGACGAAAGCAGCTTCGTCATGCGCGCGCCCGCAACCCGCTTGAGGGCCGACGTCAGCAACTCCATCCCGTAGAGGAAGAGCGCAAGACCTCCGAAGAGCCCCATGAGAATCGCGCCAACCGGCAGGCTCGTCAACTAGTCGTCCTCTCCGACGTCGGCCTTCACCACCGTGACGGGCCGCGGCGAGAGTCGCACCACCTCTTCGGCCTTCGAGCCGAGCAGGCTCCTCGAGAAGCCCGTCCGTCCGTGACTCCCCATGACGATCTGGCGGACATCGTACTTCGCGGCGAGTTCGAGGATCCGGGTCGAGGGCACGCCGTTCACGACCAACTTCTCCACCCGGACCTCGCGCAGTTCCGGATGGAGGACTTTCATCTCCTCGAAGAACCGATCGAGCAGCAGGTCGGCCGCCTCCTCGATCGTCCGCAGGGACCTGCCGCGCTCCGAATCAGTCTCGAGTTGGGCGTCCACGTAGTAGCCCGGGTCATCCGGGCGGTCGTGGGCGACATGGACGAGCAGCAGCGGAGCCGATACGTGCCGCGCCTGCTGAGCCGCCCACATCAACGCAGCGCCGGAGTGAGGCGAGAAGTCGACCGGAACGAGAATCGGGCCGGCAGCCCCTTCTTCGGTATCAGGCATCGATCCTCCTCGGCCCCGACCGGCCTCGAGATCTGGCAACGACGAGATTCGACATTGTCACGCAACCGTACCTGGAACGATTCCAGGATCCGCCATCCATTCCTCTCGACTCATGAGATCCTCGCTTTCGTTTCCGCATCGCCTGGAGGCCGACGATCGCACACCGGATCGAAGGAGCTCCAGCGGGAGAAAACTAGCAGCCGATTGCCCTCGACGCCCCATCTCACCGGGTTGTAGCCCTGCCCGATCAACCCTGCCCGATCTGAGGGCTTCGAAGGCCGACCCCAGGATCGCGCTTCTCTTCCCATCTCACTGCCACTGCGGCACACTCTCCTCAACGAAGTCCGATGGCACAACTCGACTCCCCGACCCTGCAGAGGGCCCTTCGCCTGTGCCTGATCGACGGCGCCGTCTTCGCCCTCATGGTCGGCATGGGCGAGACCTACTTTCTCGCCAATGCGGTCCGACTCCGGGCGACGCCGATCGAGCTCGGCTGGATGGTGACCCTGCCGCTCTGTCTCGGCGCGATCGGCCCGATGCTGGCCCTCGCAGCGCTTCGACGACTGCAACGCCGCAAGGCCTGGACTGTCGGCAGTGTTCTCCTTCAGGCCTCCGTTCTCCTGTCGATCGCGCTCCTCGACCATCAGGGACACCTCACCGTGCCGATCCTGATCGCCGCGGCGAGTTGCTACCAGATCGCAGGGATGAGCGGCGGCACAGCCTGGAGTTCCTGGTTCGGTGATCTGGTACCGAGTGAGATCCGCGGCCGCTACTTCTCACGTCGCAATCGCTGGGTCCAGGTTTCGACCCTCGTCGGCCTGGTGATCTCAGGCTTTCTGCTGCAGTGGCTCGAGCCCGGCCCGGCGGGAACGGCAGCCAGCATCGGCACCGGCTTCCAGGTGATCTTCACGATCGCAGCCGGGGTCCGGCTGGTCTCGGCCGTTCTCCTCGCCCTCTCACCCGAGGGCCCCTTCGACGGACTCGCAGAGCCGCGCTCCCTGGTTCGATTCACCAGGACCCAGCGCGGCAGGACGGCCTGGCGACTGCTGATCGCAGCGGCCGTCCTGCAGCTGATGACCTACATGGCCTCGCCCTACTTCACGCCCTTCATGTTCGACGAACTGCACTTCACCTACCTGGAGTTCATGACGGCGACCATCTTCGTCGTGGCAGGCAAGTTCTTCATCCTGCCGATCTGGGGAAAGGCGATCGACGCACACGGCCCGCGCTCGGTCTACCTCCTCGTCGCCGTCATGGTGGCTCTGGTCCCGGTCCCCTGGCTGGTCGCCCGCAACCTCTGGACCGTCATTCCGGCCCAACTGCTCTCGGGAGCGACGTGGTCGGGCTACGAGGTGAGCTACTTCTCGATGCTGCTCGACTCGAGCTTCAAGCGCAACCGCGCCTACGTCTTCGCCGCGCAGAACGTTCTCAACGGTACGGCCCAGCTGGTGGGGGCGACTCTCGGAGCCGTCCTGCTGGGCTTCATGAGCGGCAACTTCCGACTCCTCTTCGGAGTCAGCGTCCTGCTTCGACTCGCGGTTTCCCTGGTCATGCCGAAGGTCCTGCCCAGGACCCAGGGGCCGCACATGCGACGACGGGACCTGGCGCTACGACTCGTCGGCTTCAGGTCTTCGGGGGGTCCGACCTTCAGACCGATCTTCGGAGGCGCCGAGGACGAACCGTCAGATCGGGACTGAGGAAGAGCCGCAGGGGCTCGGGCGGGAGACTGTCAGTCCCAGCCGCGTTCGCCCTTCGACGTGCGATGAGCCCGGCGATGGCGCTCGTCGCGCCAACTACCCCGTCCCTTGGTCTTGCCATCGTCACGTTGGTTGCGCCGAGCCTCGAGGGACGTGGGTCCGCCAGGAAAGCCGGCTTCGTCTTCCTCATCGGCGACCCTGGGCGAGCGCCTGGGGGCGGGGCGCTGGTCGGTGTGGGCGATGCTGACTCTCAGTTTGCGCCCGTCCAGCTCGGTACCGTTGATCAGATCGACCGCCCGGTTCGCCGACGAGGGCGCACCATACTCGACGAAGGCGATGCCTCGCGGTTGATGCGTCTCACGATCCATCGGAATCGTCAATCGTAGAATTTCCCCGACCTCGCCGAACAGATCAGCCAGACTTTCCTTGCGAGTGTCGAAACTCAAATTGCCAACGAACACGGTCCTGGTCATCGAATCCCCCAGTTTTCTGTCCTCGAACTGACACGAGACGCTGCAACGGCCCCCGCTCCGGGACCCTCCTCGAGACGACGAGCCTCGAGAACCCGTCCCTGGAACCGGCGACCATCGAGAACGAGAGCCAGATAGAGCGCCTGCTCCTGCGACTCGAGCTCGACGATGGCGCTGATCGGACGCCCCTCCCCGGCCCCTCGAGCGGAGAACACGATCGAGACGACGGCTCCGAGCGGTGAGATGAACCGCCGGAGACGCTTCTCGGAAGTGTCGGAAGCCAGGTTACCGAGCCGAATTCTCGTAGACAACAGCAGCCCTCCAGCCGCCGCAGCGTTCTTGAGGCATGGCGAAGCCGTCCGGATGAGGTCGGAGAAGACAGGTCCTCGGCCCGACCGGAGCAGGCTGTGCGTCGCACATTTGCCGATAGTCTGAAACGAAAATGTCGGATCTGTCCATAGTTTTCTTGAAGCCTCGATGAAGAGCCCAAGGGCGCCACGCGGGTGGATCCGCGTCGACGGCCTGTCCGCGCCAGGGGGAAGGATCAGGTTGACGTATGCTGCGGACCGAGGAGCCGACGCCCGGCACACAGCATCCGATGACATCGAACACCAGGTCCCCCAAGGTATTCCGGCTGGGGCGCGAAGGCATCGCTCGGGGCGAACGACGCAACCTGGGACTCCCCGTCTCGGAGAGCTACAGCGGCAATGCTGTCGAGCTGCCCGTGCACGTCTGGAGAGGCGCTCGACCGGGCCCCAAGGTGCTGCTCACCTCCGGTGTCCATGGCGACGAACTCAACGGCATCGGCATCATTCGCCGCCTGATCCTCGACGCGCCCTTCAAACTCGAGGCCGGCACCCTCGTCTTCGTGCCCGTCGTGAATATCCTCGGGTTCGAACGCCATTCCCGCTACATGCCCGACCGGCGAGATCTCAATCGATCCTTTCCGGGCAGCCAGAGCGGCAGTCTCGCCAGGCGGTTCGCCTTTCAGGTCTTCGACAACCTGGTCCGCAAGTGCGACTTCGGAATCGACTTCCACACGGCCGCGGTGCAGAGGGCCAACTTCCCGAACGTCCGCGGCGACCTCACGGTACCCGGCGTGCGTCGAATCGCCGAGGCCTTCGGATCGGAACTCGTCATCAACGCTCCCGGACCCAACGGATCGCTGCGCGAGGCGGCGACCAACGCGGGTTGCCCGACGATCATTCTCGAGGCCGGCAAGGTTCTCGAGATCGAACCGACGGTGACGGAGATCGGAGTTCGAGGAGTCACCAACGTGCTGCTCGAACTGGGCATGGTCAGCGGCTGCAAGAGGATCAAGCCGCGCTACCAGGCGGAGTTCGAAACGACGAAGTGGCTGCGCGCCGACTTCGGCGGGCTGCTGCAGTTCCACGTCGCCCCGGGAGAGATCGTCGAAGAGGGACAGCTCCTGGCAACGAACACGAACCTTCTCGGTCAGCGCCAGAACCAGATCGACTGCCCCGCCAGCGGGGTGGTTCTCGGTATGACCACCCTGCCGGCGGTCAAGCCCGGCGACCCCATCTGCCACCTGGCGATTCCGAAACAGGGAATCCGTCGTATTCGAAGGGCCCTCGAAGAGAACCGGCTCGCCGGCAAGATGCGCGGTGAGTTGTCGACCAACGTCGAGATCAACCAGCTCAGCGAGCAGGACTCGGCTACGACGGTGGCCGTGCCGGCGAGATCGTCGAGCGACTCCTGACCCCGGCAACGTAGAATCAGCGCCCCACCTCACCGCTTGCGAGGACCCGAATGAGACCGACCAGCCTGCTCCTTCTAGGCGCGACGATCGTCGCAGCAACAGCCTGCACTCCGACCCCGACGCAGACCGTCGAATCGACATCAGCCCGCAACGTCATTCTCCTGATCGGCGACGGTGTCGACGATCAACAGTTGACCCTGGGCAGGAACTACCTGCACGGCTCGTCGGGCCGGCTCAACTTCGAGGCCTTCCCGCAGCGGGCGACGGCACGAGTCCTGACCGTTCTCGAGAGCGAACCCGAGACCGTCAACTACGTCGGCGACTCGGCCAGCGGCGGCACTGCCCTGTCGGCCGGAGTGGTCACCAGTTGGGGCCGAATCGCCACTCGTGCCGGGACCGATAGCGATGTCCCGACGATCCTGGAGATCGCCAGGGCGGCGGGCAAGAAGACCGGAGTGGTCTCGACGGCGAGCATCACCGACGCGACGCCGGCGACCTTCTACTCCCATATCGCCGTCCGGTTCTGCGAGGGACCCGACGACATGACGGCCGAGGACTCGGTCGCCGAGAACGTCTCGACCGGCACCTGTCCCCAGGACCTCGCCGCCAACGGCGGCCTGGGGTCGATCTCCGAGCAGCTCGTGTCCTCGAACGTCGACGTTGCCCTCGGCGGCGGACTCGAGACGTTCCTTCAACTCGACCCGCAGGGCGCAACCGTATTGGACCGCGCGATCGAAGCCGAGATCGAAGTGGTTCGAACCGGTGAAGAGCTCGAGGCGGCCGGCGAGGGCAGGGTGCTCGGCTTGTTCGCGACCGGACACCTGCCGGTGATCTACCGCGGCGAGGACGGAGGTCGAGCAGGATTCCTCTCCGACCACGAAGGAGATCCCGCGGAGTGGCCGCCGGTATTCGGATGTGAGCCGAACCCCGACTTCGGCGACACGCCGACCCTGGCAACCATGACCCGTCGGGCGATCGAACTCCTCTCGACCGGCGAGGACGGCTTCGTCCTGATGGTCGAGAGCGCCTCGATCGACAAGCAGTCTCACGCTGCCAACCCGTGCGGCCAGATCGGTGAGATCCGACAACTCGAAGAGGCCGTCCAGGCAGCGCTCGACTTCCAGGCCGAGAACCCCGACACGCTGATCGTCGTGGCTTCCGACCACGGCCACTCGGCTCAGATCATTCCCGCACCCAGCATGTTCGTCGACTTCGCCGCCAGCATGGACCTGGAGTCCCGATCGCCGGGCAAGCTCGCCGTCGTCGAGACTCCCGAAGGAGGACGGATGGGGGTGAACTACGGCACCAGCATCTTCTTCTACGAAGAGCACACCGGCACCGCGGTGCCGACCTACGCCAACGGACCGGGTGCCTCGGCCTTCGACGGCATGATCGACCAGACCCAGATCTTCGACTTCGTGAGAGCCGCGGCGGGGATCTGAGAGCCTCTGCCCAGCGGGCGGCCGTGCCGGCGGCGACCGTGGTCGTCGGCGGCGGTCAACGCGCCTCTGGCAGCCGCACGTAGCTCAGCGCCTCGCCGGCGGCCCAGAAGCCGAAGCCGGCCAGGATCAACGGCAAGGATTTCCAGAACGCCCTCGAACACTCGGCCGCTTCGGGGTCGCTGCAGCGACGATCGTCGCCGGTCGTCCTGGCAGCCAATCGCAGCACCAGGACGAACGGAACCAGCGGAGATCCGAGAGCACGGATCCACCTCCCCATCCACGACCCCGAAAACTCGCGAACACGCATCGCGCCGAAGGCGCGACCTCGGACGAACTGGCGACGGAGGAACGAGCGCAGACTGGGATGGTGGCCGTGACGCACTCGCAGGGCCGGGTCGAAGACCAGCGGCCGACCGGCCCCGGCCACCTTCCAGTTGAGCTCGGTGTCGGACGAGTAGCCGTACTCGCGGAAGGGTCCCAACTGCTCGAAGATCGTCCGATCGTAGGACAGGTTGCAGGTCGGGATGTCCTTCATGGGTCCCGGCGCTGAGAGCGGCGTCCAGAGATGGAACGAACAGAGGTAGGCGGCCCAGTCGCGAACTCCTCGTGGCTCACGGATGAGGATCGCGCCACCGATCACCGCTGCTTCCCCCGAACGATGCGCTTCCCGGATCCGATCGATCCAGTCAGGCGCCGCGACGCAGTCGGCGTCGATGAAGGCGAGCACCCGACCGGTAGCCTTCGAGGCTCCGAGGTTGCGTGCCGCGCCCGGATAGAGACGGGTCGGGCTGCGAAGCAGCTCGACCCACGGGAAGCCCTTCGCGACCTTCGCCGCCGCGTCGTCCGTGCCACTGTCGACGACGATCACTTCGGCCGCTGCCCGCGAGCACTGGTGCTGGAGCGAGGACAGGCACGCTTCGATCACCGCCGTCGACTCGTAGGACGCGATGACGACACTGACCGCCGGCACCGGAGACAACCTAGGCCCTGTCCTGGTCGAAGAGCCAGAAGTCCGCCATCACCTCGTCGTAGTTCCCTCCGGCATAGGCATAGGTACAGCGGCTGCAGATGGGCAGGCTCTTCCAGTCGTCGCGGAACTGGTTGCGCATCTCGCGAAAGGCCGGGCCCCGCCAGATCTTCTCGAACGACTCACTTCCGAGGTGACCCATCTTGTGGATGCCGTCGAAGTCGTAGGCACAGGGATTGACCTCGCCGTTCCAGCGCAGCGTCGGCGATTGCCAGAGATGCTTGCAGGGATTCTCTGCGACCCGCAGCTTCGCAGCGCCGTCCTCCGAGTACTCGAAGCGACGGTAGCGCTCCTCCTCGGGCAGCCGCTCGTCGGGCTTCTCACGGGGTCGCACCGAGGCCGTGTTCATCTTCTTCAGCGACAGCCCGTCGACACCCAGTTCGCGAGCCAGTTCGCGCAACTCGGCGACCTGATGCTCGCTGTAGTCCGTGATGATGCACGACAGTTGCACGTGGGGCGTGTCCAGGCCGAGTCGACGCTTGGCGGCGACGACCTGGCGACATCCCTCGATGGCCTCATCGACCCTGCCGCCACGGAAGCGTCGATAGGCTTCCTGGGTGGTGCCGCTGGTCGAGACGATCAGGGCGTCGAGACCCGACCGCGCCACCCCTTCGGCGTGTTCGGGGTCGACGAAGACATGACCGTTGGTGCTGGAGACCATCCGCACGCCCCGACTGTGGGCGTGAGCGATCATCTCGTAGATCGACGGACAGAGGAACGGTTCTCCCCACCCCCACATCACCAGCAGCAGGGCGTGATCCTCGATCTGGGAGACGAACTCGCGGAAGAGATCGGAGTCCATGTGTCCGGTCGGACCACTCTCGGACCCGACCGGACAGTAGACACAACGCAGGTTGCACTCGGTGCTCGGCTCGATCTGGAAATGGGTCGGCATTCCCCAGGGTTGACGGGCGCGCCGGGCGATTCCCGCCTCGAGCCGGATCCAGTTCAGGATCTTGCGGTAGGACACACCCTCGAGCGGGATCGGGATGCGCTCGAACTCCATCGGAATCTCTCGCGTCGCAAGCGCGCGCAAGGCGCGCATTGCCTTGCGTGGGACACTCTCGCGAACCGTCATGGCGACCGACGTCTAGGCATGCGTGAAGCCGATTCCGAGATCGACGCCCGAACACGCCTTCATGTCAGCGACGCGCTCCTCGCATCCCACCGAGTTCCAGATCTCGTCCAGTTCGGACTGTCGAACGCTCCCGATCGGCTCCATCTTGCGACACAGAAAGACCCGACCGTCGACACCGACGAAGAGCGTGCGGGGAGTGCAGGTGCACTCGCCGACCCCGGAGTCGTTCTTCTCGATGAGGCGCTGGATGTACTTGCGATTGGTCTCGATGCCGAGGTCGAGGACTCTCTGCGCCTGGGCGCTGATCGAGCCGACCATCGCCTCGTCGTAGTCGGGACCGTCGATGTCCGAGGGTGAACGCCCCTGGTGGCAGAGCAGCTTCTCGAGCGTCTTGAAGCGGAAGGCGATGCCCAGTTCCCGGCACTGCAGCGCCGTATCGTAGATCTCGGCGTAGTTGTGACTGGTGATCGTCATCTTCAGCGACAGGGGGACCTCGGGGAAGCGTCGCTTGACGGCGGTCACCGTGGCCACCAGCCGGTCCTGCGACCCTTCGACCCGGCGCACGGCATCGTGCGAACGAACGCCGTCGTAGCTGATCGTGATCGAGGTCCTCGACCGCTCTCCGCGCTCCAGCAGATCGAGGGTCTCGTCGGTGTACCAGCCGTTCGTGCTGATGTTGACGTGGCTGGCCGGAGACTTCTCGAGAGCGATCTGGTAGTAGTCCTCGAAGTCCTCCATCATGAAGGGTTCGCCGCCGGTCAGGGCGAGCACGGGAACATTGCGAACCGTTCGTTGATCCAGCAGCCGAGAGAACCCCTCGAGACCGAGATCGATGTTGGGGCGTTCCGACCAGATGCCGCACATCACACAACGGAGGTTGCACAGATTGGTCAACTCCACCATCACGGTGGAGGGCCGGTTCCATCGAAAACGGTTCAGCAGGGAGCGCACGGCGGTAATTGTAGACTTTCTGCGAGCCCGGAATGACTGAGTCCACGTCCATCTCGGTCATCATTCCGACCTTCGAGCGCCCCAAGGAACTCAACGACTGCCTGCAGGCTCTCGCTGAATCGGATCCACCGGCCGGCACTCTCGAGGTCATCGTGGTCGATGACGGGTCGCGCCACGACCTCGGGCCCGTCGTCGAGCGGTCGCGGCCGGGCTTCGACCTTCGCCTGCTCCGCCAGCAGAACGCCGGGCCGGCAGCAGCCCGCAATCGCGGTGCTCGCGAGGCTCGGGGAACCCTGCTGGCCTTCCTCGACGATGACTGCATCCCCCACTCCGACTGGCTCTCCGGCCTGGCACGAGCCCACCTCGACCATCCCGGCGCCTTGCTCGCGGGGCGTGTCCTGAACGGCTTCCCCGACAACCCCTATTCCGCGACGAGCCAACTGATTCTCGATCTCGTCTACGAGCAGACCAACCAGCCCGATCGGACCACCTTCGCCACCAGCAACAATCTCGCCGTGCCGGTCGATGGCTTCGACGCCATCGGCGGCTTCGACACCGACTTCAGAACCGCCGAGGATCGGGACTTCTGCGACCGTTGGCTGGCCTCGGGAAGGCGGATCGAAACGGTCGCCGACGCCGTGGTGGTCCACTACAAGGATCTGCGTCTGTCGAGCTACTGTCGCCAACTCTTCGAGTACGGAAAGGGCGCCAGCGACTTCTACGTCGGCCGCTCCAACCTCTCGGAGCAGGTGTCCAACTCACGCAGGTTTCACGCCGATCCGAGAAAGTGGCTCCTCGCTCCCCTGCGCAGGCCCGACGTCCGCAACCCCGTCTCGACCGCTCTGCTGTTGCTCCTCTGGCAGTTGTCGAACGCCGCCGGCTTCCTGTGGCGGGAGACCACCCGAGAGGGTTGAAGAGATCGACCTTCGCGGTCGCGGCATCCCGAAGGCTTGCGAACGGCCGCGGGTCTCGGCGACCTAGGAGGATCTTCGGATCCGAACGTGGGGGTTGCGAGGGTCCTTCGTGCCGACCACGCTCTGCTCGAACGCGTCGGCCACTTCTGCAGCGATCCCGACCCGCGTGCTGGAACCGTCGATCCGGATCGCCCCGACCTGACCTCCGTGGATACCTCCGCGCCGGCAGACGTGCGCGAGAACCCGCTTCGGCTCGGCGCCGTTCTTGGATCCCCACGACAGATCGAAGTCGACGAAGTTCCCCTGCGATTTCGGCGCGCTTCCCCGCACCCGTGGCGCCCCACCCTGCGGCCGCCCCGGTCCTCGCTTCGCACCGGGACCCCGTCTGGGAGCCTCCGAGGTCGCAGCGGCGATCTCTCGGGGCTCGGTCGAGTCGCGAAGCTCCACCTCCTGGAGGAGGTCGGCGATGATCGCCTCCGGGGGGCGCCTCTCGAGCAGTTGGAGCGCGATCTTCTGCATGTCTTCAGGCGCCGTGCTGGCGGTCGCCTCGGGGCCGGCAGTGGGGTCGACGGCGCCGTACTTGCGCAGCAGCCGACGCCGGTTGGCCTTCCGGATCTGGCCGGGAGTCGGCGGCGTCAACCACTTCGCATCGACCTTCAGGATGCGGAACAGATCTTCGATTCGCGACCGACTGCGAGGCGGCACCAGGATGATGCTCTCACCCTTCTCTCCTGCTCGCCCGGTGCGACCGCTACGGTGGGTGAAGGCCTCGCGGCGCTCCGGAAGGTCGTAGTGCACCACCTTCTCGACGCCACGGATGTCGAGCCCTCGGGCGGCGACGTCGGTGGCCACGACGCACTGCAACTTGCGGGCCCGGAAGTCGGCGAGCGTTCGTGTGCGCTCGTTCTGGGCCATCTCGCCGCTGAGTGGCGCCGCCGACAGGCCCAGGCTCGCCAACTCGCCGGCAACGCCCGAAGCGGCGACGCGGGTCCGGACGAACACCAGAAAGCGCTCATCGGGGCTCAGGAGGAGCAGATTGATGAGGGCGTCGGTGCGCTGATGGGGCGCCACGATGACGGCCGAATGGGCGATGTCCTCGTGCTGCTCGCCGACCGTCCCTTCCACCATCACGGCGTCGTTCTGGTAGCGCTTGGCGAGCGATCGGACTTTCGGCGGGAAGGTCGCCGAGACCAGATGCGTGCGGCGCTCTTCCGGCGTGCGCCCGAGAATGCTGTCGATCTCGTCACGAAAGCCCATGTCGAGCATCTCGTCGGCCTCGTCGAGAACCACCGCCGCGACTCTCGACAGGTCGAGGGAACCGCGATCGAGATGATCGACCAGGCGACCAGGGGTTCCGATCACCATTCCCGGCCGCTCGGCGAGGGCCCGCAACTCTCGCGGCACCGAGGTTCCGCCTGTCACGACCGCGATCCCGACCGGGTGTCGACCGTAGAGCCACGACAGTTCCTCACCGAGTTGAGCCGCCAGTTCACGCGTCGGCACGACGACCAGCACGCGCGGAAAGGCCGTGCGCCCCGAGCCCTTGCCGCGAGCACCCGAAGCGTGGTCCGCCTCGCCCTCGAAGGCGCCCGCAACGACGAAGCCCAGGGCGACCGTCTTCCCCGATCCGGTCTGCGACGAGATCCGCAGGTCTCGACCGGCCAGGTTCGGATCCAGCACCGCCTGCTGGATCTCGGTCAGTTCGGAGAATCCGCGCGAATGCAGCGCCGAGCGCAGAGCCTTCGCGAACTCCTCCGAGAGACCGCCGGCCGGTCCGTGATCGGTCGCCGAGACGGCCGCGAACGGCTGCGAGGTCTCATCGACCCGCGGGTCGGCGTCGGCCCCCGGGTCGGCCTCGACCCCCGGGTCGGCTTCGACCGCGCTGTCCGTCTCGGAGGTCGTCGCCGAGCCGGCGCCGTCGGAAGTCACCTCGGACCCGGACCCTTCGGGAGAGGTGCGCGGGGGTTCCTGGGAGGGGTCGACCATGATCGGTTGCACCACGCGAAGGAACGCAAGCGCCCTCGCACTCTATAGGAGATCGGGACGGCGCCTCCCTTCGGAACGGCACGAAGTCTCGATCGCCCGACGGCTCCGCGCCTCCCCGGGACCGAGTGGGCGCTGCCGAGCGGCGATCGAGACCCTGCCTACGACGTCTAGGACCAGCTCAGGTCGTGCTGCGACAGGGGAAGCGAGCGAACGCGCTTTCCCGTCACCGCGAAGATGGCGTTGCACAGTGCCGGAGGAACCGGCGGCAGAGCCGGCTCGCCCAGACCCGTCGGAGCGTTGTCGGTCGTCAGGAAGTGGACCTCGACCTCGGTCGCCTGCTTCATCCGAAGCAACTCGAAGTTGTGGAAGTTGCTCTGCCTGGTACGACCGTCGACGACCGTGATCTCCTGCTGCAGCGCCTGGGCGAGGCCGTCGAGAACGGCGCCCTGCACCTGGTTCTCGGCGTTGAGTGGATTGATGATCTGGCTACCGACGTCGCCGGCGACCCAGATCTTGTCCACCGTGACCTTGCCGTCCTGGCTGACCTGGGCCTGAACGACCTCGGCGAAGTAGCCGCGATGACTGTAGTGGAAGGCGACGCCCATGCCGGTGCCCTTCGCAAGATCGGTCTTGCCCCAACCCGATTTCTCGGCCACCAGTTCGAGCACGCCGCGCATCCGCTCCTGGTCGAGACCGGCGCGTCCGTACTTTCCGCCCTCGGCCAGCAGGTCGAGGCGGAACTGCAGCGGATCCTTGCCGGCCGCATGAGCCAACTCGTCGATGAACGACTGCATGACGAAGGAGATCGCGTTGCTCGTCGGCGCCCGCAGAGCCCCGGTCGGCATCGCCAGCGGCATCTGCGAGACCCCGACGGAGAAGTTCTCGACGAAGGTCGCCGGGAACTCCGACGGGCTCATCGTGGCGCTGTCCGCGAAGCGGGTGCCGTCACCGAAGGTCACGAAGTGATCGCTCCAGGCGACCAGCTTGCCGGTATCGTCGACGCCGCCTTCGAGGTGATGGAAGCCGGCCGGCCGGTAGCGGTCGTGGCGGGTGTCGTCCTCTCGTGACCACACCAGCTTCACCGGTGATCCGACGCGCTTGGCGATCTCGGCGGCCTCGATCATCGGCTCGTTGTAGAGGCGACGGCCGAAGCCCCCGCCCATCCGTGTCAGATGGATGGTGACGGCAGCGGCCTCGATACCGAGAGCCTTGGCGACCTCCGCCTGGGCCTGCTGGGGCGTCTGGGTCGGCGCCCACATCTCGATCTTGCCGTTCTGCCAATGGGCAGTGGTGTTCTGGGGCTCCAGCGGCGCATGCGCCAGGAACGGGTAGGAATAGGAGGCCTTGACCGTCTTCGCCGCGGAACCCAACGCTGCCGCGGCATCGCCATCGGCCTTCAGGGAGCGCTCGGGAGTGGCGCCGGCCAGTTCCTCGGCTCGCGCGGCAAAGCCGGCACTGCTCTGTGAGGCTCCTTCACCTTCGTTCCAGGTCACCGACAGCAGTCGACGAGCCTGGTCGACCAACCACCACGAGTCGCCGACGATGGCGACGCCGTTGACGCCGCTGTCGGCCTGGATGACGAAGGCGTCGGTGACTCCGGGCGCCGCCAGCACCTCGTCGAGATTGGCGCTGGCAACGGTTCCACCGTGCACCGCACATCGTTCGAAGGCCGCGTACTTCATGCCCGGCACGTTCACGTCGATGCCGAAGAGCGGCTTGCCCGTCGTGATCGACGGGTTGTCGACGCCCGCAATGCGGGTGCCGATGATCTTGAAGTCCTTCGGATCCTTCAGCGCCACGGAATTGGTACTCGGCGCGTCGAGCTTCGCGGCAGCCGCCGCCAGTTCTCCATAGCCGGCACTCCTGCCACTCTTCGCATGGTGAACCACGCCCTCGGAGGTCGTGCATTCGTCCGCCGACACTCCGAACTGCTGCGCCGCTGCCTCGACCAGCATCGCCCTGCCGACGGCGCCGACCTGTCGCATCGAGTTGTAGTGCATGGGAGTCGCCATGCTGCCGCCGGCGAACTGGCCGCGGAATCGGGACGGGTCGAAGTCACCCTGTTCGACACGGACCTGCGACCAGGCGACGTCGAGTTCCTCCGCGATCAACATGGGCAGCATCGTCTTGACGCCCTGCCCGATCTCGGGATTCTGGGCCATGATCGTCACGATACCGTCCGGTGTCAGTCGAACGTAGGCGTTGAGAATCGCGTCGGGACCCGACGTAGCAGCCTCGAGAGCCCGCGGTCCGGTGATTCCGAAGCGGGCGCCCAGCAGCATTCCGCCGCCCGCCAACGCGGAGACCCGAACGAAATTGCGGCGCGAGAACTGGAGCTGTGGCTCTGACCCGTCAGACGACTTCTCGGTGCTCGGAGCGCTCTTGTGGACTTTCATCGTCCACCTCCACCGGCCGAACCGGCTGTACTCGTCGTCGACGCCGCGCCGGCGATCTCAGCCGATCGGTGGATCGCCTTGCGAATCCGCGTGTAGGTGGCACAGCGACAGAGATTGCCGTCCATCGCCTCATCGATGTCGGCGTCCGTCGGCGAGGGGTTCGAGGCCAGCAACGCCGAAGCGGTCATGATCTGGCCGGCCTGACAGTAGCCGCACTGCGGAACGTCGATCTCCTTCCAGGCCTGTTGCACCGGATGATCGCCATCGACCGAGAGGCCCTCGACCGTCGTGATGTCCATGCCCTGGGCCTGCTCGGCGGCCAGTCGACAGGTGCGTCGGGCCCTGCCGTCGATATGCACGGTGCAGGCGCCACACTGCCCCATTCCACAGCCGAACTTCGTGCCCTTCATATCGAGCGTGTCGCGCAGGACCCACAGCATGGGCATGCCGGGCGGGACATCGACAGTTGTCGATTCTCCGTTGAGTGTGAAGGTGATCTCCATGATTGAGCTCCTGGCTGCCGTCCGTTGATGCTGAATTTCAATCCTAGCAGCAGACCGATCCGAGCTCGCGGCGGTCGTCCTCTCGCCCGGTGCGGAAACAGTAGGATGGGGACCTCGAACTCGACCCAGAACGACCCCAGGAAGGAGGCCGGCCGGCCACCATGAAGACTCTCTACGCGATCCTGCTCCTGTGCGTCGCCCCGGCACTGGCCGCCGCGCCCTACCATCACATGCACCTCACAGCCACCGACCCCGCAGCCGCGGCGGCCTGGTACCACCAGCACATGGGCGGCGAACTGGTCCGCGACGGCCAGGCCGTCCAGTACGACGATGTCCTCTTCATCTGGTTCCAGAAGGAGGCCGGCTTCGCGGGCAGTGACGGCAGTTCGGTGGACCACATCGGCTTCTCCTTTCCCGATCTCGCCGAGCGCATGGCTTCCTACGAGGCCGCGGGAGTCAAGATCCTGGCGCCGTCGCGAGACGTTCGGGGGCTGTTCAAGTTCGCCTTCGTGGAGGATCCCTGGGGCACCAAGATCGAAGTGATGGAAGACCCCGAGACGCTCGGCTTCCACCACATCCACCTCAGGGGATCCGAGCCGGAGGCGATCTTCGACTGGTACCAGTCCAGCTTCGGCGGCGAACGCGTCCAGTACAAGGGACTCCTGCCGGCACTGCTCTACGACGACGTCTGGCTGCTGGTCCAGGACAGTGGCGAGGAAGACATGGCGGCGACTCGGGGTCGCGCCATCGACCACCTGGGCTGGGGCTTCACCGATCTCACGGCGGCGGCAGAAGAGCTGAAGGCCAGGGGAGTGACCTTCACGATGGACGTGCGGCCCTACCGCAACTTCAAGATCGCCTTCGTCGAAGGCCCCGGCGGGGTGAGCATCGAACTCGTCGAGTTCCCTCCTCCCGAGTAGAGGGGCACGAAGCCATCGAAAACCAGGCAGGGGCACCTAGTCGGACGAGTCCGCCTTCTGGCTCTGTTCCAGAACCGCCTCCTGGATCGCGAGTTGCCTGACGATCCGGCTCAGTTTCTGTTCGACGCGCCGAAATCGGAGGTAGACAGCGAAGAACCCCCCGAACATCACCAAGACCACGAGATAGATCAGCAGATCGGCGCCCCTGCCGATTCCGGCGAGGCGGGCCAGGACCATGGTCGTCGAGGGAAAGGCCAGCACCAGGACGACAGAGAGCCAGATCGCAGACCAGAAGATCGACGCAGGCCAGCTCATCGAACGCCTGAAGCCCGCGAAGAGGGTCGCGAGGGTCAACAGGCTGAAGAGCGGAATCACCACCCACTGAAAAACGATCACTCGAAAAGCCTCCCGACGAGATAGTCGAACAGAATCCGAAAGGAGGACCACCCGGTCTGTCCCTTCGACCGAGAGTACTCGGTGTAGCGAACCGACACCGGCACTTCCTCGATTCGCCATCCCGCACGGGAGACCTGGTCGATCAGTTCGCTCGCATGCGCCATGCGATCGAGTTCGAGACGGAGGCCCTCCGCGACCGGACGGGAGAAGGCGCGCAACCCGTTGTGGGTATCGGTCAAGGGGAGACCGCTCGACACCTTCGTCAGGAACGTCGCCGCCTTCAGAAGCAGTCGCCTGGCCCAGGGAACCGTGGCGCCCGCATCGTGGAATCGAGACCCCAGGACGACATCGGCCCGACCCGCCCGGACCGGATCGAGCAGGCGTGCGATGTCCTCCACCCGGTGCTGGCCGTCGGCATCGAAGGTGACGAGGGTTTCCGCCCCGAGCTGCAGCGCGAATTCGATTCCGGTCTGCAAGGCGGCACCCTGACCCCGATTGAGCAGGTGACGAACCACCTGTGCCCCGGCCTCACGCGATCGCGCGGCGGTGTCGTCGGAAGAACCGTCATCGACGACGAGCACATCCACGTACTGCGACCTCACCTCGCGCACCACTTCACCGACCTTGTCGGCTTCGTTGAAGGCCGGGATGACGACCCACACTCCCTTCGAGAAAACCCCTTCGCGCACGTTCAACGCCGACCCCTCAGCGTCGAAAGACCAGCCGGCCGAGGAGTCGGCGAGGAACGAAGAGCAACGACTCCAATACCAGTCCCCACGAAAGAGCGATCGAGACTGCGAGCCAGGGTCGCTCCTCGTACTCGTGGAACCGCTGGGCGCCGGCCGGTGTCATTTCCACGATGGCGGTCGCGAGATTCAAGCGGCGCACGACCCTCGCCGAACCTCTCGCCGACGGCTCGATGAACCGAAGGAGCCTGGGAAATCGATGGACCACCGACGGCAGGGCGAGCGGCTCCCGGTCGGCGTCGGCCAGTAGCGCGCGTGCATAGCGACGGGCGACGCCCCCCGAAGGCCTGGTTGCGAGCACGTATCGACCGAGAGTCCTTCCTTCCAGCAGCAATCGACGCATCAGGCCCTCACGCTGGAGCTCCTGCCACCAGTCGCCGATCTCGATCCCGAGTTCGTCGAGCGCCGCAAGATCGGAGGAATGGGTCTCACTCAAGGCCATCAATCCGCGCAGACGCTCCGCCGAGTACTCGGACACCAGGGGAGGCGTTCGGAAAAGCCCGAGGATCATGCGAAGCGGCCAGACGGGAAGAGGCAGAACTCTCAAGACCCCTCCGATCCGCAGGAGCTTGATCGCCCTCAGCACCTGAACCAGTCGGGCCGGCTGGGCAGGGGCGACCCTGACTCCCCCTGAACTCGAGCGCTTCGATCGAGAGCAGAACGAGCAGAGAGGACACCACGTCCGAGACATGGACTGGATAGACCGGAGCGCCGGGGCGCACAAGGGGCAGGACCGCAGCGCGCCGACAGCTGCGGTAGAGCCGGCCGAAGAGTCCCTGGGGCGGTCCACCGACGACCAGTCCGACCCTGGCGAAGATCTCTCCCTGCCGGTCGAGTAGACGCTCGATGGCGTCCTTGGATCGACCATAGCGGGTGGGGGAATCGGCCCCGGCGGCCAGGCTCGAGACGAAGACGAAGCGCCGAACGCCAGCCTCTCGCGCTGCCGACAGCAGCCGGCGGCTGCCTCGCAGATTGAGATCGCCCGACTCGTCGCCAGAGCTGTCCTCCTCCAGGTCCGCGGCGAAGTGAACGACCGCATCGACCCCCGAGAGCATCCAGCCAAGGGGTTCGCGACCCTCGAGGGCGTAGGCGACCAAGCGATCCGCACCGTCGATCCTGGCAGCCGGGTTGCGGACCGCTCCGACCACCGACCAGCCGGCCGCCGACGCCGCCGCCACGAACCGCCGCCCCAGGTACCCTGCTGCTCCTGTGACCAGTACCCTGCGTGCTTCGTCCGATCGCTGTGGCTCAGTGCTCAACGCTGGCTTTCGAGGGGCTGGGGTATCCTCTCCACACCCCGTCGGACACGTTCTGTCAACGCTAGCACGCCCCATGCTCGGCCCTGATCCCCCTCGCAGCGACGTCATCGTCGTCGGCAGCGGACCCTCCGGGATCTCGGTGGCCGAGCCGCTCCTCGAAGCCGGACTGCGCGTCACTCTGCTGGACGGTGGAGGGCAACGCGAAGACGAAGGTCTTCCAGGCGCCTACCACGACGCTCGCAGGACCGAAGACTCTCAGTGGAGAACCTTCCTGGGCCCTCGACTCGAAGCTCTTCGACCGGCCGGGCCGCCGTCGCCGAAGTTCCGCACACCGGCTGGTCGTTCCATGATCGAGGGATTCTCGAAGTCGACTCCGGTGTTGGCCGATGGATTCGTTCACGCCGGAAGTCTCGCCAGCGGCGGCTTCTCAACCCTCTGGGGAGCGGGGCTGAGCGTGTACGACGACCTCGACCTCGCCGACTTTCCCCTCTCCGTCGACGATTTGGAACCCTCCTACCACCGAATCGCTGAGCGCATGGGAGTCAGCGGCTTCGAGGACGACGATCTCGCCACCGGGCTCGACGCAAGAATCACCAGTCAGCCACCCACTGCGCTGTGCGGCAATGCCCGTGTCCTGCTCGAGCGCTACGCGACAAGGCGACCGCAGGAGAGTACCTTCGCCCTGGGCCGCTCCCGCGTTGCCGTACTGACCGAGGCGCGCGGAGACCGCGAAGCCTGTGGGCTGTGCGACGCCTGCCTGTGGGGTTGCAGGCACGGATCAGTGTGGCACGCGGGGTTCGAACTCGATCGACTACGCCAACAGCCTGGACTCGACTACCGCCCAGGAACGATCGTCCTTCGGATCGAACGCGACAGGCATGGCTACCGTCTCGTGTCGCAGGAGCAGGGCCGTTCCGGTGCGCCTGAGGCCGTCACCCTGCGAACCCGCCGCCTCGTCCTCGCCGCAGGGACATTGGCCTCGACACGATTGGTTCTCGACCTCGGCGCGCGCTTCGGCGAGCCGCTCCCCCTGACCTGCTCGCCGACGGCGGGATTCGCCCTCTGCATGCCGGAGCGACTGGGAGCAGCCTTGTCGACTCGCGACTTCTCGATGGCGCAGCTGTCGTTCACGACTCACATCGACGCGGAACGATGTGGCGGCAATCTGTTCCCGGCCAGTGGTCTTCCGTCAGCCGCCTTCATCCAGCGCATGCCGCTGAGCCGACCCGCCGCGGTGGCTCTTTCGCGGAGAATCCAGTCTTCCCTGCTACTCGGAAACGTCTTCCTCCCAGGGGCTCACGATTCTCATCGGATCCATCTGGCTCCCTCCCCCGACGGCGCCTCCGTGCTCGTCCTTCAGGCGGCCACCGGTCAGCGAACGCGAGAGCTGATGCGGGAGACGCGAAACCGGCTGCGGCGAGCCTTCCTCGGGCTCGGAGCCCTGATGCTGCCCGGCAGCTTCACGGTTTCCCTGCCAGGCAGCGATTTGCGTCACGCCGGCACGCTGCCGATGCGGCGCGAGCCCGGACCGTTCGAGGTCGATCCGGCCGGGGAGCTCCATGGCCACCCGGGACTCCACGTCGTCGATCTCTCGATCTTCCCGAACATGGGCGCCAAGCACCCCACCTTCACTCTGATGGCGAACGCCGACCGAATCGGCCGTATCGTGGCTCGCCGGGCCGCACGGGAAGCCGTCCCATGAGAGCTTTCGCCGGTTAGGATCACCCACCAACGTCCCCGCTCGGATCTCGACGGCCATCAGGCGCGATGCCCTTGACCTCCGCTCCACAAACCCTCACTCCTCCCCGGGAGAGTCTCCGGACGATCACCGGAGCTGTCCTCGTCGCGCTGCTGGCAGCGGCAGGACTCTGGGCGCTGGATCGTTTCAGTCAGACGCTGAGCGAGGCCCCGATCCTCGGCCCCTGGGTCGAGAGGCTGTTCGCCACCGAAGGCGCCAGCGTCTATCTGAATCCGCTCTTTCCGCTGGCCCTGGCGCTGATCCTGGTCGTGGAACGATGGATGCCCGCCGACGAGCACCAGCCGATCTTCTCGGCGGCACTGCGCCAGGACTTCCTCTACTTTCTCCTCATCAGCGTCAGTCGCTTCACGTTCCTGGTCGCGTACGCAGGCCTTCTGGCGACCTTCTACCATCGCTATCTGGACTTCTTGACCGTCGAATCGGCGACGTCCTGGCCGTGGCTCGCCCGGATCAGCGTCGGCGTCCTGCTCGCCGACTTCGTCGGCTGGCTGCACCACTGGGTGATCCACAAGGTGCCGCTGTTCTGGTCGTTTCATACGATCCATCACTCGCAGCGCGAGATCAATCTGTTCTCCGACCTCCGCTACCACCCCCTCGAGTACCTGGTGACCGAAACCATCAAGTTCATTCCGCTCCTGATGTTCGAGGCCTCGGTGCCGGCCATGGTGGGCTACCACTTCGCTCATCAGTGGTACACCAAGCTCTACCACGCCAATATCCGAACCGACTTCGGCTTCCTGCGCTACATCCTGGTGACACCGCAGTCCCACCGAGTCCACCACTCCTCAGAATCGGCCCACGCGGATCGGAACTTCGGGGTGATCTTCTCGATCTGGGACCGGCTCTTCGGAACGCACTGCACCGGCAACGGTACCTACCCGCGAACGGGCATCGAGGACTGTGATTTCCCCCACCCGGAATCGGCGCGAATCGGCGCGCTGACGGCGACTCTGTGGGCCCAGCTCCTCTATCCCTTCCGCCTCATCTCGAGGCGACGCAAACGGCATCTCACTCCCGAATGAAGGGAGCTGCGGAATCACCCGACTCGCAGGGTCGAGTCCCTACATCGACCCGGAGTCGGGTGCTCACGATCGTCGCCTTCGCCGTCATATGCCTCTTCAAGTTGTGGCTGATCGGCGACGAGGAAATCCTTGCGGAGAACTGGGACGCATCCGACTATGCCAGCATCAGCCTCGACTACTTCTCGGGCAGCGACAACTGCTCCATCGGCCGACGACCCGGTGCGCCGCTCTTCATCGCAGCTGCGCGGACTCTCGGCATTCCCTACCGCATCGCCATCGAACTCGCCTTCCTGGTCGCTGCGACCTTCTTCTCCTGGTCCATCGCCAAAGCGACAGGCTCACGGATTCTTGGAACCCTCTGTCTGCTGTTGATCGGCCTCCATCCCGAGACCCTGGTCATCTTCCGCAGATTGCTTTCTGAACCGGTCGTCATGGTCTTCGTGCTCCTGACCGTCGGATGCCTCCTCCGCCTCCTGACCCGACGCTCGATCCGCTGGTTCCACTGGGAGCTCTGGGCGCTCGCCCTCTCGGTCGTCGCCTGGGACCTGCCGCGCAAGGAGACCTTCCTGGTTCTCGCAACCTACGCAGCCTGGTTGCTCCTCGCGGTGGCCGTCCGTTGGTCCTCGGACCTTCGAACCACGTCGCGTGAGGCCGCCCTGCTCCTGCTGCCCCTTGGCTTCCTCTTCGTTTCCCACACCATGGTCAAGCAAACGAACCTCCGCCAGTGTGGAGTGGCCGGGATGTCCCGCATGGAGGAACCGGGAATACAACGACTCATGGAGACGCTCTACCGGATCGAACCGCAGGAGCGCATCCATCGCGCTCCTGTGACCCGGCAATCGCTCCTGGCTGCGATCGGGGTCAGTCCGACTCTCGCTTCGATGTCGGAAGACCTGACGTCGGAAGTACACACCCGCAACGGCGACGGCAGCCTTGCGGCTGGACGCCCGGGCGAGTTCGGCAGCCGACTCAATCACGTCCTGCTCGCCAGTTTCGACAGCCAGCCGGGAGTCCGCAACCGCCAGATGCTCGAGGCAAGCCGGGAGATCGAGGCCGCCTTCGGCTCCGGACGCCTACCGGAGCGACAGGTATTCTTTCCCCTGGACCCTGCATACTCCCTCTGGGTGCCACGGATCCCAGCTGCGATCATGGGGCACTGGTGGCGGATGAACCGAACCGAGCCGTGGACGCCGGCTTTCGACACACTCCCGGGCTCGCCGCCTCTCACCCGACGCATCGGGGCGGACCGGCAACTCTTCGATCTGGCCGCATCGAGACGTTCCACCCTGACCGGCCGAAACTACATCTACCTCTCCGGCTACTACTGCGCCGGGTTCTCGGGCATCGACCGAGTCGAACTCGAGTACTCCGACGGGGTCGTCGGGCCAACGACCCTCGAAACGAGGGAGCTCTCGGGAGAAGAATGCGGCTCCACCTCACTGAGTGCCGGAACGTCCGATCCGCAATCGACACGACTGGTGTTCCGAGCCGGCGAGGTTCGTCTCGCGAGTCTGCCCATCGAACAACTCGAGGTCGGGCTCCAACAGGAGGCTACGGGCGAGAGGTCGGTCGTGTGGCTCACCGGCTCTCTGTGGATACGAGACCATGCGCAGGACGGCAGAGTGCGAAACGCCTTCAAGTCGGCTCTGTCACGGCTCTACGGTCCGGGCTGTTGGATCGGCTCACTTCTCTTCTACTACGTCGCCTGGCGGCGACCTGAAGCCTTCGACCGTCGGTCGACGGCCGTGGCGGCAGGCATCCTCCTGGTCCTGCTGGCCGGCCGACTCGCGATGCTGGGAGTTCTGAGTGCCAGTCTGGGCTGGGAAGACCCCCGCTTCATCACGACAGTGTCACCCCTCTTCCCGGCTGCGTGCCTGCTCGTTGCGGTCGTCACCGCCGCCACCAGTTCCCGACTTCGATTCACCTCGACGAGCTGACCGCGCGAACCGGGCCCCAGGCCGATACGGATCCTCGAGAGTCAGCCCCCTACCCGCGTTCTAGACGCGATCCAACATCCGATCCCGCAGCGTCCGCTTGTGGATCTTGCCGGTCGCCCCGCGCGGCAACTGCTCGTCGACGAACCAGACGTAGCGCGGGATCTTGAAGCGCGCCAGGTGCTCGGCGATGTGGGCCCTCACCTCGCCTTCATCCAGGGCCTCCCCCTCCTTCGGCATGATCACCACGGCCAGTTCCTCTCCCAAACGCTCATCGGGGATGCCGAAGGCGGCGGCCTCGTACACCGCAGGGTGCTGATAGATCACCCGCTCGATCTCCGCGCAGTAGATGTTCTCGCCGCCACGCAGCACCATGTCCTTCTTGCGATCGACGATGTAGAGGTAGCCCTCCTCGTCGATCACCGAAACGTCGCCGGTGCGCAGCCAACCGTCGCGGAGGGTTTCGGCCGTCGCCTCCGGCTTGTTCCAGTAGCACCGGATGTTCATCGGCGACTTCATGATCAGCTCGCCCTCTTCGCCGGCGGCGACGTCGTTGCCGGACTCGTCGACGACACGCAACTCGACGATCGGACAGGGCCGGCCCGAACTCGACGGACGGGAAACCAGGCCCTCGTCGAAGTTGCTCGATCCGCCTGCGTTGGTCTCCGTCATGCCCCAGCCGAACGACCAGTGCTGATCGGGCATCCGTTCCCCGAGTCGGTCGACCATGCCGCCGGGAATCGGCGCTCCGCCGCCACTGACCGCCACCAGGCTGCGCAGATCGGCCGTCTCGAGGGACGGCGACTGAAGCATCTCCCAGGTCATCGTCGGGACTCCGTTGAACGACGTCACGCGCTCCTTCTCGATCAGCGCGAGGGCCTCCTCGGGGTCCCACTTGTACATCATGACGATCTTGCGACCCAGGCCGAACGACGCCAGCAGGCCGGCGTGGCTGCCGCTGACGTGGAAGAGCGGCAGCGGCATCAGGATCGCCGGCTGGAACTCCGGGTTCTCCTCCGGCTCGGGCAACAGTCCCATCTTGATCCGCAGCGCGCCGTAGAACGCCCAACTCGTGATGCCGCTGAGAACCCCGCGGTGGGTCGACACGGCCCCCTTCGGGAAACCGGTCGTGCCCGAGGTGAAGAGAATGGTGACGTCATCGTCCGTCGAGAGGTCGACCTCGGGCATCGAAAGATCGGCGGCGGATCGCCACAGGTCGTCGAAATCGACCACCGACGCGGGCCGATCGTCGTGCCAGCGGACACCGATCGACTGCACTCCGAGTCGCCCGAGACGAGAGGCGACACGCTCGTAGCGCTCCCGATCGAAGAAGGCCAGCCGGGCGCCGCTGTCGCCCAGTCCGTATTCGAGCTCCTCACCCGTCCACCAGGCGTTGAGCGACACCGAGATCGCACCGATCGAGGTGATCGCCATGAAGGCGATGACCCACTCGGGATAGTTGCGCATCCCGATCGCCACCCGGTCGCCCTTGCGCACTCCGAAACGATCGATCAACTGACGGGCGACGGCCGCGGCGCGGTCGTAGGTTTCCGCATACGTGAGCCGTGACTCCTCGAACACCAGGAAATCCTTGTGACCGTGATCGGCCCGGGCCCGGGCGTAGATCTCCGGCAGGGTCTTCGCCATGTCACGAAAGACCTTGTACTCGACGCCGCGAACCGTCTCGCTGACCAGGGTGAAGTCGCCGGCCTCCGAAGTCAGTTCAGCGACGGCCTGCTCGTAGCTGGGTGGATCCACCGGTTCTTCAGTCTCGGGGTTCACGGCTCGTCTCCTGCTGAACGATGTCTCTCGGGGTCGGTGCCGGAGAGGGCGGGCCGAACGCGACATCGCGAACGCGGCGCCCTTCACCCGCCAACCTCCAGAAGTCGTGGGTGCCGTGCTCGAGCAGTTCGCGTGCGGCGCCGGCGAGAGCGCCGAGCGCGACCAGGTTCAGGGCGCCGCCGACCGAAATCCGTGCCACCCCGGCCGAAGCCAACTCCGCAACCGTCGGGCCACCCGGCCAGATCAACACGTTGACCGGCAGATCGACGACCGAGACCAACGAACGAATCTCTTCGATCGCCGACAGGCCCGGAGCGTAGAGAACGTCGGCTCCCGCTTCCTGGAACGCCTGCAGACGCTCGACGGTGTCGGCCAGGTCGGGACGGCCGTGCAGATAGTTCTCCGAGCGCGCCGTCAGCAAGACGCGCTCACCCCCATGAGCCGCTTCGGCGGCAGCGGAAACCCGCTCCGCAGCCTCCTCGATCGAGTAGATCCGCTCTCCCGACCAGTCCTCGATCGAAAAGCCGGCGACGCCGCAGCCACAGGCGAGGCGAGCCGTCTCGGCCACCCCTTCGGCGTCGGCGGCGAAGCACGCCTCGAGGTCGGCGTTGACCGGCAGGTCGGTCGCCGCAGCGATCTCGGCAGCATGAGACAGGGCCTCGTCGCGAGTGACGCGCCCGTCCAGACGGCCGAGCGTCGCGGCGAAGCCGGAACTCGTGGTTGCCAGGGCACGGAAGCCGAGCGATGCGAGCAGCACGGCGCTTCCCCGGTCCCAGGGATTCGGCATCACCAACGGGTCGCCCTTGCGGTGCAGGTCGGAGAAGCGGGCTCGAGGGTCGGACGCTTGGTTCACGATCGCGAATCTATCCCGAACCGCACGGTCCTTCGAACGAGCCGAAGCACCGCCCTCGCCGACGAGTCCGAAGATCCGCGCTCGAGGGTGGCCCTGCCTCAGCTCAGTGCGACGATCAGGCTGGCAACCAGCATCACGACGGTGACCGGCCCCCACACCATGCGCTCGCGCCGGCTCGGCGTCGCCAGGTTGGCGACCATGGAGAGGGCGCCGATGGCGACGACTGCCCAGACGGCCCTGAGGGAAGTGTCCTGCCACCGTTCGAAAGCGAGTCCGCTCCGGCTCAGGACGATCGCCGCCAGGACGCAGAGAAGTGCGATCTGAACCAGCGCCAGCACCCGCATCGCAGGAGGAAGCCGACCGGGGAAGCGGCCGCCCATGGCAAACTCGCCCCAGGGCGCACCGCAGGCCAGCGCCACCTGGAAGCCACAGACGACGGCGATCAGACCGGCGTAGAGCAGGGCTGCGAGTTGGGCGATCGACAGGGTCCGGGCCTCCACCGAGACTCTACACTCACGAATCGGCTGACGGGTGCCGCTTCGAGCCCGCTCAGGGGCGTCGGAAGGAGGGTGGGCGGAAACTCAGATCGGTCCGCGACGTATCAACCGGCAGGGTCGAGCGACCCCGGGGGGTGAATCCGAGAATGAAGAACGCAGCCTGGGTCCTGATGGCCTTTCTCGCGGTCAGCGTCGGCGGCTATGCCCTGGCGGTGCTGGCGGACGTTGTTCCCAACGACTTCCTCGACAAGTTCGAGTCCTATCGCGGATGGGCCAATCTGCACTTTCTGGGAGGCGCCATCGCCCTGCTCTGCGGACCCTGGCAGTTCAGCCGACGGCTTCGCAGGAAGAGCCTGACGCTGCACCGCAGTCTCGGGAAGCTCTACCTGGTCGCAGTCTCGACCGGCGGCGTTGCCGGGCTCTACATGGCTCCCCGGGCCACCGGCGGCGTCGCGGCGATGATCGGCTTCGGAGGGCTGGCGGTGGTCTGGCTGGTCACCGCTGTCGCCGCCTATGTGACGATCCGCCAGGGCCGGGTCGTAGAACACCAGCGTTGGATGACGCGCAACTTCGCCCTCACCTACGCGGCAGTCACCCTCAGGATCTACCTGCCTCTCTCCCAGGTCGGCGGCTACGATTTCGATGCAGCCTATGCAGCGATCGCCTGGCTGTGCTGGGTCCCCAACCTGCTGATCGCCGAGTGGTTGATTCTCGACCCACCAACCCACCGGCGGCTGCCGGCCGTCGAAGTCGGCTGACCGGTCCGGATCAGTCCGAAGAGCAGCTGAAGCTCGAAGCCCTGTCCTGGTCGCCGGTTCCATCCCACACCGCGACCTGCGGATAGGGACACAGCGGGCGGGACACGGCGACCTGACCCGAGCCGTCCGTCTTCGAAGCCAGGAGGCTCTCCGGCGCTGTGCCGTTCTCCACCCAGTCGACGATCGCCGACAGGAAGTCGACCCGGTCCGGACCCGGCCCCCCGGCACAGTGCAGCACGCCGGGCGCGAGGAAGAGACGAGTGTAGTCGGGCGCGGACGGATCGCCTTCGAGCACCGACTCGTAGTAGTCGATCGTCGCCAGGGGCGTCAGGGCAGGATCGGCCCAGCCGTGCCAGAACAGCAGCTTGCCGCCGGAGTCGCGAAACGGACCGAGATCGGTATCGGTGGCGCTCAGCAACCCGTCCATGTGGGCCGTATCCTCGGCCCAGTTCTCGAAGTCGTAGCTCGAGTAGTCGAAGTCGGGATCGTCGAACACCAGGTACTTGAAGAGTTGGGTACCGAAGGCGTAGTGGAGGTTCGGCACCGGGGTCGATTGCTCGCGTTCGACGCCGGTGGTCCAGGTGTCCCAGCCGCCCCTCGGCGCCTCCGCGCCATAGGGGTAGCCGAAGAAGACACTCTCACCGTCGACCACCGGCCCGCTGTAGATCCGTTGCGCGGCGGCGATCTGCGCATCGGTGAGACAGTCGTCGCCGACCCGACCGGAACAGCGCAGCTCGGCCACCGAGAAGTCGCATCTCCGGGGATCATCCAGAAGCCCGTCGAGCACTCCGTCGTAGGCGTCACAGTGCTCCTCCACCTTCGCCGCGATCAGGGCGCGCGCGGCACTGTCGATCACCGGCTTCGAGAGATCGGTCGGATCCGGCAGGTTGAGTTGCTGGTTCTGGACGAAGGCCGTGCCGATCCGCGCCCAGCTGAAGGCCGGAGCCATCGCGACGATGCCGTGGTAGTCGTCGGGGAATCGTTGCGACTCGATCATCGCCTGCCCGCCGCCGCGTGAACATCCGATGAAGTAGGAATGATCTGCCGGTCGGCCGTAGTAGGCCGCGATGATTTCCTTCGACGTCACGGTCGTACGATGAACGGCTCGATCGGCGAAATCGCGCTCGCGCTCGTCGTTGTCCAGCGCCCAGCTCGCGTCGATCGGCGTGCCTCGATGACCGGTGTCGGTACCCGAGGTCGCAAAGCCCCGTTCGAGGGCCGTGCCTCCCGGCATCGATTCCATGGCGGTGTTCTGGATCGAACCCGAGAAGCCACCGCCACCACCCATGACGAAGCGGCCGTTCCACGCCTCAGGAGTGGGCAACAGCAGGACGAAGTGCGTTTCCGTGGAGATCGTGCCGGAGACCTTGCAGTGCGCGGGCACCGATCCAGCGGCAGCCACCGCAACCGCAGAGTCGACTCGCGCATCGGCATGCGCCCACTCGTCGAGAGCAGCACAGGCATCAGCCACCTCGTCCTTCGCCGCGGCCTGCGATGGCAGGGCTTGCGCGGCGAAGAGAAAGACGAGAGACATGGAGAAGAGAGTGGTTCTCATGGGCGGGTCCTCGGAAGGTCGATGCGTCTACACTGGGAGTCGCGGCCGCTCGCACGGAGCGGGCTCAACGCCTGATCGTACGACACCGCTGCTGGAGCCGGGGAACCAGGCACGCCCGCCGGGGTGGGCAGGCTCCCGATCCGGTCGAGTGTTCACGGAATCGCCCCTGGGCCGTACAATGGGAATTGCCCGTCGAAGTCCCTCCTCGAAGGAGGACTCCAGCTCTCGAGCGTAGCCCGTCCAAGGGAGAAGCGATGTTCGATCCCAGATCAAGACTGCTGCTCGCCGTTCTGTTGGCCACGCTGGCGACCGTCTCGGCGGCGACCGGCCAATCGAAGTCCGCTGCCGATCGCCCCGGCGAACTCCTCTACCGGGTCCACTGTGCCAGCTGCCACGGACTCGAAGCCCACGGCAAGGGTCCGGTTGCCCAACACCTGCGCGAAGCCCCGCCGGACTTGACCGTCCTGGCCCGGGAAGCCGGAGGGACCTTTCCCCGCAATGAGGTCTACCGCGCGATCGACGGTCGCGACGAGATCCCGACGCATGGATCCCGCGAGATGCCGGTGTGGGGGATCTCCCTGAAGACGCCTGGATACGACGCCAACCAGGAAGACGACGTTGCGCGCAGCATCTGGGATCTGGTCGACTACATCCAATCCCTGCAGACGCCCTGAACTCCGGGGAGCGCGAAGCGGGAAAGTCCGAATCGAAGGGAGAATCCACATTGAGCCTCATGGAACTGATCTCACAGCAACTCGGTGACAATGAAGTAGCGGCCATCGGCCGCCAGATCGGTAGCGACAGCGGTGCCACCACCAAGGCGATCGCCGGTGCACTGCCGATGCTGGTCGGGGCGCTGTCGCGCAACGCCCAGGACGACGAGGGCGCCGCGTCCCTGCTCGGAGCCCTGCAGCGTGACCACGACGGCAGTGCGCTCGACAACCTCGGCGATCTGATCGGCAGTCAGGGTGGCGCCGCCGGCAGCGGCATCCTGAAGCACGTCCTCGGCAACAAGCAGTCGGCGGCGGAATCGGGACTCTCCGAACTCGCCGGATTGGACCCGGCCAGTGCCGGCAATCTGCTCAAGATTCTCGCGCCGATGGTCATGGCCGGACTCGGCAAGCAACTGAGACAGGGTGGAACCTCGGCCTCCGACCTGACCACCATGCTCCAGAAGGAAGGACGCAGGGCTCAGGGAACCTCGGGCGGCGATCTCCTGACGAGCCTGCTCGACAGCGACGGTGACGGTTCGGTTCTCGACGACCTCGGCGGACTGGCCAGTCGCTTCCTCAAGGGTCGCTGACGTAGAGATGGCCACGAGCACAGGAGACCCAGGGTCGTGAAGTGGTCCGGGCGACGGACCAGCAGCAACGTCGAGGACCGCCGCGGTTCAGGCCCCGGACGTCGCCCTCGGGTGGGAAAGGGAGCGGGCCTCGGTCTCGGTGGGGTCCTGATCGTCGTGGTCGTGGGCATGGCGCTCGGCGTCGAGCCTGGTCAGATGTTTCAGCTGCTCGGCGGACTCGACACGGTCTCGATGGAGGGTTCGGCGGCCGATGTGGCGCCGGGACCGCCACCGTCCGATGAACTGGGCTCTTTCGCGTCGGTCGTGCTGGCCAGCACCGAGGACACATGGAACGACCTCTTCCGGGGGATGGGTCGGCCCTACGAGGAGCCCACCCTGGTCCTGTTCAGCGAAGCCGTGCGCTCCGCCTGCGGCATGAACTCTTCGGCCTCGGGTCCGTTCTACTGCCCCGGCGACAACAAGCTCTACCTCGATCTGTCGTTCTTCCGGGACCTCAGTCAGCGTTTCGGCGCTCCGGGTGATTTCGCCCAGGCCTACGTGATCGCTCACGAGGTGGGACACCACGTCCAGAATCAACTCGGCATCTCCTCCGAGGTCCGCCGCCGCCAGGGTCAGGCGAGGTCGCAATCCGACGTCAACGCCCTGTCGGTCCGGCTGGAACTCCAGGCCGACTGTCTGGCCGGCGTCTGGGGTCATCGGGCTTCGAGAGCGGGGATGCTCGAAGCCGGCGATATCGAAGAGGGGCTACGGGCGGCAGCGGCGATCGGCGACGATCGACTCCAACGCCAGGCCCAGGGCCGCGTGAGTCCGGAAACCTTCACCCACGGCACTTCGCAACAGCGGGTCGAGTGGCTGCAGATCGGGCTGCAGACCGGCGATCCCAACCGCTGCGAAACGTTCTCGAACTAGCCCCTCGGATCGACCGCTACACCTCCCCGCGAACTCGGCGGAGGCGCCTGACTGCCGTCGGGAAGCAAGGCGGCCCCGACGATCCGAATCGGGGGGTCCACCGGGTCCGGGCTCGACTGTCGACGGGTCAGTCGTCGAGCGCGGGAATCCTCAACACCTGACCGGGATAGATCTTGTCGGGATTCTCGAGCATCGGGCGGTTGGCCTCAAAGATCACCGGATACTTCATGGCCTTGCCATAGAACTGCTTGGCGATCTTCGACAGGGTGTCACCGGAGACCACGGTGTAGAACTGGGCCTCGGGCTCGGGTGTCACCACTTCCAGGCGATCATCGACTCGGGCGATGCCCGACGTGTTCCCGACCACGAGAGCGACCCGCTCGCGCGTTGCCTGGTCGGCGACTTTGCCACTGATGGTGGCCACATCGCCGGAGACCGAAACGTTGAAGCCGTCGATCTCGAATCCATACGCACCGACGGCACTTCGCAGAGCCCTGGCCCTGGCCGCGGCGACCTCCGCGCCCGAGGGAGCCTGGACGGCAGACGTCGCCTCCTTCGGTTCGTCCCGACCGAAGATCTTCGCTCCTGCATTCTTGACGAAATCCAACATTCCCATCTGACTGTCCCCCTGGATCTGAAATTCGAACGGATGGCAGTGGCGCCGCGCCAGCGACCACACTTCAGCCTAGCACTCGGCCTCGAGTCGCTCCAGAGAGCTCATCGGATCAACCTGGAGTAGCTGACCAGACCCGAAATGAAGTCGCCGCCCGAGGCGGTCACCACGCCCGTGCTGAGTCCGACCTTGACCGCCTGCCCCCCCGGGAACGGAAACGCGCCGGTGACTCCAAAGCGGGAGTTCCGCTGTAGATCCGCCCGCCCCACGCCGTCGACTGCGGTTCGGCCTCCGAATACGTAGTTCAGCTCGACGGAGACCCAGAAGCCGGGGCGAATCCGGCGAACGAGATGGATCTCACCGGCCAGGATCGGATCCTGCTCGCGAGTCATGCCGAGGAACTCGTCGTTGCCCTGGAAACCCCAGACTCCGAGTTCGGTTTCGAGCAGCCAGCGTGGGCGAAGAGGCAGGGTCAGACCGAGCTCGAACTTGGCGGCCAGTCGATTGCCACTGACGTTGATCAGCTTGGTCGGATCGTAGGCGCCCGTCGGCAGCACGACCTTCAGGCTTCCTCCGAAGATCGGCCGCGGATTCTTGCGCAGCTCCTGGAATTCCGCCGGGGTCATCGACGGGGCACCGATGAAATTGGTCGACAGGGTGAGACCGACATCCCCGAAACCGGTGAAGTCCCGCCGACGCATGACGCCCGCCAGCTCGCCCTCGGTCGTGCCCCAGCTGTAGGGCAGCTCGACGACGACGTTCGCCGTTCGCCCGGCCAGGCTCAGAGTCTGGAAGTAGGCCGCCAGGCCGGCGTTGATCCTCGAATCGACCCCCGCCACCGGCAGCGAAGGGTCGGTCACGACATCGCCACTCGAGTAGGAGTACCCGATCACCCAAACCTTGGTGCCCCTGGGCGCCGGCCAGTAGGCCCGCGGCGACAATTCCTGCGCCCACCCGCCGACAGCGAAGAGAAGCGCGACGGCCCAGGAGGCGGAGATCCTGGCCGTCGAGCTCATGGGGGATTCTGGCCCACGTTCCATCCTCTCGCCCAGGCAATTCTGCGGCGAACAGGAACCTGTCAATCGACGTTCTCGGACTCGACCTCGCGCAGTGCGCGAAAGCCCAGGCTCGGACCGCGGTCGACTGGAGCGTGAGTGTAGCGAAGCGCGCAACGGGCGCTGTCCGCGCCGAAGTGCCAACTGCCGCCCCGGATCACTCGCAAGCCGCTGTCACAGCGGCCGAGCGGGTCGATCACGTCATCGAGGTCGTACGGACAGTGCCAATCGCCGGTGAACTCCCAGACGTTTCCGTGCATGTCGTGCAATCCCCAGGCGTTCGGTTCGAACGTCGCGACCGGCAGCGTACGACCGCGGTCGACGCCACCGGGAAACCCGGCCACCGGAGGATCGCCGTCGTAGTTGGCTTCGTCCGTACCCAGGACGTCTCCCACATGGAACGGGGTCGTCGTGCCGGCCCGGCAGGCGTACTCCCATTCTGCTTCGGTCGGCAGCCTGAGAACCTCGCCGCTGGCGGCCCCGAGACGATGGAGAAATTCGGTGGCCTCCCACCAGTTGATCTCCTCGACCGGGCAGTCCGGACCGCAGTCCGCGAACGTGCTCGGGTTCTCTCCCATCACCTGCAGCCACTGCTGCTGGGTCACTTCGGTCCTCCCCAGGTAGAAGGGTCGACTGATCTCGATCTCATGCTGGACCTCCTGGGCTTCGCGCCCGATCTCTTCGAGCGGCGAGCCCATGACGAAGCGTCCCGCCGGGATGAGAACGAACTCCATGCCGGTGGAGGGCTCGGTCCAGAGGCCGGGCAGCTCCGTGTCGCCCTTCATCCCGACACAGCCGGAGCCAAGGAAGATCGAGGCCAGCGCAAGCACGACCCTTCGCGGCGTCGCCGTTGTCTCGCCGGATTCCGCTGCGGATCTCATGGTGATCGTTCTCGGTCAGCCACTCCAGCAGCATACGGGACAGCCACCGGCGTCGCGGCGGACCTGCTGGTGGGGTCGGCGGCGATCCGCTCGACGACCTGAGCCTGCGCGCATCCAATGGACGCGACCTGGGCGTCGTGATGAAGGACGGAGTCATCGTTCGCGAGCGAAGCGCATGGACCGCGTCCCGAAGAAATCCAACGCCGAATCCGTCGATCTGCTATGGTGCCTCCAGACAAGGGGCAGTGACCCCGTCGCGGCGACAACAGGGCCTCTTCTACTTCGCTCGGGCCACGCCGCCCACCTTTCGACCCAGCCCCCTATCTGTTGTGCGGGCTCGGACGCAAAACACAACCGTGCGGTGCACGCGAAGCGCCCCGGCACGGCGGAGAATCACTCTCGAACATGTCCAGTATCCAATCGTCTCAACAGACCGGTTTCGACCGGTTCGACCTCCATCCTTCCATCCAGCGCGGCATCGAAGCGGCTGGATTCACCCGACCCCGACACATCCAGGAACAGACCATCGCCGCGGCCATCGACGGCCGCGACATTCTGGGCCTGGCCGAAACCGGTAGTGGCAAGACCGCGGCTTTCGCGCTGCCGCTGCTCGACCGTTTCGTTCGGGAATCAGGGCAGGGCCCGCGCGCCCTCGTGCTCGCCCCGACCCGCGAACTGGCAACCCAGATCGACGAAGAGATCAAGTCGCTGGCACGCTTCACCCGACTGACCTCGACCACCATCTACGGTGGCATCTCGCAGCACCGTCAGGTGCAGGCCCTGCGCAAGAATCCCGACATCGTGGTCGGTTGCCCCGGCCGCATCCTCGACCTGATCGGGCAGGGTCTCCTGCGCCTCGATCATGTCGAGACCCTGGTGATCGACGAAGCCGACCACATGTTCGACATGGGCTTCCTCCCACCCCTTCGCAAGATCATCGGCCACCTCCCCGGCAGCCGTCAGAATCTGCTCTTCTCGGCGACCATGCCGACCGAGATCCGCGGTCTGGCCGACCGCATCCTCGATCGTCCGCACGTCGTCGAACTGGTTCGCAGCGGTCCCGCCGAGACCATCGAACATGCCCTCATTCCGGTTCGCGAGGATCGCAAGAAGGATCTGCTGTTTCGGATGCTCGACGAAGACGGCTGTCATTCGGCGATCGTCTTCACCCGCACCAAGCACCGTGCCCGCCGCCTGGCCCAACAGCTCGACAGGGCCGGACACCGCGCCGTCGGTCTGCAGGGCAACATGTCGCAGTCGCAGCGCGATCGCGCCATGGACGGGTTCCGCAAGCGACGCTTCGACGTCCTCGTGGCCACCGACATCGCCGCCCGCGGCATCGACGTGCCAGGCGTCTCTCACGTCATCAACTTCGACGTGCCGAACACGCCGGAGGCCTACACCCACCGGATCGGACGCACCGGACGCGCCGAACTGGAAGGTCAGGCCCTGACGTTCGTCACGAGCGACGACTCCGCCTGGCTGAGAGCCACCGAACGGAAGCTCGGCGCGAAGATCGAGCGACGAACCGTCGTCGGTTTCGAGGTCGAGAGCATCGACGGCCCTGCGCCGATGCCGGCCAGCAAGCCGAACAACAACCGGCGCGGACGCCGGCCGGTGCCGGCAGCCGAAACCGTGGTCAGGCAGGCCGATGCTCAGCGATCTCGCCGGAGCGAGCCGACGGCGGCACCGGCTCGCCGACGGCGCCGCCTGCGCTAGGGTCCCACCGCTTCGAATCGGGCGCGGAGATCCGCGCCCGTGAGCGGCCCGCAGCCAGGATCTCAGTGGTAGGTTAGTCGCCGCCCGACGGCCGGGCGGCTTCTCTTCTTCGCATCGCCCTCTCGGATCATGGCTCCACCCACCCCCCGAGACAGCCGGCGCCAGCAACGAGCCGACGCCGTGTGGGCCGGACGTCTGGCCTGGGCGACACGGCCGACGCTCGTGGTTGCCAGCCTCGTCCTGAGCCTGATCGCAGGAACTCTTCCGGCGGGCCTGGCCCTCGTTGCGCGCGGCCTGGTCAACGCCACGGTGAAGGCGCTCGAAGCCGGCGCGAACGGCCTGGGGCCGATCATTCCCTGGATCGTTCTCGGTCTGGTTCTGACCATCCTCGAGAGCGCCGTGAGCTTCGTGACGCAATACGTCACCACTCGCCTTCGAGACGAACTGCACTTCACCGTCAATCTCCGCATCGCAGAACACAGCGCGACGCTCGACATCGAGAAGTTCGAGGACCCCGCGTTTCTCGACCTCCTGCAGAGGGCGCGCAGCAATCCCGGAGAGCGAACAGCCGGACTCGTCTCCGAGGTCATCAACACCGGTCGGAACATCCTCCAGCTGGTTTCCCTGCTCGCGGTCCTGGTCTTCATCGAACCCATGATCCTGCTCGTCGCGGCCGTCCTCGCGCTTCCCTACCTGATCCTGCAGATCCGCATCGCCCGCAGCAGCTACGCACTCGAGAAGGGCCGCACGGAGAGACGTCGGTGGAGCAACTACTTCGTCAATCTCCTCAGCGGCAGGGACACCGTTTCCGAGATCCGGATCCTCGGCATCTCCAGGATGCTCCTCGATCGCTTCAGGGCACTGATACGCAACTTCCTCGAGGAAGACCGTCGTCTGCAACAGCGCTACCTCGCGTTGGGCGCCGCCTTCAGCGTCCTCGCGGCCGTAGCCGTCTACGCAGCCCTCGTTCGCGTCGTCCAGAGGGTCCTCTCGGGGGAGCTGACGCTCGGCGACATCGCCATCTTCGGCGGCGCCGCGCTGCGCCTGCGCAATGCCGTCGACAACAGCGTTCGCTCCAGCGCCAGGGCCGTCGAACACACCCTCTTCATCCGCGACATCCGCGAGTTTCTCGAGGCTCGTCCGCGGCGGTCCTCGGACCCGCGACCGGAGTCGCCGATCGACGCGTCCGAGATCGAGCTTCGCAACGTCAGTTTCACCTACCCTGGCAGTGCTTCGCCGGCGCTGCGCGGAATCGACCTCCATATCCGACCCGGCGAGACGGTAGCCTTCGTCGGCGAGAACGGCGCCGGCAAGACGACCCTCGTCAAGCTGATCGCGCGCCTCTACGAACCCCAACAGGGGTCGATCCTGATCGGCGGCAAGGACTCCACCGAGATCTCCCCGGCGGCGTTCCAGCGCGAGATCGCCATCGTCTTCCAGGGCTTCGGACGCTACGAAACCACGGCTCGTGAGAACCTGGCCTTCGGCGACTGGCAGCGGTTGGAATCGCGACCCGAGGAGGTCGAAGCGATCGCGCGAGCGGCCGGAGTCCACGAACTGATCGCCGGACTCCCGGAAGGCTACGACACCCTCCTCGGTCGCAGCTTCGGATCGGCCGAACTGTCGGGCGGCCAGTGGCAACGCATCGCGGTCGCTCGAGCCTTCGCCCGCAAGGCCTCGCTGATGATCCTGGACGAACCGACGTCGAACCTCGACGCCCGATCCGAAGCAGAACTCTTCGAGCGCTTCCAGCAGCTCGCCGTCGGCCGCACGACCCTGCTGGTCTCACACCGCTTCTCCACCGTCAGCCTGGCCGACCGGATCGTGGTCCTCTCCGACGGCGCCATCGTCGAAGTCGGCAGTCACGCCGAACTGCTCGATACCGGTGGAGTCTACGCGCAGCTCTACGATCTCCATCGCCGGCACCTGGACTGAGAGAGCGCCGGACTGGCGAAGGAGTTCAGCTGTGCGGGGATCGAACTCGGTCCTTCGCCGCCTGGAACCGCTCCATCACGCGAGCCCGAGCCATCGACGGCTCGACGATCGGCGCCGGGTAGTCGAGACCTTTACGGCGAGCCTGTTCCATCGCGTCAGGCGAGTGGATCGACTTCGCCGGCTGGTCCCTCAACTCGGGCACATAGTCCTTGATGAATGCGGCCTCTGGATCGAATCGGCGCCCCTGGGTCCAGGGGTTGAACATCCGGAAGTAGGGCGCGGCGTCGGTTCCCGTGGACGCCGCCCACTGCCACCCCCCGTTGTTGCTGGCCAGGTCTCCGTCGACGAGGTGCCGCATGAAGAAGTCCTCGCCGAGGCGCCAATCGATGAGCAGATCCTTGCTGAGGTACATCGCGGTGACCATCCGCATGCGATTGTGCATCCAACCGGTTTCGACGAGCTGACGCATTCCGGCATCGACGAAGGGGACTCCGGTGCGGCCTCTGCACCAGGCCTCCAGGCCCGACTCCGGGTCGCACCACTCCACCGCCTCGGTTTCGCGGCGGAACGCCCTGCCCATCGAGACCCGAGGGAATCCGACCACCACATGGCGATAGAAATCCCGCCACACCAGTTCCGAAATCCACGTCGAGACGCCTTCGCGCCCGCCCTCGAGCTCGCCGCGATTGGCCGCGACGGCAGCGGCCAGGCAGGCGCGGACCGAGATCACGCCGAGAGAGAGGTAGGGAGAAAGCCGACTGGTGGAATCGAGGCTCGGAAAGTCCCGGTCGACCGAGTAGCCTTCGACGGAGTCTGAGAGGAAACGACGGAGCCGCCCCTCGGCCTCGGCCTCGCCGGCGGGCCACAACGCGCCGATCTCCGGATTCGGGTCGAAACCCCCGACGCTCGTCGGCACACTCCCCGCGGCGCAGGATTCCCCGACAGCGGACGGCGACCCGCCGACGTCCGGCAATCCCTCCTGCGCCAGGTACCTCATCCATCGTTTCTTGAAGGGCGTGAAGACCGAGTACGGCCTGCCTTCTCCGGTGAGCAACTCTCCCGGGCGCACCACCGTCTGATCGTCGAAACCATCGAAGCGAATGTCACGGCGCTCGAGCTCGACCGCCACCGAGCGGTCTCGACGCTGCTCATTGAGCTCGTACTCTCGATTGCACACGACCCGGCCGCAGCCACGGTTCTCGGCGACACGCCTGACCTCGAGAACCGAGGCATCGAAGTCCGGCACCTCCCGAACCAGCAGTGGAATACCGACTCTCGCCAATCGATCGGACAGCGCCTCGAGGTTTCGCAACAGGAAGTCGACCTTCGTCGGGGACCACGAATGCTCGCGCCACTGCTCGGGCGTGCACAGGAACAGGGCGACGACGGACTCTCCTTCTCGAACCGCTGCGGCCAGGGCCCGATTGTCCGAAACCCGCAGGTCGGATCGAAACCACATCAGTACGCTCATCGGCAATTCTCCGAGCCCTGTCCCCCAACGGCAGGGCTGTCTGGATTGTGACACCTGGTACCCAGGCCAGGCTCCGGTCGGTCTGCGAGTCGGTCAGCCGGTCCGCCGGGGGTCTTGAGCTAGGCTCGACACGAAATCGAGGCCGAGCAGGCGCGAACGTGCCGCGCGACCCTACCGAAGATCCGGATGCGCTTCTACAACGAATTCGCCGAATGGTGGCCGCTCCTCTCAGCGCCGGACGAGTACGCCGAAGAAGCCGCCATCTACTCGCACCTCCTGAACGAGGCGGCCGATCGCCCGATCGATTCCGTCCTGGAACTCGGCAGCGGTGGCGGCAACAACGCCTTCTACTTCCGTCAGTTCTTTCCCGAGGTCGTTCTCAGCGACCTGTCCGAAGGCATGCTGGAAGTCAGCCGCAGACTCAATCCCGACTGCCGCCACCACCAGGGCGACATGCGCGACCTGCGCCTCGGTCGCACGTTCGACGCCGTCTTCGTCCACGATGCGATCTGCTACCTGACCTCAGAAGACGATCTTCGCCTACTGGCCGAAACCGCCGCCGTTCACTGCCGCCCGGGAGGCTCCGTGCTGCTGGCGCCCGACTTCGTCCGCGAGACCTTCCGAGCCGACAGCGAGGAGGGCGGCCACGACGAGAACCTTCCGGAGGGCGCTGACGGCTTCGCACGGGGCCTGCGCTACCTGGCATGGACCTGGGACCCCGACCCCGAAGACACCCGCTACCAGACCGACTTCGCCTTCATGATGCGCGATCGCGACGGCAGCGTGAAGGTCCACCACGAGCAACACGACGAAGGTCTCTTCTCGCGCAGTGAGTGGATCGGCTGTCTCGAAGAGGCGGGATTCGACGCCCGCTGTCAACTCGTCGAACTGGATCTCGAGGAGTGCGAACTCGAGGTCTTCATCGGGCAACGGCGAGGTCGGGGAGGAGACGCACCGTGAGAGGCGAACCGGCGACGCTCGCCCTGCTGGTTGTCACCCTGCTGGCCTGCGGTGAAACCGAGACACCCGTGCCACCGTCGGTGGGCACTCTCGAGCAGGACCGCGTGGAGCTGGTCTCCGAGGCCTTCGAGACCATCACCGAGGTGACGGTCCGAGAGGGAGACCGGGTTCGACGCGGCGATGTTCTCGTGCGCCTCGACCCCACCGTCCTCGACGTCCGCATCGAGCGCGCCGTCGCCGAACGCGACCTGGCCGACGCGACACTGCGACTGGCCGTCCGGGGTCCGCGCCGGGAGCGGATCGCCGAAGCGACCGCGCACCTCGATGCGACCGAAGGTTCCCTGAACACGGCCTCCCTGCAGTTGAAGCGAATCGAGAGACTGGTCGAGCAGGAGGTCGAAACACCGTCGGCACTCGACAGCGCACGGGCTCGCCATGACGAAGCGCTCGGTAGGCGAGATGAGGCGCGGGCCTCCCTCGAAGCCCTGCTGGAGGGTACGACTCTGGAAGAGCTCGACCAGGTCCGTGCACAGTTGGCTGCCGCCGAGGCGATGGTCGCGGAGTTGGAGATCCAGAAGGAAAGACTCGACATTCGGACGCCCGTCGACGGGCGAGTCGACGCCCTGCCCATGAAGCTCGGGGCCCGCCCCGCGGTGGGCGCTACGGTAGCGGTGCTGCTGGTCGACCAACCTCCCTACGCACGCGTTCACGTGCCGGCGGCGATCTGGCAATCGTTGCAGACCGGCGCCGAGGCCGATCTCCATATCGACGGCCAGGAAAGAACCTGGCGCGGACGCCTGCGATTCATCGCCGACGACCCGTCCTTCACTCCCTACTACGCCCTCACGCGCCACGATCGCGGACGGCTCAGCTATGTGGCAGAGGTCGACGTGATCGACGACGCCGACACGGATGTGCTTCGCATCGGCGCCACCGTGGAGGTCTACTTCGACGGCATCGGGATTCCCGAGTGAGCGGCCGCGAAGTCGCTGACGAACCGGCGATTCGCGCCCGCGGACTGACTCGTCGATTCGGCAGCCTCGTAGCCGTCGACGGCGTCGACCTCGAGGTGCCGCGCGGCCAGATCTTCGGTTTCCTGGGACCGAACGGCTCGGGCAAGTCGACCACCATCCGCATGCTCTGCGGTCTTCTGACCCCGACCGAAGGCACTGCCCGTGTACTCGGCTTCGAAGTGCCGCGGGATGCCGAGAATCTGCGCGCTCGAATCGGCTACATGACCCAGCGGTTCTCGCTCTACGGCGACCTGACGGTGGGCGAGAACCTCGAGTTCCTCAGTCTCATCCACGGCCTCCCGGCGGCGGAGCGTAAGGAGCGGATCCGACGGGGGCTCGAAGACTACGATCTTCTCGCCAAGCGCAAGCAACTCGCCGCCACCTTGTCGGGAGGCCAGCGACAGCGCCTGGCACTCCTCGCCACCGTTCTCCACGACCCGGAACTGCTGCTGCTCGACGAGCCGACCAGCGCGGTCGATCCGCAGAGCCGCCGAGACTTCTGGGATCGCCTCTTCGAGCTCGCCGACCGGGGCACCACGATCCTGGTTTCGACCCACTTCATGGACGAAGCGGAACGATGCCATCGGCTGGTGATCCTCGACCGGGGTCGGCTGGTCGCGGAAGGCGCGCCGGCCTCGCTGATCGAGTCGATCGGCGGCGCCGTCGTCGAGGTCGACACGAAGTCTCCCCGAGCCGCCCGCGAGGTCCTCGGCGAGCATCCCTCTGTGCGCAGCGCAACCCAGCTCGGCAATCGTCTCCACGTCCTCGTCGATCCCGACCTCGCGTCACCCTGCGAGCGGATCGATCGGCTCCTGAGAGAGGCCGGCCTCGAGGCCGAGGTCAGGCTCTCCGACGCCAACCTCGAGGACGTCTTCGTGGCGACGACCCTGGTTCACAAGGTTGGGGAGCCGGCCTGATGTCGATGGCAGCCAGCCTCAGACGCATTCGGGCCGTGGCTCTCAAGGAGCTCCGCCAACTGCGCCGCGACCGCCTCACCGGTGGCCTGATCGCCGGCATTCCGATCCTGATGACCCTGCTCTTCGGCTACTCGATCAACCAGGACGTCCGACACCTCGAGGGCGGCGTCGCCGACCTCGCCCAGACCCGCCTGTCACGCGACCTGATCGCCGACACCCAGGCCACCCAGGTGGTCGATTTCCGTCGCGCCGTCGGCTCCCCCGAGGAACTCGAGGAGCTTCTCCGGCGCGGGGAGATCTCGATCGGCCTGTTCATTCCCCCCGACTTCGAGCAGCGGGCCGCAGGCCGCGGGCGACCGACCGCCCAGTTGCTCGTCGACGGTTCCGACCCGAATCTCCTGGCGGCGGCCAGGGGTCTGGCGGGGGTTTCCCTCAACCGGGCGGCCGTCGTTCCCGACCCGAGAAGAGCGATCCGCCTGCCCTTCAACTCTCCGACCTTCGAGCTGCGGACCCTCTACAATCCCGAGCGGCGGTCGGCCGTGTTCATCGTGCCGGGTCTGTGCGGAGTCATCCTCACTCTCACGCTGGTCCTGTTCACCGCCACCGCCATCGTCCGGGAACGCGAACTGGGCAACCTGGAGATGTTGATCGCAACGCCGATCCGAACCTCCGAACTGATGGTCGGAAAGATCCTTCCCTACATCGCGATCGGCTACCTCCAGATCTCGCTCATCCTCGTTCTCGGCGTGGTCCTCTTCGAGATGCCCATCGTCGGATCCCTGAGCCAGTTCTATCTCGGCACCGGTCTCTTCGTCGTCGCCTCACTGGCCCTGGGTCTCTTCATCTCGACTCTCGCCAAGACGCAGTTCCAGGCCTTCCAGATGGCGTACGTCAGTTTCCTGCCGCAACTCCTGCTGTCGGGTTTCATGTTCCCATTCGAGGGCATGCCGAGAGCCGCCCAACTGTTCTCCGAGTTGTTTCCGCTCACCCACTTCCTGCGCATCGTGCGTGGGCTGCTGCTGCGCGGCGCCGACATCTCGGAGTTGAACTCGGACCTCTGGGCACTGGCCGCCGCCGGCCTGGTGATGATGGGCCTCACCATGCTGCGATTCAGAAAGCGACTGGACTGAGTCGTCCCCGCCACGGATCTCGGATCGAGATGGAACCCGCGGAGCGGGCCGCTCGTGTGGCTGCGGTACATTCGCCCACTTCGGTCGGGGTTCGGCCGACAGAGGCCCCAAACCGTTGTCGAAGCGGTGTCGTATCGTGTAGCGACACCGAATCACGACTCAGAGATCACTCGTAGGAGGTGAATCTTGAAGAAACTCGCCCTTCCCAGTCTTGCCCTGGCGGCTGTCGCTGCCGGCCTCTTCTCACTCACCGCCAGCGAAGCGACCCCAGCAGCCGGCAGCGCAGCCGACACTCCGCTTTCTGAATCCCTTCGACCCGGAAAGGCCGAGCCGCTCTCCTTCAGCGCGCTCACGTTCGCGCCCGACGGCACCCTCTTCATCGGCGACAGCAAGGGCGGAGCCGTCTTCGCCGTCGCCACCGACGAGGCCGCTCGCGAGCCTCAACCCATCGCGATGAGCGACGTCGAGGCCAGGATCGCCGCACGACTCGGCGCCCAGGCCGAAGATGTCCTGGTTCACGATCTGGCCGTCCATCCGATCTCGCACCGACTCTTCCTCGCCGTCTCGCTGGCTCGCAGCCAATGGGACAGCGGCTGGAAGCTGCCCAACCACATCGCCGACGCCAACATCCTGCTGACCATCGATCTCGACGGCAGCATCGACGAGTTCTCCCTCGAAGCGGTTCGCTTCGCGCGCGCCGCGCTGAAGAACCCGGTCAGCCCCGAAAAGCAGCACCCCTGGATCGAGGGACTCAGCCTCAGGACCGACACCATCACCGACATGGCCTACACCGAGGACACGCTCTTCGTCGCCGGACTGTCGAACGAGGAGTTCTCCTCGACCCTGTGGAAGATCCCGCTGCCGTTCGCCGATGGGACGACAGCCACCACCCTCGAGATCTACCACGGCGCCCACGGTGAGTACGAAACCCACGCCCCGATCCGGACCTTCGTTCCATACGAACTCGACGGTACGGAGCACATTCTCGCCGCCTACCTGTGCACGCCGCTGTCGCTCTTCAAGGTCGAGGACCTGAACGACGAGACCCACCTCAAGGGGCGCACGGTGGCCGAGTTCGGCTCGGGCAACTACCCCCTCGACATGGTCGTCGTCCACGGCGCGGAGAGCGACACGGTGGTGATCGCCAACAGCAACCTCGGCCTCATCATGATGGACACCCGCAAACTGACGGAGTTCGAGGGCGAGATCGACGACGTCCTCACCGAGTATTCGGCCGGCGTCGAACACGTGAAGCGTTCGGGAACCGGAATCCAGCAGCTCGACAATCTCGCCGACCGCTTCCTCATCACCCTGCAGCGCATGCCGAACGGCAAACTCGACCTGGGGGCGATGCCCCTGCGACGCGGCTGATCGTCTGCGCTCGTTGAGGACAGGCTGGAGCTTCGTTCCGCTCGCCGGGCTGATCTGCGCCGTTGCGTGCGGATCGCCCCGCCGGGCAGAGCCCTACCCGTTCTCCATCCGCTACGACGCAGAAGCCCCCGGGCTCGGCGGCAACTCGGTCGTCGTCGAAGCGCAGGGATGGGCCTGGGAGCCCGAAGCCGGTTCGCCCGCGTTCACCGTGTGGACGGATCGGGCGGAGCTCTCGGAGGCATCCTGCGTCGATCGCAACGGCGACCCTTCCATTCTCGGCGACGTCGTCGAAACCGACGACGGGTTCCGCTTCGTTCCCCGAGTGCCATTCCAGGCCGGTTCGAGCTACCAGATCTGCATCCACGACGCCTCGAAGAGTTCCGGGCCGTGGACCGGCGGATTCTCGCTCCCCGCCCGGGTCGGCGCCACGCCGCGAATCACCAGCATCCTGCCGGACGTCGAGATCGTGCCCTCGAATCTGCTGCGCTTCTACATTCACTTCAGCGAACCGATGAGGTCGAAGGAGATCTCCTCCCGCATCGAGCTGCTCGACGACAGCGGTGCGGTCCTTCGCGACGCCTTCGTGGAGATCCCGGACGGCCTGTGGGATCCCCGTGGAGAACGGCTGACTCTCCTCCTGCACCCGGGCCGGATCAAGCGCGGCGTCACGACCCCTCCGGCGCTGGTGCCCGGGCACACCGTATCGCTGAGGATCGACGCAGAAGTCCTCTCCCGGCTCGGGGTCGGAACCAGTGGAACGGTCACCCGAAGCTACCGGGTCGGCGAGCCCGATCGTCGTTCGCCGATCCCGCAGAGCTGGAGGGTCAGCGCTCCCGGCCACCTGAGTGCTCCTGTCATCCTGACCTTCGACGAATCCCTCGACAGCGCCCAGGTCGAGAGCCTCGTCAGGGTGCGAGACGCTGGAGGGCAGGCCGTCGAGGGCCGCGGGCACGCCGCCGTGGACGGCCGCAGCTGGGAGTTCCATCCCCTTCGAAGCTGGCACGGCGGGCGCTACACGATCGAGGTCGACCCCGACATCGAAGATCTCAGCGGCAACACCACACGCCGTCTCTTCGACGTCGATACGCGCGGCCGACCGCAGGCCGACGCCTCGGTTCCGCTCGCTCCGACTCGATTCGGCGAGGCCGAAGCGATCGAGTTCGAGTTCGAGATCCCACCGTCGGGCGCGCCGTGGGCGGACTCCCGGCCGCCTCAGTGACCTCGGCGGCGGTGGAGCGCCTGACGCAAGGTCCAGACTGCGGCCTGCGGCAGATCGAGGAGGGTTCGCCAGCCGGTCGCCAGCAACGAAGGCGCCTCGAGCGCCGGCGCCGCGGCACCAGGCGCAGCGGTACGGACCACCGAAGGTCTCACGATGCCTTCGCCCGCTGATGAAGCCAGCAGGCTCCGTCGCAGTTCCCGATGCCGGCCGAGGACCGTTGCGCCATCACAGACCGCAGCAACCCGGAGACGCGCTCGCCGTCCCATCTCTTCGAGTTCCGACGCCGGGACCGCCAGCATGCGCTCGAGTTCCCGACGTAGTGCGTCCACCGAGCATTCCGAGGCGATCCAGCCGCTGATCCCATCCTCGACCACCTCCGCCATGCCCCCGTGGGGCGTCGTGATCACCGGCAGGCCCGACGCCATGGCCTCGAGGCAGGTGTACGGCAGGTTGTCCCAACGCGACGGCACCACCGCCACCCGCGCCCTCGCCAGGCTCTCGAGGTAGCGCGAGCGATCCACATGGCCCTGGAAGTCGAACGATCCCAGCACCCCGCGCCCAAGGCGTTCCTGGAGCTTTCGACGACTCTGGATCCGGTTCGGCCCGAGAACGTTCCTGCCGCTGAAGGAGAAGCGCAGCGAAGGTCGACGTCGGGCCGCCGAGGCCGCGACCTCGATCCACTCCAGGGCCCCTTTGCGGGGTTCGAGACGGCCCAGGTAGGCGATCGTCCCCTCGGCCCAGGTCTGCCGATCCCGCTCGATCGCCCCGAAGTCCTCCGCAGGACCGGGGTAGGGGACGACTTCGATCCGATCGCGGTCGAGTCCGAAACGCCGCATCGCCCACTCGGCCAGCCAGACGCTCGGAGAAACGAGCCGATCCGCGGCGAGGATGCACTCGGTCTCCCTGTGGATCATCTCGGCCACGTCATGCCGGTTCGATTCACGACCGTTGTGGAGAGCGATCAGTTCAGTCGGTGAATGAAGATGAACGACCACTGGAGGGCGATCCGAGGCTGAGGTCCGTTGCAGGAAGTCGAAGAGCGGCGCATCGTACTCCTGGCTCTCGATCACGTCGATCGCTGCGGCCTCGAGCAGTTCCCCGAGGCGATCGTCCACGGCGCGCGAGAACGACTCGCCGGGAAGCCGATGCACCGTCAGCCCGCGCTCCGGCCGGTCCACCAATGCGCCGGGCCGGCCAGAGCCCACCGTCAGCACGTGAACGGATTCACCCGACCGAACCCTCAGTTCCACGATCGCGGAGGCGTAGGTTCCGATGCCTCCACCGGGCGCCGGCGGATACTCCGGGCAGATCAGGACGTGCCTCATTGAGCCTCATTCTCACAGGGGTGGCCACCCAGATACCAGTTGAGACGCGTCGGCCTGCTAGAGTCTTGTCAGCCGATCGGATCTGGGAGGATGGTCGTGGGATCTGTCGAGATCGACAAAGAGTGGACGCTGACCGGCGGCCGGGTGATTCTGTTCGCCCTCTTCACCACTCTGGCGGTGGAGCCGATCAGCTTCTTCGTTCGCACCTGGTTCGGCGCGACGATCTGGCACGACCATCCGATCGTGATGACGCTCGCCTCGCTGTGCATCTTCCCCAGCATCGTCGCCTGTCTGGCGCGCTGGCTGATCCTGCCCTTCATGCGTCGGCCCGCGCCTCTCGAACCCGAGCCCGGGTTGCGGGTCGCCGCCGTGACGACCTTCGTTTCCTCGGGCGAGCCCCTGGACATGCTCGCCACGACCCTCGAAGCCATGGTCGCCATGGACTACCCCCACGACACCTGGGTTCTCGACGAAGAAGACACCCCTGAGGTCCGGGCCCTCTGCGAACGGCTCGGGGCGCACCACTTCAGTCGCAAGGGGAAGCCCTACTACAACCGCAACGAAGGCTCCTTCGAGCGCAGTTCGAAGCACGGCAACTACAACGCCTGGCTCGACAGGATCGGCTTCGAGAACTACGACTTCCTCGCCGCCTTCGACCCGGACCACACACCGAAGAAGAACTTCCTGTGCCGGGTTCTCGGCTACTTCAGGGATCCCGAGGTGGCGTGGGTGCAGCTCCCTCAGGCCTACCGCAACCAGGGCGTCAACCTGATCTCACGCGGCGCCGCCGAAGAGACCTACTCCTACAACTCCTCGATCCTGATGGCGAGCTACGGTCTGGGCTTCGTCACCATGATCGGTTGCCACAACACCCATCGGATGGCCGCCCTCCAGGCCAACGGCGGATTCGCGACCCACGAGGCCGACGACATGCTGGCGGCCCTCGATTATCAGGCGAGCGGCTGGAAGGGCGTCTTCGTACCCGAGATTCTCGCTCGCGGCCAGACACCAACCACCTGGTCGGCCTACCTCAATCAGCAACGGCGCTGGGCGCGATCGGTCCTCGACATCAAGCTCCGGCGATTTCCCCGTTCGGTGAGTCCCCTCTTCGATATCAGGCAGAGAATGATCGGGTTCGCCCACGGACTGAGCTACCTCTACGCCGGGTTCTCGATTCCCCTGCTGGCCGGAGTCGCGGCCTACTCGATGATCACCGGCATCGATACCGCTGAACTGGCCGACAACCTCCTCGTACCGGCCTTCTGGATGGGCCTGAGCATCGTCATGCTCGAGGGCTATCGCCAGACCTTCTATCTCGATCGCCGTGAGCGCGGAATCCCCTGGCGTGCCGCCCTGCTCCAGGTTGCGAAGTGGCCCTACTTCGTGGCTGCTCTCTGGGACGTGGCGACTCAACGAAAGGTTCGCTACGTCTTGACCCCGAAGTCCGACCAGGCGTCGGATGGCGCCGTTGCCTGGCCGCACTGGAGTCTCGCCTTGGGCACGCTCGCAGCAGCCGGGGTCGGACTGCTGGTTCAGAGGAGCCTCGGCTCCGTCGCCCTGATCGCCGGCGGCCTCCTCACCGTCAGCTCGACCTACCTGGCAGTCGTGATCCACCGGGCGAGGCCGACCGACGAACCTTCTGCCGCGCTGGAGACCTCAGTTTCCGAGACCGAAGCCGGAAGCTGACTGTCAGGGATCGTGGATTCGTACGATCGGCGAAGTCGCGACAACCGAGCGCGGTCGACGCTGTGACGCCGAGCTTGCAGCCTGCGAGCACCCCAGGACCATGAAGATCGCGCTCCTCTCGTACGAGTATCCACCTGAAACCGGCTTCGGCGGCATCGGCACCTACACCTGGTATCAGGCGCGCGCACTCTCGAGCCTGGGCCACGAGGTCCACGTGATCGCCGGCGCCACCGATCCGACCCCGCTGTGCAGCAGCGTGGTCGAAGGTGTCACGGTCTGGCGACACCGCGCCGACGGGTGGTCGATGAGGGCGGTCGAGATGCTCGATCGGTGGAAGCTCTGGTGGACGAAGAATCGGATCGAGAACGCTCTCAGCATGAAGGCCGCGTTCCACCACGTCTCCAGCGAGGTGCAGTTCGACATCGCCGAGATGCCGGAGTGTGGCGCCGACGGTCGCTTCATCAATGGACGCACTCGAGTTCCGACCGTAGTGCGCTTCCACTCTCCGAGTCGCCTGATCATGCCTTTCTATCCGCTCCCCGCACTCGACCGGCGCTGCTGCCCTCCGCTGGAGGAAACCGCGATCCGCCGAGCAACGGCCTTGACCAGTTGCTCGGCCTTCCTGGCAGAGCAGGCTCGAGCGCAGCTCGGCGTGAAGGAACCCATCGAAGTCATCTACAACGGCATCGATCTCGAACTCTTCGACGAACGCACCTCCGTCGACGTGCGTCGTCGGTTCCAGATCCCGGAAGGTCGACCGATCGTGTTGTTCACGGGCCGCATGGAGCCTCGCAAGGGGATCGAATCGTGCCTCGAGATCATCGAACCCATCCTCACCGAACACGAGGTCGCAGTCGTCTTCGCGGGCTCGGACCTCTTCGGACACATGAAGGGGACCATCGAACCCCGCCTGGCGTCGAAGCGGTTACGGGGTTCCTTCCACTATCTCGGCGCCGTCGGCCTCGACGAGATCAACGCCCTGGTCGTGCAGAGCGACATCTTCCTCCTGCCGAGTCTGTGGGAGAGCTGTCCGTATTCATGCCTCGAGGCGATGGCGGGCCAATGCGCCGTGGTCGCTTCGAACGCCGGAGGACTGCCGGAGTTGATCGAGCACGAAGTCAGCGGCTTGATCGTCCCGGCCGGCGAAGCCGACGCCCTGCGCGATGGAGTCCGAAGACTGATCGAAGAACCCGACCACGCAACCAGCCTCGGCCGAGCGGCCCGCCGCGAAGTCGAGAAACGATTCACGAGTACGGCCATCGCCGAACTCAGCGTTCAGAACTATCAGCGGGTGATCGACTCAGTGCACTGAGCTCGCGCCGAAACTCGAGCACGTCGGGATCGAACCGGGGGAAACCGCCGATCCCCGGCTCCTCATGGGTCAGCTCGACGTCGAAGAGCGTTGCTTCGCCCCCCTTCGAGACCGGATGCATCAATCGACCCGCCGGCCGGTGGATCGCGCCCGCTGCCAACTCCGCGCCGACCTCCTCGAACATCTCGACGTAGGCCTCGAGCGTCTGATCGAAGTCGGGAACATCGACCAGGGTGCCTCGCCAGGCTTCGAGGGAGAGGCGGCGCAGTCGCCGTCGGTCGCCGGAGAGCTCCACCAGCAACCCGGCGAGAGCCTCCAGATCGTCCGCCGAGAACGCCACCTCACCTCGCCGAGGAGCGCGATCGGCAGCCGACGAAACGGCGACACAACCGCGAGCCATCGCTTCGAGTCGGTCGCACCACAAACCGCCGCCGACATCGAGAAGAACGTCGCTGCGTGAGAACAAGGTCATCCTGGCTTCGAAACGGAGGGCCCCGCGGAAGGTCAGCTCGAAGCCACCACGACTCTGTTCCGCCGCCCGTCGATAGGGCCTCACCCCATTCTCGTTGCCGAACACGGTGAGTTCGACTCGAGCGCCCCGATCACCGGCAGCCTGAACGATCTCGATCACTCGACGGGCAGACAGGGGGTCGAGCAGGGTGGCCGGATGGACGACTCTGAGAACCGGCCCGGTCCGCCGTCGCGGCGCGTCCGAACGCGTCGACACACCAGGAGGAATCAACCGGACGCGACTTCTCCAGCCGGCTTCGTCGGAGCGGATCTCTTCCGCCCAGGCGGCATCGAAGATCACCACGCGGTCGAGCCACGGCATCAGGCGCTGAACGTGCTCGAAGTGCTCGTCGGCAGCCCCCAGGACCGCACCGACGAGTCCCACTCTTGCCGACAGAAGGGGAGCCGCCGAAGAGTGTCGCCAGTCGTAGGAAGGCAGGTAGATGCAGGGCGTCCGTTCCTCGAGATAGCGGATCAGGGCTCCCCAATGCGCCCCCCAGCTCGCGGTCCTCGACACCGGCAGGTTCTCGACCAGGGCCATGGGACTCGCAGGCATCGGATCGGGGCTCGGCGTGATCTTGTCGGTGGCCGATTCCGTCACCAGGATCCGCGCATCGATCCCGAGACCGCGCAGCCCGCGCACCAGCTTCTGGGACGACTCGTTGATGTCGTTGCGGCTCCAATCGGGACTCCCCACGATCACCCTCGTCTCCCGGAGGAGCGAAGAGACTCGAACCGGCTGCCGCCGACTCCGACCCGGCGCGACAGGGCCGGAGAAGATCGGCATCAGACTGAGCAGGCGCGACCGCAGGATCGGCAGGAAGACCAGAGTGTGCGCAATCACCAACCAGCTGTAGGACAACCGCTCGAGGCTCAAACCGAGTACCAGCGCCAGCGGCAGCCACGCTTCGTAGAGGTCGTTGTTGATCAGCGGTACGTAGCGCTCGGGCGCCTCTGCCCTGGAGTGGACCAGCGGCAACGTCCAGCCTCGCCGTATCTTCACGATCTCGACGACCGAATAGGCGCCGATCAGCAGCGGAACGACGACCGACTCGAACGACGCCACCACCAGGGCAGCCGTCAGGGCGGCCAGCTCGACCGGCCACAACACCTTCAAGATCAGTCCACGGACGTACTGAGGCGACCTCCGGGTCCCAAAGGTCTTCACCCCGGCCCTCTGGTCGCGGATCCGATCGCGGCTCTGATGGGCGAGGATGCCTCGCAATCCCACGAAGAAGGACACCGTGACCATCGCAGCCGCAAAGGTGACGCTGCTCGCGGACGGATCGAACGATCCGGCGACGGCCGTCGCCACGAACGCCGCGGGTACTCCGTGGGCTCCCAGGGCGTCGGCCGCCACCCCGGCCAGAGATCTTTCCTTGAGACGAATCGGGGGGACCGAGTACAGGATCGGCAAAACGAAATTCGCGGCGAGAAGCCACCGGGCAGCAGGGACGAGCCCTGCCCAGACGACGCAAGCGACGCCGAGCGCTGGAAGCACCAACAGGGCGGTCACTCGCAGGAAACGTGGCACTCGGGAACTGGGTCGGACCTCCCCTGCCGCGAGGTCTTCCTTCTCGTCGAAGAGGTCGTTGATCAGATATCCGAACGAGGCGACACACAGCAGACCCACCAACGACGCGCCCAGCACCGGTAGCGCCACGGTCGGCGGAAGATCTCCGATCAGCGCCAGACCGTAGAACACGCTGAGAAGCGGTGGAATCTTGTAGAGAAACCAGTCCTCCACCCGCAGGATGCGGCCGAGACGCTGCAGCCACCGCAAGGCTCCGCTGACTCCGGCCTGCAGACCAGCGACGAACGTCGCGCCCGCGCGTCGAAGGCGTTGGCTTCGGTTCTCGGATCCAGCTTCCGAAGCGAGGGTCTGAGCGCACGCTCTCTCCACGCGCTCGTGGAAGCGTCGCTCGCAGGTCCCGACTTCGAAAGCCCGCCGAACCCGGAAGGATGCCGATGCACCGAGTTGAAGCCGACGATCGGGTTCGTCGATCAGAGCCTCGATCGCATCGGCGAGAGCCACCGGAGAGCGCTGTGGCACGACCACGCCGTAGGCAGCCTCGCTGACCACCTCGGTCATCGATCCGGCATCGGTCACCACCACCGGACAACCGGAAGCCATGGCCTCCAGCAAGGCCGTGGGTACGCCATCCTTGTCGCCACTGGCGGTTTCCACGAACGGCGCCACGAAGACCTGGGAACGCCTCAGGTGTTCGAGCACCCCGGCCGCCGACAGCTTTCCGTGGAAGCGGATCTCGGCGCCGAGACCGAGATCGGCGACGCGCTCTCGAACCGATCGAGCGTAGAGCGCGAACTCCTCGTTCTGAAGATCGGGATCACCGACCACATGCGCCACCATCGATCTTCCGCGATCGCGAAGCAGGCCCAACGCCTCAACCAGTTCGATGAAGCCCTTTTTGGGCTCGATCCGGCTCACACAGACGATCTCGAACGGACCATCCGCGGCCGGCAGCGGACGCTCCGAGTAGGGGAAGCACGCGGCATCCACGGCATTCGGCTTGACGACGATCTGCGGCGCCCGGGTGCCGGCGGCTTCGAGCAACTCCCGGCGAATGCGCTCCGAGGTGGCGACCACCACGGCACATTCCCGCACGTTGTGGCCGACGAGCTTCAGCCGGTAGTCGTCGACCTGGTGATCCGCGTAGCAACTGACGCCGCGCGGAATCCCGAGGAGGCGAGCGGCGATTCGCGCGAACAGCGTGCCTTCGTAGAAGAAGTAACTGTGCAGATAGGCCGGCCGCCACGCTTCCACCAGGTGGGCGAACGCGAAGGCCTGGAGGACCTGGGTATCCTCGACGAGTTCCTCGAACTCCATTCCCGAATCCTGCGAAAGCTCGACCAGCAGCCTTCGGACCGCCTCCGGGTCCCGCCTCCAGAAATACAGCAGACTGAAGCGGCAGACCTCCGGCCGGGCGCTCAAGCGCCTCCTGAAGCGCCACAGCATTCTCATCGCAGGGGGGAGATCGCTTCGATCCCGCTGCTCGCCATAGATCAGTCGAAGCGAGTGGCCCCTCGCGACGAGCTGCTTGAGTTCCTGATAGACGAACGTCTGCGAGTAGATCGGAAACTCCCAGCAGGCCATCGCCGCGATCCGGTAGCGACCGGGGCGCAGCCACTGCAGCCGCGACTCGGCGGCAAGCCGAATCCGCTGCAACCGGTGGAGCGCGATCGCCAGCCGACCCTCGACTCCCAGCCGACCGATCGGCGGTGGCAGCCACTCGGGTTCGAACTCGGCCTCCGTGCCGTCGATCGTCGGATCGTCCTCGATCGCCGACTCGGCCCTGATCTCAGGCAGAAACCGATCTGGAAAGTCATCGGCATGCTGAGTCTCCCAGGCATCGACGACTCGCGAAGCGTCGCGCTCACCGAGGAGTCGCCTCAGATCTGCTCGGAGGGCGTCCCCATTCGCCATCACGGCGTCGCAGCGGCGCAACTGCTCCAGTCCGAAGAGATTCTCCGGGACCTCCAGGCCGTCGGTGTCGTAACACGTGAGCCCGTACGGCACGTCTGTCAGTCGAGCGGCGAGCCAGGCGCACAGACTGGCGTCGAAGAGAAAGTAGCTGTGCAGGTACTCGGCTCGGAACGCCGCCGCCAGCCGGGCCACCGTGAAGCCGTAGAGGACGGTCGGATCTTCGACGAGTTCCGGGACGGGACGACGGGAACTCGCCGCGAGGTCGTCGAGCACTGCCCGAACCGCCTCGGGGTCACGCCGCAGGAAGTACTGCAGGCTGCTCCAACCCGCCGCCGACCGGGCGCTCATCCTCCGACGGCAGCCCCACAGTCGCTCGACCTCGGGTGTCCGTCCACGGCGCCGGCTGCGTCCTCCGTAGAAGATGCGCACCGCACGATCGCCTTCGAGCCAGCGGGAGACTTCCTCGTAGACGAAGTCCTCCTCCGTCTCGGGAAAGTTCCAACCCGCCACCACGACGATTCGCCGCGCGTGGCGACGGATCACGGCGAGAATCCAGCTCTCGGCCCGCAGCCGAGCGATCTGGATCCAGTGCGCGACGAGAGAGATCCGATCGGCGAGGCTCACCACAGGACGTTCGGGCAACTCCCAGCCGTCTTCGCTCGACGGAGAGGTGGGACCGTCGACCCTCCTCATGCTCATCTCAAGAAATGTCTCGCGCCATCCAGGGGAGTGTCGGCAGTCTAGCGGAACCTTTGACACTGTCCCTGTCTCTCAATACCTGAGGCGAAACGTGAAGAGCAGGAGAATGACGTGAAGAGCAATCCCGTGGTCGAGTTTTCAGTCGAGCGTCCCTGGACGGTGATCGTCTCGATGGTGGTGCTGGTGCTTGCACTGGGCCTCCTGATTCCCCGAATCGCCATCGATACCGATCCCGAGAACATGCTTCCGGCCGATCAGCCCGAACGGCTGCTGCACCACGAGATCAAGGAGCGCTTCGGACTCTGGGACGTCATCGTTGTGGGGATGGTCAACGAGACCGACCCAGACGGCATCTTCAATCCTCGCTCCCTCGGCCGGCTCTACGAACTGACCGAGAAGATCACGGCGATCGACGGCGTGATCGGCCACGACCTGATGTCGATCGCCGCTGTCGACAACATCACCCAGGACGGCCCCGGAACCATTCGGTTCAACTGGATGATGGAGTCCGGCAGCCAGACCGCGGAAACGGCTCGCGCCATCCGTGACGCCGTAGACCGCCTGCCCCTGCTTCGCAACACGCTGGTCTCGCAAGACGGTCGGGCGGCGGGAATCTACGTTCCGATCGTCGAGAAGAGCGAGAGCCACCGGATCGCGACCGAGATCGCCGCCCTGACCGTGGGCATGGACGGCGACGAGTTCCACATCACCGGCCTGCCGGTCGCCGAGGACACCTTCGGCGTCGAGATGTTCAGGCAGATGGCGGTGTCCGCGCCGCTTGCCGGCCTGGTGATCTTCCTGATGATGTGGTTCTTCTTCCGCAACCTCGCACTGATCACGGCCCCGATGATCCTGGCGATGGCGACGGTGATCGCCACCATGGGGATGCTCATCGGCATGGGCTTCACCGTTCACATCATGAGTTCGATGATCCCCATCTTCCTGATGCCGATCGCGGTCGTCGACTCGGTCCACGTCCTGTCGGAGTTCGCCGATCGATACCGCCCTGGAGCCGACGTTCGCAAGACGGTGGCTGAGGTCATGCGGCATCTCTTCGTGCCGATGCTCTTCACCTCCATCACGACCGTGGTGGGGTTCGCGTCTCTCGCCCTCACGCCGATCCCACCGGTGAGAGTGTTCGGCTTGTTCGTGGCCTCCGGAATCGCCCTCGCCTTCATCCTGACCATCACCTTCATCCCCGCCTACATCGCCCTGCTATCGCCCCGACGACTGGCGTCGCTCGCCCGTAGCGGCGGGCACGACTCCGCAACCTCGCCCCTGGCTCGACTGTTGCGCGCGACCGCGCCGTTGACAGTGAAGGCAGCGAAACCACTGATCGTCGCCTTTCTCCTCCTGTTCGTCGTCAGTGCCTACGGCATCACGCGGATCGAGATCAACGACAACCCGGTGCGCTGGTTCGAAGAGGAACACCCGATTCGAATCGCAGACCGGGTCCTCAACGACCACTTCGCCGGCACCTACAACGCCTTCCTGGTGCTCGACTCGCGGCGACGGCGGCGTCACCGATTTTCGCGCCAGAGCGGCCGCTCGAGGCGTGCTGGAGCAGCGCGGCCACCACGGGCGTCGACGTCCGTAGACGCTGGTCAGAACTCGCCGATGCGTCACGCTGAATCAGCCCGGCCAGGCTCTGGATGAGCTGATCACTGGCCACCGACGATGAACTGTTCGACGCCGAAGGCGAAGCACTGGCGCCCGTGGTGGGAGTCCCTGCTGATGGCCACGCTCGAGGGCTGTGCAAAGTCAGTCAAGATACTTTCAGCATCCGGCGGCCTCGCCTACGTCGAAGCCAGCTCCAGGCCGCTCTGCTGGCCACCGGCCGAGGTCGGCAAGATGAACTGCCTGCCGACGATGGTCAAAACGGTCTATCGGGAGCTGCGAGGTGGCGAGGCCGCCGACTACGTGATTCCCGCCACCTCGTCGGCCGTCGCCCAAACACTGCTGCAGTTTCCAGTCCTCGCACCGGCCCCAGGATCTGTGGCACATGGTCACCCCGGACTGCAAGGCGACCGCCATCTGGCTGCAGCTGTCCAGCGGCGACAACCAGCACATGACGCGCGTCATCGACGCCATCGATGACTTCACGGCGCGCAACCCACCGCCGGACGGATGTGGAAGTGCGCTGGGCGGGCAGACCTACATCAACGTGGTCTGGCAGGACGCCATGGTGGCCGGCATGCTGCAAAGCCTGCTGGGCGCTTTCGTCGCCGTGTTCCTGATGATGAGTGTGCTGTTCCGGTCACTGCGCTTCGGACTGCATGGCGATGCTGCCCCTGAGCGTTACCATTCTGGGCGTGTACGGCCTGATTGGCTGGATCGGCAAGGACTACGACATGCCCATCGCCGTGCTGTCTTCGCTGACGCTGGGACTGTCCGTCGACTTTGCCATTCACTTCATCGAGCGACTGCGTTCCTTGTACGCAGACACCGGCTCGTTTAATGAAGCCGCGCAGCTGTTCGAGGAGCCTGCTCGCGCAATTTCACGCAATGCCATTGTCATCGCACTGGGCTTCACGCCCCTGTTTCTTGCGCCACTAATGCCGTATATCTCGGTGGGCGCTTTCATGGCCTCCATCAAGGCCATTTCCGGTCTCGCCACCGTGCTGTTGCTGCCCGCCGTGATGGGGCTGTGGAGCACCCGGCTTGTCGACGGATCGAAGGGAGAACCATCGTGATTAAACATCTCACCTGATCGCAGTCAGCCTGTGGCGTCACCGCTGCCGGCGTCACATCGGCAGCCGAGACTCTGGATGACGACGACACCATCGTCGAACGCGCCAACGTGGCCGCCTACTACGCCGGCTCCGACGGGCGTTCCGAGGCGCGCATGATCATTCGCGACGCTCAGGGACGCGAGCAGCGCCGTCAGTTCACCGTCCTGCGCAGGAACAACGAGCCGGGCGGCGACCAGGACTTCCTGGTCGTGTTCAGCCAGCCCGTCGGATGTCCGCGGCACCGTTTACCTGGTCAAGAAACACATGGACCGCGACGATGACCGCTGGCTTTACCTGCCCGGCCTGGACCTGGTCAAACGTGTCGCCGCCGGCGACAAGCGCACCAGCTTCGTTGGCGCCCACTACTTCTACGAAGACGTGTCCGGGCGACGACCCAATGACGACAGCATGAGCTGGTCGAAACGACTGATGAGTACTACCTGCTGAAGCATCTGCCCATAGATAGGGCCCTGGTGGAATTCGACAGCTATCTCACCTGGATTGATCGCAACACTTTCCTGCCGACGAAGATCGAGTACAGCGACGCTGCCGGCAAGGTATTTCGTCGCGTCGAAGTACTCGAGGTCGAAGAGATCCAGGGTTATCCCACCGTTACCCGCAGCCGGGTCAGCGATCTGGAATCGGGTGGTCAGACGGATATGCAGTTTCGCTACATCGGTTACGACAACGGCATTCCCGAGGAAGTCTTTACCGAACGCAGCCTGCGCAATCCGCCGCGCGACTGGCTGCAGCGGCCCAAGGATTGATGCATGTCGCTACGCCCCTGCCCCGCTGACAGTCCTGGGACTGGCACTGCTGTTTGCCGGCAGCGGCAGCTTTGCGCAGGAGGATGATGACTGGGGCGAAGACGACTGGGACCAGGCCGAATCCAGCGGGCTGAACTGGAGCGGATTCGCCGAAGCTGCGCTCGGCAGCCGCTGGCACAAGGATGAAAAGGTCGGCCGCTACGGCACCCTGGGCGAAGCACGACTGCGCCTGGAAACGGCCTAGCGACGGATACCTTCACGATGAGCTTCAAGGCCGACGTGCCCTATTGACGGTGTCACGCGAGGAATTTGACGATCCAGTTCCGTGAGGCTCTGCCGTCGCAGTGCCGCCCGCTGGAGACTTCGATGCCAAGCCGGCCGCCAGGTGCTGACCTGGGGTACCGGCGATTTGCTGTTCCTCAATGACCTGTTTCCGAAAGACTGGGTGTGCTTTTTCGCCGGCCGCGATGACGAGTACCTGAAAGCGCCCAGTCAACACGATCCGGCTCACCCACTACAACGGCGATCAACATCGACCTCGCGTGGACCCCTGTCTTCACTCCCGATCAGTTCATCACCGGCGAACGTTTCACCTTCTTCTCCCCGATCGGCGGGAGAAATCGTCGGCGCGCCTGAGCCGCCATCGACGCCCATCGACCGAGCACGACCCTCGACAACGGCGAGTTGTCATTGCGTCTGCTCCGCACCCTGAACGGGTCGAGAAGTGGCCTTCTATGCCCACCACGGCTTCTTCAAAGAGCCGGTCGGGTTTTAGCGACCCGCGGCAGATCCAGCCCGACGCCACTGACCGGTGTCGGGGAGCCAGCGTCCGCAGGCCCCGCTCTGGCCTGTGGAATGCCGAGTTCACCTAGTACAACTCGCGCGAGGACAGCGACGGCAGTAACCCTGCCCTGCCGAACGAGCAGCTGCAAGTTTCCTGTCCGGCTTCGAGCTCGAATGGGCAGCCAACCTCACCCTCGGCCTGCAGTACTACCTCGAAGGGACCCAGGACCATGACCGCCTGATGGCAGGTCTGCCCGCGAGAACTCACCGTGGTCACCCCCGAGCTCGACCCGGCGGACGTGGACAGCCTGGTCTGGTACCTCGCTGACCAGCGCCAACGCTGGTACCTGCCGATCGGGCCATCGCAGGCAATGGGAGGCGGTCTCAACCTTTCGCCCGACCTACACCTTCTTCGGCCAGTTCGAAGACAACAGCAACATCTATACGCGTCTGCGGTACAACTTCTGACCGCGATGCTGTACAAAGACAAGGAGAGTTCCATGACAGAGAGAAGAACCACCATCGACCAGGCGCTGCGCGGGATCGCCGGTGTCTTCGTGGCTGCCAGCGTCGCGCTTGGCTACTTCGTCCACCCCGCCTTCCTGCTCTTCACGGCCTTCGTCGGCCTGAACCTGCTGCAGTCGGCGTTCTCCGGCTGGTGCCCGATGATGTCGATCCTGGCGCGGGCCGGATTCCAGAAGGCCTGAGACTCGCGATGCCCGACGAGCGCCAGGCCCTGATCGAGACGATCCGAAGCTCGATCATCGGCCGACACCACGAGATCGACGGCCCCTTCGGCCCGAGGCTGGTGACCTACGCCGACTACACGGCGTCGGGGCGCTCGTTGAGCTTCATCGAGGACTTCCTGCGCGATCACGTTCTGCCCTACTACGCCAACACCCACACCGAGAGCTCGGGAACCGGACTCCAGACGACGCGCTTCCGCGAGGAGGCCCGCAGGGTCATCCACCAGGCGGTCGGCGGCAGCGACGAGGACGTCGTGATCTTCACCGGCTCGGGGGCCACCGGCGCGATCAACAAGCTGGTCGCGATCCTCAATCTGAGGATCCCGGCCGATCTCAACGATCGCTACGACCTCGATGCCGCGATCCCGACCTCGGATCGGCCGGTGGTCTTCATCGGCCCCTACGAGCACCACTCGAACGAGCTGCCGTGGCGCGAGTCGATCGCCGACGTGGTGGTCATCGACGAGGACCCGAACGGGCGACCGGATCTCGAGATGCTCGAGAGGGAACTCGTTCGCCACGCCGATCGACCCTTGCAAGATCGGCAGCTTCTCGGCGGCGTCGAACGTCACCGGCATCGGCTCGAAGATCAGTCTGATCTCGACTCTCCTGCACCGCCACGGGGCGCTCGCGTTCTGGGACTTCGCGGCCGCGGCGCCCTACGTCAAGATCGAGATGAACCTCACCGCCAGCGACCCACTCGACTACAAGGACGCGGTCTTCCTCTCACCGCACAAGTTCATCGGCGGCCCCGGCACGCCCGGCGTGCTGGTCGCCAAGCGGCAAGCTGTTCACCAACACGGTCCCCGCCGAGCCGGGCGGCGGCACGGTCGCGTACGTCAACACGCTGGAGCACCGCTACCTCGCCGACCCCGCGCACCGCGAGGAGGGCGGCACGCCGGCGATCATCGAGTCGATCCGCGCCGGACTGGCCTTCCAGCTGAAGACAGCGGTCGGCGAGGATCTGATCCGCCAACGTGAAGACTCCTTCATCGAGCGGGCGATCGCGCGGTGGCGCGAGAATCCGAAGATCCGCATCCTCGGCAAGCCCGAGGGCTGGCGGCTGTCGATCGTGTCGTTCGTCGATCCGTCACGGCGACACGATACCTGCACCACAACTTCGTGGTCACGCTGCTCAACGACCTCTTCGGCATCCAATCGCGGGGCGGCTGTTCGTGCGCCGGCCCCTACGGTCACCGCCTGCTGGGCATCGACCTGATTCGCTCCGAGCGCCTTCCGCGAAGCGATCCTGCGCGGCCGCGAGGGGATCAAGCCGGGCTGGGTGCGGATGAACTTCAACTACTTCATCTCCGAAACCACCTTCGAGTTCATCCTCGACGCCGTGGACTTCGTGGCGAACGACGGATGGCGACTCCTGCCCCTCTACGTCTTCGAGCCCGACACCGGCCTCTGGCGCCATCGCGACTGGAGTCACCGGCTCCCCTGCCCCTCGGCCTCGAGTACCTCCGGTACGACGACGGTTCCGCACCAGCCCGGACCGCAGACGAGGACGCCCTGGCCGGTTATCTGCAGCACGCGAAGGAGTTGGCTGCCACCCTGCCCGAGTCGGCTCGCGGCGACGCCCCCGACTGCCAGCAACTCTTCCTGCGCGACGACATCGAAGCCCGCGCCGGTTCCTGCTGCCGGCCGAGATCCGCGGAGGGCCATGGCGAAGCCGGGAGTGCCATCTGGAGGGTCCGACGGCGAGCGATGGAGCTTTGGTTGCGCGAAGTGGTTCCCGCGGCAAAGCATGAAGACCCCCGAACCCGATTCAAGCATCTACGTCGCAGGCCATCGCGGCCTGGTCGGCTCGGCGATCTGCCGCCGGCTCGAAGCCGAGGGCTTCAGCAACATCCTGACAGTGACTCGCGATGAACTGGACCTGCGAAACCAGGCCGCCGTCGACCGCTGGTTCGCCGACCATCGCCCCGAGTTCGTCTACCTGGTCGCCGGCACGGTCGGCGGCATTCTCGCCAACAGCACCCGACCGGCGGAGTTCATCTACGACAATCTGATGATCCACGCGACCGTGGTGCACGCCGCCCACGTCCACGGGACGAGCCGCCTGCTCTACCTCGGCAGCTCCTGCATCTACCCGCGCGAGGCGCCGCAGCCGATGCGCGAGGAGAACCTGCTGGGTGGGCGTCTCGAGCCGACCAACGAGCCCTACGCCATAGCGAAGATCGCCGGCATCAAGCTCTGCCAGGCCTACCGGCGCCAATACGGAAGCGACTTCATCTCGGCGATGCCCACGAACCTCTACGGCCCCAACGACAACTTCGACCTCGAGAGCTCCCACGTCCTGCCCGCCCTGATCCGGCGATTCCACGAGGCGAAGCAGGCAGGGCGATCGACGGTCGAGATCTGGGGGACGGGATCACCGCGTCGGGAGTTCCTGCACGTCGACGACCTGGCCGAAGCGTCCCTGTTCCTGATGGGAGCCTACGACGAAGACGAACACATCAACGTCGGAACGGGCATCGACCTCAGCATCCTCGATCTGGCAGAACTGGTCCGTGAGGTCGTCGCACCGGAGATCACCCTGACCTTCGATTCGAGCAAGCCCGACGGCATGCCGAGGAAGCTGCTCGACGTCTCGAGGATCCACGATCTCGGCTGGCGGCATTCGATCGACCTTCGAGAAGGCATCGAAAGCACCTACGCCTGGTTCGTCGACAACTCGTCGTAACACGGACGCGGTTCGCTCGCGAACCGCAGCCGGGATCTACTCGTCGTCTCGCAGACGCGCGCCACGCAGCATTCCACCCATCGCATAGTTGCCCTCGTGGCAGGCGTACTCGAACATGCGGTCCTCGGTGGCGTTCATCGGGACAGCCACGGTGAACGGCTGGGTGAAGGTCTCGGGAGCGTCGACCGTGAACTCATAGAGCAGCTGACCGTCGGCGACCCGGGTGAATCGCTCGGTCAGCTTCAGACCCGACGCGACCCCCGCCGCTCCCCCCTCTCGGCCTCGATCGGGATCCGCCGAGACCTGGAACACGGCCTTCTTGGGATTGAAGTGGGTGGTCTCGACGACCAGGGTGTCACCCTCCCAGTGACCGCGGGAGTCTCCCGACCAGCGAACGATCTCCGCAGGGAGCCGAGGCCTGCCATCGAGTGGAACGATCCGTGCATCGTGAATCATCTCGGTCACCAGCACCACATGGTCGTGCGTCTGCACGATCTCGAGGTTGTTGTTGTAGGCGCTGGGACGCATCGGCGGTCCGGCGTTGAAGCCGACGAGGCAACGCTCCGACAAGCCCACGGAATCGGGGCCGTCGGGAACGAACGCCGTCGGGCCTTCGCTGAAGCTGTAGGAGAAGAGATCGCGCACCGGCAGCGGGCGGGTCCGATTCGCCTCGGCCAGACCTGCCCTCGCTGCTTCCGTCAGTTCCGGCAGCCGACCGTCGGCAGGATCGACGATCAGCGAAGTGCGCAGGTCTTCGGTCAGTTCCTTGCCGTAGTCCCACCAGAAGTCGTTGTAGGCGCCTTCGACGTCGGTGGTCGTCACGTCCTCCCGGTTGTCCCTGTGGACCCGGTCGAGGGCATCGGCCTGGAACCGACGAGCTTCCTCCGGGGTCAGGACCGCCTTGCCCGCCAACGAAGCGGGGCGTTCGAAAGGCGTCAGGGTCCGGAAGTCCCAGGTTCCAGAAAGATCCGGTGTTCCCCACGTGGTGCGCGGCGGCTCGTAGGAATCGGCTGCCGTACCGATCGCGGCTGTTTCCGTCGATTGGGCTGCGGTAGCGGTGGGTGTGGATCCGTTCGCTGTTGGGGTCGGGTTGCCTTCGGGGGACGGCGCGGCAGCGGCAACGCCGACTCCGAAGACCACGCTCAGCAGCACCGAAGCAGCGGGGCAGGAGGATGCGTTTCGGGAAGGCTTCATCGGCAAACCTCTTGAAATCGTTGAGTGCGGAATCAGCGTAGCAGACCCCCCGATCGATCTCGGCGACTCCGGCGGCCGTAGAATCGGAGGAATCCACTTCGAACTGCGGGAGAGCGAACCCAAGATGAGACATCACCCGATCCTCGCCGTACTCGTCATCGTTCTGGCCGCCCCGCCGCAGGCGAGGGCCGACGAGTCCGACTTCAGCGACGTTCTCGGTACCCTTGCGCTCGATCACACCCTCGACGCTCGCGGCCAGCTCGGCGGCATGGCCGTCGACGCCCTCGGCTTCGTCTATGTCGCCAACTTCCGCGACGCCCTGTGGCGGATCAGCCCGGAGGGTGAGGTCGAAATCCTGTCGCGCGCTCAATACGGTTCGTCGGGAATCGCGGTGGGCCCCGAGGGCGACATCTTCCAGTCCAACTTCAACGGCAACACCATCGATCGCGTCCGCCGCAACGGCGACGTCGAGCGCTTCGCGTCGGGACTCTCGGGACCCGTGGGAATCGCCATCGACGCCGAAGGCCGGCTCTTCGTGTGCAACTGCTCGGCCAACAACCTCTCGAAGGTCAGCCCGGAGGGGGCGGTCGAACCCTTCGCCGAGAGTTCGATCTTCGCGTGCCCCAACGGCATCGTGCTCGCCGACGACGGCAACTTCTACGTCACCAACTTCAACAGCAACGACATCGCCCGCGTCACTCCAGAGGGCGAGGTGGAGAAGTTCACCACCGTCCCGGGCGGCGCCGGCAACGCCCACATCACGCAGGCGAAGGGCGTCTTCTACGTCACCAAGATCCTCACCCATCGGGTGATGCGGATCGCCGCGGACGGCAGCGTCAGCCCCCTGGCCGGATCCGGCACCGCCGGACACGAAGACGGCCCGGCCCTCGAGGGCTCGCTCAACCACCCGAACGCCATTGCCGCCTCGCCCCTCGGGGATCGGCTGTACGTCAACACCGTCGTCGGCGACTACCGCGAGTCGAAGCCTTCCGCAATCTCGGTTCGCACCCTCGATCTGGTCACCCTCGGCGGCCTCCTCGAGGACGCCCTCGAGGACGGTCTCGAAGCCCTCGACACCGTCTATCACCGCTACAAGGCCGACCCGATTCGCGGGGCGGAGAATACGTCGGCGGAGATGACCACCTGGGGCTACAAGCTCCTCTCCACCGGCCGGGCCCGCGCCGCGCTGACGGTGTTCCAACTCAACGCCGACTCCTACCAGAACGATCCAGGCGCGCAGTACCACCTCGGTGAGGCCTTGCGCTACGCAGGTCTCACCGATCGCGCCGTCTCACAGTATCGGCGGACTCTCGATCTCGACCCCCTGAACCAGCAGGCTCAGTCGCGTCTGGAACAGTTGGACGCAGGCGAATGAACCGGCGCCCTCGGCCCTGCGCCTCCTCAGAAGCGCCAGTCGATGCCCACGCGAACCGAGGGTTTCTCGACCGGATGGATGTGGTGGTCCTCGATTCCGTCGAGCGGCTCGCCCGGCAGGCGTGAAGCGTAGAAGTACTCGACGTCGTTGTCCTCGCGGTCGAGCAGGTTGAATCCCTCGATGTGGACGGTGAGTCCGGAATCGAAGGTGTAGCCGACCCTGGCGTTCACCACGACCGCTTCGCTGGCCCGCTCGCTGTTGTCCTCGATCAGCGGATAGCCGCTGAACATCCTGAGACGCAGGGCCCCCAGCCACGGCCCGCGCTGAACCACCAGGCCTCCCGCGATCACGGCTTCGAGAGCGCCCGGAATCCTGGCGCCGGCGGGATCGAAATCGGTGAACTCCGCATCGACCCAGGTCGCGTCGAACTCGGCGCTCAACCAGCGATTCACCTGCCACGCGTTGGTCCACTCGAGACCCACCCTGCGGCTGGGTCGACCGGCTTCGGTGTTGCCGGCGTCGCCGACGAAGACCAGTTCCGAGTCCAGCGCCAGCGAGAAGACCGTGAGCGTGCTCTGCAGCCCGTCCAGGATGCTCGTGCGGACCCCGACTTCAGCGCCGAGTGCGCGGACCAACGGGTCGGCGCCGATGGCCGGCTGACCGGTGTTCGGGTCGACTCTCTGCAGGACCCCACGGGCGTCATTGCTGTGGAACCCGTTGCCGATGCTGGCGTAGATCTCGGTCTTGTTCCAGGGTCCGAAGACCAGCGCCAACTTCGGCGACACCAGCGTGTCCACGGCGCTTCCCGAGTTCTCGGCGAGATCGGCGTCCACGCTCGCCTCCCAACGGTCGACTCGCACGCCGACCGTCGACCGGAAGGTCGGCGTCCAGGCCACCGCAGCCTCGGCGTAGGGACCGAAACCCCATTGTCGAACCGAATCCTGCCGGGTCGTTCGGAAGCGCTCGAGGTCCTGGGTCCTGTAGAGCGCGTTGTCGATGTCGTCGAAGCGCGCCTGCAGGCCCACGGTCCATTCGACATGGTGTCGGCCGACATGGTTGAGCCGCATGTGGCTGGCATCGATTCCCGAAACCCTTCGGTCGTCGACCTGCTCGATCTGATCACCGCGCACCGGGTCATCCAGCAGGTAGGTGAAGTTGCTGAACAGCTGGAAGTCGTACGCCATGGCATAGGCGTTGACCTGGGTCAGGGAACTGTCCGTCCCCCGGCGGAACTGGCCTGACAGGGAGTAGCGGGAAGTGTTGCCGCGCGGACCGGAGTCGATCAACCCGAAGCGGTCGATCAAGCCCCCCGCTCGACGGCACGCCTCGGAACCTGATCCGTCGACAGCCACGATCCGTCGTAGCCCATCGCAGTCACGGAGAACCCCCGGCTGGCGTCGCCGACGTCGTAGTGCAGCAGCCCGTTGAAACGTCGGAAGTCGTTCGGGCGATCCCAGGGTCCGTCGTTGTGGTGACCCTCGAGGATCGCCGTGAACTGTCCCTCGCCGAGCGCGAAGCTGTCTCCGACCACCGCGCGCTGGTAGCCGTAGCTGCCGAGCGAAACACTCAGGAGGCCCTCGTCGAGGGACGAGATCAGGTCCATTCGACTCGAACCGGCCGCCGAGAAGTCTCCGACCGACGCGAGTGCCAGACCCTTGCTGTAGCGAACGCGTTCGACGGCCTCGGGAATGAGGAAGTTGAGGTCGGCATAACCCTGGCCGTGCGCATGGCTGGGCATGTTGACCGGCACGCCGGCGACCGAGATCGAGAAGTCCGTCCCATGGTCGAGGTTGAAACCTCTCAGGAAGTACTGATTGGCCTTGCCGTCGCCGCTGTGTTGAGTCGCGATCAAGCCGGGCACCGTCTCGACGATCTCGGCGGTCCGTTGGATCGGACGCACCTCGAGGGCCGCCTTTCCCGTACTGCCCTCCGAAGAGGTCGTGGCGACGCCCACCAGGTCGTCGACCCGTTCGATGACCTCGACCTCCTCGTAGACCCTCAGCAGGTGGTCATCCGCCTCGTGCGGGTGATCCGGTTCTTCTGGCGGCGGTTGTGAAGATTGAGCCAAGCCCGCGGCGTGGGGCAGGAGAAGCAGCGTAGACAGACAGACGCAGACAGGGAAGGCACGGAGTGGACGACGCACGGGTCGCTCCTCTCGAGAAGATGATCGAGTGGGGTCGAGGCAGAGCCCTCGATGACCGGGGATGGACGCCGCCTTGCCGCGGCGCTGAGCCGACGCAGGTCCGAGCGCGATCGGACCTCAGGCTGCCGGCGGGGGTCCGCGCGGACTCGACGACGAACTCAGCCGGCTCGACGGAATCGCGGCGCTCCGGCTCTCGATCCATGCCACCGCCGCCATCGGCCCGAGCTCGCCAAGCAGGGGGCGCGCGGGACCAGTGGAGGGAACGCCTTCGGGGGAGAACCCCGATCCCGACTCATCGTCGCGAGGGTCGGATCCGTCGCCGGAAGAGTGTGGGTCGCGAGCGCCCGGTCGGGACTGGACGGTCGCGTTCCCAGAGTGGTGGGAAGCCGGCTCACCATGATGATGGTGCGCGCCGGTGTGGACGTGACGATGATGGCGGGTCTCGCCGCCATCGGCATGGTGGTGGCCGAATCCCCGTCCGCCGGTGATGCCCAGGACCGATCCGACCAGCATCAGGAAGGCGGTCAGGACGGCAGCGGTCACCCTGCCCTGGTTGCCGGCGGCAATCATCGGCCCTACTCTATACCGGAGCCTTGCGCCGGCACTGAGCTCGCTGCCAGTCCGGACCGGTTCGAGACAGTCGTGAGTTCCACACTGGGACAAGGGGAATCGCCATGGAGTTCGGACCGACCACGCCCGTTCTGAGGATCTTCGACGAAGACAAGGCGAGGGAGTTCTACGTCGACTTCCTGGGCTTCCACGTCGACTGGGAACATCGCTTCGAACCCGATCTGCCCCTCTATTCGAGGGTGTCGCGAGACCGCTGCGTCCTGCATCTCTCCGGTCACCACGGAGACTCCTGCCCAGGCGCCCGCGTGCGCATCGAGACTCGTGATCTCCGGGCCTTCCAGGAGTCCCTCCTGGCCCGCAACTACAAGCACGCCCGACCGGGTCTGTGCGAGCAGCCCTGGGGATCGATCGAGATGACGGTGACCGATCCGTTCGGCAACCGCCTGACGTTCTTCGAGGAGATCCCGGCAACCGAATCGGCTTCGGATGTCGCAGGTTCCGGGACGCCCGCGGCCCAGCCGTGAACCCGCGGCGACCCGTCGAGGCCGAAACATTCACTTCCCGGTAGCACTCCTCTATAGTGCTCGCAGGATGAAGTTCCGACTCACCATCCACGCCGTCCTGGCCCTGGTCCTCGCCTCCCTGCCGGTCCAGGAGGCCCTCGCCAAGCAGCGTGGACAGTGCCGCCTCCATGGCTCCAACGCCGAGGTCGTCTCCGCAGGAGCGACCGAGTCGGAAGGATCGCACGCCGCTCACCCGGCAGATCACGAGGCGCCGGCCTGCCACCTGGCCGCGGCTTCCGAACCGTTGCCCGGCGCCGGCGCCGAAGGACGGGAGTCCGACCCGTGCTGCTTCCTGTGCTCCGACGGCAGTTGCGGAACCGGAGGATCGACTCTGGCGATCGACGCCCCCTTCCTGGTTGGAAGCAGCGTCCCCTCCTGGGCCCCGATTCCGTCCGTGGCGATCGCCGGCCCCAGCTTCACGTGGGTCGACCCCAGCGCCGCACGCGGCCCGCCTCGGTTCTGATCGAGTCCGCTCCTCCTCGAAGACCCGGACTGGGACTCCAGTCCGGCCTCGGACCTACGGGCTCCCGAACCGGGAGCCGCTGCAGTCTCCACCCGTCGGGTGGCGACTCCAACCTTCGATCGATCACGAACCATCGGAAGCACCATGTCCACACTCCAAACCGCCTCTCTTCGTACGACCCTGATCCTCTCCATCCTCATCGCTGCGGGGCTCGGCGGCCCCACGCTCCTCGCCCAATCATCGCCTCCGAACCCCGCCGCCGCGCCGCCGGCCAAGGACGGGGAGGAGTCGGCTCCCATTCCCGACACGGATGCTGTCGTCGAAAGCGAAACGATCACCGTCTGGGGTGAGGGTCGCAGGGAAACCAACTACACCAGTCCCCGCAGTCTTCTCACGCAGGAGGATCTGGCTCCGATCAACGCCCCGACCACGGAAGACCTCGTCAAGTACGAACCAAGCGTGATCATCCGCCAGCGCTATATCGGCGACGCCAACGGCACCCTGGGAATCCGCGGTTCCAACATGTTCCAGACCGCTCGGTCGATGGTGTATGCCGACGGGATTCCACTGCACTACTTCCTCCAGACTCAGTGGAACGGATCTCCCCGCTGGAGTCTCGTCAACAAGGACGAAGTCGGCTTCGTCGAAGTCATCTACGGCCCGTTCGCCGCCGAGTACGGCGGCAACGCGATGGGCGGAGTGATCAACATCGAAACCATCATTCCGACGACTCGCAAGCTCCACTTCGACGTTTCGGCCTTCAACCAGACCTTCGACCAGGTCGGCTTCAGCGACGACACCCTGAGCGGCGGCAAGGCGTTCTTCTCCTACGGCGACCGCTTCGAGAGCACCAGCTTCTACGCGGCCTACAGCGGCTTGAGGAACGACAGCCAGCCGATGGACTGGGCCTTCGGACAGAACCGCCTGCCGACCGGCGGCGAGATTCCGGTCAGCGGTTCCCTGCAGGGTACCGACGAGTACGAGAACCCGGCCCGCTACTACTCGAACACCGGTTCCCAGGACACGCGGACCAACCAGTTCAAGCTCAAGGTGGGCCACGACGCATCCGATAGCTGGTCCCTGCTCTTCAACTCCGGCTACGAGGTCCGCGACATCCTCGTCGATCGCAGCCAGAACTACCTCGTCGGCGCGGACGGACTGCCGGTCTGGAACGGCTCCGTCGTCGACGACGGCGTCGCCTTCGACGTCCTCGGCAGGAACTTCACCAACAGCGACCTCGATCGCAGCAGCCTCCTTCTCGGACTCCGTACCAACGGGGTCCTCACGCCCTCGTGGTTCCTCGAGGCCAGCGTCAGCTACTTCGATGTCCTCGAGGACGAAACTCGAGCCTCCCTGCTCAATCCTGCCGACCCGGCCTACACCCCTGAGGGAACCGTTCGGCTCTTCGACCAGGCCGGCTGGGAAACCGCCGACGTCAAGGTCCAGACCGACGACCTCGCCGGCAACGCCGACCTGAGCTTCCTCACCGGCTATCGCTACGAGCATTACGATCTCGGCGTCGCGAACTACACCTCGCCCGACTACGTCGGCGGCATTCTCGGCGAACTCGACAACTCGAGCGGCGGTGAAACCCGGATCCAGGCTCTCTTCGCACAGCTGCGCTGGCAGGTCAGCTCGACCTGGGATGTCACCTTCGGAGGTCGTCAGGAGGCCTGGGACAGCCGCAACGGCTACTACCAGATCCGCGACGTCGCCGAGAACCACTCCGACCGCTCGGAGAGCCGCTTCTCACCCAAATTCTCGGTCGGCTACTCCCCCGAAGGTCCCTGGAACTTCCGCTGGTCCTCGGCCCGGGCCTACCGATTCCCGATCGTCGAGGAGCTGTTCCAGAACGAACGCCGTACCAACGGCACTTCGATCGCCAACGCCGACCTCGAACCGGAGGACGGCCTGCACCACAACCTCCTGATCGAGCGCAGCCTGCGTCGCGGCTACGCTCGGATCAATCTCTTCACCGAGTCGATCGAGAACACCATCTTCGACCAGGCCACGATCGTCGACAACCGCTTCATCCGCACCTTCCTGCCGATCGAGGAGGTGAAGACCGACGGGGCCGAACTCATCGTCGATCAGTCCGGCCTCCTCGACAACAAGATGCTGGTGAGATTCAACCTGGCATACACCGACTCGAAGATCGTCAGGAACTCCGCCGACCCCAGCTTCGAGGGCAAGTTCTTCCCCCGCATGCCGGAATGGCGAGCCAACCTGCTCGTGAGCTACATCTTCGACGAGTCCTGGGAGGTCGGTGGCGGGATCCGCTACGCCAGCAACAGCTTCGGCGACGCCGACAACGCCGACGTCGCGAGTCGCGTGTTCGGCGCCCAGGACGCCTACACCCAGATCAACCTGCGTACGACCTACAACGTGCGCGACTCCAGCCGACTCCACTTCGGCATCGACAACCTCACCAACCAGGTCACCTACGTCCATCACCCCTGGCCCGGCCGAACCCTGTTCCTCGAGTTCTCGCAGGATTGGCAATGACTCTGACAACGTCCCGGCTCGAAGCCTTCAGCGCGTTGCTCATCGCGGCGATCGCCGTCGGCTGCTCCGATCGGCTCGCGGCGCCCGCGCCGCCACCGGCGGAAGCGACCCTCGACTGCTCCGAGGTTTCGATCCACTGCGGTTCCGCGCCCAGCGTGCGCGTCGGCCCCGATGGAGACCTCTGGGCAGCGTTCGAATACCAGCGACACGTCTACCTGAGCCGCTCCCAGGACCGCGGCCAGAGCTTCTCACCGCCCGTCCGGGTCACGACGGAGGAGGAGGCGATCGAGGTCAACGGCGAGAACCGGCCGAAGCTCGGGATCGATGGATCCTACGTCTACTTCTCCTGGACTCGAAAGCTCGAGGGCATGTTCAACGCCGACATTCGTTTCTCGCGTTCCGTCGACGGCGGCCTGACCTTCGAGCCTCCGAGGACGATCAACGACGACGGCCTCGTGATCGGCCACCGGTTCGACAGCCTGCAGATCGACGAGCAGGGTGACCTCTACCTGGTCTGGATCGACAAACGGGATCTGGAAAACGCCAGAGCAGAGGGGCAGGACTACCGCGGCGCCGCGATCTACTACAGCGTATCGACCGATCAAGGGGCGACCTTCGCTGCCAACCGCCGGGTCGCCGACCACGCCTGCGAATGTTGCCGGATCGCCACCACGAACCTGCCACAGAGAGGCATCGCCATCGCCTGGAGGCACGTCTTCGAAGGACAGATTCGCGACCATGCTTTCGCAACCCTGTCCGACGGCAACGTTTCCGAGCTTCAGCGCGCCACCGAAGACGGATGGCAGATCGAAGCCTGCCCCCATCATGGCCCCGCCATGGTTCGCGCAGCCGATGCCCTCCACCTCGTCTGGTTCACCGCAGCCGACGATCGACCGGCGGCGTACCACGGACGCTTCGACCCGAAGACGGGCCGACTCGGTCACCAGGCCTTGATCACCAGCTCCGCTACGGCGCATCCGAGCCTCCTCGCAGCCGATGGACGCCTGGTGGTCATCTGGAAGGAGCAGGCCGCTGACCGGACTCGGATCGGCATGAGGAACTCCATCGACGGCGGTCTGACGTGGAGCTCTCCTCAGATCATCGCCGAAACCGCAGGGATTTCCGACCACCCCTTTCTACTCCCGGTCGGTGGAACGCCCCATCTCGTCTGGCACACCGCCGCCGAGGGACTGATCATCCGGGGCATCGAGCACGGATGAAGACGGAGTGGTTCCGGCTGCGACTGGCTTGCGCTGCAGAACCCTCGACTCGAAGCCATCCGAGATCGGAGCTCTACCCGCGGGGATCCGTAGCGGAGGCGATCCGGCCTGTCGCAGACCCTGTGCTAACGTCTTCGAAATCACTCCATGATCCACAAACTCAGTCTCGTCAGCGTCGTCGTGCTGCTTGCGGCACTCCTTGTTCCCGCAATCTGTGCCCAGACCCAGGGCGGCCAGGAAGGCAGCACCTGGGACCTGGGGCAGCTCGACCCCGGCCGCAGGTACGACACGACCGTCACGGCGGTCAACGCTTCGTGCCGCGGCAAGCACGACTTCACGATCACGGTCGAGGGCGACGCGGCACGCTACATCACCATCACGGGTCCGACCACGCTGTCGCGAATCGGCCGCGGCCAGTCCAAGCAGACGCCGGCCGTCCTCGACCTCACCGAGGCGCCGCCGGGAAGCTACGAGGGAACGGTCCGGGTACGCTGCACCACCTGCCCGGCCAACTGCCGCCAGGACTACCAGGACCTGCACGTCCAGTTCGTCGTCAAGGGTCCCGTCGGCTCGGCGCCGTCGAACCTGGCCTCGTCATCGAGCGGCGACTCGAACCGCACCCGCATCCGCAATCCCTGCCCGGACGATCTCTCGCCCTGCGACGAGCTGCTCGCGCGGGCACAGGCTCTCGAGGCCGAGGCTTCGGCCGCCGAGTCACTGGCCAGACAGCTCGAGGCGGATCAGGAGTGGAACAACGAGCAGGCCCAGGCACTCGAAGAGTGGGCAGAGAAGAGCGATGAATACACCGACAAGCGCCGCGATCAGGCGCGTCAGTGGCGCGAACTCGCCGAGGACGCCGAACGCGACGCGCGCGTCAACGACCAACGCGCCCAACAGTACCCGGCCGGTCATCCGTGGCGGGCGAGCTGGGAACGAGACGCAGCCAGCGATCGGGAACGGGCCCGCGATCGCCGCCGACGGGCCGACGAGATCGACGCCGACGCCGATCGCACCGACGGCCGACGACAGGCCGACCGCGACCGCGCCGAGGAACTGCGGGCACGCAGCCGACTCGCCAACGAGGAGGCCGTCCGCAAGCGTCAGCTGGCCGAGGATGCCTGGGCCGCCTACGATGCCTGCCTGCAGACCGTCCGGGAACGGTGCGAGAACCAGCGCAAGGAAGCGGAGCGCAGGGCAGCGGCCGAGGCAGCCGAGTCCCGCCGGCGACAGAGGCAGGCCCAGGAGGAAGCGGAGGCCGAGCTGGCCGCCGCCGATGCGGCGAGAGCCGCCGCGGAGGCGAGAATCGGCTCCTCGATGTACGGCTACGAACACCTGCCCGGCAGGACCTCCAAGGTCTGCGAAACCATCCGCTACGACACCCCTCGTGGTTCCGCCGCGATCGGGACCGTGCGGGTGATCAGGAATCGTCTCGCCGACGATCCGACTGCGATCGAGATCAAGATGGATCAGGCCGAGGGCACCCTGCACGGCAAGAGCTTCACCTACCACTGCCTTCACGAGGGCTCCGCCATCGTCACCTACATCCGAGCGGACGGCGGACAGCAGAAGCGCTACAAGATGCGAATTCTGTGCGCTGCCGGCGACTGATTCGGTCGTCGACCACTGACCTCCAGCAGGCATCCACGGGTTCTCGTCACCGGCGCGGCCGGCAACCTGGGCGGTCTGTTGGCCGAACACCTGGCCGGTGGACCCCACCCGCTCCGCTTGATGGTCCATCGCACCCCGGTGGCCGATTCGCTCGCGGCGAGGCCCGATCTCGAATGCGTCTCGGCCGACCTGGCCGATCCCCAGACCCTGCCACCGGCCGTCGACGGAGTCGACGTCGTCGTCCACTTCGCCGGCCGGCTCTTCGCGCCGAGGCCCGAGCGCTTCCTGCCCGAAACCAACACCCGCTGGTTCGACAACCTTGTCGGGGCAGCGTTGGCTGCCGGGGTCTCGAGGATCGTCCTCGTGTCGTTTCCGCACGTCGAGGGGCCGACGTCCGTCGCGAACCCCGCGGACGGCCGCCTCGACCGGGAGCCCGTCTCGGCACACGCCAGGACACGGCTCGAGGAAGAGCGTCTGCTCCTGTCCAGGACCCGGGATACCGGCTGTGAGCCCGTCGTCCTGCGCCTCGGGATGGTCTACGGCCGCGGCATCCTGATGATCGAGGCCGCCCGCTGGCTGGCCCGCCGCCGACTCCTCTGTGTCTGGAAGGAGCCCACCCTCTACCATCTGCTATCGACCGCCGACTTCCTCTCGGCGACCGAAGCCGCCATCGCCGCGGACGGAGTGCGGGGGATCTACCAGGTCGGAGACGAGCAGCCCGTAACTCTCCAGGAGTTCCTCGACACGGCCTGCGACCACTGGGGCCATCCTCGACCCCGCCGAATGCCCTTCTGGTCGATCCTCGGTGCAGCCTTCGCCTGCGAGGCCTTTGCCACCGTCTTCAGGACCGCCTCCCCCCTCACCCGGGACTTCGTCCGACTCGGCCGCGTGCCGCACTGGGGCAACACCGAGCGATCGCGTCGCGAGCTCTTGCCGAAACTCGCCTACCCGACCCTGAGCGACGGTCTTGCGACGCTCTGATCGACCGTCTAGAACGGAAAGAAGACCGGCACCAGGGCTACGATGATGCCGAGCACGACAACTGTCAGAGGTGTTCCCAGCTTGAGATAGTCACGCGCCCGGTAGCCACCGGCGCCCATGACCAGCAGATTCGCCTTGTGACTGAAGGGCGTCATGAAGGCGGCGGAAGCGGCGAGACTGACTCCCATCATCAGCGGGCGCGCGCTGATCCCCAGGCTCTCGGCGGTGCCGATCACCACGGGTGCGAGCAGGACGACGGCAGGAGCGCCGTCGAGTCCCTGGCTGAGAATGCTCGCAAGCACGACCAGGGCCGCCAGGATGGCGTGGTTGCCGAGACCTCCGGCCACCGACGTCACGGAATCGGCCATCAACAGGGCCGCGCCGGTGCGTTCCATCGCCATGCCGACCGGCAGCACCGCGGCGACGAGGAAGACGGCCCGCCATTCGATCGCCCGGTAGGCCTGCTGCATCGACAGGGCGCCGAACAGGAGCACCGCCGTCGCGGCCGTGAACGCCGCCACGTGGATCGGCTGGAAGCCCGAAGCCACGAGAGCGATCATCAGCAGCAACGCCGCGAAGGCGAGTGGCGCCTTGCGCGTGCTGCGCTGCTGCGGCTCGGCGTCGGACAGGACGACGAAATCGCGATCGGCCGTCAGCCGACGGATCTTCTCGCGCGGCCCGTGGAGAAGCATCGCGTCGCCGAATCGCAGCGGCAGCTGACTGAATCCTGCGTGCAGGGGTTCGCCCTCGCGCCACAGCGCAAGCGCCAGCAAGCCGTAGCGGTCGCGGAAGTCGACTTCCCGCATCGACTTGCCGACCAACGATGACCGCGGCGCTACGGCTGCCTCGACCATGCCGACGTCCTCGGACTCGAGCGAGGCGCCGACCTCCTGCTCCATCTGCACGTCGCCGAGTTCCATCAGGGTGAGAATCCTCGACGGCTCCGCCGCCACCAGCAGTCGGTCCCCTGCGTTCAGGGTCTCGTTCGGGTCCACCGCCAGAAGCATCTCCTCACCGCGGACGATCCCGGCGACGGTCAGTCCGACCAGGTCCCCGAGTCGGCTCTCGTTGATGGTCGCCCCCGCCAGACTGGAGGTCTCCGGGATGCCGAGCAGGAAGATCTGGTCCCCCAACTCGCCGATCGCCGAGACGCCGACCTCACAGTGATCGAAGTCGGCGCCGGTCAGAAGCTCTGCCGCATCCGTCGAGGCCAGGGCCAGGATCTCATCGCCGGCGACGAGACGCCGCGAGGCGAGATCGGTGCGACTGATCAGGCCGTCGTGGTGGATGCCGATCACCACCAGCCCCATCTGCTCGCGGAACCGCAACTCGCGCAGCGAACGGCCGCTCAGCGACGAACCCTCGGCGATCCTGGCTCGGACTCCCGTGACTCCAGCGACCGGGGTCGGAAGATCTTCCAACTGGGCCTCTTCCACCTCGAGGCTCTGCAGTCGCAGGAGTTCGGCCAGTTCGTCGGCCGACCCCTCGACGAAGAGGACATCGCCACCGCGAAGGACGGTGGTGCTCTCCGGCGCCAGCCGTTCGTTTCCCTGACGCACGATGGCCAGCGCCTTGACCCCCAGGGTGCTGCCCAGCCGAGTCTCCGAGAGAGACAACCCGTCGAGCGGCGATTCACTGGGAATCCGGATCGAGAACAACCGCTCGTTCAATCGGTAGACCTGGGTCAGATCGCTCGAGGCAGGAGTCGCCGGTCCTCGGACGTCGCGGTCGGGCAACAGTTTGCGACCGATCGTCACCATGAAGAGGCACCCGACTCCCAGCAGGGCGAGGCCGATCGGCGTGTAGTCGAAGAGCGAGAAGGGCTCCATGCCGCGTTCCTGCATGACCTGGGCGGCGACGATGTTGGGCGGCGTGCCGACCAGCGTCGTCGTGCCGCCGAGGATGGCGCCGAAGGCCAGCGGCATGAACAGGCGAGACGGCGAAAGACCGGATTGACGCGCCACGGCTGCCACCGCCGGCATCAGCACCGCGGTCGCCGCGATGTTGTTCATGAACGCCGACAGGATCCCGCAGACCGTCATCAGAACGATGATCAGCCGGACCTCGCTGTTGCCCACCAGCTTGTGGATTCTTCCCCCGACCAGATCGGCCACCCCGGTTTCGAGCAGCGCGGCGCCCACGATGAAGACCGAGAGCATGGTGATGACGGCCGGCGACGAGAAGCCGACGAAGGCCTCGGACGGCGTGAGATAGCCGCCGAAGATCAGGATGACGAGACCGATGAAGGCCGTCAGGTCGACCGGCAGTTTCTCCGTCAGGAAGAGAACCACCATCCCGATCAGGAGGGCGAAGAGGAAACCGATCTCGAGGGTCACCCTGCTATTGTACGGTGGCGCGGGTCGACGCCCCCGCCCTTTCTTGCGGAGGACCGAGGCACCGGAGCGAGGAACTCGACCCGAGATCCCAAACCTGCCCGGCTTCTTCCTACTCCTACGAGTCGTACCGTCCTTGCGACCCCTCTGGCGAACCCTGCGCAAGGCGATCCTGTCCTGGATCGACCGGAGGGAAGTCTCCGACTCGGCGATCACCTTCGCCACCGCGACGATCGTCGGGCTCGGCGCCGGCTTCGGCGCCGTGGCCTTCCGCTGGCTGCTGGACACCGTTCGATGGCTCGGCTACGGGCCGCTGACCGAGTCCATGCCCTCGTGGGGTCGCCTGCTGGTCGTCCCGGCGATCGGCGGCTTGATCGTCGGCCCGCTGGTCTACCGATTCGCACGGGAAGCCAAGGGACACGGCGTGCCCGAGGTGATGGAGGCCGTCGCCCTGCGCGGCGGTCGCATCCGACCGCGGGTGGCCGTGGTCAAGGCGCTGGCCTCCGGCGTCTGTATCGGTTCCGGCGGCTCGGTGGGCCGCGAGGGGCCGATCGTCCAGATCGGTTCGGCCATCGGCTCGACGATCGGCCAGGCCTTCCGATTCTCCGACGATCGCATCCGCAGCCTCGTCGCCTGTGGCGCCGCCGGCGGCATCGCGGCGACCTTCAACGCTCCGATCGCCGGCGCCATCTTCGCCATCGAGGTGATCCTGGGCGAATTCCACACCCTGTACTTCGGTGCCGTCGTCATTTCGGCGGTCGTCGCAAACGTGATCTCGCTCCATTTCAGCGACGAGATCCGGGCCTTCGACGTGCCGGAGTATGCCCTCGCCAGCCCCTGGGAACTCGCCCTCTACGCGCTCCTCGGGGTGATCGCGGCTGTCACCGCGGTGGGCTTCTCGAGAGGTCTCTACTGGATGGAGGACCTCTGGGACCGGCTGCCGGCCCGGGAGTGGATCAAGCCGATGATCGGCGGTCTGCTTCTCGGCGGCCTCGGAATCCTCTCCTATCAGATCGATGGGTTCCCGCGAATCTTCGGAGTCGGCTACGAGTCGATCTCCGCGGCCCTGCTCGGCGAGTTGGCGATCGAGGTCACTGTGGGCCTGTTCCTGCTCAAGATCCTGGCGACCTCGATCACGCTGGGTTCGGGTGGATCCGGAGGTGTCTTCGCTCCCTCGCTGTTCATGGGCTCGATGCTGGGAGCGTCCTTCGGGAGCCTGGCGAACCAGTACTTCCCCGGCATCAGCGGTCCTCCCGGCGCCTACGCGCTGGTCGGCATGGCTGCCTTCTTCAGCGGCGCCGCCCATGCCCCGGTGACGGCCATCCTCATCCTGTTCGAGATGACCGGCGACTACCGGATCATCCTGCCGCTGATGCTCGCCACGGTGATCAGTACGCTGATCTCCTCGGTCCTGAGCCGTGACTCGATCTACACCCTCAAACTCAGCCGCAGGGGGGTTCGGCTGGAGAAGGGACGCGACGTCGACGTCCTGCAGACGGTCTCGGTGAAGGAGATCATGACCACCGACTTCGCGACCGTTTCCGAGACCACGCCGGCCGAAGAACTCGCCACCCTCTTCGCCACGACCCAGGTGCAATCGTTCCCGGTCCTGGACTCTCGGGGCAACCTCTCCGGCATGGTGAGCCTCTCGGACCTCGACCGGGCCGCCAACGCCGGCGAAGCGCAGGGAGCCACCGTTGCCGACATCGCCACTCGCGGAGACCTCCTCGTCGCCCACCCCGACGAGTCGATGGGAACGGCCATGCGCCGACTCGGGATTCGCGACGTCAACCGCATCCCGGTCGTGGAGAAGGGCTCACTGGTTCCGATCGGCATCGTACGTCGTAACGACGTCGTTCGGGCCTACAACCACGCGCTGGCGCGCCGCGGCCAGGAACTGCAGCGAGCCGAGAGTCTCGGCCTCGGCCAGGTCGAGGAACTCAGTCTGTTCCAGGTCCGAATCCGAGACGACTCCCCGGCCGCCGGAAGAAGTGTCAGCGAACTCGCGCTGCCCGAAGACTGCCTGATCGTCAGCCTGCGCCGGGGCGACGCACAGAGTGTCGCGAGAGGCAGCACCGTGCTCGAACCCGACGATGTCGTCACGCTGGTAGGAAGGCAGGCCACCGTGTCAGACACGCGCCGGCGCCTCGTCGGCTGAAGCGAACGCCAGGATGTACGATCTCCACTGAATCGAGGAGCCTGTCGTGAAAGAAGCATCCCTGAATTGCGTGTCTGTCCTTCGCTCCGTTCGTCTCAACGCCCTGACCTTCCTTTTGACGCTCGCAACTCTCGGCCAGAACGCCGCTCTCGCGCGGACTCCGGCCTCCGACCTGCCGCCCGCCGACGAACCGATCGCGACTCTCGACGCGGCGCAGGCCGGATGGGACGTCGCTGCCCTCGACGCGGCGCTCGCCTTCGCCGGCAGTCATGGAACGACCGGACTCGTGGTAGTCCACAACGGACGCATCGTTGCCGAACGCTACTGGGACGAGCCCGCGGATGTGAGCGAGCGCCTCGAGCGCATGGTCACCGGGAAGACCGCCGACGGTCACACCATCGAGGATGTCGCCTCCGTCCAGAAGAGCGTGATCGCCTTCCTCGCCGGAGTCGCCGAGGGCAGGGGACTGCTCGACCTCGAACAACCGGTCGCGAAGTACCTCGGAGAAGGCTGGTCGGCCGCTCCCGCCGACCAGGAAGCCGCGATCCTCGTGCGGCACCTGATGTCGATGACCAGCGGGCTCGCCGAAGACGGCGCCTACTCGGATCGGGCCGGCGAGGTCTGGCGCTACAACACCCGCGTCTACAGCCGCATGCTGCAGGTGCTCGAAGCCGCCACGGGCTCCGACATCCACCAACTGACCTCGACGTGGCTGACGGATCGGATCGGCATGTCCGACAGCGGCTGGACGCCGCGACCCTGGCTCGCCGGGGCAGAGGACGCCAACAAGGTGGGCTTCTCGACCAGCGCGCGAGACCTGGCGCGCTTCGGTCTGCTGATCCTGGCCGAAGGCGTGTGGCGCGACGACGACCTGCTCGGCAATCCCGGCTATCTCGCTCGCGCACTGGACTCGTCCCAGGACCTCAATCCGAGCTACGGCCTGCTGTGGTGGCTGAACGGCAAGGACGCGATCATGAGTACCGGCCCAGATGCGGCGAGGCGACCCGGGCCGATGCTACCGACGGCGCCCGACGATCTCGTCGCGGCACAGGGGGCCCTGGGACGACGTTGCTTCGTCGTGCCCAGCCTCGGCCTGGTCGTCACCCGACTCGGCGACCAGCCCGACGAGCCCCGGGAGTTCGACACGCGGCTCTGGGAGCTCCTGATCGCGGCCATGCCGACGGCCGACTGACCCTCGAACGCCGCCAGGAACGCTCGAGAAGCGCCACGACCGGCGCCGACGGGTTCACCCGACTCGACCGCCCACTGCCGCCAACCGGCCGTCAGAAGGTGATGCTGCGATAGACGATCTGCTGGTCGCCGCGGTGCACGGGACTGCCGTTGGGCGATCTCGCGTCGGACAACCCTCGACCCTCCGAAGGCAGCCCGTGGGAGACATCGGCCAGCAGGTGCTCGTGGGAGTCGGTCGAACCGAGTCGCAGCGTCAACTCGACCTCCCTGCCGGGAGGCACGACGACGCTCACGACGTCATGGTCGGGAAAGCGCGCCCGAAGCTGCGGGTTGGCTGTGACGGCGACTTCCCTCGACTCGACCTTCATGGACTCGAGGCCGGCCTCCCGGTTGACCAGCAGTTGGATCTCGTTGCCGCGCCGCGGTGAGCGTAGCTTCAGCCGGACACGACGCCCGGGTCCCGCCGATGCCTCCGTCACGTCGTCAACGATCTCGAACTCGGGCGGCGGGACCTCGAGCCACGGCGCGGTCGCGGTCTCTCCCGCCGCGTTCGGGGTGCCGGGGAGAATCGCCTCGGCCGGTCCGAACCCGACCTGCGAGCGAACCGCCTCGGGCAGCTCGCCTGCCGTCATCGCCAGCCACCAGGCCTGCTTCTCATCATGATTCTGGATGTGGCTGAAGTTCAGATGCTGCGGCCGATACGGGCTGTAGAGCGGCAGCACGGCGACCCCGACCGCCGCGACCACCAGGACGCCCAGCGCGAAGGCCGCCAGCGTCGCCGGCTGCGACCGCGGCGCCACGGCGAGCAGGGGGCTCGACAGCATCAGGGTGAGCGCTGCCAGCACGTAGACCGCGGGGGCGAGTCCGTAGCCCTGCGAAGCCTCGAGCAGCGGCATGAGACCGCCCAGGTACACCGCCCCCAGGCCGGCACTGACGATCACCAGAAACGACGTCCATCCGGCGTCGCCTTCGGGGTTCCGGATCGCAGCGAAGAGTCGGATCACGCCGGCGCCGAAAGCCGGAATCAGGAAGGGATTCGCCGCCAACGGCGCCACGGCGCCGAGGAAGACCGCGAGCGCGGCCACGATCAGCCAGGCGCCGCTCCATAGCGCCGTCGCACCGACCCGCCGCGCCAGCGGAGCGACCGCGGCGACCCAGCCGAGCAGGGTGGCCGCGAAGATCGTCAACCGCCACGGCCAGACCGTCGCCGGCCAGCTGGGAGTGGCCCCCGCGATGCGGCCCAAGAGCCATAGACCGACGGCGTTGACCAGCACCATCGCGACCAGCCCCACCAGGGACAGGGCCAGACCCGCGGCCACCCGGCGCAGCTTCACCGAGCGCCGCTGAATGACGATCGCAGCGAGAAGCAACACCAGGGCGACGACGGCCAGCGGCAGGGTCAGCCACTGGGGCCACATCACCCACAAGCCCAACTGGGTCGAGTAGGAGTACTCCCCGGAGATCTCGCCCAGGTCGGCATCGGCGAGTCGGCGCAGCAGCGGCAGGACGTTGTCGCCATGGTGCTGCATCGTGTCCCGACTCAGGTTCTCGATCGTGTCGTTGGGCGTGTGGTAGTGATTGCGCTCGCCCGCGAAGGCGAAGTCGATCCCCTTGATGTCCGACGCCATCGCGACGGAGAAGTCGGTGTCGTTGGGCATGCGCTTGAAGATCTCGGTCGCCATCGAGTTGGCGACGGGAGAATCGGAGGCGCGCCGGAAGGCATGGACGAGGGAACCGCTGCCGAGGGTGGAGCGCAACAGGTTCACCGGACCCGCAGATCCGCTGCCCTCGACGTTGATCACCACCTTGACCCGATCGACGCCCGGGTACTGGCTGAAATAGGCCTCGGCGCCGAGCAGGCCGACTTCCTCGGCGTCGGTCAGCACCCACTGCAGGGTGTTCTGGTACGGAGCGCCGTCGCGAACCATCGCCAGCACTTCGACCAGCGCGGCCACTCCGGCGCCGTCGTCGCCGGCGCCCGGCGCCGGTGGCACCGAATCGTAGTGCGCCATCAGGACGATCGTGTCGTCGCTGCGCCCCGCCAGCGTGGCGATGACGTTCTCGGTGAACGCACAGCGGGCACCGCGCAGCGAACAGCCGACGGCATGCTGTTCCTCGACCTCGACGTCGAGTTCCTCGAGCTGACGGATCAGTCGCTTCTTGACGCCGCGATTGGCCGCCGTCCCGGCCGGGTGAGGTCGCTGCCGCCCGAGCAGGTCCTCGAGCCGGGTGATCGCCCTCTCGGCCGAGAACTGATCGGCCGGAGCGTCGGCGGAAACGGCCGCCGGAGGCCGCGACTTCAACTCCGCCAGCCCGATCAACAGGACGGCCGCGACCAGCCCGACCACCAGGGTCCACGGGCGGCCGTCGTCCGACGCCCGCCTACTCACAACGGAAACTCTCGGCAGACTTCGGATCACCCTGGCCGTCGTAGACCGCCTCGAGCGGATCGCTGCACAGCGGACGGCTGAAGCGCACCTCGCCATCGACCTCGTGACGGGCCGCGATCCGATCCGGTGCGACGCCGCCTTCGACCCAGTCGATCAGCGGCGTCATGACATCGAAGTCCGACGGTCCGGGTCCGCCGGAACAGTGGAACATCCCCGGCACCAGGAAGAGACGGTAGAAGTCGTCGACGTTGCCGGTCGCGGCTTCGACCTGCTCCCGGTAGTCGATCGCGGTGAGCGGATTGATGTCGGGGTCGGCCCAGCCGAAGTAGCTGATGATCTTGCCTCCCCGCCGGTGGAACTCGCCGAGGTCGGGATCGACCGCATCGACGATGTCGCGAAAGTAGCCCAGATTGTCCGGTTCCTGCGCGTAGTCGAACTCGGTCCAGTCGAACTCCGGACGATCGACCACGAACACCATGTAGCGAAAGAAGTCCGAGCCCAGCCGGTCGAGTAGCGCCACTCCGTTGGGATTGAAGAGCCAGGGAATCCATCCCGGCATCGTCCGCCCGCCGCGCGCCGGGCCGCGAGCCTCGCTGCCCACCGGATGCGGCGGATAGATCACCTCGCCGGCCAGCTCGACCGGCGCGTAGTAGGCCACGAGGGCGGCGATCTGTTCGGCACTGAAACAGTCCCTGGTGGTCTGCGAATCGCAACGAGGAAGATCGCGCTGCGGATCGAAGTCACAACGCCGCGGATCGGAGATCAAGCCGTCCTCGAGTCCGTCGAGACCGTCACAGCCCTCGTAGATCTCGGCCGCCAGGGCATCGATCGCATCGAGGTCGAAGAGGCCGCCCTTCATCGCCGACATGCGAGAGGCCTGGGAGAACTTGAGACCCGAGTAGTCGTTGGCCGGCGCCCCCGCGACGATGCCGTCGAAGTCGGAGGGGAACCGCTGAGCCGACATCAGCGCCTGGCGCCCCCCGGTCGAACAGCCGTCGAAGTAGCTGAAGCTCGCCGCCTGACCGTAGTAGTGGGCGATCAGCTCCTTCGAGTTCTGGTTGGTCAGATGGACCGCTCGGTAGCCGTAGTCGATGAGCTTGTGCAGGTTCTGGTGGGCGAACGTGCCGCCCGGCTCGACCCGTTGATCGTGCCCCGTATCGGTGTAGGCGGTCGCAAAGCCCAGTTCGACGGCACGGTTGCGCTGCGCGATCCGTGCGGGACTCTCGGGCGGGGTGCCGGCCAGCCCACCGTTGCCGAACATCAGGAAGCGGCCGTTCCAGTCGTTCGGCAGGGCCACCTCGAAGCGGATCTCACTCGGCGCCACGGCACTCAGGATGCAGGCGGCCGGCTCCTCCTGCGGCTTCGCCGAGACGACCGTCAGGTCGGCGGTCGTCCACTGTCGCATTCGGCTGCAGGGCAGTGCCGGCGTCGCGCGCGTGGCCGTGTAGTCGATCGATGAGGAGCGCCGGGCGTCGAAGGGACCCGCGACGAGCGGCGCCGTCGTGAAGAGTGACAGCAGGACCAGGAGGGTGGTGCGCATGGATGCTTCCCAGGAGTCGAGAACGGACCGGGCTCGAGGCCTCGGCCGGGAGTTCATCGGAGGTGAATGAGGACTGCGGGAAGTCTACCGGAGCGCCCCCACCGCGGAATCGCCCATGGACCGGGCAACGAGCTCGCGGTCCGGAGACCACGGGGTCCGAAGTACCGCGTCGGATCCTGCGGCCCGCCAGTCGACCGCTTCGTCAAGGCGACTCGTTGTCGATGAAGATCTCCTCGATCGCCAGACCGAAGACTTTCGACAGCTTGAACGCCAGCGGCAGACTGGGGTCGTACTTTCCGGTCTCGATGGCGTTGACCGCCTGCCTCGACACACCGAGTTCCTGCGCCAGACGTGCCTGGGTCCAGTCGCGCTCGGCTCGCAGGACCTTCAGACGGTTCTTCACCGGTACCTCCAGGCGCCGTAGAGGCAGCCCAACGCGTAGAAGATCGGCATGAGAGTCCCGAGGTCGCTCAACCTCATCTCGGGGGCTCCGAGAGCGACGAAGAGCGGGTAGCCCGTGACCGCCAGGAACGTGCCGCCGAACGCCATGCCGAGCGCCTGCAACTGGATCACCCGCTGGAACTCGTCGGCGACTCTCAGGTAGCGGACGAAAACCGCAAACAGCGCCAGACCGGCGACCGTCGGAAGAGCCGCCACCAGCCATCGCAGCGGCCCCTCGGGCACGATGTCCCGCCTCAGCAGGAAGGTGCATCCGACGAAGGCCACGGCCCAGGCCAGGGTGGCGCCCGCGAACTCGAGCTGGTTCCTGCGATCGCGGGGACTCAGGCTCATGCAACGAGCCAGGAACGAGGATCGGACTTCTTGATCCATCGAGTTCTCCTTCCGTCGAGGAACACCAGGGTGTCAAGCTCCCTTGACACCAGAATCTAGGCGGCCATGAAGTAGATGTCAAGCGTGCATTACAAAAAGTCTTACAAGCCTTCCAGTCGAGCCAGCCGAGGAAGCCGTACCGGTCTCGAGTGGGCTGCCGCCACCCCCTCGCCAACCCTGCGCCGGGCGACCCAGTCGGCTAGACTCCCCGATCCGAAGGAGACTCCGATCCATGAAAGCCATCCTGATCGACAAGACCGACGATTCCCATGAAGCCAAAGTCACCGAAGTCGACGACGAACGACTCCCCGACGGCGACGTCACGGTTCGCATCGAATACTCGACCCTGAACTACAAGGACAGCCTCGCCATCACCGGAGCCTCGCCGGTCGTGCGCAGCTTTCCGATGGTCCCCGGAATCGATCTCGCGGGTACGGTCGAGGAGAGTTCGAGCGCGAGTTTTGCTCCAGGCGATCAGGTGCTTCTCAACGGCTGGGGGGTCGGCGAAGTCCACTGGGGCGGTCTCGCTCAGCGAGCCCGTCTGAAGTCGGAGTGGCTGGTGCCTCTTCCGGAAGCATTCTCGACCCGCCAGGCCATGGCCATCGGAACCGCCGGCTACACGGCGATGCTGTGCGTGTTGGCGCTCGAGGACCACGGCGTGACCCCCGACAAGGGCGAGGTCCTCGTCACCGGCGCTGCCGGTGGAGTCGGAAGCGTCGCCGTCTCGGTGCTCTCCAAGCTCGGCTACACCGTGGTCGCGTCGACCGGAAGGACCTCGGAGAGCGACTATCTCGAGGGCCTGGGCGCCGCCGACATCATGGACCGCGGCGAACTGTCCGAGAAGGGACGTCCGCTGGGCAAGGAGCGCTGGGCAGGCGCCGTCGATGCGGTCGGAAGCCACACGCTTGCGAACATCTGCGCCAACACGAAGTACGGCGGAACCGTCGCAGCCTGCGGTCTCGCCCAGGGCTTCGACCTCCCCGCCACCGTCATGCCGTTCATTCTGCGCGGCGTGACGCTGACCGGGATCGACAGCGTCTACTGCCCGCTGCCACGCAGGATCGAAGCCTGGAACCGCCTGGCGACGGACCTCGACCGCGACCGCCTCGAGGCGATGACGCGCGAGATCGGACTCGACGAGGTCATCGAGACCGCGGCCGAGCAGCTCGCCGGCAGGACTCGCGGACGGGTCGTCGTTTCGGTCTGAGCGTCAGCGGGCGTCGGTGTCGTTGGCTTCGCGGTACTCGTCTTCGAGCAGGCGGGCGCCGCGCAGGATGTTGCCCATCGCGTAGTTGCCTTCGTGGCAGGCGTACTCCCACACCTGCTCCTCGCTCGCCGCCCACACATACTCGCCGCTCCACGAAGCGGTCCACGCCGTCGGATCGTCGACGGTGAAGTCGTAGCGCAGGTCACCGTTCTCCAGCATGGTGAAGCGTTCGACGAGGTGCAGATTCTCGTCGCCGCCGTAGAGCCCGGTGCGGTCGCGGAAATTGGTGGTGTCGACCACCAGCGTGTCGCCCTCCCACCAGCCGATCGAATCACCCAGCCAGCGACGAAGCTCGGGCGGAGCGTGTTCGGAATCGAGGCGGATGATGCGGGCGTCGTGAACCATCTCGGCCAGGATCATCACGTGGGTGTCCGTCTGCACGATCGTCTTGAAGTTGTTGTAGAGCCCCGGCAGCATCGGCGGACCGGCGCTGAATCCCAGCAGGCAGCGCTCGGCCAGGGCGACACTTTCGGGACCGTCGAAGGGTCCCGGGCCGGGCCGATCGAGCCACGACGCCGTGCCGTCGTTGTTGTACGCGAACGAAGCGAAGTTCTTGGCGAGGTTCCGCATTCCCCCCGGCGTCATGCGTGGCTGCTGACCGTTCGGGGGATCGTAGATGATCGAGGTCCGGAACTTGCCGTCGACCATCACCGCAGTGTCGCCACGGTCGATCCAGAATCCGTTGTAGCCACCGACGTTGCCGGCGCCGAGGTCGTTGCGGGCTGAATCGTCGGCACCGGCCGGGGCTGCTCCACCCTCGGCGGGAGCATCGCGGTGCGGGTCGCTGGACCGGTTGCTGCGCGCCATGATCTCGGCTTCGGCGTCGGCGATGGCCTGCGCCTCCTCCGGCGTCAGATAGAGATTGTCGCCGTACTCCGACGGCCGGGACAGCGGGGTGAGCGTGGCCGAGTTGTAGCTGCCGGAGAGGTCGGGGTGTCCGCTCGCCGTACGGGGGAGGTCGGTTTCGGCCGCCAGGACGGCTGCGGGCACGACGAGGACGACGGCGAGAAACAGGGTCGCAAGCTGGGATGGGCGCATGGGAATCATTCCTCGGGGGATCTCCGGTGAATCCTGCCACCGGAAGATTTCGATCCTATCAACGCACGGTCGCCGGGACGGAGTCGAACCCCGACACACGATCTTCGAGCCACACCCCAGAGTGGACTCGACTTGCCTATCCCGGTGCCCCGCGTCACACTTCACGGCACGATGAAGCAGGCCACCGACTTCGGAGACGTCGACTTTCCTTCCGCTCTGGTCAACGTCACCAACGCCTGCAACCTCAGCTGCAGCCACTGTTTCGTGTTCCGGGCCGACAACCCGAACCGGCCGCAGGACAAGATGGACGACGCCACGATGTTGGCGCAGCTGGAAGAGCTGCGCGACAAGCACAACATCCGCCGGATGCTCTTCATGGGCGGGGAACCGATGATCCGCAGGGATCTCGTCCTCGAGGCGATGCAACTCTTCGAGGAGAGCGCGATCGTCACCAACGGTACCTACGGCATCCCCTCGGTCCCCGGGCATCTGGTGACCGTTTCTCTCGACGGACCGAAGGCGATGAGCGACGCCATCCGGGGCGAGGGCGTCTTCGACCAGGTGCGCGACGCCATCCACGAACGCGATCCCGAAGATGGCACCCACCTGATGTTGCAGATGACGATCACGCGCACCAACGAGGCGGGCATCGAAGACTTCGTCGACGAGGTCAAAGACTGGCCGATCACCGGCCTCGCCTTCACCTTCTACGTGCCCACCCAGAACGACTCGAGCGGCCTCGGCTGGCCCGACCTGCGCGATCGCGACCCGATCGTCGAGCGCGTGATCGAGTTGAAGCTGCGTCACCCCTGGCTGATCAAGTCCAACGTCGGCGCCCTGCGGCTGATGCATTCGAGCGTCAGCCTGGAATCGACGGGCACCCGCGGCGAGAACTGCCTGATGCGCAACACGCTGCCGCTCTACATGGGCGACGGCGGCAACTTCGAGCGCACCTTCTGCTGTTACGGCAACAACGTCGACTGCACCCGCTGTGGCGCCTACTCGGTGTTCAACGCCGAGTTCCAACGCCGGCGGATGGCCGACGAAGTCGGCTAGCTCGGCGGCTGGCCGGCCAGCTTGGCAGTTTGGCGGAGCCAGACTGCGCGGCTTCCGTACTCTGCGAAGGTACTGGGTTCCTCTCGGTCAAGGAGGCCGGCAGCCCTGCAACCGTCATGATTCGTCCAGCAGAATAGTCAGGCTCGCTTTACATTATGTCGCTAATACATTACCCTGCACCCATCGATTCGATTCCTGGGATCGCAGCCGTGATCGGGGATCGTGAAAGGAGTCCACGATGAACAGGAATCGCGAAACGAGAACGTTCGGGCAACGGCTCAGGAGCCTGGTCCGCGGCATCATCGCCTACGACCGACGAGCCTGGAAGCAGTTGGTGCGCCAGATGGAAGCCGAGGATCGGTGGGTCTGCAACAAGGTTCGCGGGCTGTTCACCCACTAGTCTTCAGCCCTGGAAGTCGGCTGCCCGCTACGGCAGCGAGTAGGCGATCAGCTCGAAAGGTGCGCCGCGGCCGCCCAGCGCGAAGACCACGTACTGCCTGCCCCCCTGCATGTAGGTGATCGGGCTGCCGTCGGTGTGGGCCGGCAGGGCGACCTCGGCGATCAGCTCCCCGGTCGTCTTCTCGAAGGCTCTCAAGACAGGCGGCGTCAGACGCCAGTCGTCAGCCTCGGCGTCGCCGGAGGCGAGTTCGCGCTCGGCCTCGTCGGCCTGGGAACGAAAGGCCAGCGAGCCTCCCGTGGTCACGATCAGGAGCGTGCGCGTCACCAGCACGTGGCCGCGCGAGCCCGAACCGAGAGGAGGAAGGTCGAGGTGGACGAGCAGCGGGTGATTGCGAGGACCGTCGCCCAGGGTCTGGACCCAGGCGATCTCGCCCCTGGTCATGTCGTAGGCCGTCAGACGACCGTAGGGAGGCTTGGTCAGGGGCAGGTCGAAGGGTCCGCGAAAATCACTGGTCACGCGGCCGACATAGTCGAACTCGCTGCGCGAGGCATCGGGCTTGGTGAGCGTCAGGACCACCGGCCAGGTGAACGAAGGCACAAAGAGCATCGAGGTCTCGGGATCGAAGGCGCCGCCCGGCCAACTGGCGCCGCCCGCGTAGCCCGGCAGGCTGATCGTGCCGCGTTCGCTCGGTGGCGTGTAGACCGGGCCGTACTGGTACTGCGAAAGGATACGTAGCGCTTCGGCGTGAACCTCCGGCGTGAAATCGATCAGGTCGTCGAGGGTCAGTCCCTGGCGGTCGAAGGGAGGCGGTTGGGTGGGAATCGGCTGGGTGGGAGAGGTCCGCTCGCCGGGGATCCCCGACTGCGGCACCGCCCGTTCGACGATCGGCCACACCGGCGCGCCGGTTTCGCGGTCGAAGACGTAGAGGAACGCCTGTTTCGACAACTGCATGGCCGCCTTGACCCCTCGACCGTCGACCTCGAAATCTCCGAGAATCGCCGAGGTCGGCAGATCGTAGTCCCACAGTCCGTGGTGGGTGGTCTGGAAATGCCACCGACGCTCGCCGGTCTCACAATCGACGGCCACCAGACTCTCGGCGAACAGGTTGTCGCCCAGGCGGTGTCCGCCATACCAGTCGTTGGTCGGCGTGCCGAAGGGCAGGTACACCAACCCGAGTTCCTCGTCGGCACTCATCAGGCTCCAGGCGTTGGTGCCGCCGGTGTACGACCACGACTCGTTCTCCCAGGAGTCGTTGCCGAACTCACCGGGCTGGGGCACCGAATGGAACGCCCACAGCTGTTCGCCCGTCCTCACGTCGAAGCCGCGAACGTCGCCGGGCGGTGCCTCCAGACCCGAGGGGCCGTCCGAGATCGACGAACCCACGATCGCGACATCGCGACACAGCACGACCGGTGAACTCACCGTGTAGGCGCGACGGGCGATCTCGCGTCTCAGCCCGAGCGTCAGATCGACCGACCCCGAGCCGCCGAAGTCGTCGATCGGCAAGCCGGTCGCCGCATCGACCGCCCGCAGTCGCGCATCGCCGCCACCATAGAGAAGACGCTCGGCGCCGGTCTCCGGGTCCTTCCAGTAGGCGGCTCCGCGGTGCACGAATCCCAGATTCGTCGGCCGACCGCTCTCATAGCTGGCAGGGTCGTAGGACCAGAGAGTCTCCCCTGTCGCCGCGTCGAGAGCCGCCAATTGGCTGAAGCCGGTCGTCACGTAGATCCGATCGCCGACCTTGATCGGGCCGGCCTCGTGGTTACGGGGCTGGGCGCGCGCACTCTGGAAGCGCTCGTCGTTGGCCATCAGGTCGTTGTCGATCGACGACCAGCGCCAGGCCGGCTGCAGCGTCGAGACGTTGTCACGATCGATCTGGCTGAGCGGCGAGTACCGTCGGCTACCGCTGTCTCCGGACGGCACCAGCCAGTCCGTCGAATCCTGGGCGGCGCCGGGACCGGCGGCGCAGAGAACGAGCGCCAGAACCCCGAGGGGCCGGCGGGAAGGGAAGGACGAGCGTCGGCACGGGCCACCTCCGGAAAAGGGAACGAAGAGATTCGGGATTTCCCCCGCATCCTAACCCCGCTTTCGACCCGACCGGGGCGGCCTGGCTCCGTTCCTCCGACCGCCGGGTCGAGCGCGCCGGGCAGCCGCTGCGCCGACCCCACCGAGGACGCCGCGCCGAGGTCGCCCCGCAAGACCCCAGGGCCGTCTTCAAACCGGTTCGTTGATCTCGACGTTGAGCTGAACGGTGGCTGCCGAACGCGACCTGGAGGCGGCCCAACGGTGCACGGCATAGCCCAGCAGGAAGAGCCCCGAGGACGCCAGGTGGACTCCGATCCAGATCGATCTCCAGGTGTCGCCGACGGCGGTCTGGATGAGATAGCCGGAAACGATCATCGGCGCGAAGACCACCAACAGCGTCAAGCCTGAACGGCGGCGTTGCGCCCGACCTCCGGAATAGTGCTTCCAGATGTGACTGCGCCAGATCAGTCCGATGCCGAAGACGAGAAGCGGCGCGAGCCAGATGTGGGCATGCTGGACTTCCGGCTGGAGGCGATGATTGACCACCGAGAACTCGTCGACCGGAGACATGAAGTAGAGCATCCAGGCGTAGACCAGCCCGGTCCCGCCGACCAGAAGGGTCGAGGTGTGCAGGAGGATGATCTCCCAACGGCTCACGGCGCCGTCTCCGCGATCACCTGGTGAAGAGCCAGGACACGACGCACCGCCTCGGTGGTCGCTCGCGCCGTCAGCGTCGCACCGGTGACCGAGCGGATCGACTTCTTCAGGCTCAGTTCGCGATCGAGCTGTCGGCCGTCGAACTGGTCGTACCAGTTCGAGCGGGGGATGTAGTCCTCCGGCTCGCGGAAACTCAGCACCTCGACTCGACCCACTTCACCACCGCTTTCGATCACGACCATGATCGTCTCCGGCAGCGTACGCACGCGATGAGTGTCGAAGTAGGCAACGCCCGCCGGCGTTCCTGCGCAGGTCGCCGCGTACGGATGGACCAGGCTGGACCGGATCTCGGCTCCCGAGCGCTCCTCGGCCGCGCTGCGCTGCTCGTCGGTGAGGAAGACCGTGCGGCGAACCACCTCGCACTCAGGGAAGGCCAGGGCCAGGGCCTCATCGACCGTCAGGAACACCTTCGCGCAAGCCGGCAGCGACCCTCCGAGAAGGGTGAAGAGCGCCCCGAGGAGCGTCGCTGTCGCAAGCCGATTCATCGCAGGAAGCCGACCGGATCAGAACAGATAGCCCACGGCCAGATTCCACTGGTCGATTCCGGTCCCCGCCGTGTTGCTCCAGTCCTGCACATCGAACTTGAAAACCACCTCATCCAGGGGCTGGAAGGACACCCCGAAGGTCTGGATCTCCACATCCTTCGAACCATCGACGGCGTAGCCGAAAGGCACACCGTTCTGGGTATCGACCGTCTCGTAGCGGAAGAACGGCCACAGCGCCGCCTTGCCATCGCGGTGAGCCAGGACGTCATACGCCACCTCGAGATACGAGCCGCTCATCTTCTCACCAATCGACTGGCTGCCGGTATACCCCAGCGCCATGTTCAGTCGGGCGACGTCGTCGACGGTGGCCCTCGCCCACAGGCCTCGGACGTGAAGCGCCCGCCACTGCCACTGGGCGTGAACATCGAAGATCTCGGTCTTCGCGTCGATGGTCCCCATCGCATCCGTCAGTCCCTGGCCCGAGTTGCCGACGTAGGCCGAAGCTCCCACCAGCAATCCCGGCGTACCGGTGTAGTCGAGACGACCGGTCCAGGCGAAGTCTTCCGCCAGAGCCTTCGATCCCTTCTGTCGGCCGCCCCGAAGGCCCGAAGAAGAGAAACCGGAGGCGTCGAGTCCATTGACGACGTAGGTTCGATAGCTGAACGGGCCCACGCTGCCGAACAGACCCGCTCCCGACTCACGCCAGGTGGACGGGATGATCACCGACTCGGAGTACGGACGGTTCGCGCCGAAGAAGAGCGGTGCCTCGTGGAGTTCGTTGAGCCAGCCCAGGGGAATCAGCACCAGGCCGGTACGCACATTCAGCGACTCCTTCGCCAGGTAGTCGATGTAGGCGAACTCGACCGAGGCGCTACCGGACTTGTCGGTCGAAGCGTGCTCGAACTCGATCTCGGAGTTGAACACCCATTTGTCGTTGAACTTGTAGCCGACGTAGAGCACGGCGCGCAGGAAGTCGAGCTCGTCCTTCTTGCCCGAGGGGGCACCGTCGTCGCGACTCGATCCGAAGTTCTGGTAGACCGCCTCGCCGTAGCCGCCGAAAGACAGTCCCTGATCGACGCGGTAGACCTTCGAAGCCGCGACTCCGAGACCCCATTCTCCGGCAGCGTCGACGTCGGCGGCCTCGCCGATCCTCATCGCCTCGAGTTCCTGGGCGAGGACTTCGAGTTGCCGCTCCAACTCGTCCATCCGGGCCTCGCTGCCCTCGGCTTTCGCTTCGTCGACGGCCGCGCGAAGTTCCTCGATCTGTCGTCTCAGTTCGTCGATCTCGGCGTCGGAGCCGGACTGCGCGCCGGCCGCGGCCGAAAAGCCCAGCAACAGGCTGGAGGCAGCAGCGAGATACAGGGGCCGGAATCCCCTGAAACCAGGAAGAACCTTCTGGAAGAACATTCGAACACCTCTCCTCTTCATGGATCGAACGACCCGCGAGTGCAGCGCTGCCATCAGCGGCCCGCTGCGATTTCAGGCGACGACGAACTCGGAGCCGGCTGCGAGAATTCGAAGACCTCGAGCCGACTGTCCGTCTGCAGCAGGTCCACCCGACCTGCCAGCGATCTCGAGACGACGACCCGCAGGCCGTCCTCCCAGGGCAACTGAACGACGACCTCGAAGCTCGGATCGGCGGCGGCCAGGGCGAGTGCCCGATCGGGACCCAGCACGTAGAGACCGGTCGACAGGCAATCCGCCAGCAGGCCGCTCTGCGCCACCACCGTCAAGCTACCCCGATCGTCGACGGGACGACCCGTCTTCGGATCGAGGATGTGATCTCCCCGGACGCTCAACCCCGAAGTGGCGACTGCGCTCTCACTCAACCTCAGGACCAGCGATCGTAGATTCCGGTCCCGGGGGTCCGCCACCTCGACTGTCCATTCGGAAACCCCGGAGGCCGAGACCGAATCGACCGAGGAACGGTAGTGGCCCAGCTGCCCACCCAGATCGAGGGTCGCCGACCGCACCCCAGTCGCGGCAAGCGCTTCGAGCGCCGCGTCGAGGGCCGCTCCCTTCGCGTAGCCTCCCGAATCGATCGCCACGTCCTCGAACAGCCGCACCCAGGATCGATCGTCCACCTGGGAGAAGCCTTCGAGTCCGGCGACCCAGGAGGAACCGACCGTCGGATCGAAACCGCCCTCCGTCAACTCGGAGCACGCACGGACCTCGAGCAGTCCCCGACTGACCTCTGCCGGCAGGATCACCACCTCCCCGACAACCGCGCGGTTGAGCCTCATCAACACGGTGTCGTCCCGCCAGATCGACAACTGGCTCTCGACCCGGCGAACCGCTTCGACCGCCCGCTCCGAGCCGGCGAGCGCCGTCGCCCGGTCCGCCGCCTCGATCCGCAGGTCGAAGAATGTGTCCATGGCGAGGAGCCGACGTTCGACGACTGCGGTCGGCGACGCCTCCAACCCGGCAAGACTCGACGCCCCCAGCAGCGCAAGCACGGGCGGAATCAGAGGCTGGAGATGGATTCGCATGACGGGTTGGTCCAGGCCGGTTCCACCGACCTGGGAGATCGTAGGACCCTCGCCGAATCCAACCCTTGATCGACATCAAGCGGCAGGAAGAAATGTCACCGGCCGAACGGCTGATCCCGAACGAGCTCGAACGCGATCGCCGAGCGTCCGCCTTCGAGGTGGGACCTGCGTTCCTCGACCACGTCCTCGTTCCAGGCAACTGCGAAGCCCTCGGCAGCAGGGACGATCGCCGGAATCAGCGATGCCGTCGGGTTGCGAGTCAGCCGACGCAGAGAGCCACGCGGCCGACCGGCTACCGAGAACGCTCGAAAGTAGACCTCGTACTCACCCTCGGCGCGGTCCGACCAGACGAGGCCGAAGTGACGACCGTTCCAGGCGACGTAGGCGCCGATCGACTCGTTCGGAGTGTAGGTCACTCGTTGCGCGCGGGCCTCGATCTCATTCAGACCGTCGACCTCGCCCGCGAAGAAATAGACCTCACGGTTGCCGTCGCGCAAGTCGAACCAGGTCACCGCCAGCCCTCGATCACTGAAGCTGAGGTCCGGGTACTTCGAGTCGAAGCCATCGTCACCGGTCAGCCGGGTCACCTCGACGGCCTCTCCCACGACGCGGGCTATCGACACCTCGTCGGCCTGCGACCCGGCGTCGCCATCGAAGATCACCCACAGACTTCCCTCGCCATCGGCAGCCGCATTCAGGTTCCACGTGTTCAGGCCGCCCTCGGCCACCTTCATCGGCGCCATCGTTTCCGAACCATCGAGGTCCGTTCGGCTCAACCAGACGTCTCGGCCGGTCTCATGGGACTCGAGCCAGAAACAGTAGATCTCGTCATCGATCCGACCGATCGCAGGGTTCCGGCTGTCCCCTGCGGATCTCGAGAGAGGCCTCACCCAGCGCTGGGTTCCGTCGGCAGAGTAGCGTGCCAGCACCGCTCTCCTCGGACCGCCGACGGCCTGTTCGTACCAGCCCAACGCAAAGCCGTCCTCGAGAGCCAGGATGTCGGCTTCCCAGGCTGAGAACGGCCCCGACGTCAGGGTCATCTCCTCGCCCGTGGGCCGACCGTGATCATCCAACGCCCGGGCGAAGATCTCCGAGCCACCGTTGCGCGTATCGTGCCAGGCGACGAGGAACCCGTCATCAGTCACCGCAAGGCTCGCTTCATAGGCCCCGGCCCCCTCACGGCTGAGTTCCAGCGACGAACTCGCACAGCCGAGCAGCACCAAGAGAATCATCGACGACGCAGCCGCTCGGGCGCCTGACTGGAGGCCGAAGAACATCGGCGAACTCTACCCCGCGGAACGGCTGGTCGGCCCGCCGACCAGGGACACCTGCGAGTAGACTGGGGCGCTGGGTCGCCGACTCCCTTTCCTGGGGCCGCTCCGTCATCGATGAGCTTCTCCATCCACGCACTCGGTCTACTCCTTGCCCTGGCGAGCGTCGTCTTCGCCGCTCAGCCGGCTTCACTAGCGGTCCGCTTCGTGGCGCTGCCGGGTGGATTCGTCGTGACCTCACTCGTGCTGGCCGGGCCGACTGCGCTCAACCCGGCGCTGCTGGGTTGGCTGATCGCCGGCTTGGCGGCGTTGGCTCTGTTCCGCCCCCGATGGCAGACACTCGCCATCGCTGCTGCGGGAATGGCCGCCGGCGCCTGGTCGAACTACCTGCAGGCCCAGGGCCTGATCCCCGTCCTGGCCGTGGTGGTCGCCGCCGGCCCAGCGGTTCTCTCCGCCTCCCTGCGATCGAACCGGACATCCTTCGCGCCTGCTGCCCTGAACGACGAGGCTCTGACCTTGATCTGCACCCTGGGCATCGTGGTGGCCGCCGCTCCGAGGCTGGCCTCCGGATGGGCCTCGGCGGCAGCCTTGAACCTGGGGCCGTCGAACACGACTCCCGGCCCTGCCATCGCAGGACCCTCCTGGATCTTCCCGCTCCTGATGCTGGTGACGATCGCCGGAGTCGCCTTCGGCAGTTCGAGAAAGCCGCACGCCTAGAACCCGCTCCATGGCCGACGTCCCCAACTGCCGACGGAACGACCTTCCGGGTTATGCTGGAGCGTCGAGCCCCGCCGGCCGGAATCCAGTCCCCCTTCCAGGGGTTGACGTCTCTCAGCGGCCCAGGAACCCAACACGATGAACCCAGTTTCAGCCCTGGAGAACGGACTTTTCGCACTCAGTCAGGTGATGCGGGTGCCGGTGATCGCCCTGCTGTGGGTCTGCATCGCTGCCGCCCTCTTCATGGCCGGCAGCTGCGCCGCCGAGTTCCTCCGACGAAGGAGAGAGCGAACCGGCTTCGACATCAATCAATGGATCCTGGATGGACCGACCCTGAAAGCAGATCCGGAACGGCTGCGTCAGCTGCCGACGGCGCTGCGCGGATTCGTCATGGAAGTCGCCGAGCAGAGCACCGACGAGCCCTTCCGCGACGGCGGCCTCGAGCACATCGTGCTGGAACGTGAGGAATCCGCCCGCCGAGCTCTCAACGGTTCCAGGCTGCTCATCCGCGTCGGGCCCAGTCTCGGCCTGCTGGGAACCCTGATCCCGATGGGTACCGCCCTGGCATCGCTGACGGCCGGCAATCTCGAAGTCATGGCCGGCCAGATGGTCGTCGCCTTCACCACGACCATCGTCGGCCTGACCGCCGGCACGGCCGGCTATGTGATTCAAGTGATCCGCCAGTCGTGGGTCAACGAGGGCGTCCGCGAACAGCGCTTTCTCGCCGAGCGCATCGCCGGCGAACTCGAGCGTGAGGCTTCCTGATGGCACGCTTCCTCCACCTGCCTTCGCCGGAAGAAAACCTCGAGGAGGACCCGCTCGTCGGCGTCGCCAACATCTTCGACGTCGCTGTCGTGTTCATCGTCGGCCTCATGATCACCCTGTTCTCGGTGTATCGGATCGGCGACCTGATCGATCCCGACAGCGATCTGACGCTGGTCAAGACGGACTCCCAGGGACTGCAGGAGATCATCGTCAAGAAGGGAACCGAGATCACCGCCTACGAACTGACCGGCGAGACTCTCGGTGGCGACGGTGAGAGGCTCGGAACGGCCTACCGGCTGGCAGACGGGCAGATCATCTACGTTCCCGACTGATCCATGCGGCTCGCCCTTCTCCTGGGGCTGATGGCGTGCACGCTGTCGAGCCCGATCTCGGCGCAAAGCGTCCGGGTCTCGTACGTCTTCTCCGACGGCAATCTTCCGGGCACTCTACAGGCCTTCAAGCAGCTCCTCGCCGAGCGGCCGGACCTGCGCGAGCGGGTCGAACTCGACTTCCTCACCGAATCGGTTTTCGAGCTCGCAGACCCCGAAGACTTCGTCGAAGCCGACGTCATGGTCTTCGACATCATGAACCAGCAGATGTTGGAGCGCTTCGACGCCCGACACGAAGTCGACTTGATCGGCGAGGTCCGTCGCAACGGCACTGTCCTGGCCGTCGGCGAGGGCCTGCTTCCCAAGCAGCACTACCTCGATCAGGGCTGCACCTGGGACGAAAAGGCGCGCGCGTTCTGGATCCATTCCGGCCCCACGAACCAACGAGGCCTCCTCGAGCTGGCCCTCAGCCGAGCCGGAGTTCAGGGATTCGAGACCCTGGAACCGGTTCCCAGTCTCGACTTCGGCTACTACCATCCGGCGGCTCCACAGAAGGTCTTCGACTCCTGGGAACGATTCGCGGTCTTTCTCGAGGGTCACTCGAAAGCTGCGCCCGGCGCCCCAAGGGTCGGCATCGGCTTCTACAAGTCGACGTACTACAGCGGTGACAGCAAACTGCTCGACGCGACCATCGCCGAAGTCGAACGACGAGGCGCCGTAGCAGTACCGTTCTTCGGCTACCCCGGAGGCGTAGCGATCGATCGCATGCTGTCCGATCCAGAAGGCGGCGCCCGCGCCGATGTGGTTCTCAGCTTCCTACTCCGATTCGCCAGCTTCGAGGCGGCCGCGCCGCTCGATCGCCTCGATCTTCCGGTGATCAACCTCATCAGCCTCTACGGTCGCAGCGAGGCCGAATGGAACGAATCACGCACCGGCCTGTCTTCGTTCGAGGGCACCTTCCAGGTGGCGGTGCCCGAGATCGCGGGGGCGATCTCTCCGACGGTCGTCGGGAGCCAGGAGTCGATCGTCGACGAGGCGACCGGTCTGGTCTGGGTCGAACGGCGCCCGATCCAATCGCGAGTCGAACTCGCCGTTCAGCGGGGCCTGCGCTACGCCGCCCTGCGAACGAAACCGAACGCATCGAAGCGCGTCGCCCTGATGTTCTACAACTACCCTCCCGGCAAGGCGACGATCGGGGCGAGCTACCTGAACGTCTTCGAGTCGCTCTCGAGGACCCTCGAGGCACTTCGCGCTCAGGGCTACGACCTCGGCACGGATCCGCTCGACGCCGACAGCCTGGAGTCCGCGATCGGCGAGCGGGCTCGCAATCTCGCCGGCTACTCGGTGCGCGAACTGCAGCAACTCTCCGAACGCGACGACACCGTCCTGGTCGACCTGGACGACTACGAGAAGTGGCTCGACGACCTCGATCCCTCCCTCGTCGAGAAGATCGTCGCCGATTGGGGCCGTCCCGGTGACTCGAAACTGATGATCGCCGGAGACGGTGGTCGAAAGAAGATCGCTGTGCCGGGCATTCGCTACGGAAATCTCTTCCTGATGCCGCAACCGGCCCGCGGGTGGGGTGAAGACACCGACCAGCTCTACCATGCCAAGGATCTCGCTCCCCACCACCAGTACGTCGCGGCCTATCAGTGGGTAGCGAAGTCGTTCGAAGCCGACGCGATCCTGCACTTCGGAACCCACGGCACTCTCGAGTGGCTCGACGGCAAGGACGTCGGACTGTCGGAACGGGATGCCTCGGACGCCCTGATCGGCGACCTGCCGAACGTCTACGTGTACAACGTCGACGTCGTCGGCGAAGGCCTGGTTGCAAAGCGAAGAGGCATGGCGACGATCATCGATCACATGGTTCCACCGCTGCGCAAGGGAGGCCTGTACTCCGAACTCGCCGAACTCAACGAACGGATCAACGACCACCACCGGGCCGAGCACGACAATCCGCAACTGGCCGCAGCCTATGCCAGGGAAGTCGTCGAGATGGTGGTGGATCTGGGCATCGCGAAGGATCTCGGCCTCGAACTCGAGGGCGCCGAGCACCTCGACCACGACGACCTTCACGGCGTCCAGAGGCACATGAGGCAGCTCCAGGAGCAGAACATCCCGTACGGCCTTCATACCTTCGGTCGCACTCCCGAAGCCGACCTGATCGCCAGCACGGTCGATGCCGTCGTGTCGGTCGACCGGAAACTGTCGGCCCGGGACGCGCAGCAGTTCGCCTCGACCATGGGCGACCGCATTCGAGATTCCGGCGAACGCGAGTTGGATCGGCTGCTGCGCGCCCTGCGCGGCGGCTACGTTCCGCCGGCCGGCGGCGGCGATCCCGTCCGCAACCCCGACGCCTATGCGACCGGAAACAACTTCTTCGGCATCGATCCCGACAAGGTGCCCAAGGAAGCGGCGTGGAAGATCGGAGTCGAACTGGCAGACCAGATGCTCGAGGAACATCTCGAGAAGCACGGCGTCTACCCGAGGAAGGTCTCGTTCGTGATCTGGGGTACCGAAACCCTGCGCCATGAAGGCGTCATGGAGTCGCAGATCTTCCACCTGCTCGGTACCCGCCCGGTGTGGGATGCCCGCGGCAAGGTCGTCGACGTCGAAACGGTGCCGGCGCGCGAACTCGGGCGACCCCGAATCGACATCGTGGTCGCATCGGCCGCCGAGGGCATGTTCGAGAACGTCACGCGCCTGATCGACAAGGCCGTCCAACAGGTCAAAGTGCTCGAGGGCGCCGAGAACTACGTCCGCGACCACTTCCTCGCAACCCGGGAAGCCCTGGTCGCACGGGGATACTCCGAGGACGACGCCGAACGCCGCGCCGGCGTGCGGATCTTCGACGAGCCGCCGGGAACGTTCAACCTGGCCACTTCCCGGATCGTCGAGGCCAGCGGCACGTGGGACTCCGACGCGGGAATCGCCACCGAGTACCTCCAGAAGATGGGGCACGGCTACGGCAACGGCTTCTGGGGAGAATCCATGGTCGACGTCTTCGAGATGGCGCTCGCGGGGACCGAGAAGATCGTCCAGTCGAGCTCATCCGCGATCTACGGCGCCCTCGACAACGACGACATGTACATGTACATGGGGGGCCTCGCCAGCGCAGTTCGATCCATCGACGGCGCCAACCCCGAGTTGTTGATCGCCGACACCCGCAACCCGGGAAAGGCCGAGATGAAGTCGATGGACGAGTACATCGGCACCGAACTGCGATCGCGATACATCAACCCGACCTGGATCGAGGGCATGAAGAAGGAGGGCTACGCCGGCGCGGTCGAAATGCGCGCCTTCGTAGAGTACCTCTGGGGCTGGGACGCCACGGTGACCGAAGTCGTCGACGACGCCATGTGGCAGGAGTCCTTCGAGGTCTACGTCGAGGACAAGCACGACCTCGAACTCGCCGAGTTCTTCGAGAACGAGTCGCCCTTCGCCTACCAGGACCTGACCGCGCGGATGGTGGAAACGATTCGAAAGGGCTATTGGGACGCCGACGTCGAGACCGAACGCACGCTCCTCGAGGAGTTCATCGACAACGTCGGTCGGCACGGCCCGAGCGGCGCCATTCACACCTCCGGCAATCCCACCCTCCTGCTCCACACGATGCAGCGAGGCAGGGAACTCGAACTCCCGGCGGTCGCCCTGGAGAAGTTCCGTCGCGCTTTCGAGAGCGAGCTCGGAATCGACCTCCGCGACGCCGCAGCCGCGGCCGCGGCCTTCCGCCGCGCCAACGAGCCCGAACGACCCGATCCGAGTCGCCTGACCGAGGGTGCCCTGCCCACGACGCAGCAGGTCGGTTACCGAATGGCCGTCACCGAAACGAAGGCGAATCAGCGACCGGATCCGACGACACGATCGCGCAACTGGGAAGCCGCCCTGGCCACGGTCCCCGTCCTCGTCCTGCTGCTGGCCTGGAGGTTCCGGCGACGCTGAAGAGGCGTCGACGCCGGTCAGGTCGAACACGTGCGTTTGACAGATCCGTCGGGACCGGCCTAAGTTCCGTCTCTATCCCAACCGAGGAGACTCGACCCCAAGTCGATTCCGATTCAACGCACGACGACCGATCCAAGGGAAGGGAGCGCAAGACTCCCGCCGCCCCGCGACTGTGAATCGCGACGAAAGCCGCTGGTAGCCACTGCCCGAGAAGGGTGGGAAGGCGCGGCAAGTAGGAGGACCGAAAGCCAGGAGACCTGACCGGTTGTCGCCCGACCAACTTCCCCGAAGGGGGGAACGGAGGCACCATGAAGACATCCGCGCGCATCAGCGCCCCTGCGCTGCTGATCCTCGCCGCCCTGGCCATCGCTCCTGCGAAGGCCGCTGCCGGTGATGGAGATCCAGACCAGCCCCAGGCGACCTTCGACGATGACATCGTCGTCTCGGCAACTCTCAATCCGATCGCCAAGGAGCTGATCGGCAGTTCGGTCACCGTCCTCGACCGGGAGGAGATCGAGAAACGCGACAAGGCCGCGGTGAAGGACCTGCTGCGAACCGTCCCCGGCCTCGAGGTCGCCGAGACCGGCGGCGCCGGCGGCACCACGAGCATTTTCATCCGGGGAGCCGCCTCGAGCTCCACCCTGATCCTGATCGACGGCATCCGGGCCAACAATCCGGCCAGCGGCGGCTTCGACCTCGCCGATCTGACCACCGACAACATCGAGCGCATCGAGGTCCTGCGGGGTCCCCAGAGCGCTCTCTACGGGTCGGAGGCGATGGGCGGAGTGATCAACATCTACACCCGACGCGGCGGTGAGGATCTGCACTACGACGTGCGCGCCGAGGGCGGCACCGACTCCTACGGACGACTGCGCGCCGGCGTCGACGGTTCGAGAGGCGCTCTCGACTACAGCGTCGTCGGCTCGCACCAGAAGACCGCCGGTGTTTCGCGGGCCAGCGAACGCAACGGCAACAGCGAGCGAGACCGATGGGAGAACACTACCCTCACCGCCAATCTCGGCGCTGACTTCGCCGACGACGGACGCGTCGACTTCACGCTGCGAGCCTTCGACGCCACCACCGGCCTCGACGGCTTCAGCTTCGTCACCGGCCAGCCGGTCGACAGTCCCGAGTACCTGCAGGACACCAGCGGCACCGTCGCCTCGGCGACCGTCGCCAAGGACGTCACCTCGATCTGGCGTCAGCAGGTCCGCATCGGCATCACCGACGCAAGCCTCGAGGGATCCGACCCCGACAACTTCTTCAACAACTTCAAGATCGACTCCGAGACCACCGAGGTCGACCTCAAGGCAGACGTCACTCCGATCGACAACAACACGATCACACTCGGCTACACCTACATCGACCAGGAATCCGACAATCGCGACACGTTCTCCGCCGGCGATCGCCTTTCGTCGTTCTACGTTCAGAACCAGTGGACGTACCAGGAGAATCTGTCGGTGGTGGTCGGCGTCCGCAACGACGACCACTCGGCTTTCGGTGACGAAACCACTTACCGGGGAGCCATGTCCTACCTGCTCCCCTCTCACACGCGGGTCCGCGCCAGCTACGGCACCGGCTTCCGGGCTCCCACCTTCAACGATCTGTATTTCCCCGGATTCGGCAATCCCGACCTTCGGCCCGAGACCTCGACCGGTTGGGATATCGGCGTCGGGCAGACCTGGAACAACGAGCGCTTCTCCTTCGACCTGGCCTACTTCGACAACGAGTTCCAGGACCTGATCGGGTTCAGCTCGGATTTCATGGCGATCAACATCAACGCGGCTTCTTCCCAGGGCATCGAGGCCTCCTTCGGCTGGCTGATCGACGACCACCGGCGATGGGACAGCACCTACACCTGGACCGACACCGAGGACGCTGCCACCGGCCTGCAGCTCGCGCGACGGCCGAAGCATCGGTTCACCACCACCTACTTCCTCCAACCGACGGTCAACTGGCAGGGAACCCTCACCCTGCTCGTCGTCGCCGACCGCATCGACTCCGACGGCAGCACCATGGACGACTACGAACGTCTCGACCTGAACATCGCCTACACGATTCGGGAGGGCCTGAAGATGGGTCTGCGCTTCCTCAACCTGCTCGATCAGGAGTACGAGGAGATCAACGGCTTCACCACCCCGGGGCGTCAGGTGGCCCTGACGATGGGCTACAGCCGCTAGCGATCAGTCCGGACCGGTCGGCGCGCTACGGAGCAGGGGTCGAAGTTGCCGGCCCAGCTGCCGACTCCCGACGCTGGGAGGCGGCCTCGAGCAGGGCTTCGAGCGCCGGTCGGTCGAAGACTTCCTCGCCGCGCAGGATCACCCGATCGATCGCCCTGGTGTTGTCGATGTCGTCGAGTGGATCTGCGCTCAGCAGGACCAGATCGGCGACATGGCCTGGGGCGATCCGGCCGAGCGTGTCGTCGACCCGGAGGGCCTTCGCGGGCTCGATCGTCGCCGAGCGCAACGCCTCGGCGGGCGTCATGCCGGCCTCGACGAGCGCCGCCAGCTCATCGTGCAGTGAGAACCCCGGGTAGACGTAGGAGTTGAAGGGTCCGGCGTCCGATCCGGCCAGCAGCGAGACCCCGGCGTCGAGCATCGGACGAATCATCGATCTGAAGACGCCTTCGAGCTCCTTTCGATCCGCTCGTGCCTCCGCCGACGACGCCAACGCCGACTCGACCCGGCCGCCATAGGTGGCCTCGATCCCGGCACCGACATACCTCAGCTCGAGATCGGAGCCATGGTCGACCTCGGCCACCCGGGCGAGAACGCGGCCGATGTGAAGGGTCGGGGTGACCGCGGTTCCGGCGGCCGCCAGCGTGGCCCAGGTTGCACTTTCGAACTCGAGGTCGCGGGCATCCACCATCTCGGCGAGAGCCGTGCGAAAACTCGCCGAACCGTCGCCGATGAATCGTTCCGTGATCTCGTCCTCGATCGGCGAGCCGCCCTTGAAGGCATAGTAGAGGTGGTCCGAGATGTCGAGACCGCTCTCGACCGCCTCGAGGAAGCCGACGGAGAACGGCATGTGCCCGCTGACGATCCGGTCGCGTCGCTGCGCCTCCGCGACGATCGCCAGATAGACCTCTCTCGACGTCGTGCCGTCGTAGATCTTGACGTAGTCGGTTCCCATCGCGTCGAGGGAGTCGAGCGCCGCCGGCACCTGTGCCGCTTCGGTCAGTCGGATCGAGCCCTCCCAACCGCCCGTCGGACCCTCGAGCTTCGGTCCCGAAGTGAAGATGCGCGGACCGACCCGCTCACCGGCCGCGATCGCCCGCCTCCACTCGAGAACCGCCGGCGTCAGGTCGCCGCCCGCGTCACGAACCGTCGTAACGCCATTGGCGACGTAGAGAGGAAGCAGATCGGCGTTCTCCGATTCGAGCTCCGACCCTCCACGGAAGTGGACGTGGGCGTCCCAGAGTCCGGGAATGAGGAAGCGGTCGGTGGCGTCGATCAGCCTCTCGGCCGCGGGAATCTCGTCTCCTTCCCCCAGGATCGAGACGATCCGGCCGCCATCGACGACCACGCTGCGCCCGCCGACCCACTCGCCGGCATCGACGTCGATCACCCGGGCATCGCGAATCACGAGGTCCACCGGGGGCACTCTCGGATCGGAACAGGCGACCAGCGACCCCGCGATCGAGAGAGACCAGAGCAGGAACTTCGTGGACCGCCGTGCGTCGATCCGCCGTACCCGCGCGTCGCGACGCGATCCGGCCTGACCGACATCGCACCGGTCGCCTCCAACCTCATGCATCCACCGAGCATACCGTCGCCATCGCATCTGCGATCGGGGACGCCGTCACAGGCTGGTTCGTGACCCGGCCACCCTGGTACCGTAGTCGACCATCGTCGACCGACCCGGAGTCGCCCTCATGCAGTCCTCGAAGTCCACCCTCACCCTCGCACTCGTCCTCGTCTTCGCGCTCGCGTCGATCTCCACCGGACTCGCCGCGCAGACCCTGGAGCCGGAACACGTCGCCAACCTGCCCTCGCCGTCGGATCCGCAGATCTCTCCCGACGGCCGGCGAGTGGCCTGGCTGCAGAAGGTCCCCCGCGACCCCGAAGCCGAGCGAGGCGCCGATGCTTCCGTCCTCTGGGTCGCCGACGCCGATGGCGGCAACGCCATCGCCTTCACGGCGCGCGAGGGGCGGGTCAGTCGTCCACAGTGGTCACCCGACGGCGAACGTCTCGCCTTCCTCGATCGACGACCGGCCGATCAGACCACGGCCAGGAACCAGATCTACGTCATCTCCACCCGGGGTGGCGAAGCCGAGGCCCTGACCGAGGTCGACGGCGGAGTTTCGGAATTCTCGTGGTCCGGCGATGGGACCTCTCTCTTCTTCACCACCCGTGACGTCAAGAGCGAAGAACAGAAGACGGCCGAGAAGAAGGGCCGCGACTGGACCGTGGTCGACCAGGACTACCAGCACATCGGACTCTGGAAGGTGGGCCTCGACGGAGCCGAGCCTTCACGGCTGACCGAGGAGGCCATGAGCTTCCGCGAGATCGACGCCTCGCCCGAGGGGGACCGGGTCGCCGCGCTCGCGGCCAGGACTCCGAAGGTCGACGACTCCTACATGTTCATCGAGCTGGTCACCGTCGATGCTGGAACCGGGTCGGTCTCGACGGCATGGGACATGCCCGGCAAGGCGGCGGCTCCACGCTTCTCTCCGGACGGTCGCTGGCTGGCGGTGCGGGCCGGGATCCACGAGAACGATCCGTTCGCGGGCAGCCTCTTCCTGGTGGCCGCCTCGGGCGGTGAGACGCGCAACCTGACGCCCGACTACGACGGCTCGATCGACTGGTTCGACTTCGACGCCGACGGCGGTATCGTCTTCGCCGCGACCCACGGCACGTGGACCTGGCTGCGACGCGTCGATCTCGAAACGGGGGAGATCGAAACCCTGGTCGACTCCGGTCCGGTCTACACCCGCGCCAGCCTGTCACGCACGAGCGGCACGATCGCTGCACTGGCGGACACGCCCGCCCAGCCTCCCGAAGTCCTCGTACGAGCGGTCGGCGCGGGCGATTGGGACCGGATCACCCACTCCTATCCTGAACTCGAAGCCTTCGCCCTCGGGCGCCAGGAGGTCATCGAATGGTCGGCTCGAGACGGCCTGCGCATCGAAGGCATGCTGGTCTACCCCCTCGACTGGCAGGAGGGCCGGCGCTACCCGCTGGTGGTCGGCGTCCACGGCGGCCCCGAGTCCGCCGTTCGCAACGGCTGGCACACCGGCTACGGCTACCTCTCCCAGCTCCTCGCTCACCGCGGGGCGTTCTTCCTGTTGCCCAACTATCGCGGTTCAGCGGGTCGCGGCACCCCCTTTCTGCTCGCCGATCACGGCGATCCGGCGGGCGCCGAGTTCCAGGACGTCCTCGACGGCATCCAGCACCTCGACGAACTCGAACTCATCGACACGAGCCGGGTCGGCATCATGGGAGGTTCCTACGGTGGCTACTTCTCGGCCTGGGGAGCGACTCGTGAGAGCGAACACTTCAAGGCCGCGGTGGTGAACTTCGGCGTCTCGAACCTCTTCAGCGACTGGGGCGACGGCGACATCCCCTGGGAGCACAAGCTCGTCCACTGGGGCTGGTTCCCGGTCGATCGGCCCGCGATGGCGATGGATCGCTCGCCGGTCTCCTGGGTCCGCGGCAGCCGCACAGCCACCCTCATCATGCATGGCGCGGAAGACCCGAGAGTGCCCGCGGCCCAGAGCCGCGAGCTCTACAACGGCCTCAGCCTGAACGAGGACCTGCCCCTCGAGTTCGTCCTCTTCCCCAGGGAGGGACACGGCTATCGCGAGGCCCCGCATCGTCTCGAAGCCTGCCGACGAGCCCTGGCCTGGATGGTCGAGCATCTGCAGCTCGAGCAAGCCGCCGGCGCAGCCACCGGTCCCTAGGGAGGCGTGGCAGTGCTGGTTGCGGCGGAGATCTACAGGTAACCCAGCGCCTCCAACTCCTGCCTCAGACTCTCGTCGATCTCGCCTTCGGAGAACGAAGCGCCCTGGGCCTCGAGCAGCCCGACCAGGTCGCGGGTCTCGCGCAGCAGTCGGCGAGCGTCGTTGACGAAGTCGTCGTGGGAGATCAGGTTCACGTCCTCGAAGGGGTCCGCCGACAGGTCGTAGTACTCGGACTCGCCTTCGGTTCGAAGGATGACCTTCCGCCCTTCCGATTCGAGCGAGTAGAGTTCGCCCGCCGACCAGCCGCGCCGATCACGGATTCTCTCGCTGACCCGGCCCCGGATCGCCAGGCCGGGCCTTCGCTCCCAACCCTTCGAACCCGACAGCAACGGCTTCAGGGAGCGACCGACGACCGGTAGCGGCTGGTCGGGGAACTCGGCTCCGCCGAGATCCGCCAGGGTCGGCCCGAGATCGACGAGGCGAACGAGGTCGTCCACCACGGTGCCTCTCGGGAAGAGATCGGCCGACGAGTGGAAGATCAACGGCACCCGCAGTTGCTCCTCGTAGAGTTCCGGGGAATGACCTCGCGTGTCGTGATTGCCCAGTCCCTCACCGTGGTCGGAAGTCACGACCCAGACGGAATGGGACTCCGGGAGCGCCGACCGCTGCTCCGCAAAGAACTCGCCCAGCTCCCGATCGACCCAGCGAATCTGGGCGTCGTAGCGATTGTTCCAGTCGATCAGTTCGTCGCGGCTCCACTCGGCCGTCTCGACGAGCCCCGTGGACTCGCGCAGGAACTCCCACAGCCGCTCGGCATCCTGTTCTTCGGCCCAGGCCACATCCGGATCACTGAGCCGACCGTCCCGGCCCCACTCATGAACGTCGTAGAGATGGATCCAGACGAAGAGCTTCGCCCCGGGCGGCTGATCGGCAATCCAGCGTGAGGCCCTCTCCAGCACCTCGTCGACCCTGAAATAGGTGTCTCTTTCACCCCCATAGTGATCGAAGCCCGCCGCCGCCCCACGCAGGAACGAGGTGCTGCTGAAGGCGGCCGTCGAGTAACCGCGGGACGCCAGCAGGCCGCCGACGTTGGGCAACTCGGGCGGCGCCCCGCGGCCGTTCGACAGGACTCCGTGTTGCAGCGGCTCCAGGCCGGTGAACATCGACAGGTGGCTCGGGACCGTCATCGACGCCGAAGACCGGACCTGCCGGAAGAGCACGCCCTCGGCCGCCAACGAGTCGAGAAACGGAGACGTCGGCCGGACATAGCCACTGGAGCCGAGATGATCGGCACGCAGGGTGTCGATCGTGATCAGGAAGATCCGGTCGGGAGCCGCCGGCGCCTTCTCCACCGGCTCGGAACTGCAGGCCGCCATGGAACAAGCCAGCAGTGCCAATCCCGGCATCTGCCATCGACCGTGGACCCAGCCCATCAGGTGCATGCCGACTTCACCTCCCGAACTCGAAGTCGACCAGGGCGATGCGGTCGTCCCACCGCAGAGCGAGGCTGCCGCCGAAGGGAGTCACATCGACGAAGTCCCACGACAGTTGCTCGTACGAGTAGGGCGACTCGACCACCCGCATCGGCCGGCGCACGACGTCGCGATTCGGCATGTAGTGGAACGCGCCGAACAGCGCCGAGCGATCGTGCTGGTCGTAGCTCGTCTGCGCCGGCCAGGTGGTCACGATGAAGGTCCACGCGTCGAGAGTCAACTGCACGAAGACGGTGTACTCGCCGGGCGCGACGACGACCTCGCCGAAGACCAGGGGAACCTCGGTCACGAGCCGGGTGGTCTGATTGGCGCCCGCACGCCAGACCGGGGCGCCGTCGTTCAGGCGCTGCGCGAAGTCCGGCGGACCGAAGATCGAACGGCCGCGACGGATCGGTCGACCGTAGAAGATCTCGATCCACCGCCCTCCGACATAGCGCCCTGCGTCGTCATAGCGACCCTGGACCTCGACCGCAGAACGACCGTTCGGACTGGCCGGACGGCGCGACTGCGCCGACAAAGGGAGGCAGACCAGGATCAAAAGGGCGGCTGCGATGCGGCTTCTCATGGGGAAAGTCCAGGGCGCTGCAAGGATAGCCACTCCCGAAGTCGAAGCCAATCCATCTGTCGGGACTTCGGCGAAACAGTCCTGGGCCTCACCAGCGTCCCTCCACAGGAGGGTGACCACTCTTTCCGAGTGGTAGTCTGATCTCTCTCCTTCCACCTCCCAACTTCGACTGGAGACGGACCCATGACTTTCAGAAACCAACTCCTCGTGACTGTCGTCGTCACAGCGGCCCTGGTTCTCCCCGCAGCCCTCTTCGCCGCCGAGAGCACCGACATCCCTCGTACGGCTTCCGGCAAGCCGGATCTCACCGGCACCTACGACATCGCGACCCTCACGCCTCTTTCGCGACCGGCACGCTTCGCCGACAAGAAGACGATCACGGCGGAGGAGAACAAGCAGATCGCCGAGTACTGGGCCAACAACCTGGCCAAGGACGCCGAAGCCAGCGATCCCGATCGTGAGGCTCCCCCCGTCGGCGGCACCGAGATCTACGTTCCCGAGTTCAGTGGTGCGGCCGGCGGCGTCGGCGGCTACAACGCCTTCTACGTCGATCTGGGCGACAGCAACTTCAAGATCGACGGTGAGTACCGCACCTCGATCATCGTCGATCCGCCCGACGGGCGTTTCCCCGACATGACCCCCGAGGCCCGGGCGCGGATGGCCGAGGCGGCGAAGTTCATGCATGCCAACACCGGCAAGGCCTGGTGGATGGGCCTGGACGTCGGTCCCTACGACGATCCCGAACTCCGGCCGTCCGCAGAGCGCTGCATCATCGGTTTCGGATCGACCGCCGGACCGCCGGCACTACCCGTGATGTACAACAATCTGAAGAGCATCGTGCAGACCGACGATCACGTCGTGATCCTGGCCGAGATGAACCATGACGCCCGAGTCGTGCGCCTCAACTCCGAGCACAAGCCCGACAGCTACCGCAGCTGGCTGGGCGATTCGATCGGCTGGTGGGAAGGCGACACCCTGGTCGTCGACACGACCAACTTCAACGACGAGCCGGGCTTCTCGCGCGCCACTCGCGACCTGCACGTCATCGAACGGTTCACCCGCCAGGCCGATGGTTCGCTGCTCTACCAGTTCACCGTCGAGGATCCGTCCACCTGGGTCGCGCCCTTCACTGGCGAATACCCGTGGCCGGTGAGCGAGAACAAGATGTACGAGTACGCGTGCCACGAGGGCAACTATGCGCTCGGAAACATCATGCGCGGCGCCCGCCTCCTCGAGCAGGACGAGATCACCGCAGGATCGACCGGCGGCTCGGGCGACTGAGTCCGACCGCAGGCTCCTGGGAAGCGCGGCGATCGGCCACCGGTCGACCGCGCTTTCTGACTTCAGGAGGGTTTCGATGAGTCCTCGGTCAGCCCGCAGGCGATCGCCCAACGCCGCCCGCCGAGCCCTGCCGGCGATGGCTGGTTTCTTCTGCCTGCTCGCCTGCTCGCCGGGCGAAGCCCCGCGGTCGAAGGCGGACGAAGCCCGCCTCAACGTCCTCTGGATCGTGGTGGACACCCTGCGGGCCGACGTCCTGGAGTGCTACGGCGGGCCGGCCCGAACGCCCCACATCTGCGCCCTCGCCGAGCGTGGGACTCTCTTCGAGCGTGCCTACGCCAACTCCCCATGGACCTATCCATCCGCCGCATCGATGTTCTCGTCCCAGCCGTCGAGCCGCTGGGAGGTCGACGATCCGATCGGCGCCCTGGACACGCGGCCCATCTCCGAGCAGCCGCAGAACTCGCACTACAGGATCCCCGAGACCGAGCCGCTGCTGATCAGCGAGCTCGCTGAAGACGGCTACGAGATCGTCGGTCGCATCGAGAATCGAATCGCGGCGCAGGCCGGAGGACTGCGCGGCCTCGAGGATCTCAACGAGATCCCCAGGCAGCGTCTCGCTCGCCCGAAGGTCGGGGACCTCCTCGGCGACAACGACGGGGCCGACTTCCAGATCCAACTGACGACCCGCTACCTCTCCCACCCGGCCACGGCGGAACAGCCCTTCTTCCTGGTGCACTGGATCAACGATCCCCATGCGCCCTACGAGCCCTCGACCGACGACCTCGCCGACCTCGAATCGGCCTTCGGCGACCTGCCCCATCCCCTCTCGCACTACACCTCGCTGTCGCACGACGGTCAGGAGATCCCACCCGAGAAGAAGATGCAGACGCTGAAGACGGGCTCGGAGAGGGAAGTCGAGTTGATGAAGACCCTCTATCGCCTCGAGGTCGAGTCCGTCGATGCCCGAATCGGCAGCATCCTGGCCAGCCTGGCAGACAGCGCCCTCGAGGACCGAACGGTCGTGGCCCTGACGTCCGACCATGGCGAGGCGTTTCGAGAGCATGGCTTCTTCCTTCACGGCCTGGCGTTCTTCGAGGAACAGGTCCATGTGCCCCTGATCCTGGCCGGGCCCGGGATTCCGACCCGGACGAGGATCTCCGACCCGGTCTCGCTTCTCGACCTCGTTCCCACCTTGCGCGACCTGTTGCAACGCCCGGCCTCGGGCCGAGACGCGGGACGCAGCCTTTCGAGGTACTTCGACAGCGCGACAGCCGAGAACGATGAAACGCTCTATCTGGACGGCGGATTCAGGCGGATCAGTCACCGGGACGCCCTGATCGAGGGCGACCTCAAACTCATCACGTCGCGGTGGAATCCACCGGCTCTCTACGATCTCTCCCTCGATCCGGGCGAACAGCACAACCTGGCACGCGAGCGACCGGAAGAAACCCGAAGGTTGCTGGCGAAGCTCGAGGCATGGAGAATCGACTCCGCCGAACGGCGCCGAAGCGATCGCGAAACGAGTGCCGAAGAGGACCCATCGATCGAGGAAACCGAACGTCGGCTGAGGACTCTTGGATACATCGACTGACCTGCACCAGCACGCCCGCCGACGAACGGAGTCGACCACCAGGACAACTCCACCACCCCCTTGGATAGAGCGATCTCGGTGATACTCTCCTAGAGTCAACAAGTGCCCCGCTCTGTGACCCAAATATGAGGAACTTCCCATGAGACCGTCATCCCAGAAGCTAGCTCGAGGCCTGGCCTTCCTGCTCCTGCTCGGAGGAGCCAGCTTCCCCGCCGCCGCCCAGGAGTATCAACTCTTCGAGAGGGTCGCGGTTTCCCTCGAGTTCGCCGAAACCGGCTTCGACACGACGGTGCGGCTCGATTCGAACAACTTCGACCTCGGCACGGAGATCAACTTCGAGAACGATCTCCGGCTCGGCGACAACAAGAGCATTCCCGCGATCACGGTCACCTACCGCCCTTTCAAGCGCCACCAGTTCAGTTTCGGCTATTTCGACGCCGATCGCCGGTCGCAGGCGACCGTCATGGCGGAGATTCGTTTCGGCGATCTCGTGATTCCCGTTCAGGCGACCGCCAGTCTGGACTGGAAGAATCAGGACGCCCGCCTCGGATATTCCTATTGGCCCATCATGAAGAAGCGGACGGCCTTCGGTGTCGGTGGCGGTCTACGCGTTCAGGAACTCAAGGCGACGCTGACGGTCATCGAAGCCAACGTCTTCGAGGTCGCCGAGGCGACCGGTCCGCTGCCCTACGTCTGGGTCGAAGTGCGCCACGGCTTGACGCCGAAGACCCGACTCACGGCCGGTGTGGGTGTGCTCGCACTCGAGATCGGAGACTATGACGGACAACAGGTGATCCTCGACATCGGCATCCAGCACCAGACCTTCAAGCACTTCGCCTTCGGAGGTCGCTTCGACCTGGCGACCGTCGACGTCGACACGACGGCAAAGCGCTACACGGGCTCGCTGGACCAGGACATCTCGAGTCTCAGGGTCTTCGCCAAGGCGCGCTTCGGCAAGACAGACTTCAACCCCCACCACTGAGAGCGTTCGATCGCAGGACCGAAGCTCGTGAGATCCGGGCCCTGACTCCTCGCGAGCGGGCCCGTTTCCGTTCCCCCAACACCCCCGTTCAAGGCTCAGCGCGACCGCAATGAAACGACTGACGCCGCGAGAGCGTCTCCACTACACGCCCCCTTCCGTTCACCCCGAGACCACGGATCCAGCTCATGTCACTAATGCCCTTCGTCGAATGGCTCGACACCCACAAGTGGAGTACTGCCATTCATGAGTCGCTGTACGCCTACCCCCTGATCGAGTCCACGCATGTCTGGGGGCTGGCTCTGTTCGCCGGCTTCGCGATGCTCCTCGACATCCGGCTCCTCGGGCTGGGCTTCAAGAACATCCCGGTCTCGACTCTCGCCAAGCGCCTGCTGCCCTGGACCACCGCCGGCTTCGTGATCATGGTGGTCTCGGGAGCGCTGCTGTTCTACGCCATTCCGGTCCGCTCCTACATGAACATCTTCTTCCGCATCAAGGTCATCATGTTGATCCTCGCCGGAATCAACGTCTGGGTCTTCCACCGTGGCATCTACCTCAAGGTGAAGGACTGGGACATGGATCCCAAGCCACCGGGCCGCGCCCGCTTCGCCGGCGCCGCTTCCCTCCTGCTGTGGGCCTGCATCATCTTCGCGGGCCGGATGATCGCCTACAACTGGTTCGACTGCGATCGCCAACCCCAATCGGCCTTCATCAACTGGGCGACCGAGTGCGACGCGCCGGAGGAGGGATAGATGTTCGGCATCGACTGGCTGGCCGTCTTCGACTGGCTCGAACTCACCTGGATCGGCGAGACCGTCCGCAAATCGCTCTGGCTCTTCCCGGTCATCGAGGCATTCCATCTCGTCGCCCTCGCACTGCTCGGCGGCGCCGGCCTGCTCATGGGTCTCCATCTGATGGGCCTCATCATGCCCAACTCGAAGCCCTCCGAGGTCTACGCCAACATCCACCGTTGGTTCGACCTGGGACTGGCAGTCCTCCTGCTCTCGGGAATCCCGCTCTTCCTGTCGGAAGCCATCAAGTGCTACTACAACGAGCCCTTCTGGATGAAGATGATCTTCCTGCTTCTCGGCTTGATCTTCCACTACGGCGTCGTTCGCAGCTTTGCGAAGACCGACGGCCGGACTCGGCGAAGAGTCGCCAAATGGGTCTGGTGGGGCGGCGTCGGCCTGCTGCTGTTCCTGGTCCCTCCAGGCGTCAACTGGTGGCCGCTCGGGGTTGCGACCTGGATTCTCCTCATCCTGTTCCAGCGCTACATGACCCCGGTCCTGATCGGTGACAAAGACCTCGAGAAACTCTCGCTCACCTTCTCCGGAGCCATCATCGGATTGACCTCCATGATTCTCTGGGCCGGCGTTGCCTGGGGCGGACGCTGGATCGGCTTCTGGGGCTGACCCCAGGCTTCCTGGTCGGGCCCCCGGCGGAGTCCGGCGAGCCCTTCGAACAGCAGCCCCCCAGTCGATCCCTCCACGCGGCGGTTACGACGTCTGTAGAGACGCCATCAGCCGAGACCGGCTGAGCGGGGGCAGCCAGGGCACCCGTAGCCTCTCCAGGCTACCGAGGTCGTCCTGTCCGGTGAATTGCACGGAAACGTCGGAGAGCGCCTCCAGAGCACCGAGGCTGCTTCGATCTCGGGAACACGCGGATCTCTCCCCATGGAATCCACCCAGCAGCAATCCGGCAGGCATCCAACCAGCGGCCGCCCGCCCTGCGCTGCTCGACGAGGACATCCACCCGTTCTCTGATCACCAGGTGCCCTGAGCAGGCGTCCCGGTGGGCGTTGGACCGACCAGAACAGAAACGAGAAATGCCTCGTAGGCGAACGCCCTCGAGGCTTTCCTGTCTGGACTCTGGACCGAGGCCTAGCGGTTGCGAGGCGCCTCGGTCGGGTCAGCACCGTCGCGCGGGGCGCCGGTACCCGACGAACCCATGAACAGCTTGCGACCATCGGGGAAGGTCACGTCGCGGCCATTGGCGCGATTCGAGCGGTCCTTGCTCTGGTAGCCATCGACGACGATCTCGGTGCCGGGCAGCAGCGACTGCTTGGTGATTCCACGACGAAGCAGGGTGTTGGGCGTACCGCCCTCGACCATCCACTGTTCCTTCTCACCGTCTTCGTTGGTGATCTCGATGTGGATCCAGGCGTGCGGGTTGACCCACTCGACCTTGGTGACTGCACCCTTGAGGATCAGAGGACGGTTCGGATCGAACTCGGCTCCGAACGCGTGGTGGGCGATGACGGGAACCGTCGCGACCAGGATCAGTGCGATGGCGGCGAGCAGAGTGACATGTGTCTTTCGCATCACAAAATGCCTTTCGGTGTTGGGGGGTGATTCGTTGTTGATTCTAGCGGATGGGTAGGTGATGGCTCGGTCTCCCGGGCCGCTGGCGCCAGGGCGTCAGCCTTGAAAAGGCGGACGCCCGGCTGGAAATTCCGACGGAGGCAATTTCGGCGCTCTCCCGAGATCCGAAAAGCTTGCCCCCATCGAGTGAACCGGCGCAACCACCGGCTCGCCTTCGCAGCCGCTCACGAAGAACGACCGGCGCCGAAGAGTCCTGATGGTCGCGTTCATCGAAGGTCGCCCGGGTTATCGGCCTTCCGCCATCGGGAAGTCAGGACGCGGCAGCGGATTGCGGCGCCATTGACCGTAGAGCAGCTCCTCGACGAACTCGACGCACTTGAAGTCCATCAGCTGGGCGTTCGGCTCCATGCGCCGATAGATCGGCATCTCGATGGTGTAGGGCTCAGTCAAGACGACCGGATCCTCGATCTTCGCTTCGTAGTGGATGTGATTCTCGGACGCCAGGGTGTAGCGCTCGGTCACCTTCAGCTGATCGCTGTGGTGGTTGCCCGAACGATCCAGCCAGCTCTCGTCGAGAAGGCCGGTGACCTCGACCACGAGGGTGTCGCCTTCCCACCAGCCGTAGGACTGTCCCATCCAGGTGTCGATCGGCGCCGGACCCGGATCCTCCATGTAGACGTGGCGGACCGCACCCGCGTACTGATACGCGATGAACACGGTCTGGGGGGTCTGGAAGATCTGGAAAGGCTGCGGCATGTATGTGGCTCGAGGCACACCCGGCAGGTAACACTTGATCTCAGGATCACGGGTCACCCAGTTCTCCTGGTTCTCGAGCTTCTTCGCAAGCCCCTCCTCGGTGTAGGGAATCTTGCCCCCACCCTTGATCACGCCGAGTCCCGGAGGAACGGCGCCAACCGCACCCATGGCGAGCACCTGGGGCGCCGGCACAGGGCCGTGAGGACCTTCGATCGTCGCCATTGCATGGCGAGCCATATGCAGTTCGAGGTCGTAGTTGGCCTCGTTCAGCGTTTGCCAGATTCCACTGAGATCCGGCTTGCCATCCGCTGTGCGCGGCGGCTCGAAGTCAGAATTCTGGCCAGCTACCGGAAACGCGACGAGCGCGAAGACAACTAGCACCAAAGCAATCCGCATATGCGACCTCTCTCCAGACGACCCGTTCCGGGTCAAGTTGAACGACTTGAGTCAGCAATCGTCTCTTTCCTGGCCTCGTTCGTCAAGGTGGAAGGGGACATCAGCTTCTCTCAGACACTAGAAAGACGCTCCGAACGCACCGGCTGTTTCGGCTCCGGGAGATTCCAGCCTACTTTCGAACCGTTGGACCGGCGATAGACTCAGGGCCGCATTCGGAGAACTTCTCGCCCCGACCGCGAGCCTCCGCCCTTCCCTGGAATCCGCCCTTCGAGGACTGCGCCCATGACCCGACTCCTACTCACCCTGTTGGCCCTGTCCGCCCTGCTCGGATGCCGACCCCCTGCCGCTGAAGAGGCCCGTATGCCCGTCGGATCGCTTGCCGAACTGATGTCTTCGGTCGTCCTCCCGACCTCGAACGCCGTGCTCTACGTTTCCTCGCAGACGCCGACCTCGACGATCGAATGGAACGAATTCCTCGGCAAGACTTTGATGCTCGCCGAATCGGCTCACATGCTGAACGAGTTCCCCTACCGACGCGAGTCAGAACTCTGGAAGGAAGACACCCAACTGCTGATCGACGCCGCCATGACCGCCCTCGAGAGCGCCAGGTCCCAGGACGTCGACGCCCTGGTCGACCTCAACGGTCCGCTCTATGACGCCTGCATCAAGTGCCACGAGGACTTCGAGGTCGTCTACGAAACCCTGTAGGCGTCGACTCGACGATCAGTAGCCCTCGGGCCGCACCGGTGCCCCCTCGGAGGCCTCACCCGGCTGGAAGTCGGCCACCCAGTACTGGGCGTGGCAACCCGAACACGACCGGTAGATATCGGCGCCGACATCGAAGATCGCTTCGGCGTCCTGGGCCTCGGCGGCCTGCATCGCGGCCTCTCCCGCGTCGACCAGGTCCAGCGACCAACGTCGCCACAGATCCATGTCGACCGCCCGGGGCTCCATCATCAGGAGATTGCCGCTCTCAGCGAGAGTGATCGCCGCGTTGCGAACGAGGGTCCACTCCTCATCGGTCTCGGGCACGATCTCCTGGACCCCGTTCTCATCGACGATCGTGTGGACGGAGTCCCAGATCAGGTCGGCCGCCGGGTCGAGCATGGAAACCATCAGCAGGCGTGAGCCGGCGATCGGACGGAAGGGACTCGAGGGCCCCTCCGCTGGTGGAGAACAGCCCAGGGCGGCGAGAAGAACCAACAGGACGATGGGAAGACGAGTCATCACAATACCTCGCAGTAGTCTCTGAATCCGGCATCCACAGATTACCCCAGCCCGGCAGGAGCACGAGCGGGACCCCGCTGCCGCGCTAAGATTCCCACGACCGCTCGCACCACGATCCGACTCCCTGCCGGACGCGCCCATGAAACCCTCGAAACGATCCGCCTACCTCTGCGCCCTGCTGCTCAGCCTGCTGTGGGCGGGATCGGCCTGGGCCCATGGAGTGGGAAGCCGCGACGAGGCCTTCCTCGCCAACGTCGACGGCCTGGAGATCGTGCCCTTCATGTACCTCGGCGCCAAACACATGGTGACGGGCTACGACCATCTCGCCTTCCTCGCCGGCGTGATCTTCTTCCTCTACCGCATTCGCGACATCGCGGTCTACGTCACCCTCTTCGCGGTCGGTCACAGCCTCACCCTGCTTCTAGGAGTGCTCGGCGACATCCAGGCGAACCCGTTTCTCATCGACGCCATCGTCGGACTCTCGGTCGCCTACAAGGGATTCGACAACCTCGGCGGTTTCCGTACTCTCGGGATCCAGATCAACCAGCGCGCCGCCGTCTTCGTCTTCGGGCTCTTCCACGGCTTCGGACTCGCCACCAAGCTGCAGGGCATCTCGATGTCGTCCGAAGGGCTGGTGGGCAACATCGTCGCCTTCAACGTCGGCGTCGAACTGGGCCAGTTCACCGCCCTGCTCCTGATCCTGACGTTCTTCGATCTGTGGCGAGCCACGGGCCGATTCCTGCGCGACGCCTTCATCGCCAACTCCGCGCTGGTCGTCGTCGGCCTGGTGCTGACCGGATATCAACTCACGGGGTACTTCGTGGAATGACGGACGAACTTGGAACGCCGAGCCCCAGAAAACTCTTCTGGACTCTTGCCATCACGGTCATGACCGCCGGTCTGATCCTGCTCCTCGTCGTCCTGCCGGCCGAGTACGGCATCGACCCGACCGGCTTTGGAAGGAGCCTCGGCCTCGACCGCCTCGCCGGCGTCTCTCTCGAAGACAGCGGCATCGATCTGCCCGACGCTCCCTCGGGCTTCGCTACGCTCGAGCGCGGCCGCTTCAAGTCGGAAACGAGAACTCTCGAGATGGCCCCCAGGGAAGAGATGGAAGTCAAGATGGCTCTCACCGAGGGTGCCACCGCCGTCTACTCCTGGACCGTGGAAGGCGGAGAGATCTACTCCGATTTCCACGCCGAGCCCTTCGGAGAGATCGAGGGTGGCGCCATCCGCTACGACGAAGCCGTCTCCACGACAGGCGGCAACGGATCGGTCCACGCGGCCTTCGGCGGCCACCACGGTTGGTACTGGGTGAACCCCCACGACTTCCCCGTGACCGTCACTCTCGAGGTCTCCGGCTTCTACTCCGTTCTCAAGGAACGACGAGCCGAGCTTCGCTGAGAAGCCGCTAGGGGGAAGTCGCGGGTTCGGGCTCCGCCGGCGCCTCGATGCTGACCGTGTACTTCGACCTCACCTGCTCGTAGAAGGCTTCGTCGGCACGGCGCTTCGCTTCGGCCAGATACTCGTTGCGGACCCGGTCCTCGATGTCGGCGAGGTCCGGCATCGACGCTTCCTGGGAGTCTGTGACCTCGACCAGGTGGAGGCCATAGCCCGACGCCACCGGACCCTGCCAACCACCGATCGGCAGTTCGAAGAGCGCCTCGGCGAATCCACTCCCGAAGTTGCGACCCGTCTCGGCTTCGGAGTGCAGCACGTACCCCGAAGGCATCATGAACCGGTCCCCCACCTGACCGGGATCGGCCCCGGAACGGAGTCGCTCGAGAGCCTCTATGGCCAGGCGTTCGGCGTCGGCGCCGGCGCGGTCGACGTTGATGTAGACATGGCGAAAGCTGCGCCGCTCGGGGTCGGTGAATCTTTCGGCCTGGCGCTGGTAGAAATCGCTCAGGTCCTGTCGCGTCGGCTCGGCCTGGGTGGCGAGATCCTGGAACAGGAGTTCGATCTTCTGAGCCAGTCGCCGTCGAACGATCGGGTCATCGCGATCGAGGCCGAGAGCCAGCGCCTCACGGTAGAGCACTTCTTCTCGGATCCAGCTGTCGATCAGCCCCGCCATCTCCTCGTCGGTCGGCGGCCGACGCCATTGACTCATCCATTGAGCCCTGAGCAACTCGATCTGCTCGACTTCGACGATCACCTGGTTGCTGTCGCGCCCTGACTCGGGCGATCGCAGCCAGAGCAGACCCCAGACCACGAGCCCCAGTGCCAGATACTGCAGCAGCGGACGCTGCCAGACCTTCGGGGTTTCCCGATCGGACTCGTTCACTGAATGCGCTCCTCGCCGTAGATCTCGACGGCGTCGATCTTCCACATGCCCTCGACCGGAACCAATCGAACCTCGGCATCGTAGCGATTCCGCCGATAGTGACGATGACCGAAATGGGTCACCGTTCCACCGACCACCCACACCGCCTCGGCCGAGAATCCGCCTTTCTCCGTCGGCTCCACGTCGCGCACCTCCGAGACCTCCAGCGCCTCGACCCGAGCCCGCGCTCCGCCTCGTTCCTCCATCTCCAGGGCTCTCCGGTTCTCGAGATAGACCTCGGCCAGCGCGCCACCGGTGACACTCAGCGCGAGGCGATCGAAGGCCTCCGTCTCCTCGCGGAACTCGAGCGCACGGTAGACGTTCGGCAGGACCGCCGCCAGGATGCCGCGAGCCTGCCCGGCGGTCGGCAGGCGAGTGCCGGGAAGTTCGATCGCCCACACCCCGACCGGTGCGACCAGCAGGCCGAGCGCGAGCGCGATTCTGGCGACCCCTTCGAACCCGCGACGTCGCTTCACCGCGGCGGCCCACAGCGCCACCAGCATTGCGGCAAAGAAGGGGATCGCCGCCAGCGGGATCAGGGCCCGGCGTGCAACGATCGGAATCGAGCTGACGACAGGGGTCGGATCCTCGGCGAGTTGATTCGACCAGTCGAGCGACCCTCGCTCAGGGGTCAGCTGCGCCGTTCGAGAGCTCTCTGGATCCGTGATGGTCACCGCCAGAGCGTCGAGGCCCGGCGGCATCGGCTTCCACTCCAGGGAAATGCGGTCGGGGGTGCGAACTGTCGGCGCGATCAGCGTCACGCCGACGAAGGCCTCGTCGACGCGTTCGACGACCGGCTCGGCACGGGGCAGCACGCCGGTGTAGCCGACGCTCAGGAAATCGACGCGTTCGACGATCGGCGAAACCGGCTCGCCGTCGAGGCTCAACGACGTCCTCGAGGTGACGAGTTCCTCGACCTGCGAAGCCACGGCCGGCTGAAGTTCGATCGCCACGGTCTCGAGGCCCGACAGCCCGAGAACGTCGGAGAAGTCGGCCAGACGAACCAGGATCTCGTGGCGGACTTCGAACGCTTCGACACTGACGAAGCTCTCAACGCCGGTCTGGGAACCGATCGAAGGCATCGCGCTGCGCGGTCCGGCCTCCGCCAGTTGCGGAAGCGAGGGCGCGGGGACCCGGTCGGCAGCTACCAGACTCGGCGATTGCAGCGAAATCACGAAGAGCAGGGCCGCCACCGAACCGCCTCCAACCACCCGTTCCAACCCCCACTCGGCGCCGGCCTTCCACTTCGAACCGACGCCGGCGAGCACGAGCGCTCCGAGGCTCGCCAGCACCAGGGCGCCCGCGTCCATGCCCACCGCGGCCAACAACGAATGCAGCCAGGGCAGATCCGAGAAGGCGGGAGGAGAGGGGAGGACCGCGGCCAGGCCCAGGCCGTGGACGAGCCCGGCAGCCGACATGACGGGCCACACGGAGCCGAGCGGCCGTCGCAGGGCAACCGTCACGGCGATCACCAACGAGGCCAGCGGCAGGCCGCTTGAGGCGAGGGCTCCGCTCGAGGCGACTCCGAAGACCGCATTCACCACGATGGCGACGATCTGACCCAGGGAGAAGAACCCGACCATCGAGGGAATCCGCCTGAGCGGGAGAAGCACCAGGCCGACCACGAAGATCCCATGAAGGGCGTCGTCGAAGAGATGCTGAACGCCGGCGATCACACCTCCCCGCAACCACCTCCAGAGATCCTCACCGAGGGACACCTCCGGCACCGGGACCCGCCATCGGTCCTGACCCGGCTCGAGCACCTGCACGAACTGCTCGCCGGTGGCCAGACCGAGACGCAGCAGGGTCGATCTGTCGGTGTTCACGAAGGCGAACGAAACCACCAGCTCGCTGCCGGCAAGTCCCTGCGGGCAGTCCCAGGTCGCACTGAGGATCCAGACGGCCTGGCGCTCGTCGACGACGGGATCGGCCCGCTGACCGCAGCCCTCGGGTGGCAGCGGCGTCGGTACCATCGCCAGCGGGAAGCTCCGTGGAGCCTGCCACTGGACCCGGAAGACGCCTTCTTCGGACTCCCTGAACTGCACCCGGAACGGCTCCACCAGATCGGCGCGTGCCGGACCGGCGCCGCCCAACAAGCCGGCGAGAAGGCCCAATCCGGCCAGGAGTCGACCGAAGGGCACTCTGGAAGACGACATCAGGGCGCGATTGTAGTGGAGCGCCGCCGATCCTCGAGCGGGCTGCCTGCGACGATCAACCGAAGCGGGAAAGATCGACGATCGCCCGCTGGTGCTCGCCGACGCTGATCGATGCACGCGGCGACAGAACCTCGACCTCGAAAAGCAGCCTTCTCTTCTGGATCGACTTCAATCGCGCCGTGACGACGATGTCCTCGCCCGCCATGGCCGCACCCGTGTGACTGACGTTGACGTGGGTCCCGACCGTCGTTTCCGTGTCGGAGAGAAACGGCTGAACGAGATCGAGGCAGGCCATCTCGATCAATCCGATCATCGACGGCGTCGACAGCACCTTCGCCGGCAGGTGGCTGGGCGCCATGTCCTCGGTCACTCGAATCGTCTGGCGGCCCTCGATCCCGACTTCCAGATCGCTCATCGCGGATCCCCCCTTCTTCCGTTTCGACGATCCGATTCGAAGCGAGTCACTCTTCGCCCCCCGAACCGGCCTCGAACCCGATCTTGCCATGGGTTCCATCGCAGAAAGGCTTGTTCTTCGACGCTCCGCAGCGGCACAGGGCCGCCATGGTTCCACTCCAGGCGGTCCGACCGGCGCCGCTGACCATGGTCAGGTTGCCGCGTACGATCACCGGTCCGTTCGGCCTCGGGTCGATCTCGAGACTTCCCCCCTTCTCGGACAAGGTCTCGCCGCTTCGTCCGATCGCGCCCGAGTCACGGAATTCGACCTTGCGGTGGGAGTTGTCGCAGAAAGGCTTGTTCTGCGAGGCGCCGCAGCGGCACAGCGCGGCGCGGAAACGGGTCCCCGGCATGTCCTCGGCAGGATTCTCGAACCGAAGGTCACCTTCGAGGTAGACCGGGCCGTCCTGGGAAACCACCGCTCGATTCTCGGTCGCGGCCTGCTCGCCCTCGTCCCCGCTTCGCAGCGTGTAGGTCAGCGCACCGGTCGGACACCGGCGCACCACCTCGGCGACCTCCTCCACCCCGACGAGATCCGGTTGACACCAGGGGTTTCGGCCGCCGACGAAGAGACCTCCTTCCGCCCTGCCGCACTCACCGACGTGAATACAGAGACGGCCGTCCCACTGGACGTCGACTTCCTTGCCGGGGTAGCTGTGGATCTTCTCGTCACTCATGGTCGCAGCTCCGATCTGGTCACGTGGTTTCGAGCTCCGGAGGGAACTCGACAACCCCGACATCCTACGCCACGACCGCAAGGCCCGACGCCGTCGAAGGGTCCCTCCGCCACTGCCTCGAGCCTGCGAAGCAGGGAGGATGGTAGCTTCTAGCCTCGATCCGCCCCCTGTCCACAACCCATCGAGAGCCTCCCATGGTGACCCGAACTCTCCTTGCAGCGGCAACCCTCCTCCTGGCCGGACACGCCTCGAGCGCCCAGCAGGGCGAGTCCTTCGCCGAGCGGCTCGACGTCAACATCGTCAGCGTCGAGATCTTCGCCAACGAAAAGTCGGGAGAACCGGCAACCGGCCTCGTCCGCAAGGACTTCCAGGTCTGGGAAGACGACGAGAAGGTCGACATCAGTCATTTCTCGGAGTTCGGCGCGGTCTCCTTTCCAACTTCCATCGTGGTGTTCCTCGACGACACCCATATGCACCAGGGGGATCGCGATCCGGTGCTCGACTCCCTCGGCGAGTTCGTGGCACGACGTCTCGAGTCGAGGGAGGCGGAAGCCATGGTGGCGCGCTACGACGGCTCGACCCACATCGTGCTCGGTTTCACCGACGACGCTGCGCTCTTCCTCGAGGCCATCGAGGATCTCAAGGCGCGGCCTCCCCTGGCCTCCGAAAGCATGAAGCTCGAACGCAGCGTGCGCGATCAGGCCAACGGCCTCGGCGGTCTTTCGAGCCTGCAGGCAGCCTTTCGTGGTTACGGTGAGATCCTGCACCGAGACACGGTCAACTCGCTCAACGCACTGCGGTTGTTCACGGCAGCGCTGGGAACTCGCGACGGTGGATCGGCCGTGCTCTACGTCGCCGACGGTCTTGCCGTCAGTCCGCTCGGGGAGTTCATGACCAACATGAAGAAAGCCTCCGGGGCGGTCGGTGACTCCCAGTACGCAGCAGGTCAGGATGCCTCACAGCCCGTCCAGTTCCAGACCCGGAATGCCGATCAGCGAGCCCCCGACCCCGGCGACACGAGCGGTCTGGGCGTTCAGTCGAACTCCAGCGGAAAGACGCCCAGGACGTTCAGGCGCATGCCGCGTTCGAAGCCCTCACTGCGCAGTCGAACTCGAGCCACGTTCGCCTCTTCCCGATCCGCCCACCGGTCGTCGAGGCCGCCAGTGCCGACCTCGGCAACCGCTCCAGCGACCGCAAGAAGGGCCTGACCAACTTCCGCGAGGGTCCGCTCATGCTCGCCGACCAGACCGCCGGCGAGGCCTTCGTGTCGGGGCGCGACGTCGGCGCCTTCCTGGAGAGGATCGGCAACCGCACCAGCGCCGGTTACTCCATCGCCTTCGTTCCCGCCGATCATCCCGTCGGCAGCGATCACCGGATTCGGAGTCAGGGAAAAGGCGAAGGGCCGCAAGATCTCGATGACCTATCGGCAGAGCTACGTCACCGCGGATCCACGAGATCTCCTCGCCGAGCGCACCCTTGCCAGCATCTGGGACTGGCAGGAAAACAGCCACCACCTCGCCCTCAGCATGGACAAGGTGGTCCTACAGGACGACGGCACCTACGGTGTGACCCTGATGGTCACCTTCGGCCTCGGCGAGATCGAACTGACTCCCGATGCAGGCGCTTTCGCGCCAACTGTCAGCTGGTCCTGGTGGCCCAGACGAGCAACGGCGCGATCACGTCACCCCAGATCATCGACCTGCCGCTCGAGATTCCGCAGGCCGATCTCGAGCAGGCGCGTCAACAGAGTTTCGGAGCCAGGATCAACCTGGTCCTGCCGAAGGGCAACAATCAGGTCGCCGCCGGCCTGTGGGACGGCACCGCCCGAGTCGGCTCCTTCATCTCGCGAAGAATGGACTTCGAGAGCTAGTCCCTCGATCGAACCGGACGGCGCCGCTCGAGCGGCACCCATTCCTTCCCGAGATCCGGTCGCAAGGCTCTTCGACCTCGCTACGAGGTTGGAATAACCAGCACGACAGTGTGGTTGGATAAAGGGCATTTCCGATAACAAATCGGTGCGCCTCAATACTCACCGAACCCATTCCATGTCGTCCTCAGAGGAGAGTCCAAAAATGAGAATCACCCTGGTCTGCCTGGTCGCCCTGCTCGCGGCCGTTCCGGTCGCAGCGCAGAAGGTCTACGTCGACTTCGACCGCAATGCCGACTTCGAGAGCTACAAGAGCTACGCCTGGCTGCCTTCCGAAGGCACCTCGGTCGCCGACACCGACACGCTCATGCACACCCGCATCCAGAACGAGATCGAGCTCGCGTTGAGCACCAACCTGGCCCGAGTCAGCGAGAATCCCGACCTGCTGGTCACCTACCACACCAACGAGAAGGAAGAGCTGCAACTCAGCACCACGTCGATGGGCTACGGCTACGGCGCCGGTTGGGGTTGGAGTCCCTACTGGGGCGGCGCCTACGGCGGCGGGATGAGTACGACCACGGCGAGCACCTACACCCGCGGCACGCTGATCATCGACATCATCGACGCCAAGCAGAAGAACGTCATCTGGCGAGGCAGCGCCGAGGCCACGGTCCCTTCGAACCCGCGCAAGGGCGAGAAGTTGATCTCGAAGGCGATCGCCAAGATCACCAAGAAGTGGCAGAAGGAATACGCCAAGATCAAATAGCCCATTCGCTAGAGCAACCTGGAGCGAGTCCGGGACGGAGGCGCGGCCGCGGCCGCGCCTTTTCCAGTTCAGGAAGGAAACAGGGCCCTTCAACCGGACCCTCGGACCGCGGGTCAGAACCGCTTGCGATACTCCTTGCGCCAGATGCTCGCCAACTTGCCGATGACCTTGGTGATCTGCTTGTCGGTCTACGCCGGATTCGAAGCGACGATGTTCTCGGCGGTTCCTCTCCACAGCGCGCCTTCTTCGTCCGCGTCGTAGAAGTCGACGACGAGGGAGCCTTGAACGTAGGTGTGGGCCGTGATGATGTCGTGCTCATTCCACCGCCGTAGGCGCCTCCCAGTAGGGATTCCAACTCCCACCCGGCGCCATAGCCATAGCCGACCGAGGTGGTCGAGAAACGCACCTCTTCCTGCCCCTCCGCGTGATAGGTGACGTAGATGTCGGGGTCGGAGTCGACCCGCTGCAGGGCGTTCTCTCCCTCCGAGATGCGCAACTCGATCTCGTTGCGGATCCGCGTGTGCATCAGGGGATCCGTATCCGCCAGCGAAGCCTCCACCGGTTCCAGCCAGGCGTAGGTCTTGTAGCCAGGGAAGTCGGCGTCGCGGTCGTAGTCGACCAGCACCTTCTGGGCTGCCAGCGGACTCGCCAGCAAGACGAGCAACATTGCGGTCAGGCTTCGAATGGTCATCCTCGTTCTCTCCTTCATCGTTCCTCGCCAACGATTTCCGGCGGCCCGAGGGGCGCGCCGCAATCGGTCGGCAGTGTAGATTAGCCGAGCGCCATGCGCGAGCATCGATCTCGAACCGTCGAGCGAGCCACCCCTCCGGCCACCGCGACCTCGAGCCGCCTCGCGGGCTCGTCAGAGTGCCGAACCGACACCCCTCCTGCGAACTGAAGCACCCATGTTCCGAACCCTGAGATCGGTCTTTCGGTTCCGGCGTCTCGAACTGGATCCCATCCGGCGACGACTGGCCGGTGTGGCCAACGTGGCCGATCTGAGATCGATCGCCCGGAGTCGGTTGCCGCGCGGAGTCTTCGACTACATCGACGGTGCGGCCGAAGACGAGATCACCCTGGCGCGCAACGAGGCGGCGTTCCGCGATCTCGAGTTCAGACCCCGAATCCTTCGCAACGTGGGGGCTGTCGAGACCGGCGCGACCCTGCTCGGGAAGCCCCTCGACATGCCGCTGGTGCTGGCACCGACCGGATTCACCCGCATCGCCGACCCCGAGGGAGAACTCGCCGTCGCCCGCTCGGCGCATCGCCACGGCATCCCCTACACCCTGTCGACTCTCTCCACCCGCTCCATCGAGGAAGTCGCAGCCGTCCATCCGGGGCGGAAATGGTTCCAGGTCTACGTCTGGCGCGACCGCGGCCTGGTCGAGGAGATGCTCCAGAGAGCCCGCGACTGCGACTACGAGGCGATCGTGATCACCGTCGATACGGCCGTTCTCGGACGACGGGAGCGCGACGTCCGATCGGGATTCAGCCTGCCGCCGAAGCTGGGACTGGGGACTCTGATCGACGGCGCCCGCCACCCCTCGTGGACCTGGAACTTCGTTCGTTCCGAGCCGATCGCCTTTGCCAATCTCTCGGGTCGATCCGTCATGGACGGGTCCGACCCGATTTCACTCTCCGAATACGTCAACCGTCAGTTCGACAGCGCCCTGTCGTGGAAGGACATCGACTGGTTCCGGGAGCGCTGGGACGGACCGATCCTGCTGAAGGGCGTCCAGAGCGTCGCCGACGCCAAGCTCGCGGCCGAAACGGGCATCGATGCGATTGCGCTCTCGAATCACGGAGGACGTCTGCTCGACGGCGCTCCCACCGCCGATCGAGTTGATGCCGCGGGATCGCCGACGCGGTCGGGTGGCCGCATCGAGATCCTCTGCGACGGCGGCATCCGCAGGGGCAGCGACATCGCCAAGGCCCTGGCCCTCGGGGCGACCGCCTGCATGGCCGGCCGCGCCTACCTCTACGGGCTCGGAGCTGCCGGCGAGTCCGGCGTAGACTGGGTGCTGTCGGACCTGCGCGCAGGACTCGAGAGAACCATGGCTCTGCTCGGCACCACCCGCATCGAGGATCTACGTTCCGATCTCGTGCGCGACCGTTCGGCGACCGGAGTTCGATGAGCATCGCGACAACCCCTCGCCATCGACGACCGGGCCATCGCGCCTGTTCCCTTGCAGCCGCCATCGCGGTTGCCACGCTGCTGATCGTCCTCGGCTGCTCGGGCGACGACCCGACGCCGTGGCGCGGCGGCAGCCCGAACGTGATCCTGATCTCCATCGACACCCTGCGAGCCGATCACCTCGGCGTCTACGACTACGAGCGCGACACTTCGCCCCATCTCGACAGCCTCGCCGAGACCAGCGTCGTCTATCGCCGGGCCTACGCTCCGACACCCTGGACGCTGCCGTCACACGCCGCCATGCTCACCGGCACCCACCCCTACCTGATGGACATGCGCGATCGCAGCTCTGCGGTGCCCGAGAGTGCCCCGCGACTGGCCGCGCTGCTCTCCGGTCTCGGCTATCAGACCGCCGCCTTCGTCGACTCCGCGCCGCTCGACTACGTGGGAGCGGGAAGAGGCTTCGCGACCGGCTTCGACACCTACGAGCATGCCCACGAGAGCGTGCACGAGGCGCGCCCGGTCTACTCGGCGACCGAGACCGTCGACCGAGCCCAGGCATGGCTCTCGCAGCGCGACCCCGAGAGTCCGTTCTTCCTCTTCCTGCACACCAAGGCCGTGCACTCGGCGCCCGCCAATGCGATCGCCGAAGAAGACTACGTACTGCCCTACGACTGTCCGCGACCCTGGCGCTTTCAGTTCAGCGACGCTGAGACCGTCGAGGCGGCCCTCGGCCCCGACGTCCTCGCGGCGGCAGGCGGCACCAACTACCTGACGCGCATCAACTCGGCGATCCGCTCCGGCCGTCCGGTCGAAAGCGTCGTCGATGAAGCTCGAACCCAGGCCATCATCGATCTCTACGACGGCTGTATCGCCGCCGTCGACGCCCAACTCGGCCGCCTCTTCGAGTCCCTGAACGCCCAGGGCCTGCTCGACGAGACCCTGGTCGTGGTCACCTCCGACCACGGAGAGTCGTTCCTCGAACACGGCATGATGCTGCACGGGCAGACCTACGAACCCCTGCTTCACGTCCCCCTGATCGTTCGATTCCCCAGATGGCGCGAGGGCCTCGAGATCGGGGAGCCCGTCGAACTGATGGACATCGCGCCGACCATCGCGGCGGTCCTCGAAACGCCGATCGAAGGAATGACGGGCAGAATCCTGGCCGGCCTCCCCGGCGTTCCGGAGGCCGAAGCACGCGATCACTTCTCCTACTACCTGCGTGCCGCCGACAAGCCCGAAACCGGCCAGTACGCTCTACGCTCCGACGCCCTGCGCCTGGTGCGCAATCCACCGACGAGTGCCGGAGATCAGGGTCTCGAACTCTTCGGACTCGACGCCGGCAGCGAGATCGACCTGCCCCTCGAAGGCGACCGCCTGCCGGTCCTCCAGGAGCAGCTGCGATCGAACATCCGAGCACCGTCCCTCTACTCCGAGACTGGAGTCGTCGAGGATCCGGCGACCCTGGAGCACCTCAAGGCGCTCGGATACGTGGACTGAGTCGGCCGACGTTCGTATCCGTCGATCGGGCAACCCTGCCGCCCGATTCCGACCCACCACGAAACGCTCCGAAGGCTGCCCGTCGGCGCTCGAACTCGCGTAGCATGGGAGGTCCCGACGGGAACGAAACTCCATGACTGAACTCGAAGAATTCCGCGCCGAGGTTTCAGACTGGCTCCAGGCCCATCGGCCGCCCGAACCGGACTTCCTGCTGCCCGAGACCTTCATGGAGGTCGGCACCGACCGCCAGTTCGAATACCTGCGCGACTGGCAGCGAAGGTCTACGAGGCCGGCTACCTGGGGATGGCCTGGCCGACGGAATACGGCGGCGGCGGCCTACCGCAGATCTACCAGGACATCGTCAACCAGGAGATGGCTCGGCTCGGAGTGCCGTTCATGCCGAACACGATCGGCCTCAACTGGGCCGGGCCGCTGATCCTGCACATGGGAACCGAGGCGGACAAGAAGCGCTACATCAGGAACATCCTGTCTGCCGAGGACATCTGGTGCCAGGGCTTCTCCGAGCCCGAGCACGGCTCGGATCTCGGCAACGTGCAGACACGCGCCGTGCGCGACGGTGACGAGTGGGTGATCAACGGCTCGAAGATCTGGACCAGCCTCGGGACCTACGCCAGGTACATGATCCTGCTGGCTCGCACCGACCCCGAGGCTGCCAACAAGTACGCCGGTCTGAGCTACTTCCTCGCTCCGATGGACGCCCCGGGGGTCGAAACCCAGCCGATCCGCAAGCTCACCGGCGAGTACGGTTTCGTCCAGACCTTCTTCCACGACGCCCGCATTCCGGCAGACTGCCTGATGGGCGAGGAGGGCCAGGGCTGGCAGATCGCCATGACCACCCTCCAGTTCGAGCGCGGCGCCGAGGGCGGCCAGGCCGGCGGCCTGTCGTCGATGTACGTCGGCATCGACGATGTCATCGAGATGGCGCGGCGTGTCCGGCGAGACGGCAAGCCGGCGATCGAGGATCCGCTGATTCGCGACCGCCTGGTGCAGTTCAAGATCGAAGCCGAGGCCGACCGCCTGTGCAGCGTCCGGGCCGGCATCCCGGCACTGGTCGCCGAGCGACCCCAGGCGATCCCGCTTTCAGGAAAGCTGCGAACCACCGAACACCGTCGACGCCTGTTCCAGTTCGCGGTCTCCCTGATGGGCGCTCACGGTTCGCTCTTCGTCGGCGACCCCAAAGCCACCGACAACGGCCGCTGGCAGCGTTCCTACTTCAACTCGTTCTCGGCCACCATCGGCGGCGGCACCAGCCAGGTGCAGGCCAACATCCTCGGAGAGCGGGTTCTCGGCCTGCCGAAGAGCTGAACATCGTCATGAGAGCCATCCAGTTCGACGACGCCCAGGGCATGCTGTTGCGCATCAGCGGCCAGTTCTTTCGTGACAAGTGGCCGATCGAGTCGGTACGGGAACAGTTGACCCGCGACGACGGCTACGACCTCGCGCTGTGGAGCGAGATGGTCGACCTCGGCTGGAACGGCATGGTCGTCCCCGAGGAGTACGGAGGCACCGGCCTCGGAATGACCGAGCTCGTGACGCTGGTGGAGCCGATGGGCCGGTTCCTCTTCGCCTCTCCGTTCTTCTCGACTCAACTCGCCATCCGGGCGCTTCTCGACGGCGGCTCCGAAGCCCAGCGGTCGCAGTGGCTGCCGAGACTCGCCGAGGGAGACGTCGGCACGGTCGCCCTGACCGAGGCCGACGGCTCCTGGGATCTCGATGCCGTTCTCGCGACCGTGACCGTGGACGGCTCGCGGGCGTCGCTGCGCGGTGAGAAGCACTACGTCCTCGACGCCCCGAGCGCTGCCTTGACTGTCGTCTCTGCCAGCGCGGAGGGTCGACCGGCCCTCGCTCTTCTCACCCGCAGCGACCTCGAAGCCGCGACGATCGTGCGGCAGACCGTGATCGACGAAACGCGACGCAGCTACCGCGTTTCGTTCAACGACCTCGAGTTCCCGAGCGATCGGCTGATCCTCGCAGACGCCGCCCTGGGAGCGCTCGCCGCCGTCCGGGAAACCGCCCTGCTGCTCCAGTCCGCCGAGGCGGTCGGCGGCACCCAGGGCGTTCTGGACGTGATCCTCGAATACCTCAAGTCGCGCAAGCAGTTCGGTCGACTCATCGGCAGCTATCAGGCCCTCAAACATCCGACCGTCGACATCCTGTGCGAACTCGAGCGGGCGCGATCGATGGTCTTCCACGCGGCAACGGCCTGCGACGCCCGGACCCGCGAAGGAGCCGTCGATGGAGAGTCGGCCGAGGTCGCAGTTCGAATGGCCAAGGCTTCGAGTTCCGACGCCTTCGCGTTCGCCGGCGACCGAGCCATCCAGTTCCACGGCGGTTTCGGCTTCACCTATGAATGCGACGCGCAACTCTTCCTGCGCAGGGCGCTGTGGCTCCAGTACCAGTTCGGCGACTCCCGCCACCATCGAACCCACCTGGCCGATCTCGTTCTCTGAACGCCTCCGATCCCAACCCGTAGAGCCTCGACAACCCAATCCTCTTCAAGGAGATCCGATGAAAAGCCTCACCCTGGTTCTCGCCCTGCTTCTTTCCACTGCGTCCCTGCCGAGCTTCGCCCAGGACGCCGGCGACAATTCCCGCGCCGCCGCCCGCAGCGTTCAGGTCCAGCAGAGCACCCGCGGCTCTCAGACCGCGGCCGATGACGACGGCGACATGGCCGGCTTCATCGAGCTGCTGCGCTCGGACATTCGAGCCGAGAAGGTCGCACTCCTCACCGAGGACATGGGACTGACCCGCGCCGAAGCCGAAGCGTTCTGGCCCCTGCAGCGCGCCTACGAAAATGAACTCGCTCCGATCTCGGATCGCAGAGTGCAGCTGATCCGCTCCTATGCCGAGCAGTGGGGAGCCCTCGACGACGCCGCGGCCGACGAGATCGTCAGCGAGTGGTTCGCCATCCACCAGGACCGGCTTGCACTGCAGAAGTCGACCTATCGCAAGATGAAGAAGGCCGTCGGCGCGCTCGTGGCGGCGCGCTTCCTGCAGATCGAGAGCGCCGTTGGGAACCTGATCGACCTCCAGATCGCAGCGGAACTGCCGATCCTGGAGTAGGTAGAGTCGTCCGACTTTCGAAGGGACCCGAGACATGGCCGACGTCGTCCTGCACCAGTTCCCCTTCTCGCATTTCAACGAGAAGGCGCGGTGGGCTCTCGACTGGAAGGGCGTTCCACACCGCCGTGTGAGTCATCTGCCAGGTCCCCACATGGCCGCGATGCGAAAGCTCAGCGGCCAGACCTCGACACCCGTTCTGGTCGTCGATGGGGACGTGTTCTCGGGTTCCGATCGGATCCTCGCGGTTCTCGAAGAGCGCTACCCCGACAGTCCCAGGCTGCTGCCCGACGATCCCGAGCTTCGTGCCGCGGCGCTCGAGGTCCAGACCCGCTTCGACCGCGAAGTCGGCCCCGCAGTCCGCACTCTGGCCTACTCGGTGATGCTGCCCGAGGGCGCCTACGTCCGCAACCTCTTCGCTGCTCCCCACCCACTGCCCAAACGCCTGCTGTACCGACTGATGTTTTCCACCGTCCGCGGCAGGATCGCGAAGTTCTATCGGGCCTTCGACGCGGAGTTCGTCTCGGAATGCCGGGCCACTACCGAGAAAGCCCTCGACTTCGTCGCCGAGAAGGGGCGCGACACCGGCTACGTGGTGGGCGACCGGTTCACCCTCGCCGACCTGACCTGCGCGGCTCTTCTCGCGCCGTTGATCGCCGTCGATCACCCCGACATGGTCAAGCCCAGACCGATCCCCGAGCCGATCGCCGCCTTGATGGCCGACTTCGCCAACCATCCCGGAGCCGACTGGGTTCGGATGACCTACTCACGCCATCGGACACCGTCGAGATCCGACGTCGGCGTCTAGCGGATCTCCTGGGTCTGCTGAATGATCCAGGAGTTCTCGACCGCGTCCGCGTCGAGTTTGACGCTGATCGGGTAGAGGCGTCCACGCGGCAGATCCGGTCGGACGAAGTACACCACGTAGTAGGCCGAAAGGCGGTTGGCGAGACGGCGGGCGGAATCTCCCGGCAGCAGGTAGGTCTTCTGGTAGGTGCCACCGCTGTCCAGGGCGATCTGGCGCAGACCGGTCTCCAGACCGTGGTACTTGGCCTCGGTGATGTCGAGGACCCACACCGTGACTTCGGCCCGATCGACGGCGTTCCTCATTCTCTCCAGGTCGTAGTACCGGTCGCCGAGCCCGTAGCCGACGAACACGAGGATCTTCTCTCCCTCCCAACCGGCCATCGAATCGGCGATCTGTTCGATGGCTTGAGCCGAGTTCGAGATCTTCCGAGCCGCCTTCTCGTCGACGTCCCGCAGCAGGGACGGACCGATCGGCGAGATCGAGCCGAGACTCTTCGACTTGCTGCGGAAGATCGCCTGGGCGGCTGCCTCCGCGAGGAGCTCGCGGTCGCGGGTGAAATCCTGGCGCAGCCGGAATCGCGAGTCGAACGACACGACCGCACCCCAGTCCCGGTCGTGGAGAGCGGCCAGCAACTGGTGGACTTCGCCGCGGAACTTGGTCTGGCCGACGAGCCGTGAGTGGGTGAGGTCGCTCTGGAAGAAGAAGGTCACCAGGCGAGGCGGGTAGTCCTCGACGAAGCGAGGCCGCGCGACGACGTCCTTCGGTGCCGGAGCGAAGTGCGCGGTCGAGCCGCCGGTCACGAAGTCGACGGCCTCGATCTTCGCGCGTCGACCGTCGACCTGGACGAAGAAGTGCTCCGGACCGAGACCGGGAATCGGGTTGCCGCCTCCAGCCTTGCCCACTCGAACGATGGCGCTGGCCAGTTCGACATCGACGACCTCGCCGAAAACCAGATCGTCGGCGAGTTCCTCCGCCGAAGGCTCGATCGGCCCGGTCCGCAGATCGACCTGCAGCAGCCGGTCGCCTTCGGTGGAAGCCACCTCGACCTCACTCTTCCAGAGTCGGCCGTCGGCGCGATCGATCCACCATCGGAAGTTCATCCCGTTGGCGCGACCGAGCAGGCGATCGCAGGGCCGACCCTCGCAGTCCCCCTCTCCACCCAGCGTCAGACTGTCGGCATCGACCTCCAGTCCGACTCCCAGGCGCAGCGCGATCGAGGGCACCGCCACCAGCACTCCATCCGGCAGGGACCGGACCGCGTCTTCGACCTCCGAGACGCCTGAAAGAACGTTGTCGTCGCGTCTCCAGTAGCGACCCTGGGCATCACGCCAGAGAATGTCCCTGCGACTGCCGGTCGCCACCTCGATCTCGTAACCACCCTCACTGAGCGAGGCAGTGAAACCCCAACGCCGTGGTTGGATTCCCGGTTCGCCGGCCAGCACCAGGATCGGCCCCGATTCCTCGAAAACCTCCGCCGACCCGTAGGCATCGACCACTCGTTCGAGCAGTCGCTGTGCCGGCGAGGTCGGCTCGGCGACGCCGGGCGTCGCCAGCGCCAGCGCGCCGACCACGGCGATGGACACGATGCGGGCCACGAGCCCGAGACTAGCAACCCCGAGAGAGGCTGCAGCCCTCACCACGAGGTGAGGACGGCCGGAGGAATTCATCTTTCTCTTCATTCGTGTGTAACCCCGCCACGGATTCACCCAAGGAAGGGATGAACGGACTGGAATCAACCAGCCGAAGCACGAGGAGAGATCCCAATGACCCAACCCCTGACCAAAGCAGAAGCGACGCCGCGCAACGGTGTCGACGTCCCCACCTTCTTCGCGACCATCAACGCGGTTGCCGATCAGCCGGAGCTCGCGAAGTTCCAGTGGCGCGCCACCAACAGGTGGATCGGCGGAACCCACAGCAAGACCACCATCGAGTCCTTCAGCGGAGCCGGCGGTGAGCAGAGCCACTCCAGGGCCTTCGAGTTCGACGGCGACCACCCGCAGGTCCTCGTCGGTGGAGACAACGGCCCGACCCCCGTCGAGGTTCTCCTCCACGGACTGGGCTCCTGCCTGACGGCGGGAATCGCCAACATCGCCTCCGCTCGCGGCGTCGACCTGACTTCGGTCGAGGCCAACATCGAGGGCGACATGAACCTGCAGGGCATCCTCGGACTCTCCGACGAGGTCCGCAACGGATACCAGCAGATCCGCGTCGACTTCAAGATCGAGGGCGACGCCCCCCCGGAGAAGCTGCAGCAGATCGTCGAACAGTCGCGGGCCCGCTCCGCCGTCTTCGACGTCATCACCAACAGCGTCCCGGTCGAGATCACGGTCAACGGTTCGTAGAACGAACCGAGGACCGATGAGACAACCCTGGAGATCGTCCGGCCCCTGAACGGGCCGGGCGATCCTCCGGTCCCGGGCTTCCGGGAACTCCCACGAACTCCATCTCCCCCTCTCGAGGAATCCAACCATGAAGTGGATCGACACCCTGATCATCGGCGGCGGCCAGGCCGGCCTCGCGATGAGCCACAGCCTCTCCGAACTCGGCATCGACCACCTGATCCTCGAGCGCGGCCGCGTCGCGGAGCGTTGGCGCAGCGAGCGCTGGGACAGCCTGAGACTGCTGTCGCCGAACTGGCAACTCTCGCTACCCGGGTTCCACTACGACGGCGACGATCCCGACGGCTTCCTCTCGATGCCCGAAGTCATCGAGTACTTCGAACGCTACGCACGTTCGTTCTCCGCTCCGGTGCAGGACGAGACCCGGGTGCGTTCGATCCGGCCCGACGGCTGCGCCTACCGGGTCGCCACCGACCGAGGAACGTTTCGGGCCGGCAACGTCGTGCTGGCCACCGGCTACTGCGACATCCCGCACGTTCCCGCCGTCGCCCGCGGTCTCGGCAACGCAATCACCCAAACCGTTCCGACGCGCTACAAGAACCCCGACAGCCTGCCCGACGGTGGAGTCCTGGTGGTCGGCGCCTCGGCCTCCGGCGCCCAGCTCGCCGAGGAGATCCACCGGTCCGGCCGCCCGGTGACCCTGGCGGTCGGCGACCACATCCGACTTCCACGCAACTACCGCGGCCGCGACATCCTGTGGTGGCTCGACGCCATGGGCACCTTCGACGAGACCACCGAGCAACTCGCCGACGACCCCGAGGCCATGCGAGCCCCCTCTCTCCAACTGGTCGGTCGTCCCGACCACAGCGACCTCGACCTCGACGTCCTGCAGCGGCTGGGAGTCCGACTCGTGGGTCGCGTGATCGACACCAACGGCACCCAGGTCCGGCTCGCCGACGATCTCGAACAGACGACTCGCCAGGCCGACGGGCGGATGGGGGCCATGTTGACCCACGTCGATCGCTTCATCGAACGCGCCGGCCTGACCCGCGATGTCGCCGGCAAGCCGGCGCTGCGCCACGTCCTTCCCAATCCCGCCCCCGTCCAACTCGACCTGGCGGCCGAGGGAATCGAGACCGTCCTGTGGGCGACCGGCTTCAAGCGCGACTACAGCTGGCTCGAGGTCCCGATCCTCGACTCCCACGGCGAGATCCGCCACCAGGGGGGTGTGACCGCCGCTCCCGGCCTCTACGCGATGGGACTGAAGTTCCAGCGCCGTCGTCGTTCGAGCTTCATCAACGGCGTCGGACAGGACGCCGAGGAGCTGGCTGCCCATATCGATACACGCATGGCCGGCTGGCACTCCTCGGCGGCCTGAGAGCGAACCCAGCCGTATCGTCGACCCTGGTACGCTGCCGCCCCATGGTGAGCGATGAACGCCCGGACGATCCCCGGGAGCGTAGCGATCGCCAGCGCCACCTGGTCGTCGGCTGCAGCCTTCGCGAGGGCAGCCACAGTGCGATTCTGGCCGGCCTGCTTCGCGATGATCTGGCCGGACATCTCGGCGATCGACACCGCACCCAGGTCGAAGGCATCGAGCTCGCGGCTCTCGACCTGCCGATGTGCGACGACGGCGCCTGCTACGACCACCCGGAGGTGATCCACCTCCGCGAGCGCATCGAGTCGGCGAGCTCGATCACGGTCGCGACCCCGATCTACAACTACGAAGTCGGCGGCGCGACACGCAACCTGATCGCCCTCACCGGCAACGCCTGGAAGGACAAGGTCGTCGGCCTGATGTGCGCCGCCGGCGGACAGTCGTCCTACATGTCGGTGATGGGTTTCGCCAACTCCCTGATGCTCGATTTCCGCTGCGTGATCGTGCCGCGGTTCGTCTACGCCGGTCGCTCGGCCTTCGACGAAGGCGAACTCACAGACGACCGCATCCGCCGCCGTGTCTCGACCCTGGCCTCGGAACTGGTCCGCTTCAGCACCGCGCTCGGCTGAACGCGCTTCGCGATCCCGACGGCCCGGCAGGACTCGTGCCTCCCCATCCTTCGGTGTCTTTCCGTCGGGTCCCTTCCAAGCTACAATGCGCCCCCCGGAGCGTCGCCACATCGCCTTCGGAAGGATCGACCCAGGCCTGACCGGACTTCCGAGGACGCCTCGGGGGGATCGGGCCTCAGGCCGAGGAACCAGGAGAATCCGATGAGCAACTTCGACGACCAGCTAGCCGCCGCCGGCGAGTGGATCAGCCGCGACCGTTTCAAGGGCATCACTCGCCTGCACTCGGCCCGCCAGATCGCCGAACAGAAGGGACAGGTCCTGGCCGAGTATCCGGTCGCCCGCGACGCCGCCGAGGCTTTCTACAAGAGGTTGCGCGAGCTCTTCGAAGAGCGCCGCTCCATCACCACCTTCGGACCCTACTCACCTGGTCAGGCCGTCACCATGAAGCGGCTCGGGATCGAGGGCATCTATCTCGGTGGCTGGGCGACCTCGGCGAAGGGATCGATCGGCGAGGATCCCGGCGCCGATCTCGCCAGCTACCCGCTGTCGAGCGTTCCCGACGAGGCGGCTCCGCTGGTGCGGGCGTTGCTGGCCGCCGACCGTAACCAGGCCTTCGCGCGCTCGCGCATGTCGGAGAAGCAGCGCGCCACCACTCCCAAAGTGGACTTCAGCCCGTTCATCATCGCCGACGCCGACACCGGTCACGGCGGCGACGCCCACGTGCGCAACCTGGTGCGGCGCTTCGTCGAGGTCGGCGTTCCCGGCTACCACATCGAGGACCAGAAGCCCGGCGTGAAGAAGTGCGGACACCAGGGGGGCAAGGTGCTGGTCGGTTCCGACGAGCAGATCAAGCGGCTCAACGCGGCGCGGTTCCAGCTGGACACGATGCGGGTGCCGGGCATCATTGTCGCCCGCACCGACGCCGAGGCGGCCACCCTGCTCGACACCAACTCCGACGAGCGCGACCAGCCCTTCATTCTCGGCGTCACCAACCCGACCGTCCCCAGCTACCGTACGGCTACGCTCGCCATCCTGCGAAGCTCAACGAGGCCGGCGTCGACGAGATCCTCGGTCATCACCTCTACGCGATCCCCGAAGGCGGACTACGACGCGCCTTCGCCGTGGCTGGACGCGCAGGGACTCATCGCGGAGATCGAGAGAGGCTGCCAGCGACTGGAAGCAGGACAAGCGACCTCGGCGCCGAGGCCATTCTCGACATCGTCCTGACCCGTTTCGTCGATCTCTGGTCGACCGACGCCGGACTCGCGACCTACGGCGCCGCCGTCGCCGACGTGCTCGCGGTCCGCGAGGACGACGGCCTCGATGTCGAGTCGAGGCCTGGACCGAGTTCGCCAAGACCGCGTCGCTCTACGATGCTCGCCGGCAGAGCGCGTGAACTCGGCGCCGACGTCACCTGGAACGCCGATCTGGCGATGACCCCGGAAGGCTACTACCAGCTGTCGAGCGGCATCCCCTACGCGATCGCCAAGTCGCTGGCAGCGGCGCCCTTCTGCGATCTCCTCTGGATGGAAACCAAGACGGCCGATCTCGAAGACGCCCGTGTCTTCGCCGAAGCGATCCACGCGGTCTTCCCCGACAAGATGCTGGCCTACAACCTGTCTCCGTCGTTCAACTGGGACACCACCGGCATGAGCGACGAGGAGATGCGGGACGGTATCCGACCGAGCTGGCGCAAGCTCGGCTTCGTGTTCAACTTCATCACCTACGGCGGCCACCAGGTCGACGGCATGGCTGGTGAGGAGTTCGCCACCGCCCTCCAGGAGGACGGCATGCTCGCGCTGGCTCGTCTGCAGCGCAAGTTCCGGCTGCTCGAGTCGACCTACCGCACGCCGCAGACCCTGGTCGGCGGCCCGCGCCTCGACGCCGCCCTGATGGCCTCGTCGGGTCGAACCGCGACCACCAAGGCGATGGGCAAGGGATCCACCCAGTTCCAGCACGTCATCCAGACCGAGGTGCCGACCAAACTGCTCGAGGAGTGGCTCCAGGTCTGGACCTCGCACTACGACCTGATCGCCCCCCTGAAGATCGGTCTGCGACCGCACACCGCCGGCGCCGAACTGATGGAACTGACGGTCCTGGCTCCCTCCGGGGAGGTCGAGGCCAACGTGGTCTTCGCTCCGATGGAGGATCGCCAGGGCAAGCGGATTCTGTCGATTCGTGATCAGAATACGTTCGACGAGGCGCTCCGCCAACGTCGCCTGATGACCCTCACCCACCTCTGGCTGATCCACCGCTACGACGCCGATCAGCTGCACTACGTCAGCCCCACCGACGACAATCGCTACCAGACCCAGAAGATGAGCACTCACGGATTGTTCTCGGAGGTCCACGACGAGGTCGGTCAGATCATCGTGGCCAACGTCAACCAGAAGCGTGTGGAAGAGCTGCTCGCCAGCGACCGCGAAGCCCTCGGCCGCCTGATCCGCAAAGAGGATCCGGCGATCGCCGACTGATCCCCCAACTCAACTCAGAACCCTGAGAAGGAAGACCCTCATGAATTCAATCACCCTCCGACGTCTCGCACCTGCCTTCGTCGTCTCGATCGCCCTTCTTTCCGGCGGCTGTGCCGACGATTCGAGTGAAGTCGAGAAGGCGATCGAAGACGTCGCTGACGAGATGGAAGAGTTCGGCGAAGCCGTCGCCGATCAGGCCGAGGAAGCCCTGTCGAAAGCCGAGAAGAAGGCCCGCAGGGAAGCCAAGAAGGCCAAGAAAGAGGCCAAGCAGCTGGCCGAGGACGCCGAAGAGGCGATCGACGGCTAAGCCCCAGCACCCGCCTGATGCGGACGGTCGCGATCGAGGCTCGAACGGCTGAGGTCGCGACCGGATCCTCCTGGGAAGGGCACTCCGCGCCCCTTGCAAGCTCTGCCTGGAGCCGGCTCATCACGAGCGCCAGCCACGCTGCGGTTCGTACGGCTAGGGGGGACCGGAGGGCGACGGTGCCAGCAGGCCGGGAGAGTCCTCCTGCGCCTCGGCCCGAGCCGCACTCGGATCCCGAACGATCTCCGCCACGCTGGCGAAGAAGTCCACCTCCAGGATGTAGTGGTGGTAGACGTGGCGAACGATGCCTTCTGCGTCGATGAAGACGACGATCGGAACGTAGTTGACCTCGTAGTCGTGGAGTAGCTCGCGGTTCTTGCCAGCCAGCATCGGGAACGTCAGACCGAACTGCTCCTTGTAGCGCTCGATGAGCTTGGGGCCGTCCGCCCAGACGTTCAGCGTCACGATCGCCAGCTCGTCCTCCTCATAGCGGCTCCGGGCCCGCTTCAGAAAGCCGATGATCTGGGTGCAGTAGTGGCACATGTTGTGGGTGAAGTACAGCACCGTCGGCGTTCCGCGCAGGGCTTCGAGGTCGTGCACCCGACCCTGTTCGTCGGGAAGTGCGAAGTACGGAGGCAGGGAACCCTCGGAGACGATCTCCACTTCCTGAGCGGCCGCTCCGACAGCCAGCGAAGCCCACGCCAGGAAGACGACAAGCCAACGCATCGCCTCAGCCTTCGACCCGCGAGATCACGTAGTTGATCTTGTTCTCGTAGTTGGCACCGTAGATCAGCGGGATCCCGTCTGCCTCGGCATAGGCGTAGGCGAAGTTGGGGAGCCGATCGCCGCCCTGCGCCGGCGAGAGCTGGACGTTGCGCCCCTCGGAGACCTTGAATCGATTCGGTGACAGAGCACCGAAGTAGAAGTCACCAAAGTCGTCGTTCTTGTCAGCCTCCGAGACATCGACCGGAACGAACCCCCGCTCCGGGTCGTAGAAGCTCACCCAGCAGTGAGCGCCCGTACAGTCGCCTTCGAGTGCGCCGCTTTCTCCTATCGTTCCGAGTTCGGGAAGAGGCAGCGGGAAACCCTGCTCCCAACGAAGGGGAATACCTCGCGAGATCAGGATGGCCATGAAGAGGGCATGATAGTCGTCGCACTTGCCCCGCCGGTGCCTCATCACCCAGGCCGTATCGCCCGTGCCGCAGCCAGGGATCAACTTGTCGTACACCAGGTACTCTCGAATACCGTCGAAGAGACGGCGTGCCACTTCGTACGGTCTGGTTTCCGAGCCGATCACCCGGTCGGCGAAGGCCGCGACGTCCTCGTTCACCCGCACCCTCGGCGTCAGCTGGAGGTAGCGCTGGGCCGAAACTGGATCGAGAGGGACCTTCTCGGCTCCCACACGTCGACGGGTCACCCGGTAGCTCGCCCTCACGCTGAAGAGCTCCGCACCCGCGTCGACGAACAACACCTTCGAGCCGTAGACCGGATCGCGCTCGAGCGACCACGGCACGGACGACGTGACCCTGAAGTCGGCGATCGACTGGGCATAGTCATCGGGAGGCAGCGGCATCCACAAACGGACGCTTTCGGCATCTCGAGGAAGGTCATCGATCACCGATTCATAGGTGACCTCGAACTCCATCTCGGAGACCAGCCCGGGGTTCGGCCGGCTATCGGCGGCCAGAAGCGATCGGCTCGGAGCCACCGTCAGGGCCGCGGCCCCGGCCCCGGCAAGCCCCAGGAATCGGCGCCGACTGACATCAGTGAGCGTCGGGTTCGGATTGAATGGCATTTCGCATGTCCTCCTGATTCCAATGAAACGTCTCGAATGTTCGGCGAATCTCGCCGTTGGGGGCAACCACGATCACCCGGATCGTGTGGTCGATGATCCAGCCGTCGATATCGCCGATCACCAGGTCCTTCTTCTCGACCTCGATACCGAGTCTCGTCAGGAAGTCGCGGATTCCGGCCTCGGGACCGTTGAGGAACATCCAACGAGGGTCGCTGCCGGGATCGATCGCATGCTTCTCCCAGTGCAGCCGAATCTCCTCACGCGTATCCTCGGTAGGGTTGACCGACACGTGCAGATAGTCGACGCCGGGTGGCGATCCAAGATCCTCGTCGAGTTCCTGCAGCAGGAATGTCAACAGCGGACAGGCAAAAACGCACTTCGCATAGCTGAAGGCAAGGATCGTCGTCCTACCGCGGAGATCGTCGCTCGTGACCCTGCGGCCGTCCCAGTTCTCGAGGGCGAAACTCGGTAACGAGTCGGCGCCGGCGGGCAGCGCGACCGACGCCGACGCCAGCGCCACCGCGACGACCATCGCGCCGACACCGATGCAGGCTTCGATCCTCACCTCGGTCCGACCTCACTCACCCAGATCGATGACGAGATCGGTGCGGGTTCGGCTGCCGTCGACCGACTTCCATTTCCTGGCCTTGCCGTCCTGCCACACCCAGAGATCTTGCTGCCCGGGCGGCAGGTCGGCGAGCAGAAACCGTCCGTCTGCTCCGGTCAGGGCTGCATAGGGATGGTCGAAGATCAGGACCGCCGCGCGCTCCTCGGGATGGGGGTTGCAGCGCGCCACCATGAAGCCCGTCTCCGCGCTGAATGCATGGTAGTCGCGAATGGGACGCCGGACCTCCATGTCGGGCATCGGCAAGGCGATGTTGTAGATCGTCGCACCTTCCTCGAGCGGCCTCTTCGAGAGCTCCTTCTGGTATTCGAGGCCCATGTAGAGGTGGGTGGTGTGCATCTCGCCGTCTTCGTTGCGGAATACGAACTCGCCGCCCACGAAGCCCAGGCTGACCGCAGGAACAATGGCGCCGCCCGCAACGTGCGTGATCACGGTGTTTCGCGGCGTTGGAACCTTGCCTTCGACGCCCACGAGATAGACCACGGCAGGGGATTCCTCAGCCCCCTTGACGTGTCCCGAGAGGTCGGCGGCGGAGGTCGGTATGACGCCCAGGAAGACCAGTAGAGGGATGCAGATGACACTTGGGGACAGAACTCTGAAACTCCTCATGACAACTCCTAGATGAGGCGGTCGGCTGACAGCCGCCGATTGAAGATGCGATAGCCGAGAACGAGCGGAACGACGATCCAGGAAGCCATCACCCCCATCAAGACCGGCGTCGGGAGGGGCAGGGAGACCGTGGTCAAGCCCAGCGGTGCCGCCGTGCTGCTCACCAGTTTGAAACTGAGCAGTCGGAAGACATCCACGGGATTGAGGAGCAGGATGCCGCCGAAGACCTGCGTCGGAATCTCGCCAGGATAGAGAGTGAGAGCACCAACCAGGAGCAGATCGAAGACGAACACGGTGACGATCCACACCAGGACCGAAGAGGCCATGCTCCGTCCCCGGTCGCGAGCGAGCAACGACAGGAGGAAGGACAGGGCCAGGAAGGCCGCTGCGAGAAGCATGATCAGCAGCATCATGCGACCGAACTCCGAGGCTCCCACTCCAGCCCGCGTTCGCAGGAAGAAGCCGAGCGGCAACAGACTCGACAGCAGGGCGACACCCAGAGCCATCGAGTGCCCCAGGAAGGCACCTGCGAAGTACTCCGACCTCGACACCGGATGCGTCAGGACGAGATCGAGAGTCCCTCGTCGAGCGTCGTCGACGATCGCTCCTGCACCTGCCATCAACGCCAGCAGCGGCACCAGGTAGACCGTCAGGTTCATCAGGCTGGCCAGCACCACTCCACTCTTCTGCACGCCCGCCACGCCGACGGGTACGGCTCCGAAGAACACGATGGCCCCGGAGCACAACAGGAAGAGAACGCTCACGGTCCAGATCCACCGGTTGCTGAGCCGGTCACCGAACTCACGGCCGGCGATCGCCCAGATTCGATCAACTCGTCGATTCAAGAACGATCTCCTCCAACGACGGTTCTTCGATCTGAACGTCCTCGATCACGTGGCCGAGGTCCTGCAGGCTCGCCAGGAAGGCGATCTTCTCGTTCTGTGCGACCCGGGCGATGATGCTGCCTCCGAGTCGCTCGAGTTCGCAGCGCCCACCCGCCTCGAGCGCGTTCCAGAGCGCTCCGTTCGAACTCTCCGACGCGCGCAGAACGACCCGCAACGGAAGGCCGAGGTCGGCCCTGAGTTCATCAGCGCGACCCAGCGCCTCGAGCCGGCCTTCATTCAGGACACAGATCCGATCGACAGCCGTTGAGAACCGGGACAGCTGGTGCGATGTGAAGATCACTGTTCGATTCTCGACTTCCCGAATCAGGTCGAAAAAGAGCCTGGCCCCATGAGGATCGAGTCCGTCGAGCGGTTCGTCGAGGATCAGCAGCTCGGGATCACCGACGAGCGCCTGGGCGAAACTCAAGCGCTGGCGCATGCCCTTCGAGTAGGTTCCGACCTTGCGATCCGCCGCATGGAGGAGGTCGAGTCGTTCCAACAACTGCTCGAGGTCGTCGTCGGCATCGCCTCGCAGGCTGGCGAAGAACTCGAGGGTCTTGCGCCCGGTCAGATGCTCGTGGAACGAAATCCTCTCCGGCATGAAGCCCATCCGCGCATGCAGTGAGCGCCAGCCGTCAGCGTCGGGAACCTGTCCGTCGACCAGGATCCGGCCAGACGAAGGCGCCGACAGCCCGACCATCATTCGCAGCAACGACGTCTTCCCAGAACCATTGCGACCGAAGACGCCCATCCACTCCCCCACCTGGACTTCCAGGTCGAGGGCCTCGAGGACATGCAGGTCCCCAAAGCTCTTCGATACACCCTCGAGTCGGATCACGAGGGAGCTCCCGGCAGGTGGGGCAGTTTCTGGATGTCACCGAAGTACCGGGACGGCTCGGCGGGCAGTGCGATGAGGGTTTCCTTCCAATCGGTCATCGATGGCTGCATCAAGGGTCGGGCATCGACAGCCTTGGGAACCTGGATCACCGGCAGTTCGCGCTCGGCGAGAGCGAGGACCTGAAACGCAGGACTCGTGAGCAGGAGCTTCGCGGCCGGATACTTGAAGAGCAGGGCATCCACGAGGGTGTTCGAGCGGTAGGGGACCTCTCCCACGCCGTCGGCGTCGACATCCCAGCCGTCGTAGTCGCTCCAGTAGTTGCCGGTCCAGTCCTGATCGCGAGCCGCAACGAACTCGACCTGGATCTGGTTCTCGATGAAGGCGTTCTCGGCGATCTTGTTCTCCTCGGAACCGCCCCAGTAGTGCAGGCCGAGATGGTTGCGTGCCAGCAGGTTCCCGCTCACCTCGTTGTACAGCGAGTTGTAGAGGAAGAAGCCCTTGGTGTTGCCGACCGCTCGATTGCCGATCGCCTTCCCATGGGTGACCTGGACCATCAGCAGCCCGTGAGTTCGGTTCGCGTGCAGCGTGTTGTCGAGCGCGCTGACCCGCGACGAGAACATGAGAGCGAGACCGACGAGGTTGTCCGAGAGGGAATTCCCGACGTACCTGGATCGATCGCACCACATCGTGTGAATGGCATAGCGACTCTCCGTGACCTCGTTGTCGGCGATCTCTCCATCGTGGCTGAGTTCGAGGTAGATCCCGTCCCGACAGTGGCTGACGCGATTGTTCGAGATCTGGAACTGGTCGGAACTCCAGAGATGGATACAGTCGCCGCGATCCTCTTCGGAGAAATCGACGATGCCGAGGATCTCGTTTCCCTCCACCACCGCTCCAACCGGTCCATGGAGCCACACCCCGAAGCGACAGCCGCTGATCCGGTTTCCGACCACCTGCGCCCCGGTCGCGTCCTGCCCCAGCCACACGCCCGCCATGGCGAGGTCCTTCTGAAGCCCACATCCCTGAACCCGGAAGCCCTCGACGCGGGCGCCGGCTGCCGTCACTGTGATCCCATGGCCGCTCCCCCCACTGTCCACGATCGCCTCACCCTGAGCCACAAGAGAGATCGACTTCCCGACCAGGACGTTCTCGCGATAGGTCCCGGCCAGAACCCTGACGACGTCTCCATCAGAAGCCTCTTCGACCGCGGCAGTGATCGAGGCGCCGGGAGAGACCGTCCACACCTCTGCCCCTACCGGCCCGGGGAAGGTCAGCACAGCAGCCACGACTCCAGCGCAGGTCAGCGCCCTCATCCGGTCACAACCCTCAGGGGCCGCTTGCCACGGTCGGCCAGGAGTTGCGCCGTGCAGCGGTCGTGATCGAAGGCCGTGTCCTGACAGTCCCAGCATTGCAGACACTCACGATAGTCGATCTCCCCCGTATCGAAGGAGATCGCCTTCGGCTCACAACCCTTCGCGCAGATATTGCATTCGCTGCAGACGTCGAAGCGGAGGAGCGGCCGCAGGGGCGCTTCGACGGAATCGCGAGAGCCCCTCCCAGAGGGCACATGAAGCGACAGAAGAAGCGATAGTTCAGGACCGACACCAGCGAGATGATCAGGAAGTACGCCACGAACGCCTTCGGTCTCATCAGATGCAGGACGTAGGTCTTGAAGGGTTCGATCTCGTCCATGGCCTCGGCTGCAGGCAACGACCAGAACGAAACAGCCAGGATCGCCAGAAAGACCACGATCTTCAGCCAGCGCAGTTGGAGAGGGGCCTGGAGACTCTCGAAATAGTCGAACACCCTCTTCGGGGCGAGCTTGTGCCACACCTTGTAGAGCAACTCGAGGAAGGCGCCGTAGGGGCACACCCATCCGCAGAAGAATCCGCGCCCCCAGATCACCAGGGTCACGACGATCACGATCCAGAAGATGAAGATGAGAGGTTCCGAGAGGAAGACCGACGACGGGAAGTCGAAGCGGCTCGTAGAGCCGGCCAGGGTCAGGATCTGTGTCGTCGACGGCTGGGCCTTGAGCCACCCACCGATCACGACGGCTGCGATCAGGCCGACCGAGATGTGGAGCGGCTCCCGCCAGCGCAGCAACCGGCGCTGGAAGAAGAACAACACCATGGTGCCCGCGAGCAGCACCGACAACAGGATCGCGGCTGGTGCCAGCTGTTTCCAGCGGGTCAGCCAGAAGGGCTCGTCGGAATCGACGAAGCGATCGGATAGACGGTAGTCGGCTGTGAAGGTGGAATAGGCGCGCTCGTCGCCGCGTCGATACGGCAGCGTCAGTTGAAACGTGAAAGCCGCCGTCGGGTCGAACGACTCGTCGATGAAGAAGACCCCACTCTCCGGCAGTGCGGGAGCGCCTTCGGCTTCGAGGCCTGCGATATGCACATAGTCGAGATCCTCGAAGACGTGCAGCCGCCCGTCCTGTTCGACGACGAAACGGTCGAAGATCCCACCGCGAGCGAAGCCGGGGCCCTTGAAGGAGATGTTGCCAGTCGACGCGATGAAGAGCGCGCTACCACCCTGCTCCGCCAATCGCTTCTGCACGAGTTCGTAGTAGCGATCTCCGAGGAGGTTCCGCCCGACGGACGGCGGGTCGAGGACGGCATAGTAGAGCGTCATCGAGTGCGGCTCGTTCTCACCTACAAGGTCGCCGGGGACGACATCGAACGTGGTCACCGCTCCAGATCGTACGAGCGCCTTCCATCCGAGCACCTCGAAGTCCTCGCTCGGGCGCCGCACGCGGATCGCAGAAGGCTCGACGATCCCGACCTCGGTGGCCACCAGTCGGGCTGCCTCGATCACCGTGGCGTTCTCGGCGACCGCCGTCACCGTGGCACCGCTGATGCCGTCGACGACCGTGTAGCCCTCGCGGGGTCGGTTTCCGATCAGGACGCGATCGGTCAACGACAGGCCGCGGTACTGGTCCGTGAATGCATGGATCGTCGACTCGGGAAGGCCGATCAGCACGATCGGCTCGGCATGCTGGACGATCTTGATTCCGGTGATGACTCCCTGTGGATCGAGTCCGATCAGGGTGTTCAGAGTGTGTCCGGAGTAGCCGGGAATATCGACCAGGTCATCGCTGAGCAGCACATAGCCGACCGTGCGGACCTCGCCCTGCTCGTCGGTCGCCGTACCCCTCCAGTAGGTGCCTTCCCGGACGAAGTCCGTGGCCTCCGGAAGGACGTCGGCGGGTTGGAAGTCGTAGTTGACCTCACCGAAGGGAGTCTGAGTCAGGAGAGGGGACGCCAGGGCCGCCACGAGACAGAGCCACAGCCCCACCGTGACGACCTTGGCGACACACGTCTTCATTCTCGGATCCCTTCAGCTTCATCAGCCCCGCCGTCAGGCCCGCGCTTTGACCACCAGACGCATCCTCATCTCGAGGTGCAGGGCGTGGCAGAAGTTCGTGCAGTAGATCCAATGCACGCCAGGCTTGTCGGCCTTGAAGGTCACCGACCGGGTCTGGAAGGGACCGACCACGAAGCTCAAGCCATAGTTCGAGATCGCGAAGCCATGGGCCAGATCCGGGATCTCGTCGTTGTTGGTGACGATGAACGTGACTTCGTCGCCCTCGTTGACCACCACTTCCTGTAACCCATAGACCGGCGCCGTCGCCGTGACACGAGCGATCACCTTGCGGCCGTTGCGCTCGACCGAACTCTCGGTCACCGCCAGGGGGTGCTCCTCCAAGCGGGCCCGATGCTCGACGATCGGCTCCATGATGTCGCGGCGGACCAGGATGGTGTCGTGCGGCTCGATGTAGGCCGGCTCATCGAAGAGCAGTCGCATCTTCTCGCCCGAGATGTCGACCAGTTGGTCGTTCTCCGGCTTCAACGGCCCGACGTTGATGAATCGATCCTTGGAGATCTTGTTCAGGGAGATCAGGTACTTGCCGTCCGCCTCCCTGGTCTCCGCCATCGTGGCCATGGTGTGACCGACCTGGTAGTGGATGTCCAGACGGTCGAGCACCGCAGTCTCACCCTCGACCGGGTTGTTGTGCAGGTCGATCGCCTTCTGGATGTCCCACTTGACGATCTGGGAGTCGATGAAAAGCGAGGTGTAGGCGTTGCCGCGACCGTCGTAGGTGGTGTGCAACGGTCCCAGACCCAGCTCCGGTCGAGCCACCACCGCATCCGCCGGCTCGATCGTGCCGGCAAAGACGTCGTCGAGCTTCTCGATCGAGACCACCGACGCGGTCGGTGAGACCTTGCCGGAGCAGATCGCGTACTTGCCGTCCGGTGAGACATTCACTCCGTGAGGATTCTTCGGAACCGGAACGTAGGCCGCGATTCCCTTCCCCGGAGTGCCGTCGATCATCTTGATGCCGTCGGCCATCGTGTAGTTCCCGTCCGCCAGGGCCTGCTTGATCGCATCCCAGCTGAAGACGACCAGGAAGTCGCTGTCGGCGGCCAACATCTCGGAGATCGTCGCGCCCGCCTCGGAGTTGTACGCCGTTGCGAACGAGTACTTGCCGCCGTAGTCGGTAGCCGCCAGATCGAGATTCGTCGGCGTGATGACCTGGGCGATGATCTCCATCGACTCGGCGTCGATCACGGTATGCACACCCCCGTAGAGCGACGCGTCGAGCGGATCGCCACGGCCATCGTTCTTCAGCGGAGTCCGGAACTCCGAGTTCAACACGACCCATTCGGTCTCGGGGAAGCGCTGCGGGAAGATCCCGTGCGATCCCTGGGTATGGGGGATGTTGGTGATCTTGTCGACCTCGAGCAGATCTCCGCGAACCCGAGCAACGCGGTTGTTGGCCTTGTCGTTCACGAAGAAGTAGCGGCCGTTGTACGTCCCGTCCGTATAGGAGCCGTGGACATGATGGGTGTCGCCTACGAACGGCCCGTCACCCATGATCTCCTTGCTCTCGTTGGTCAGGCCCCAGCCGCTGCCGGGATCGGTGTTGAACACGGGGATGCGCTTCATCGGCCGCATCGAGGGAACGCGCCGATCTCGCAGTTCGCCTGAATATCCGCCGGTGAAGAAGCCGTAGTAGCCGTCAGAGTTCGCCGGAACCGACGTGCCAACCTCATGTCGCCATGGGCTTCCAGCAGAATCCACGGCGGGGCGTCCTGACGCGTTTCGGCAATAACGCTCTGGTAGAAGCCCAGCTGAAGAAGACGCCAGCGACCACTGAGGCAATGAGGAAGTTTCTGCTGGTCTTGGAATTCTTGGATGTCTGGTTCTTCATGACCGTCCTCCTTTCGAGACCGATTGATAGGGCTAGAGGTTTCATTTCGTACGAGTCGTGATGGAGCGGAATCGAGGTCAGTCGTTGGTTGCCGCCATCTCCATCAGCTCGAGGCAATAGGAGACGAGGTCCCAGCGGTCCTGTTCCTGGATGGCGTCCTGGTAGGAAGGCATCGGAGTGCCGTCGAGCCCCGTGACGAACGTGCGGTAGACGTTCTCGGGCGACGAGCCGCCCTTCAGGGGTCCGGAGGTGAAGTCGAACGGGAGAATGCGATCTCCCCAACTGTCGGTCAGCGTGGCCGCGCTGGGTCCGTCGCCCCGGCCGGTGTCGCCGTGACACATGGCGCAACGGGCGCGCTCGTACATCGCCTGGCCGCGCTCGACCGATTCCTCGGTCCCCAGGTAGTCGGGCAGACCCGCGATCTCGATCGGCTCACCGGGTTCGTCCTTCTGCCAGCGAGGCGAGAACGTCTTGATGTACTCGATCACGGCCTTGCGGTCGCCGACCGGAAGGTCGGTGTGACCAGGCATTCCCGAGCGCGGGATCCCGCTGGTGATGATGCGCATCAGATCCTCATCCGTCGGAAGGTAGCCGCTCGGGGTCGAGCGGAACTTGAACATTCCGGCGGTGAAGTCGCGCGGATAGATCGCAACCACCAGCCCGTTCTGCTGAGCCCGATGAATGATCCCGGTGAGGCCCTTGCCGTCGCCGGCGGCGCCGTGACAGATGACACAGCGAGAGTTGTAGACCGCCTTGCCTCTATCGACGACTGCCGAATCCTGGGCCAGGATGGCGCCGGATCCGAGAGAGAGTAGAAGCAGGGCGACCGAAACGACTGTGAGTTGGTTCTGAGTCATGGATTCATGCCTGCCTTTCTTCGAAGCCAAAAACTTTCGACGACTCATCGCCGGTTCCGGAATCGAAACTCGACGAACGCCTTCAACTGCGGCCTGCCGGCGTCTTCCACCCAAGACGGAGCCCTTTCAGGGCGCAGGCTTCACTTCAGTTGCATGAATCCACCGTAGCCACAACGCCCTGAATCGTCGCACCCACCAGGGGCTGGAACCGGTCACGTGGTCAGGGGGGATCGCCCCGGCGCCCCGCACGGCTCCGGTTCCCGCCCTGCAGGGTGGGTGTCCGCTCTTCGGCGATCGAACGGGGAAACGTACGAGGTCTACTCGAGAGCCGGGAAGGATCGGTGGTGTGGGACGACGACCCCTTCATCAGGGACTTGCGGTGCAGGAATCCTCCTACCCGCTGCGAGCGCTGCCGATTCGAAGTCGACCGCCATCCCAACGATCCTCAGCTGCCGACACGCGAGCTCGAAGGGGCCGCTCCGGCCGTGTCGAGCATCGACAGCTCCCAGACTCCCGAGCGAGCCAGCCGCTCGCGCTCTTCGCGAAGGTTCGTTCGAAGCCGCTTCAGACTCTCAGGCGGCCACACCAACTTCAGCTCGTAGTAGTCCTCGAAGCTTGGAACTCCCGACGGCAGCTCGACCCAGGAACGCTTGCTGCGCGTGAACAGATGGACCTGGGGCGGCAGCTCGTCGGAACGCTCGAGTGTCGCCACCCGAACGAAGAGGGTGTCGCCGGGAGCGGCTTCGTAGCGACTCCAAACGGCCGTGCCGCAGTTCTCGCAGGACGCGACCTCGCGCCGGCGCCCACTGCCGCCGAACAAGCGGCGCGTGGCAAGTCGACCGGAGAGCAGCTTCACCCGACGCGCCTCGATCCAGGCGTGGACCACGAAGGGGCCGCCTGAAAGCCGTTGGCAGTCGAGGCAATGGCAGCCGTGGACGATCAGCGGCGCTCCCTGGACTTCGAAGGCGACGTCGCCGCAGGCGCACGATCCTCGTCTCGCATCCGGTTCCATGGCTCCCTCCTCCCAAGGTCCCGTACTTCAGGCCGCGGCCGCCGAGTTCGAGAGGGCACGCCCTCGCTTCGACGCCTCGCACTGGATCTGCTTGAAGACCTCGTTCTGGGCGCGACTGCCACCGAGTCTCGTCGCCTGGCGGTCGCCATCGGCCAACAGCCGTTCCGAAACACCGTAGTCCTGACTCGCGAAGCAGCGCAGCCCCCAGGCCAGACGCAGCAGCGTGAAGTCCTTCTCACAGGAAGCGCGCTCCAACTGCTCGTCGAGCCAGCGATCGAGCGAGCGCAGGTCTCCGGCGCCGGCCAGGGCCAGGGCTTCGTGGAGCTCGACGTAGGGGTCCTCGGGGTTCTCGGGTCGGCGTGCGGCGGCGGCGATCGGACGCCAGTCGTGACCGGAGGAGGCGTCCGAGAGCAGCAGCCGCCACATCAGGGAAGGCGCGTCGGTCAGCGCGTCGCTGGCCGGCACCGCGGGCATGATGAAGCGCTCGAAACGGGCCTTCGCGTCGGCAAGCTTGCCGAGCGCGATCTCGACCACCGCGAGATGCCACTGGAGGTGGACGGCTCTCGGCTCGAGGGAAGTGTCGTCGGCCAGGAAGGGCTGCAACACATCGTAGGCCTCGCGGTAGCGTCCCTCGTCCATCAGGTCGTGGGCCTGGGCGTGAACCCGACCGCGCTCGCCGTCGTCGAAGGGCTTGAAGTCGTTGTGCACCGGCACTGGGCTCGTTGAAGTCGTCGTCATGATCTCGATCTCCTGCTCGCCGGACCCTCAGGCCGGCCTCCTTCCGTTGATGATCCACACACTCGAACCGGCGAAAACGCCGCCGTCCGAAACGAAGTCGGCAAAGCACTTCTCGAGCGCCGCCATGACCGTCGGCCGCAGACGCTCGCCCTCCGCCTCGGCCAACCGCAGGATCTCCCCCGAGGGACCGACGTCGAGGGCGAACCGCACGGCTTCGGCGAGATCGACGCCGATGCAGACATCGGTGTCGAAGCGCTCGAAGCGCACGTTCTCGAAGCCCGCCGACTGCATCATCGCGCTCATCATGTCGGGGCCCGCCATGGAGAAGGGACCCGGTCCGCACGTCGGCTGATCCGAGTCCTCGGCCCGCGTGACCGGAACGATCTCGCGTACCGCCTGCTCGGCGAGGTACAACCAGGGGTTCTCCTCGCGCATCCGCCAGACGACCATCGTCAGTTCGCCGCCGGGCTCGAGGGCGCGGTTGATGTTTGCCAGGGCCGCGCCGGGGAAGTTGAAGAACATGGTCCCGAAGCGTGAGAAGGCCGCATCGTAGGGGCCGTCGAGGGGATCCGTCTGGACGTCGGCAACGAGAAACTTCGTGTTGTCGATACCGGCCTCGGCCGACACCTGGCGACTCGCCGTCACGAAGTTCTCGGCGCAATCGACGCCGACGGCTTCACCTCGCGGGCCGACCCGGCGAGCGATCTCGATCGTGGTGTCGCCGAAGCCGCAGCCGATGTCGAGGACCCGTCCACCCTCCGGTACCGGGTAGCGGCTCAGGGCGTTCTCACCATGGGGGGCCATTCCGACCGTGATCAGATGCTTGTAGCGACACCACTTCTCGAAGAGAACGGTGTTCCAGGCGGTGACGTTGGCTGCGCTGTCGGTGGTCATGGGTGGGTTCCTCGAATTGACGGGCGTTGGGTGGTTGTTTGTCGCCCTCGTACCCTTCCTTGGGAAAGGTCGACGCAGGGTTACAGATGACGAAGCCGAATTTTTTCGCGACCGTCGGGGCAGCCGCCACGGACCGATCAGCCGATCCCCAGCGCCAACCGGCATGGGACCGATCGCGACCCGAATCGATCAGCGATCGATTCGAGCGTCGACGTCGAGCAGGGCATGCAGCAGGACGTTGGCGCCGGCGGCCACCCAACGGGGTTCTGCCCACTCCGCCTCGTTGTGGCTCACCCCGTCCCGGCAGGGGATGAAGATCATCCCGGCCGGCGCGACCCCGGCGACGTACACCGAGTCGTGGCCGGCCCCGGAGATCATGTCGCGGTGGCCGATCCCCAGACTCTCGGCAGCCGTCCGAACGGCAGAAACACAGCGCTCGGCAAACCGCAACGCCGACGCCGACCAGATCCGGTCGAGTTCGGCTGGAGTGTCCCGGGCCTGCGCTTCCTCGTCGAGGATCTCGCGGATGCGAGCTTCGAAGGCGTCGAGAACCGCGTCGTCAGGGTGGCGAAGATCGATCGTCGCCTCCACCCGCCAGGGTACGGTGTTCTGAACCCCCGGATCGGCGAGCACGCGACCCACCGTGAAGCGAAGATCGGCGTCGACTCGCGGCGCCTCCTCGAACAGTCTCGTCAGCGCAGCGCTCAGGGTCTGCATCGGGTCTCGGCGGCGATCCATCGGCGTCGTTCCCGCGTGCGCGGCCGCGCCGAGAATCGAAAGGTCGAGCCAGCGCATTCCCTGAACGCCGGTGACCACGCCGATCTCCTTTCCCTCGGCCTCGAGGATCGGCCCCTGCTCGATGTGGATCTCGAAGGACGCCCGCAGGTCGTGGGCCTTCGCGGGAACACCTCCGGCCCAGCCGAGGCGGTCCAGTTCAGCTCCCACGGTCACGCCGCGTAGGTCCGAACGAAGGCGGGTCTCCTCGACGCTGAACACTCCCGCCCACGCCCCCGAGCCCATCATCGGCGGAGCGAAGCGCGCCCCCTCCTCGTTGGTCCAGTTGACGATCTCGATCGGCCCGCGGGTTTCGACGCCGGCATCGTTCAGGGTCCGCACCACTTCGAGTGCCGACAGCACCCCGACCGGACCGTCGAACCTGCCGCCGGTCGGCTGGGTGTCGAGATGTGAGCCCGCCAGGATCGGTGGCAGGGAGTTGTCGCGGCCCTCCCGGCGCGCGAACATGTTGCCCACCTCGTCGACCCGGACCTCGATTCCCGCCGCCTCACACCACGAGCGAAAGAGTCGCCGTGCCCGGTCGTCGCCGTCGGTGAGGGCCTGACGGTCGTTGCCTCCGCCCAGCGTGGCGGAGATCTCGGCCATCTCCATGAGGCTCTGCCACAGGCGGTCCGAGTCGATCCTCAGCGAAGTGCGATCGGTCACGGTCGTCCTTCCTCGGCGTCGAGCGTCATGGTGATCTGGATAGTACCCGGCCTCCTGCTAGCGTAGGCCGACCGATCGAACGGGAGGAACGACATGAGAGCAGGCACGGGATCTTCTTCGCACCGCTGTGTCCCTGCAGCGCGGACGGTCGTCGCCCTCGGACTGGCCCTGAGCCTCGGCTGTGCGTCGTCCGAGCCGGAAGACGCTGTCGACGCGGTCCCGCCAGGTCCACCCACCTACTACGTCCAGGCAGACGCCGCCTCTCAAGGCACGGGCTCCCTGGAGGCTCCGTTCAGGACTCTCTTCTCGGCCCAGCAGGCCTCGGGACCCGGCGACTGGATCGTCCTGCTTCCTTCGACCGGACCCGCCATCAACGGGGGCATCACCCTGCAGGCCGGTCAGCGCCTGCTGGGCGCCGCCGAAGACGGTACTCCGAGCGACGAGGCCCGGGTGCGCGTGACCAACACGGACGGCGAGCAGGGTGGGGTCGTCGTCCGGCTGTCGAGCGGCAACGAGATCGCCGGCATCCGCTTCCTCGATCTGCGCAGCCACGCCATCGACGGCAGCGGCGTCGATCTCAGCGACACCCACATCCACCACAACGCCTTCAGCGGCACGGCGCCGGCCGAGGAGATCTTCTGGGCCGTTCGGCTGGACTCCGAACAGGGCTCGGCCGCGGGCATCTCGATCGCCGACAACGAGATCCGCGACGGAGAGTGGCTCGGCGGCATCCAGGTCATCACCCGTAACGACGCCCGCGCTGTGTACACCTTCGAGCGCAACACCTTCTCCAACCTCGGCGGCCGCGCCTACCACCTGTGGTCGCAGGGAACGAGCTACCTCGAGGCCGACATCGTCGACTCCTCCGCCGATGACATCGGCGTCGGCGACAAGAACTCCGACAGCATCCTGCCGCGCCTGCAGCAACAGTCGGAACAGAAGATCACCGTACGCAACTACCATTACCGCAACACCAACCAGGTCGGCAGCCGTTCCAACTGCGGCATGGAAGCCTTCTTCTGGGGTGCTCCCTTCCCGAATCCGGAGGCCTACTGCGACGGATGCAAGCTCACCCTGCACATCCTCGACAGCACCTTCGAAGACACCGTCACCGACGGCATCCAGTTGACCAACTTCGGATCGAACTCGATCTTCGACGTCGAGATCCGAGGCACCCGCGTCCTGCGCCCCAATCCCCAACAGGGCGGTGGCGGTATCTCCCTGATCGCCCAGAACGAGAACAACACCGGCAGTCGGACCACCCTGTTGGTCGAGAACACCGAGGTGATCGGCTCCAAACGCTTCGGCATCACCATCCTCGACCGCGGCGAAGGACACACCACCACCGTCGACCTCGGCGGCGGCGCCCTCGGCAGCCAGGGCCTCAACCGTTTCGTCGACAGTGAAGCGGCCGAGATCCAGGTGGTCAACGCCAACCCGATCGCCAGGAACAACTGGTGGGGCCGCCAGCGCCCCCGCATCGACCGGGTCGGCGACAAGAGTACGGTCGACTGGGAGCCCGCCCTCTTCGCCGATCCCAGCTCGGCGCCCTGAGTGCCAGTCTCGATGCGAAGGCTCCTCTTCGTCGTGGCGACGCTCGTGCTGAGCCTGATCGCGCTCGAAGCCGCATCGGCTCTCCTGCTGCAAATCGCCAGCGGCCGATTCGAGTCGCCACGAAGCTTGAGCCAGAGCCGCGACGACCTCGCCGCCACCGAGGGTAGAAGCCTCCGACGGGGCAGGTCGAGACCCTCAGACTCGAGCGTTGTCCACCCCTACCTCGGCTTCACGCTCGATCCGGATCGGCAAGGACCGAGAATCGACGCCGACAAACGCCACCCGATCTCTGCGTGGGGTTTCCTCGATTCCCGATCACCCATCCGGAAGCGACGGGCCGACAATCTGATCGTAGGGATCTTCGGCGGATCCGTCGCCTACTGGTTGTCCGATCGGGGCATCGATCCGCTCCTCCAGGAACTCAGGGCGATCCCCCGGTTCGCCGGCCGACAGATCTCGGTCGTCCGACTGGCCCTCGGCAGCTACAAACAGCCGCAGCAGCTCATGACGCTGTCCTATCTCCTGTCGATGGGAGCCGAGTTCGACCTCATCATCAATCTCGACGGCTTCAACGAAGTCGTGCTGCCTTCTGTCTCCAACATCCCGAACGGAACCTTTCCGTTCTACCCCAGGGACTGGCACCAGCGCGTCGAGGACATCCCGAGTCGGCGCGAACTCGAGGCCCATGGATCGATCGTCTATCTCCGCTCACGCCGCCGAAGGCCGCCGATCGACTCGAAGCAACGCCCCTGCGCTGGAGCATGACCGGCAACCTGATCTGGTGGCTGTCCGATCGCCGGCTCGAAGGCGAACTCGAGGAACAACGGCTGCGGCTGGAACGAATCCAGAGAAGGAAGGTACGGCAGGAGAGAAAGGAAGGAAGAGCCGGGGCCGAATCCATCGATCGCTACCGACAGCACGGCCCTCGAGTGAAGTACCCGAGTCTCGAGGCGCGTTACTCAGCGCTCGCCGACCAGTGGAAGGCCTCCTCCCTCCAGATGCACCGGCTGTCGACCGCCAACGGCGCCGCCTACTGGCACTTCCTGCAACCCAACCAGTACCTTCCGGGTGCCAAGCCCATGGGCAAGTCCGAGCGCGACCTCACCATCAGCGAAGCGTCCCCCTACGGATCCCATGTCGTCGCGGGCTATCCCACCTTCATCGAAGTCGGGCGAAGCCTGCCATCGGCAGGCGTCGCCTACCACGACCTCACACAGATCTTCAGCCAGGAACAACGAGCCCTCTACGAGGACGATTGCTGCCACCTGAACGATCTGGGAAACCAGCTCCTGGCCACAGCGATCGGAGAACGAATCGCCGCGGACCTGCGCCATCGAACCGGCCCGCTCGCACTCTCGATCGAAACGCCGCGGACGAGCGAATGAGGTCAGGCCAGGCCGGTCGGCCTAGAAGTCGAGCGACATGCGGTAGAGGACTCTCTCTTTCACGACACCCTGCTCATCTGCCTCGACCCCGGTCACCGTGAGGTTCGCAGTCCCAGCCTCGGCGTCGGCCGTCACTTCGACCTTCAGGGCTCCCCCTGAGTCGGTTCCAACCACCAGCTTGCCTGACTCTCCACTCTCGAAGAGAAGGATCGGCTCCGCGAAGATCTCGCCCGTCTCGAGGTCCGAGACCTTCAGGCGACACAGAAAACGATTGTCCTGTCGCTCGATGGAGGCGTCGACCGCGACCCTTTCCGGCACGTTGTCGTCAGCAGCGACGGAAGCGGCCCCCAGGCTCGCGAGCATTGTGAGGCAAAGAAGAATCGACGTGCGCTTCGCCAACGAAGTGCTGGACGGGGACTGACGGTCTCTCATGCTGACCTCCTACGTTCGAGGTAATGTGCGCTCACAGCGTACATCGCGGTCAAATTTCGTCAAGGCTGCGGGCGAGTCGGTGACTTGAGATGGTGGCCCAGCGGATTGCTTCGGATCGTCGTACACTTCGGGTTGGTGTGGGCCGTTAGCTCAGCTGGCAGAGCATCGGACTTTTAATCCGCAGGTCCAGGGTTCGATCCCCTGACGGCCCACCAATCCTCGCCTCCGGCTCGTCAGGTGGGTCCGTCAGGGGATCGGTGGTCGGGCTGCCGGCCGTTGGCCGCCAGCGCTCCGGGGCGATCCCCAACGAGGCCCAAACGGGGCTGAACGGCACCCCATCTACGGGCTGTCGACCGGTGGTCGTCGGCGCTCCGGGGCGATCCCCTCTCGCTTGGCATTGGGTGGGGACGGGTCGAGGACCCGGGGGGAGGCTCGCTTCGCATCGCTCGCGGACGGGGACCTGGTCGGGAGCGGATCGCTTCGCATCGCTCGCGGACGGGTCGAGGACCTGGGTCGGGAGGCTCGCTTCGCGTCGCTCGGGGGGGGGACCTGGTCGGGAGCGGATCGCTTCGCATCGCTCGCGCACGGGTCGAGGACTTGGGTCGGGAGGCTCGCTTCGCGTCGCTCGGGGACCGTACGGGGACCTGGTCGGGAGGGGATCGCCGCGGGCAGGCTTCACTTTCCATCGCAAAGTACTTGTCAACTACCGTCTGCAACCACTAACATCCTCCCCATGCCCGTCACGGTCCCGGCTCCTCCGCAGGCTCCTACTCCGATTCACGACCGTGCGGTCGCCAATCTGGAGTACATCCGGGCTGCCATGTCGGCGGGTCGGGCGTTCACCTCGGTGCCGGGGTGGGGCGGGGTGTTGGTGGGGGTCAGTGCGCTGGCCGCGGCGGCAGTTGCCGCCTCACCGCAGGCCGAGGGGCGGTTGCTGACGGTGTGGCTCGTCGACATGCCGATCGCGCTGGCGATCGGGGTCTGTGCGCTGCTGCTCAAGGCGCGGCGCAATCAGGATCGGCTCTCGGAGGGGGTCGGGAGGAAGTTCGTGCTCGCCCTGGTGCCGCCGTTGAGCGCCGCCGGGTTGCTGACGCTGGGCATGATGTCGAACGGTCTGCCGCAGCTGGTTCCGGCCGTCTGGTTGTTGCTCTTCGGGGTCGCGGTGCTGGCGGCCGGGGCGTTCTCGGTGCCGGCGGTGCCGATCATGGGGGTGCTCTTCTTCGCGCTCGGCATCGTCGCGGTCTTCCTGCCCGGCCAGGCCAATCTGCTGCTGGCGATCGGCTTCGGTGGGCTCAACATCGGCTTCGGCCTCTACGTTGCGAGGCGCTATGGCGGCTGAACGACTTCCCGACGATCCACCGGCCGACACGGCGCGACCTCGCAAACGGCTCGAAGGACTCGGCGAGTCGCTGCGCACCCACGACGGCCCCGGCGACCGGCTGGTGTCGGAGCGCATCCGGCTCGGCATCCTGAGCGCCCTGTCGGTGAGCTCCCAGATGAGCTTCAACGAGCTCAAGAAGCTGCTCGACACCAGCGACGGCAACCTGAGCGTGCACGCGCGCAAGCTCGAGGACGCAGGCTTCATCGCCTGCGCCAAGAGCTTCGTGGGGCGCAAGCCGCTGACCGAATACTCGCTGACCTCGCAGGGCCGCAGCGCCCTCGAGGGCTACCTCGACCACATGGAGGCAGTGATCCGTGCCACTCGCGGCTGAACAACGAGAGGTTGCCGGCCGCTCGCAGGGGCTGCACGCCGCCATCATCATGGACGGCAACGGGCGCTGGGCGACGGCGCGCGGCCTGCCGCGCAGTGAGGGCCACCGGCGCGGCGCGCAGGCCGTTCGGTCGGTGGTGGAAGCAGCACCTGAGCTCGGCATCGGAACGCTGACGCTCTACGCCTTCTCGTCGGACAACTGGCAGCGTCCGCCTGACGAGGTGCAGGAGCTGCTGCGTCTCTTCCGACGCTTCCTGCGCAGGGAAACCCGCTCCTGCCGCAAGGCGGGAGTGAGGGTGTGCGTGATCGGGCGCCGCGACCGGCTGCCCGCCGATCTCTGCGAGGCGATCGCGCGCACCGAGGCCGAGACTCGCGACGGCGATCGGCTCATCCTGCGCCTGGCCATCGACTACTCGGCCCGCGACGCGATCGCCGCGGCCGCCGGCTCGTGTTCGATGGCGGCTGGACGCGGAGAGTTTTCGCAGCGCCTGCTCGAGGTCATCCACTCGAGCCCCGCAGTCGCCGACGTCGACCTGCTGATCCGCACCGGCGGCGAACATCGTCTGAGCGATTTCCTGCTGTGGGAATGCGCCTACGCCGAACTCTTCTTCCGTGAAACCGCCTGGCCCGACTTCCGGGGCGAGGAACTCGCCGACGTGGTCGCCGCCTTCGCCAACCGCCAGCGCCGTTTCGGCGCCCTGCCCGAGGTCGGCCTGCCAGAGGCCGCAGTGCGAGCGACGCCTCTTGCGCAGGCGACCGCCGCTGCAGCGCAGCGCCGCTGATCCGATCAGGCTCCGGATTCGACCGCGTTCGGGGGGCGCGACTCGACGAGCGCCGTGCCGGCGAAGAAGTCGGCGGGCCCCTTCCTGTTCGCGACCACGGCGACGCAGGACCCGAGCCACAGGATCGCCGCGGCGCCGATCGCGATCTCGGCCAGCCACCACCAGGCTGAAACCAGGGCCAGGGTCGCCAGCCACCAGGGCGAAGCGGCGACGATGAAGCGCAGGAAGATTCTCCAGGGCTCGAGTGATTCGACGCGGATTCCGAACACCCGCATTCCCCAGGAAGAGCCCGCCAGACTCGGCAGCGCGACGACCAGGAACGCGATCGGCAACGAGAAGACGAGTTGACCGAAGAGACCGATCACCAACGCCACCGGTCCCTGAAACCAGGTGTCGGGCTCACCGATCCGGAGCAGATCGACAGCGCGAGTGGCGAAGTACCAGCCGACGCGACTCATCGCGAAGGCCAGCGCCACCGCCAGTCCGAGAAAGGCGTCGACGGCTGCTGCTGCGAAACGAAGTCCGAATCCAGCCAAGGTGGGGGCGCTGACCCCTATTCCTTGGTGAGCATGGCGACGCCATTGCCCCCGGTCGGCGAGGTGAAGTCGAACTCGCCGTCGATCGTGGTGCCGCTGATCGTGCCCTCGAAGGTGAAGTCGCCGAAGTTGAGTGATCCCATGACCGTGCCGGTTCCGCTGCCCGAGGAGGTCGTCGTCATGCCCTCACCGGTACCTACGGTGTTGGACTCGAACGTGAAACTCAGCGTGTCGCCGTTGATGGTTCCGGTGCCGGTACCGGTCTCGTCGCCCAGACCCAGCGCTCCCAGGCCGATCACGCCGGTGGCGGTGACGTTGTTGCCGTCGACTGCGAACGTGGCCTCGAGCGTGCCCTGGACGTTGTAGCGGGTGTCGTCCCAGGTGCCGAGCCACTTGCCGATCAGGAACTCGAACTCGGCCGGCGTCACGTCGCCGGGGCCGGTCGGGCTGTCCTCGTCATCGTCGTTGTTGCAGCCCACCAGGGCCAGCATGAGCACCGAACAGATCAGCAGACGCCGCATTCCGAGACCTCCATGGAATCCATGTTTCGGCGAGTCTAGCATCGCCCAGGGGGGCGTTCAGCAGGCCGGATGGTGCACAGCCGGGGGCACTTGCAGCTCCGAAACTTCCCGACCCCCTGGTCACCGGTCACCTCCGGGCGCCAACGTACGCAAGCTCGGTCGGAAAGAGTTAGCATGAGCCGCTGCCCGGGAAGAAGTTCGGGGCCATCTCTGTTCCAGTCCTCAGACGTCGTGCCACCTCTACAACGCCAACTCGGCGCGCTGCTGCTCGCGGGCGCGATTCCCCTTGCCGTCGGCGGACAGCAGGCACCGGAGATCCCCGTCTTCGAAGAGACGGTCGACGTCAACCTCGTCAATGTCGAGGTCGTGGTGCTCCACAACGGTGAGCCGGTCCGCGGACTGACGATCGACGACTTCGAGATCTGGGACGACGACAAGCGGGTCGAGATCACCAACTTCCGGGCCTCCGACGACGACGAAGCCTCCGAGCTGCTCGAGGCTGAAGCCGGAGAGCCGGCAAGGCGAGGCGACGCCTGAACTGGCGCCCCGCGAGCGCGGTCTGGTCGTCATCCTCGTCGACGACGCTCACCTGACGCGCGCCAATCGTCAGCTCGTCCTCTCGGCGCTGAAGGAACAGATCTACGACCTCGAAGGCGAGACCTTCATTGTGCTTCGCAAGACCCAGACGCTCGACCTGGTCGGCCCCCTCACCCGGGATATCGACCTGGTGGTGGCGGCGATCGACAAGATCTCGAGGATGGCCGGCCTGGGCGGCCTCAAGGAAGGCTCGCGCTCGCAGTTGCGCATGGAGTCCGAGATGCAGGTTTCGAGTGCGATGAGCCGAGCCGGAGACCAGGAGGAGATGGCCTTCCGGGGAGAGATGGAAACCCAGGAAGAGAAGATGCTGGTGCGCAGCGGCAGCCAGGTGCTGGCCGGCTTCTTCAAGGGCCTCGCCGACACTCCCGGTCGCAAGGCGCTGCTGTGGGTCAACGATCGCTTTCTTCTGGACGAAGACACCCGAGACGACATCGCGGGCCTGATCGCGGAGGCCGGCGCCAGCCGCATCGCCGTCTACCCCTTCGCGGGCGACGCCAATGCGTTGGCCGATCCAAGCGGACGCGGCTTCAACAGCGACCCGGCTGCCGCCACCATGCGATCCGAGCTCGCCGGCCTCGACCTGATCGCCAACGAAACCGGCGGCAAGGTCTCCCAGTCGCTCGCCACGATCGGCGACAACCTGGCCGTGATGCGGCGCGACATGAACAGCTTCTACTCGCTGGGCTACCTGACTCCGCACGGCGGCGACGGTCGCAGCCACGACATCCGGGTGAACGTCAAACGACCGGGAACCAGCCTTCGCTACCAGAAATCCTACGTCGACAAGAGCCCTGAGCTCAGGGTCATCGACACCCTGTTCGCGGCACTCCTGATCGACGGTGCCGCCGACGAACTCGGGGTCCGGGCGACGATCGGCGAGATCACGCCGGAGAAGAAGAAGCTCTTCAACGTGCCGATCGACCTGATCATCCCCCTCGAGCCCCTGGCCCTGGTCGAGCAGGACGGCAACCGGGTCGGCAGGGTGTCGATCTACACGATGGTGGTCGGAGGTCGCGAGCAGGGCGAGCCGACTCTGCTTCGTCAGAACGTCAAAGTGCCGGTCGGCGTCGACATCCGCGGTGGTGCGGTGGCGGGAGAGAGGAAGCTCAGCCTCAAGAAGGGTGAGCACATGATCGCGCTCGTCATTCGGGACGACCTGTCCGGCAAGAAGACGGGAGTCCGGATCCCGGTCGACGTCGGCAAGGACGTCCGACAACAAGAACTAGCCGAGCGAAAGGCTCAGGCCGGAGACAGCTCGCCGAAGAACCGGTGCTTTCGCAGGATGGTCTCCTCGCGGCGAGGACCCGTCGAGACCAGCGCGATCTCGGCCCCGACGAAGCGTTCGATCCGTTCGATGTAGTCGCGAGCCGCCTGCGGCAAGGCCTCGTACGAACCGAGACCGACCGTTTCCTGCTGCCACCCGGGCAGGGTCTCGAGCACCGGTTCGACGCGACCGTAGTCACCGGCATCGGCCGGCAGACCTTCGATCGGCTTGCCCTTGAGCGTGTAGCCCACACAGATCGGAATCTCGGCGAGCGAATCGAGCACGTCGAGCTTGGTCAGCGCGATCGCCTCGGTGCCGTTGATCCGAACGGCCCGTCGTGCGGCCGGCAGGTCGAGCCAACCACACCGGCGCGGACGACCCGTGGTCGTGCCGAACTCGTTGCCCCGGGCGCGAATGCTCTCACCGGCCTCATCGAGGAGTTCGGTCGGGAACGGTCCCTCTCCGACCCTCGTGGTGTAGGCCTTCAACACCCCGATCGCGCCGTCGATGCGGGTCGGAGGCACGCCGGTTCCCGTGCAGGCGCCGCCGGTCGCGGAACTGGAACTGGTCACGAACGGATAGGTCCCGTGGTCGACGTCGAGAAGAGCGCCCTGGGCGCCCTCGAAGAGCAGATTGCGGCCCTCGTCCAGCCAACCGAGAAGCAGTTCCGTGGTGTCGACGACCATCGGGGCGAGCCGATAGCGCCACTCGGGCCATTCGCCGAGGGTCTCCTCGAAGAGCGCATCCGTCGCGTCACCGAGTTCGAGGCGGTAGCGATCGAGGTGGCGGGAGACGCGTTCGGTGAAGTCGTGGCTGACGATGTCGATCAGACGCAGACCCTGACGAGCCATCTTCATCTCGTAGGTGGGCCCGATGCCACGCGAAGTCGTACCGATCTTGTCGTCGCCCAGCGCGTCCTCGCGAACCGCATCGATCGCCGCATGGAAGGGCAGGACCACCTGGGCCCGGTCCGACAGGAAGAGTCGACCCCGAGCATCGATCCCGGCCTGCTCGAGCCCGTCGAGTTCCTCGAGCAGAGCGGTCGGCGAGATGACCACGCCGTTGCCGAGCACGCAGGCCTTGCCGTCGTGAACGATCCCCGAGGGAACCAGGTGCAGCGCGAAGTGCCGATCCTCGAACTTCACCGTATGACCGGCGTTGTGACCGCCCTGAAACCGCACCACGCCGTCGAACGCGGGGGCCAGCAGGTCGACGACCTTGCCCTTGCCCTCATCGCCCCACTGGAGGCCTACGATCACGATACTCGGCATGGTTTTGCTCCCTCGCGGGCCGCGAACAGTACCACAGGGTCCGGCCCGGAGACCGTGTCGCGCCGACCTTCCGGTGGTAGAATGTCCCTCTGCGATGGACGCGCTGCTCAACGCCGGCACGATCCTCCTGCCCCTGGTGTATCTGCTCGTCGCACTCGACTACGGTGGCCGCTTCTTCCTCGGCCGCTCGCTCACCCCGCGCAGCGCCCAGTTCGGGCTCCGCATCGCGCTCGTCCTCCACATCCTCTTCCTGATCGGCCTCACCGTGCGGTGGCACCAACTGCCGGCCGCCAACGTCACCCAGGCGCTGTCGATCGTCGCGCTGTCGATCGTCATCGTCTACGTCTGGGTCGAATGGCGCACGGGAGAGAGTTCGACCGGCTTCTGGATGGTCAGCCTGGCCTTCGTCTTCCTGCTGCTGTCGTCCCTGGTAGCGGGTCCGGAACCCGTCGAGCGGGAGCTTTTCGCCAACCCCTACTTCGCGACCCACGTCTCGATGGCGCTGCTCGGCTATGCGGCGTTCGCGGTCGCGGCCGGCTACGGATTTCTCTACCTTCGCCTCTACCACGAGTTGAAGGCGAGCACCTTCTCGAACTTCTTCGGCAAGCTGCCGCCCCTCGAAGTCCTCGAGCGAATGATGTCCGGCGCCCTGCTGGTCGGTTTCGTGGCGTTGACCCTGTCGGTCCTGGTCGGGGTGTACTGGGCCAGTCAGATCCTCCACGAATCGTGGATCGACGACCCGAAGATCGTCACCACCCTCGCCACCTGGCTGCTCTACGCCGGCGCGCTGGTACTGCGCTACCTGCGTCATTGGAAGGGTCGCCAGGTCGCCTACGTCAGTCTCGCCGGCCTGGTCGCTGTGCTGTTCTCGATCTTCGCCGTCAACCTCTGGTTCTCCGACTTCCACAGCTTCCTCTGAGCCATGGCCGATAGAAGCAGCGCCCGCCTGCCCGTCATGCTGGTGGGAGTCGACCACCGCAGCGCCGAGATCGAACTCCGGGAGCGGGTCTCCTATGAGGGTGAAAGCGCCGAGGATCTGCTGGTTCGATTGATCGCCCGGGAAGAGATCGAAGAAGCGCTGCTGATTTCGACCTGCAACCGGACCGAGATCTACCTGCGACCGGTCGACGAGGACAAGGCCTTCGAAACCGCCCTGCAGACGGTGTTCTGCGCCCGTGCGCCGGAGATCCGCAGCGAGGGACGGTTTTACGTCAAGCACCACCACGAAGCCGCCCTGCACCTCCTGTCGGTGGCTGCGGGACTCGAATCGATGGTCCTGGGCGAACCCGAGATCCTGGGGCAGGTCAAACAGGCGACGCAGCTCGCCGACTCGATCGGCACCAGCGGCGCGTTTCTGCGCCACCTCGGCCGCACCGCCCTCGCCGCCGGCCGGCGCGCCCGCGCCGAGACCCGAATCGGCACCGGACCGGTGTCGTTCGGATACGCCGCCGTGGAACTCGCCAACAACATCTTCACCCGCCTCCAGGACGCCCAGATCCTGGTCCTCGGCGCCGGCGAGATGGCCACCAGCGTCAGCCGCAGCCTGATCGAGCGAGGGGCCGCCAGTCTCAGCATCGCCAACCGCAGCCGCAACCGCGCCGAGGAGTTCCGCAAGGAGTTCCCGCAGGCCAGGGTGATCGACTACGAGCGCCGCTTCGAGGCGATCGCCGAGGCCGACGTCGTGATCTCGGCGACCAGCGCTCCGGACACCATCCTCGGCCACGACGAACTCGAGGCCTGCCTGGACGACCGACGGGCAGGAGCCCTGCTGATCGTCGACCTCGGCGTTCCCCGCGACGTCGACCCCAGGGCCGGGGAACTGAACGACGTCTTTCTGCACGACATCGACTCGCTGCAGGAACTCATCCAGCGCACCCTCGCTCAGCGCCGGTCCCACGTCCCGAAGGTCGAGGAGATCGTCGAGCAGGAAGTCGAGCGCTTCGAGATCTGGTACGGCAGCCTGGCAGCCGGCCCCCTGGTCGCGCGCCTTCATCGGCAGGCGGAGAAGATCCGCGCCGACGAGGTCGATGCCCGTCGCGGGCAGTTCCCGCCGAGCAGCCGCGAAGACCTCGACGACCTGACCCGGGCGATCGTGCGGAAGCTGTTGCACCATCCGAGCACCCGCCTTCGCGAGTCGGCCGGCGGCGAACACATCGAACAGCTGGCAGCTCTGAGGGAGCTGTTCCAGCTCGGCGAAGAGCCCGGCGAATGAACCCGCCCAGCCGGCTTCGACTCGGGACTCGCAAGAGCGCCCTGGCGCTCGCCCAGTCCGGGCAGGTGGCGGCCAGCCTCGAGCGAGCTCATCCCGGACTCGAGGTCGAGCTGGTGCCGATCGTCACCCGCGGCGACACCACTCCTGGAGATCTGTCGCAGCTCGGAGGCAAGGGCCTGTTCACCGAGGAACTCGAGGCTCGCCTCCTCGACGGCAGCCTCGATCTCGCCGTTCACAGCCTCAAGGATCTGCCCGTCGTCCTGCCGCAGGGGCTGACGATCGCCGCCCATCCGGAGCGCATCGACGCTCGCGACGTCCTCGTCAGCCGAGAGGCCCGCAACATCGATGAGTTACCGCAGGGAGCGCGTGTTCTCACCGGTTCGTTGAGGCGAAAGGCCCTCCTCCTGCTCCTTCGCCCCGACCTCGAGGTCGTCCCCCTGCGAGGCAATATCGACACCCGACTCAGGAAGTGGAAGGAGTCGGGAGCCGACGGCCTGATCCTGGCCGCCGCCGGCCTCGACCGCATGCGCCAGGCCGGTCAGGCTCTCGACGACGGAGTCCCGGTTCACCGACTCGACCCGACTCGCTTCGTGCCGGCACCCGGGCAGGGCATTCTGGCTCTCGAAACCGCCAGCGGCAGCGCGGCTGCCCGAATCGCCAGCACCCTGGCGGACCCCGTCACCGGACTCTGCGCCGCCGCCGAACGAGCCGTCGTCGCCGACTTCGGCGCCGACTGCACCCTGCCCCTGGCAGCCTGGTGTCGCAAGACCGGGCCGCAGGGCGACCTGACGCTCGACGTCGTTCTGGCCCTTCCAGACGCCAGCCGATCGGCGGTCGCAACGGCGAGCGGGCGCGATCCGCTCGCCGTGGCGCGAGAATGCTGCGAGGCGCTGCGCGCCGAGGGCGCCGAAGAGATCCTCGCGACCCTGCGCCGATGACTTCGCCGTCTCCCGCAGCCCCGCCACCCCGTTCCGACAGGCGGGTGGTCGTGACCCGGGCCGAGGACCAGGCCTCGGAACTCAGCGACGCGCTCCGTCGAGCCGGCGCCGAAGTGGAGGCCCTGCCCCTGCTCGAGATCGTCGCTCCGGCCGACGAGAGACCCCTCGAGCGAGCGGCGACCGAGTTGGCTCTCTTCCAGTGGCTGGTTCTCACCTCGACCAACGCCGTCGACGCGATCCTGCAACGATGCGGTGGCGCCCTGCCTCCCTCTCTCGAGGTCGCCACGGTCGGCGAACGCACCGCGAGAGCGCTCGAGGAATGGGGGATCGAAGCCGACCTGATTCCCTCGCAGAGCACTGCCGAGGGGCTCGCCTCGGCGCTCGTCTCCAGGCTGGGACGCCAGGAGCGGATCCTGCTGCCCCAGGCCGCCGACGCGCGCCCGGTTCTCAGGGAGCGACTGAGCGCCGCCGGCGCCGAGGTCGTCGCGGTGGTGGCCTACGAGAAGCGAGTTCCGGCGAATGCCGCCGAAGCGGCTCGCAGACTGTTCGGGCACGGAACCATGGGCTGGGTGACCTTCACTTCTCCGAGTACGGCGCGCAATCTCGCCGCCATCCTCGGCAACCGCTGGCAGACGCAGCGCGCCGGTCTTCTGGCCCTCTCGATCGGACCGGTGACGACTCGCGCCCTCCGGGAGCTGGGCGTCGAAGCGATCACAGAAGCAACGAGCCCCTCGAGTGAGGGGCTCGTATCGGCCTGGGTCCGTGCAGTCGATTCCGCTCCGCAGACCTGACCCGGACCTGGAGTCAGGGGCCGGACCGGCGAAGCTCGTCCGCCGAGATCAGCGAAGGACGTTCTGACAGCCGCTGAAGCGACCGAAGAACTGCTGCATCGAATCGCTCAGCGCGTTGCTGTTGAGCGAGTAGATGACGTTCTGACCCTGACGCTGGTCGACCACCAGATCCGCTTCCTTCAACACCGAGAGATGCCGCGAGATGGTGGGTTGCGAGAGGCTGAACTCGCCGACGATCTCGCCCACACTCCGCTGCTTGCCCTCGAGAAGATGGAGGATCTGCTGCCGCGTACCGTCCGAAAGCGCCTTGAAGACCTTCGTGACGTGGCGGTCATTGGTGCTGTTACCCGTCATGAGGGGAGCAATATTCATTTCTCTATCTCCTTGCCGTTCCTGCACGACCTCGATCGGTGCTTCTTGAATCCCTCTCCGCAGGCGTAGTGTACGGACCGTGTATTGAAGAATTATTGAAGCTCAGCGCAATTCACGACCGACCCATGCTAACCAAGTGCGCAGTATATTGCAAACTTCTGTATATTCAACTGTTAGAGCAAGACAAGAAAATTTGCAGAATTTTCCTGCCGAACCCTCCAGGGGGCGTTCCGGAGGCGGTCCAAACGACGAAAGGCCGGCAAAGCGCCGGCCTTTCTCGATTCAGACGAGACGGCTTCCACCGCCTGGTGACAGCGTCTACGAAGCCGCCGCGTACCTCCGTGCAACGGCGTCCCAGTTGACGACGTTCCAGAACGCATTCAGGTAGTCCGGTCGGCGATTCTGGTAGTTGAGGTAGTAGGCATGCTCCCAGACGTCCACTCCGAGGATGGGCGTGACGCCATCCATCAGGGGGCTGTCCTGGTTGGCCTTGGCCACCACCGAGAGCACACCGTCGGAAGCCACCACCCAGCCCCAGCCGGAGCCGAACTGACCGCCGGCGGCGGCATTCAGCTTGGTCTTCAGGCCGTCGAGGCTGCCGAAATCACGATCGATCGCAGCGGCGAGTTCACCCGACGGTGACCCTCCGTCCGGACCCATGATGTCCCAGAACAGGGTGTGGTTGGCGTGGCCTCCACCGTGGTTGCGGACCGCTCCCCGGATCGCTTCAGGAATGCCGTCGATGCCCTTCAGCAGATCCTCCACGCTCTTGCCCTGCAAGTCGGGATGGTTCTCGAGGGCCTTGTTGAGATTGGTGACGTAGGCGGCATGATGCTTGTCGTGATGGATCTCCATCGTGCGTGCATCGATGTGCGGCTCGAGGGCGTCGAACGAATATGGCAAGGCTGGTACTTCATGCATTGGATGACTCCTTTCAATCCCCTTCAGGGGGACACTGAGTTCAGCAACAACTCTTCTTGAAGCCCCTATCCTCTCATGGTGTCGAGGCGATCGAAAAGCCTTCACACAAGCTTTGAACTCGCGCACCCAGTTGATTGACTTGCCCCAATTCGCTCCCGTATGATCGCCTGCCTTGGCGTTAAGGGAGGTTAGCTCAGTTGGTTAGAGCACCTGCTTTACACGCAGGGGGTCGTGGGTTCGAGTCCCTCATCTCCCACCAGTCCCAGGACTGGCCAAGACATACCCCAGCGGGGTCGTAGTTCAGTTGGTTAGAACGCCGGCCTGTCACGCCGGAGGTCGCGGGTTCGAGTCCCGTCGACCCCGCCATCCACTCCCCAACATCCGATACCGAGTCAGACCATGCGCGACAAGATCAAACTAGTCTCGAGTGCAGGCACCGGGTACTTCTACACGACGACGAAGAACAAGAAGCTCTCCACCGAGAAGCTTCGGATGAAGAAGTACGATCCCAAGGTCCGCCAGCACGTCGAGTTCGTCGAAGAGAAGATGCGCTGAAGCGCGTCGGACCTTCGAACCCTTTCGCGCCCGTTCATCCGGCGCCCGTCGTTTCGAGCTCAGGCCCTGCCTGAAAGTCCGTCGAGGTGCGCCTCGACCAGTTCCGGCAGCGCTCTCAGATCGTAGCCGCCCTCGAGAACGCCGAGAAGCCGACCCTCGCAGCGTCGAGTAGCGAAGTCGGCTAGCACCCTCCCGTACTCCTGGAACCCCTCCCGGCTGACCTTCATCCCTCCGAGGGGATCGTCGCGCCAGGCGTCGAACCCGGCCGACAGCAGCAGGGCGTCGGGGGCGAAGTCGTCGAGCGCGGGAATCACCGACTCGGCCAGCAACGGCAGGTAGGTCTCGTCGCCGCATCCTGCGCGCAGCGGCAGATTGAGCGTGGCCCCCTCGCCGTCTCCCACGCCGCGTTCCGAGGCCGACCCGGTCCCGGGGTAGAACGGAAACTGGTGCACCGAGACATAGAGCACGTCGGCACGATCGGAGAAGAGATGCTGCGTGCCGTTGCCGTGATGAACGTCGAAGTCGAAGATCGCGACCCGCTCCAGACCGTGGCGATCGATCAGCGCCTGCGCCGCGATCGACACCACGTTGAAGTAGCAGAAGCCCATTGCGAAGGTTCGCTCGGCGTGATGGCCGGGTGGGCGCACCGCCGCGAACGACGCCTGCCCGGCCGCGACGCCTTCGAGGGCGGCGAGCGCCGTCTCGACGGCAGCCTGCGACGCCGTCCAGGTACCCGCCGAGAGCGGATTGTCGGCGGAATCCAGCAGGCCGTCGCCACGCTCGATCGCCCGCTCGAAGCGCTTCACGTAGAGCGGATCGTGGACCGCGACGACCGCCTCGACCCAGCGCGGGTCAGCCGGCGGAGCCAGCAGATCCCAACCCGAGGCTTCGAGGCGATCCAGCACCCCGGAGAGGCGCTGCGGCGACTCGGGGAAGCCGGGAGGCACCGCGTGCGCGAGACAGCGGCGATCGGCGAAGACTCTGATCATCGGTTCAGAAGGGGACTCGCAGGTAGACCAAGATCACCACTGCCTGCTCGAGCGGACTCGGGCGAGCCTACCCGATCGACCCGAAGCGCGGAAATCGAGCTGCGCTAGCGTCTGAAGGTCCTTCGATGCGGCACCTTCAGCCCGTGCTTCGCCAACCGCAGTCGCTGACGGTAGAGCACCGAATCGACACTGCCGGGATCGATGACACCTCCCAGTTCGGCCGCGATCTCCCGACTGGACAGGCCTTCCATGTGGGCCAACCGGAAGATCTTCCGGTCGCGCGCGGCGCTCGCCGGCAGCACTCGGAAGCACTCGCGCAGGAACCACTCTCGCCACTCCTTGACGGCGTAGCGCTCGTCGGGCGAGGGCCGGGAGTCGGCGATCCTCTCGGCCACCGGTGCGTCCTCCGGTTCGGCCGGCTGGATCGAATACCAGCCTCCGCCTCTCTTGCCGGCCTGCGAACGCCTGACACAGTCGACCACGACACTGCGACCGACTGACCGGAGGTACGAAGCAACCTCCCCCTCGCTGCCCCCGCGAAACGACCTCAGTGCGCGACGGTCGCGATCGAGCAGCCGGCAGTAGACGTCCTGGACTCGCTCCTCGACCTGCTCCCAGCCGGGGCGAAGTTCGAGTTCGAGATAGGCGGCGATCACCGCACTTCGGATCTTCGGTTCGAGAACCTCGACCAGGCGTTCCCAATCGGACTCGTCGCGTGACGAAGTACAACGCCGCCACAGGCCAACCATTCCACCGTCGGACATCTCTTCCGCTCCTCCCTGGGGAGGTGCAGACAGAGTCCACGATCGTCGTCAACGGAAGCAGCTCGACCCTATGCCATCGTGCGCTCGCCCGAAAGGGCGTTCGTTGCGCTCTTTGCCGGCTCGCTCCACCGACGGTGCGGACTATTCGCCGAGCGTGGCGACCTGGCCCTGCGGCCCGGTCGTCGTCAACGCCTCACGCGTCATCAGCATGTCGGCGGCCTCGTCGAAGAGTTCGAGAGCCCGCTGCAGCTGATTGTCGCTGGCCGCGAGCACCCGGTGTCCGGCCTCTACGCCGAACCTCGAGTTGGCGATCTCGTAGTGGATCTGGGTCAGCGCATGACGGTGTGTCGCGTCGTCGGCGAAGGCCTCGTCGATCTCTTCCGCGGTTGCAACTTCTTCCGAGAGCAGCCAGGCGCGGAACTCGTCGAGGAGTTCGGGCTGCGGCTGCCAGTCCGCCGACACGATCGGCTGATCCGCAAGGTGGTCGACCGCAAACTTGAGGAAGGCTGCTCGGCCTCGCAGGTACTGCAGGAACACCGGCAGGAGCTCCGGTTCGACATGAACGTCCGGAGTGATTCCACCGCCGCCGTAGACGCGCCGACCGAGGTCGGTCTGGTAGGACTCCAGCGTGTCGTCGGTGGTCGGGTCGGCGTCTGGGTCGTACTGGGTGTAGTAGTCCCAGAACGAGCTGTAGTCGCGCTGGATCAGGCGACCAGAGGGCGTGTAGTACTTGGCGGTCGTCAAGGCCATGCCGCTGCCGTAGGGGAGCGTGTAGACGGTCTGCACCAGGCCCTTGCCCCAGGTCGGCTCGCCGATGATCAAGCCCATGTCGTGATCCTGGATCGCACCCGAGAGGATCTCGGCCGCCGAGGCGGTGCCACCGCTGACCAGCACCACCACGGGCACCGCCAGCGGCTCGTACCTGCCCGAGGAGAAGTAGGCACTGTCGGCGTTGGCGACCCGGCCGCGGGTCTCGACGATCTTGCTGCCGGGCGGCACGAACTGGTCGACGACTTCGATCGCCTGATCGAGGAGCCCGCCACCGTTGGAGCGCAGGTCGACCACCAGACGCTTCATTCCTTCGGCCTTCAGCTTGGCCAGGCTGTCGGCGACTTCGCGTCCCGTCGAGCGCCCGAACTCCCGCAGCATCATGTAGCCGGTCTCGTCGTCGAGCATGTAGGCGTAGGTCACCGTTTCCTGCGCCACCTGCGCCCGCGTCACCTCGAGTTCGAAGGGTTCGGGCATGCCGCGCCGGATCACCGTGATCTTCACCTGCGTGTCCTTCGGACCCTTGAGCGTGCCGACCGCGTCGTCGAGACTCATGGTCTCGGTGGGTTCACCCTCGATCTCCGAGATGATGTCGCCGGCCCGCATCCCCAACTGGTGCGCCGGACCGCCCGGAATCGGCGTGATCACCGTCAGGGCGCCGTCTCGAACGCCCACCAGGATGCCGAGTCCGAAGAAACTCTCCTTCTGACGCTCGCGCATCGAGGTGTAGGACTCGGGACTCAGGAAGCTCGTATGCGGGTCGAGATCGCGCAGCATGCCCTGGATCGAGGCGTAGACCAGATCCTTGTAGAGCACCTCACCGCCGTAGGCCTGCTTCGACTTCTGGATGATCTCGGTGTAGAGCCTCAGGCCGTCCTTCGTCTTCTCGCCGACGGCGAGAAGGCGGGGTCCCGCGAAGACACCGAAGACGAGAGCACCGAAGAACGCGAAGACTGCGAGATTGCGCCATGGTTTCCGCATCTGAAAAGTCTAACACCCCCGAATGCTCGACTCTTCCCCAGCCTCTTTCCTTGACTTTCAATGCCTGCGGCCCCATCATTCGACCATGCTCGGCTCCTTGGGTTTCCAGGAAATCGCCCTCATCCTCGTTCTGGCGCTGCTCATCTTCGGCCCGCGCAAGTTGCCGGAGATCGGCCGGACTCTCGGTCGCAGCCTGGGCGAGTTCAAGAAGGCCACTTCGGACCTCAAGCGCTCGATCGAGCAGGAAGTCAACGCAGCGGCCAACGACGAGTCCGGCAAGGACTAGATTCGCGGCATCAGGCCGCGCTTCCTCCCGCCGATGACCCAGACCGACGAGAAGCCGCAGCAGCGGCCCCCCGAAGAAGCCTCCGACGGGACCGACGAAGAAGCGGTCCGAGAGGCCGGCGACCCCGCATCCTCGAACGAAGCCGAGGCGTCTGAGACCGAGCCGTCGCAGGACGAGCACGAAGGGAGCTCACCGGCAGTCGCCGACCCGACCGAGACCCCGAGCGCCGCAGGTCCGGGCGACGAGGCGCAGAAGTCGGCCGCGGACGTGAGCGAGTCCGCCGAGTCGGAAGACAGCCCGGATCCGTCCGGCGGCTCGGATCCCGACGACCCGACAAGCTCCGGGTCCACCGATCCCGCGAACACCAGCGAGGAGACCGGCCTCGATCTCTCGAAGTCGAGCCTCGACGCAGGAGGCCGGCCGCCGAAGGGACCGACCGGGCTGGCCAAGCCTGCTCCGCCGGGCGAGCCACCCGGCTCGGAACCGGAAGAACTCGACCGCATGACCCTGATGGGCCACCTCGAGGAACTGCGAAACCGGATCGTCAAGAGCCTGGTGGTCGGCTTCCTGGGCTTCCTGGTCTGCTGGGTGTTCGCGAAGGACATCTACCGCTTCCTCGCCCGCCCCGTCATGGCAGTCCTGCCGGAAGGCAAGAAGCTGGTCTTCCTGACCGTCACCGAACCCTTCTTCCTCTACATGAAGGTCGCCGCCCTCGCCGCTCTCTTCCTGACCTCGCCCTACATCCTGTGGCAGGTGTGGCGCTTCATCGCACCCGGGCTCTACCGTCACGAGCGGCGCTACTCGCTGCCGTTCATCTTCTTCGGCTCGACCTTCTTCCTGGCCGGCGGCGTCTTCGCCTACTACGTCGCGTTCCCGTTCGCGATCGAGTTCCTGGTCGGGGTCGGCATCGAGGACTTCGAGCCCGCCATCACCGGCCGCAGCTACTTCAGCTTCCTGCTGACCGTCATCCTCGGCCTCGGAGCGATGTTCGAACTGCCGGTGTTCATCTTCGTTCTCTCGCAGCTCGGCCTGGTGACGCCCCAGTTCCTGCTCAAGAACTTCCGCTGGGCGGTGCTGCTGATCTTCATCGCCGCCGCCATCATCACGCCGACGCCCGACGTCATCAATCTGACGATCTTCGCGGTGCCGACCATCCTGCTCTACCTGGTCGGCGTCGCAGCCGCCTGGGTGGTCCAGCGCAAGAAGAAGTAGTCAGAACAGTTCCAGGCCCCAGAGGTCGTGGAGATGGACGACGCCGTCGACCCCGCCTGCGTCGTCGACGACGAAGAGAGAAGTGATGTGGTGGTCCTCCATCATCTTGAGCGCCGCCGAACCGAGCTGCCGACGATCGATCGTGCGGCCGCCCGGGGTCATGCACTCCTCGGCAGCGCGAGCCAGGACCGCCTCGCCGCTGACGAACAGCCGACGTAGATCGCCATCGCTGATCACGCCGAGCAATGCGCCCTGCGAGTCCACGACAGCCGTCACTCCGATGCCCTTCTTCGACATCTCGTAGATCACGTCGCGCATGGCCGTTGAGCGTTCGACCCTCGGCAGCTTGTCGCCGCTTCGCATGAGTTCTTCGACTGTCAGCAGGCGACGGCCGAGCTGGCCGCCCGGATGGAGCTGGGCGAAATCTGCCGGCGTGAAGCCGCGCACTTCGAGAAGTGCCATCGCGAGAGCGTCGCCGAGCGCGAGTTGAGCCGTGGTCGAGGCGGTCGGCGCCAGGTTCAGCGGACACGCTTCCTTGTCGATCGCAGTCGGCAGATGGACATCGGCGAGCACGGCCAGCGGACTCGCGGCATCCGCCGTCATCACGATCAGGGGGACCGACAGTCGCCGCAGCACCTCGGCCAGTCGCAGCAGTTCCTCGGTTCTGCCCGAAAAGGAAGCCGCCAGAACCACATCGACCGACCGGACCACTCCCAGATCACCGTGGATGGCTTCGGCCGGATGCAGGAAGAACGAGGGAGTGCCGGTCGACGACAGGGTCGCGGCGACCTTGCGCAGGATCAGACCGCTCTTCCCCATCCCGGTGCAGATCACGCGTCCCTCGACTGCGGCGATCAGCTCGACCGCCCGGTCGAAACTCTCGTCGAGTTGCGGCAACAGGCCGCGGATCGCCTCGGCCTCGATCTCGAGCACCCGGCGGGCGACATCGCGCGACCTGGAACTGGAGTCCGAGTCGCTCACACCCGGGGACCCTCGGCCCTGAGGGCCCGGCGAAGCGAGATCAGCGACTCGGCCAACACCTCGCCGCGAACCGGGTCGAGCTGGGTGGCACCGTCCGAGAGCGCCCGGGCCGGATCGGGGTGGATCTCCATGAAGATGCCGTCGGCTCCCGCCGCCACGGCCGCTCGCGCGAGTGGCTCGGCGAAGCGCCGGTCGCCACCCGTCTCGCGCTCACCGGATCCCGGCAGCTGCAGGGAGTGGGTGACGTCGAAGATCGCCGGAATTCCGTCCTCGTGGAGCCACTCGAAGGAACGCATGTCGACCACCAGGTTCTGGTAGCCGAACGACGTTCCACGTTCGATCACGGCCACTCGACCGTTGCCCGACTCGCGAACCTTCTCGACCACCCGTCGCATGTCCGACGGCGCCATGAACTGCCCCTTCTTCACCACGACGCTGCGTCCAGTGCGCGCCGCAGCGACCAGCAGGTCGGTCTGCCGGCACAGGAAGGCAGGGATCTGGAGAACGTCGCAGACCTCGGCGGCCGCCTCGCAGTGCGAAGGTTCATGGACGTCGGTCAGGATCGGCAGGCCGACCGCCGCCTTCACCACTGCGAGGATCCGCAGACCCTCCTCGAGGCCCGGCCCCCGAAACGAGTGGAGCGAGGAGCGATTGGCCTTGTCGTACGACGACTTGTAGATCAGCGCCGCCCCGAGTCGGGTACTCATGGCTTTCAGGATCTGGGCCGCTTCGATCGCGCGCTCCTCCGACTCGACCACGCACGGGCCCGAAATGAAGGGGAGGCCTTCCCCGCCGAGTTCGACCCCCGGGGCAAGATCGAAAGCAGCCGTCATTCAGCTCGGCTCGCTTCCGCCGAGCTCCGCCGCCACGACGACCTTCTCCGCCGTCACCTTCTCGCTGGCACGCAGGGAGCGCTTCTGGCTCGCCTCGAGCGCCGCACCGATGTAGGAAACGAAGAGTGGATGCGGGTCCGTGGGCTTGGACTTGTACTCCGGGTGGAACTGACAGCCCAGGTACCAGGGATGATCCGGCAGTTCGACCATCTCCACGAACTTGCCGTCGGGGCTCAAGCCGGAGATCACCAGCCCGCTCTCCTCCAGCGCCGGCAGGTACTTCTGGTTGACCTCATAGCGGTGGCGATGGCGCTCGCTGATCTCGGTCTTGCCGTACACCTTGTGGGCCAGGGTGCCTTCCTTGATGTTGCAGGGGTAGGCGCCCAGTCGCATGGTGCCGCCCATCTCCTTGACCCCGAGCAGATCGCGCAGCATGTAGATCACCGGTTCGGGAGTGTTCTCGTCGAACTCAGACGACGTCGCGTTCTCGATGCCGCAGACGTTGCGCGCATACTCGACCACCAGGCACTGCATCCCCAGGCAGATCCCGAAGAACGGCACCCGGTGCTCGCGCGCGTACTGGATCGCCCGGATCTTGCCTTCAGTGCCGCGCGAGCCGAAGCCGATCGGCACCAGCAGCGCATCGACCTCGAAGAGTTCCTTGGGGTAGTTCGTCCGGTGCATCTCCTCGGCGTTGATGTAGACGATCTCGACCTTCGTGTCGTTGGCGATGCCGCCGTGCGCCAGGGCCTCATTGAGGCTCTTGTAGGCGTCGGGCAACTCGACGTACTTGCCGACCATGCCGATCCGGACGTGGTGGCTGGGACTCTTGGTTCGTGCAACCAGACTCTCCCAGCGCGACATGTCGCGCTTGTAGTGCGGCAGGTCGAGGATCTCCAGCAGGGTGTCGTCGAGACCCTCCTGACAGAAGACCAGCGGCACCTCGTAGATCGTGTCGACATCGCGGGCGGCGATCACCTGCTCCGGCTCGACGTTGCAGAACAGCGCGATCTTGTCCTTCAGTTCCTTGGTGAGCGGACGATCGACGCGACACATCAGGATGTCGGGCGAGATGCCGATGGCGCGCAGTTCCCGCACCGAGTGCTGGGTCGGCTTCGTCTTCAACTCATCGGCCGCGGCGATGAACGGCACCAGCGTCAGGTGGATGTTGGCGGCGTTGTTGCGGCCGAGCTCGAGGCGCAACTGACGAATGGCTTCGAGGAAGGGCAGCGACTCGATATCGCCGATCGTGCCGCCGATCTCGACGATCACCACGTCGGCTTCTCCGCTCAACCGGAGCATCCCCTCCTTGATCTCGTTGGTGACGTGCGGGATGACCTGGACGGTCTTGCCGAGGTAGTCGCCTCGACGCTCCTTGTTGATCACCGTCTCGTAGATCTTGCCGGTGGTGTAGTTGTGACGCTTCGAGGTGATCGTGTGCGTGAAACGCTCGTAGTGGCCCAGATCGAGGTCGGTCTCGGCGCCGTCCTCGGTGACGAAGACCTCCCCATGCTGGTACGGCGACATGGTGCCGGGATCGACGTTGACGTAGGGATCCAGCTTCATGATGGTCACGCTGAAGCCTCGGGCCTCGAGCACGGCGCCCACCGAGGCCGCGGCAACGCCCTTGCCGAGAGATGAAACGACGCCGCCGGTCACGAAGATGTACTTGGTTGCCATACGAGACTCCTCTATCCCCAGTCTTCAGGTGCTTCCTCGATCAGACGCTCCACCCGCCGACGATCCTCTTCCGTATCCACTCCGATCGATGCCGTCGAAGCCGGCAACACCCGGATCGACATTCCGTGCTCGAGAGCCCGCAACTGCTCGAGTGATTCACTGCGTTCGAGCGGTGTCGGCGCCAGGGCGGCCAGTTCGAGCAGCGCCTGCCGCTGATATCCGTAGACGCCGACATGCAACTGCGGCACGGCGCCTCCGGCATTGCGCGAGTAGGGTACCGGCGAGCGGCTGAAGTAGAGCGCGTAGCCGTTCAAGTCGGTGACCACCTTGACCGCGTTCGGGTCCGAAACCAGATCTTCCGGACAGGCCGTCGCCAGGGTCACCATCGGGTCTTCGGGATGCTCGGCCAGGTGTCGGACCACACTCGCCAGGTCCTCGACGTCGATCAGCGGTTCGTCGCCCTGGATGTTGACGACCGCCGCCGCGTCCCACTGGCGGGCCGCCCAGGCGACCCGGTCCGTGCCGCTCGCGCAGTCCGCCGGCGTCATCTCGACGTCCCCTCCGAAGGCCCGGACCGCGTCTGCGATGCGATCGTCATCCGTCAGGACCACGATCCGTCCCAGGTCGCCCACCCGCTCGACTCGTCGGTACACCCGTTCGATGAGCGGCACGCCGGCGATCGGAAGGAGCGCCTTGCCGGGCAGTCGAACCGACTCGTAGCGCGCCGGGATGGCACCGACGACGATCGATGAATTCGCACGGTCGGCAAGGCCTTGGCTTTCGGGGGACACCTCTAACTGTACAGCGTCACCGTGAGACCGTCCAGCCCACTCCAGAAGCCCCGATCGAGGTCCGATTCGGCCCCATTTCGCATGCTAAATTGCCTCGGTGAAGCCCGCCTCGAAGCCTCTTTCGCGCCGTCTGAGACCGCTCCTCCTGCTGCTTCTCGTGATCGCGGGGGCGCTCGTCGTCCGGCATCGTCGCAACTTCGCGACTCCGACCGCACCGAGCTGGGGAGCGCAGTGGATCTGGAGCCACGCGCCGGACGGTGAGCGTGAAGAGTACGCCTTCGTCGCGTGGCGGGACTTCGAGATCGAGGAACCGCCTCCGGGAGCCAGGCTCAACATCCAGGCCGAGCCGCAGTGGGTCCTGACGCTCAACGGCCGCCGCCTCGGAGGCGGTCGATGGCGAATCGGCGATCCGATGACGAGCTACGAGGTCGGATCCATGCTGCGCCCGGGTACCAATCGGATCCTGGTCGATCTTCGCAGTCGCCACAAGGTCGGAGGCCTGCTGATCTCGCTGGTCGACGGCGACCGACCGCTGCTGGTCACCGATTCCAGCTGGAGGGTCCTGCGCCGCATCGACTCCGAGGTTCGCAGCGATCTGGCAACGCCCGAGACGTCGGACCCGGTCCTGGTGCTGGGCCCTCCACCGACCGGACACTGGGGGATTCCCGAGGCCACCCAACCGAGCCCGCGTCACTACCAGCTGCGCCAGTCGAGTCCGCGCAGACCGCAGCGTGTCAGTCGAGTCGACCTGCGCCTCGACCCTCGCGACCCGCCGCAGCTGCGAACGATCTTCGACTTCGGAGAGGATGTGGTGGGAATCCTGCACTTCGAGGGCCTCGACGGACGGGGAGCCGACCTCCATTTCACCGGCGTCCAGCGGAGCGCCCGATGCGTCGAGGATCGGTGAGACCCACGAGTTGCTCGAGGGCCAGCAGACCTGGTCGGACGCGGTGCCGAGGCGGTTGCGTTACGTGGTCTCGGACACCTACGACAGCGTCGAAGTGGCGATGCTCGAACTCGACCCGCAGTGGGTCGAACGGTGGATGGCCCACCAACAGGAACCCGTGCCCGGCGTCTTCGGGCTGGAACTCCCGATCCCGCGGCAGCCCGACGACCGTCTCGTTCTTCCCGCCGACTGATCCGGCGCCGAACCCCGTCCGGCGGCCGCCCTAGGAGCGGCGTCGAAGAATGAACGACGGGGCGTACTCGAGCGCGTTGCGCGACGGCACGTCGGGGAAGATCTGCAGCTCACGCCGAGCCCTCTCGGCCGCCTTCTCGGCCATCGCCTCGACCTCGGCGAGACTGCCTTCGCGATCGACCAGTTCCAGGATCTCACCCGCGTCGACGCGTTCGAAGCTGCCGTCTTCGAGAACGGTCGCGATCTTCTGGCGGTCGTTCTCGCCGATCCGCGGCAGAAGGAGGATGAGGGGAAGGGTGAGCTTGCCCTCCTTGAGATCGGAGAGCACCGGTTTGCCCATCTCGTCCTCGCTGGCGGTGAAGTCGAGCAGGTCGTCGACGAGCTGGAAACAGCGGCCGAGAGCCGAGCCGTAGCCGTGCAGCGCCGCTTCGGCTTCAGGCTTGGCGGGCGGGATCAACGCCGGGATCGATGCGGCCGCGGCGAACAGGTGAGCCGTCTTGCGGTCGATGATCGCGAAGTACTCGTCGACGCTGACGTCGATCGAGCCGAGACGTTCGAGAGTCAGCAACTCGCCCTCGGTCATGCGCAACGTGGCCGAGCACAGACGGCGAATCACCTCGAGACTGTCGTGATGGAGAGCCATCTTCATGGCCGTGGTGTAGATCCAGTCGCCGAGCAGAACCGTGCGACTGTTGCCCCACACCAGGTTGGCGCTCTGCTGACCGCGGCGCAGCGTGGCGTGGTCGATGATGTCGTCGTGCACCAGGCTGGCGGTGTGGATGAACTCGATCACCGCGGAGTAGGTGATCTCCTCTTCGCCGTCGAGTCCCAGCATGCGAGCGGTCAGCAGCAGCAGGGCCGGACGAATCCGCTTGCCGCCGCTCGACGCGATGTAGTCACCGGCGTGGTGGATGAACGGCACGTCCGACTCGAGGAACTGGCGGAACAGACGATCGCTCGCCTCGAGCTTCTCGCTCACCAGCCCGAGGAACTGTTCCTCGAGTTCCGCGCGCAGATCGTCCTGCGCTACAGCGGTCGACTGTCGGCTGACTACCAACTCAGAGTCCATTCGGGCGGCCGGATCAGAAAGGCTCAACGGGTACGAAGTCTTCGACCGTCGTCAACGCGCCTGCGTCGAATCGGTACACCTTGCCACGCTCGAAGAACCACCACGTTGCTTCGTCCCCGTCAGCGCCATGGTGGCGATCGACTCTATCGGGTTTCCCGAAGTCCGCATAGACGCGACGCATGTCCTCCGAGCGCCACTCTTCCATGAAGGCGCGGTGCTCGTAGACGAACTCACTGTCCTCGACGATCAGGTTTGCGCTGATCGAATTCGACTTCTTGACCTCGTCGGTGACGTCGACCGTCTCGAGAGTCTCGTAGGACTCGTCGGCGCGCACCGAACCGGTTCCCTCGACGGCGCGCAGCCGGAAAGCGTTGTAGTAGCCGAGCCACTCCCACTCGAAGGAGAAGGAACCGTCCGCGGCGCTCAATTCCGACTTGCGGACCAGGCCGTAGGGCTTCTTTTTCATGGTTCCGAGGCTGCGCTTGCGCTTCGCCGCCTCGAACACCACCCGCACCCCCTCGAGCGGCTCGCCCCGACGATCGGTCACCAGCCCCTGGAAGACCAGCTTGTCGCCCTTCTTCTTCCCGGCCTCCGAAGGCATCGGCGCGCCCAGCACGATGGCGAGAGCGACCGCGATCGCAGCCTGGAACCGGTGCGGGGAGCGCCCGCGAGGAGTGGCGTTCGACATAGAGGACTCGAAGCGCCATTCTACCCTCCTCACAGTCCCAACCACTCGCGGTCCTGCGGGGGATTGAAGCGTCCCAGCTCCAGCCCGGAGACATAGTCGGTGATCCGGAAGCTCGTCCGATTGCCGTCGGGATCGGTGTAGATCAACTCCGTCAAGCGACGAAGGCGCGCGTCGAGCCGAAGAACGGCCACCGAAACGATGTCGTTCTCCTCGAGCGGTGTGAGTTGCACGGCCACTCCGTCGTCGCCGCTTTCGAGCAGCTCTGCCACGTAACGGTCGCGCAGCTCGTCGGCTTCGAGCAGGAGAAGGTCGAGCCCCGGTTGACGGCGGGCGTCGAGTTCCTCGCGGTGGCCTTCCTCGTCCTCGGGATTCCAGTAGTGCAGCACGTCACCACAGAGGATGAAGCTCTTCGGAAAGGGATCGTCGTAATCCCAACGCAGACACTCCGGAAGCGACAGCGCCAGCACTCCCGACTCGGTCTCCGCCGTCGAGAACCCCGACGGCAGGAACGACTGCGTGAAACTGGCGGAGAACGGACTGTCTTCGTGCAGCCCGGCCCGATAACGCTCCAGGGCCTGCCAGGCTTCGTCGCCCTGGGCACGGAGCGTCGATCCACCGAGCGACAGGCCGAGGATGCCGAGCAGCAGCGGCAGGCCGCGGGCGATGAGAGAACGGTCGCGGATCAATGTCGGAAATGCCTTTGGCCGGTGAAGACCATGGCAATTCCGTGTTCGTCACAGGCCGCCACGATCTCGTCGTCGCGAACGCTGCCACCAGGCTGTGCGATCGCCGACACTCCAGCCTCGGCCAGAACGTCGACGCCGTCGCGGAACGGGAAGAAGGCGTCCGAGCCGGCGACCGTGCCCTTGACCGGCAGCACCGCCTTGTCGATCGCCAGGCGACAGGAGTCGACCCGGCTCATCTGACCGGCTCCGACTCCCACACTCTGGTTCTCGTTCGTCAGCACGATGGCGTTCGACTTGACGTAACGGGTCACCCTCCAGGCGAATTCCAGCGCCCTGCGCTGCGCGTCGGTCGGCTGAGCCTTCGTCGAACAGGTCCAGGCCGAGGCGTCGAACGGCAATCCATCGGGGGTCTGGGCGACGAAACCGCCGTCGATTCCGCGCAGCTCGACCGCGCCCTTCTCCATCACATAGCCGGGAGCCGTGAGAACCCGCAGGTTCTTCTTGCGACCGAAGATCTCGAGCGCCTCGGGCGTGAACGACGGAGCGATCACCACTTCGACGAAGAGCTCGCGCATCGCCTCGGCCAGCGCCCCGTCGGCGGGCCCGTTGACGGCGACGATCGAGCCGAAGGCCGACACCGGATCGCACTCGAGCGCCCGCTCGTAGGCCTGCACGTGGTCTTTGCCACGGCCGACCCCGCAGGGGTTGTTGTGCTTGACGATCACGATCGCCGGCTCCTCGAACAGGGCCACCAGCTTGCGCGCGGCGTCGGCGTCGAGGACGTTGTTCCACGACAATTCCTTGCCCTGTAGCTTCTCGAAGCCGCCGAAGACGCCGGGGCCCCCCGCGACGTGGTAGATCGCCGAGGCCTGGTGGGGGTTCTCGCCGTAGCGCGGCTCGAAGTCACGCACCAGTTCGAGCGTCTGACGGGCCGGCAGGCTGTCGTCGGAATCGCCGGCGGCCGCGGCGTCGCGCGACTCCAGCCAGGCGACGATCGCGGTGTCGTAGGCCTGGGTGTGACGGAACGCCTTCAGGGCCAGCTCGCGACGCATCGCCAAAGGCACCTGCGAGTCGCCCTCCTGCAGCGCCTCGAGCACCCGCGGGTAGTCGTCGGGGTCGACCACCACCGCCACGGCGGCATGGTTCTTGGCGGCCGCCCGCGTCATCGCCGGGCCGCCGATGTCGATCATCTCGACCGCTTCCTCGTCGCTCACGCCGTCCTTCGAAACGGTGTCCTGGAAGGGGTAGAGATTGACCACCACGAGGTCGATGCGGCCGATGGCGTGCTCGGAGAGTTCGGCGAGGTGGGCGTGCTTCGAGCGGTCGGCGAGGATGCCGCCATGGATCTTCGGATGCAGGCTCTTGACACGACCGTCGAGGATCTCGGGCGAGCCGGTCACGTCGGAAACCTTGCGCGCCGGCACGCCGTGCTCGCGCAGGTGCTGCAGGGTGCCGCCGGTCGAGATGATCTCGATGCCGAGATCGGCGAGACCGCGACCGAAATCAGCCAGCCCCGACTTGTCGGAAACGGAAACCAGGGCGCGCTGGGCTCGAAGCATCGGAAATCAGGGGGTTCGGTCGAGCTTGAGCAGGTGGTTCGAGTCGAGGGAGCGGCGAGGCAGGCCGTCGGTTCCGCCCGCCTCGAGCCACACCAAGCGTAGCACGGCGACCGCGTCGGTCAGAGCTCGGTTGAAGGCCACCGAAGCCACCCCGAAGGCCGTCGACTTGTCGTCGAAACGCTCCACTCCCGGGCCGCCGCCGACCCGCCGGTACTCGTCTCCGACATAGGGATAGAGGGAGCGCGAACGGTCGATCGTGCGGGTGATGAACGGTTCCAGGTCGGCCAGACCGCGAAGCTCCGGGTCGATGCCGTAGAACACCCCGGGCACCCGCTTCGAGGCGTACTGCAGATAGGCCTCGTAGTCGGCAGCGTAGGTCGCCTCGGACGGATCGCCGAGATCGACCTGCAGCGGATTGTTGGCCTCGAGCACGTAGTGCAGCACCAGCCCGAGCTGGAACACGATGTCCTGGAACGGCCGATGCGCTGTGATCGAGCGCACCGCGTTGTCGGCCTCGATCAGGATGACCTCGTCGAGCAGTCCCGTGCCGTCGGGATTCACGAACCGCCGCTCCGGGCTGCCGTCGTCGAACGGGTAGATCAAACCGTCACGAAACGAGTTCTTGTGCCGCACGATCTGCCGGAACAGATCCGGCGGCGCCAGCCGTGCCGCCTCCCAGGCGATGTCGATATGACTCTGCTTCGACCACGCCCACATGGGGGCCGGTGCGGCGAGCAACGCCAACAGGATCGCGGATCGGATCAGGCCGCGGCGCATGGCCGGTAGGATAGCAGGATCGCTATCGGTCGAGTCCTCCGGCAGCAGCCCTCGGCGCCGGCGGGATGCGGGCTCCCGGTCGTACAGACCTGCCCTGAACGCTACAGTCTGCCAAGCTCGGGGCACCGTCGATCGCGCCCACCGGCCGAGGGCACTACACTGGACTCATGAGCCACCGCGACCTCCTCGACACTCGCGGCATGCTCTGCCCCATCCCCGTCCTGCTGACCGCCAAACGCGCCCGCGAAAGCCAGCCCGGCCAACGCATCGAAGCCGTCGGCGACGACCCCGGCATCCTCGAAGACATCCCCGCCTGGTGCGCCGACACCGGCCACCGCCTGATCGAACTCACCGAACGCGACGACGGCATCCACTGGGTCGTCGAAACGCGCCCGCCCGAGCTTGACGGATAGCCGCAGCGACTGCTAGAAATCCCTTCCTGTGCCCAGGTAGCTCAGTTGGTAGAGCACGTGACTGAAAATCCCGGTGTCGGTGGTTCAAATCCGCCCCTGGGCACCATTCATCGAGGTCGTGGTCGTCGGCAAGGATCGACGCTGCCTACAGCCTCCTCGCAGCGCGCTTGGCGTCCAGGGCCGGCTCGACGACCCCACGAAGTCTACGGGCACCTCGCCCTGGTTCGCCGATCGCTGGCCTGATCCGCACCAAAGGTCCAGCCCATCGCTTCTTCGCCTCGCCGAACGAAGTGGCGCCGGGCTCTGGACTGGCGAGGAAGACGCAGAAGGTCCGGCCCGGAAGACCGAACTTTGAAGGCGCTCAGCGAAAAAGGTTCCCCAGCGGACAGAACTCAACGCCTCGCTCGGAGGATCGCTCGACCTGAAAGAAGGTCCCAGCTTCTACTGGAGAGGTGTACGAGGGACGACAAAGCCTTGAGCAGCGTTCACGGTCGAGAACCGCTACCGGCTGGAATCGTGTCGCCGAAGTCATCGCGTAGATGTACTCGAAATAGCCAAACTCATCCGCAAAGGGCGAGTCCAGATCGAGGAACAAGTCCTCCCGAGCGACGCAGACATCGCCCCGACCCTCTACGAGGGTCCGAGCCTCCTCGAGCTGGTCGCTGAAACGGTAGCTGGCGAAGGCCGATACAGCCAAGAATGCCAGGGCGGCAACGGACACCATCGGGAGCCCCGCTCCCGAGGCCAGGCCATGACCCTTCCCGTCGAGAACCAGAAAGAGAAATGCCCCATGAATCGGTATCGAGACGAAGGGTATCCACCAGGCGAGATAGTTCGTGCCGTCGACAATCGCGGTTTCGTTCACGGCGAAGAACGAAAGCAGACACAGGGTCGCGACCGCCAACAGCGTTGCAGACCTCCAGTCGACGCGGCCGCGAGGAATCAGGATCAGCAGGGCGGCACCGATGAGGAGAACGAAGTACGCACCCATGAACCACACATCCGGAGGCTCAAGACTGGCCCTCAACTTCATCTGAGAGGGATGTGTCGAATCCGTCACCCGAAGCCAATCCCAGCTCAAGCGCAGCAAGGCCAGTCGCGCCACGGCAGCGGCACTGAGCAGAACACCCGTTCGGACCAGGAATCTGTTGCCATCCCTCTTCACGAACGACCTCGCGAGGAGATATCCGCCGATCGCCGCGAACATCACACTGGAGACCGCGTGCAAGAAGAAGAGTACGAGAGCACAGAGTGCGCCCACCCAGCGACACGAACGGCTGGTTTGTCCGCAAACGATGCAGGCCAGAAGAACCCAGACGACCTGGCCGGCCATCAGTTGGCCGGAGATCAGGTAGATCTGGCCCGGCAGACCCACCATGAGAACCGATGAGACGGCCAACGCGGCCGCCAGGGGAGCCGTTCGCCCAAGTAGCCTCCAGACACACGCTGCGCACACGATCGGAACCAGCGCGAATCCGGCACCGTTGGTGAAGACGAGCGTTGAGAGATCGCTGGTGACCGTCGACAACGCGACGACCGGCAGCTTCGGCAGGAATCGCAAGGGTCGAGTGCCGATGAGAGCCTGATCGATTCGGTAACCGACTCCGTGCTCGAGAACTATCGCCAGCTGCTCACTCGACTCCGCAATCAGAAAACTCCGGCTTGCCACGATAATCGCGCATCCGACGAGTACGAGCATCGCCGGAATCCAGGGCCGGCGTATCCAGCGAACATCAGAGGCCATGGTCGTGGCCCTCGAGAATGGGAACGCAAGGAGCCTGGGCGGACAGCGTAGGGCGAGTGGCCAACCGAACCGACTCTACCGTAGCCACCGATCGGCCGCCTCCAGGATCAACGGGCTCTCGGGTCATCCGTGACTTCCTTGGGATCGAGTCCCAGCGACAGATACCGACCGAGAAGCGGCAACGCCGCCAACGCGGGGAGGATCACCCGGGTGCTCGACAGGATTCCAACAGCAGCCGCGGCTTCGGCGGTAGCGTAGGGAGAGAGCAGAACGACGAAGGCCAGGTCGCGAGTGCCAAGGCCGGCAAAGGTGAACGGGATCTGACCCGCCAAGACAGCCATCGCGGCGATGCAAAACCCCGCTGCGATGGGCACGGGGATGTTCAGGGCCACAGCGAACAGCCAAAGCTGAAGCAGATTCACCAACCAGAGGAACGTCGACACGGCCAGCGCTTCCGCCTTTCGACCTCGCACCTCCCGATGGAACAGGGGCCAGCCAGAAGCCAGCTCACGTAGCTTGCCAAGCCGTCTGCTCGGAAGGAGCCGGGCAACCAGGTCAAACAGCGCCTGCGCACTACTCTCGACCAGAACAAGAACCGCACACACTGCGAACGACAACAGAATGAGTGGAGCGAAGATCGGAGGCAAAGAGACACCGAGACTGCCCCGTACCAGCCATGCCAGCCAGAACCAGCCGAGCATCGCGAGCAGATCGACCAGCCTCTCGAAGACGACTGCCGAGATCGCTACTCCGGGCTTGGCTCGTCGACTTGAGCTGAGAAAGTAGCTCTTGATCAAGTCACCCAGCTTGGCAGGCAGGAATACGTTGCCGGCCGACGCCACCAGATTCAGCTTGAGCGCCTCCAGAGGGCTCTCGACACTCCCGATCGGAGCGATCCTGAAGAAGCGATACGCGCGAAGCAGCGTAATGGGGACGATCATGCCCACCGAGACGATCAGCCAACCTCGTTGGGAACTCGAGAGGGCTTCGCCCACCGACCGCAAGTCGAGGTCGCGGTAGAGCCAAAGGAGAAGAAGGCCGCTCGCCAGGAAACCGATCCACCTGGATCGCATTCGAAAGCCTGACCGAGTCGTTTCTCCCGGTGTGCCGTCCGTCATCTGCGGGTGTCCCCCAGCAGACGTTCGTAGGATGAACGAACGCGTTCCTCGATCTCCGAGGGGGGTGTCATATAACTGGCATCGTAGCTTCTGAAACGAACGTGCCAGTCCCCCGAGTAGAACGATGCCGCCTCGGGAATCGACAGTGCGGCCAGGTTGTCGAGCGCTGGAAACACCACTCCATTCTTCGCGAAGCCGTACAGATCAGACCGAAGCCCGTCGAACGAACGGAAGCCGGAGACGGCGATCGACGGAATGCCCAGCCTCAAGACGTCGAGATGGACATTGCTGTCCAACCCAGCGATCACCCAATCGCACTTCGCCGCGACATCACCGACCGACTCTCGATCCACCGACTCGGTCACCTTGCCGGGGAACCGCCGAAGAACCTCCAGCTCGGGGCGATCGATCGTGCTGGGATGCCAGCGAATCACGACCTGCCTCGCCCCGAGAAGATCGAGACACCCCACCACGATTTCCTCGAGCCTGGCGCTGTCGACGATCTTGGGCGGAAACAAACCCACCACGGGCTTGCGAGCCAGGAGACGCTCAGGTTCCATTGCCGCCGACGGCCCGGAAAGAGATCCCAGACAAGTGTCTCCGCGAATCGGTCCGTTCCGCCTGTGCGCATCGACAGCCGCCGATCCTTCGAGCACAGACAGCGAGAAATCCAGGGGAGTCGACTCTGGCGTCGGATAGGAGTGACTGATGAAGACAGTTGGAACGTTCAGAGCCCGCGCAGCCGCAGCGAAGGCCACTTCTTCGTGGTTGGAGGTGCTCGACACGACCAGGGCCTCGACCCTACCCGCCAGGAAGACCTGGCGAGCTCGCACGTACGAAGCAAGGGTCGCCGCCACGCGGCAGCTGACCAGGAAGGAGTATCTCGAATTGATCCGCGACATGAACCGAAGACCTTTCCTCAACCCGCGAAGCTCGAACAAGAAGGTGAAACCAGACCCGATGCCCCGGAGAAGGGCGACGAGGGAGCCACGCGACGGCAGAAAGACCCCGGTGCGCGAGTCCACCCACGACACGAAGTGACCGACCTTTCGACGCGCATTGGCGTGAACGGCGATACCCAGAATCGAGCGCCCTGCGTACCGCGGAAGTGCCAGCCCCATCACAGCCTTCAGTCCGTAGCCCGAGACCAGAAGTGTGCTCAGCATGGAATCCGCAAGGAACCTGTGAAACCGAAGAACCACTCTCACGCTGAGCTTCTGCTGCTCCAATCGGGCGAACAACTCCCGCCTGAGAGGCCCGGAGTCGGCACGGATCATGGTTCGAACGGCTCCGAGCAGCGAGGTGTTCATGAGCCTCTGCAGATCCGGTTGAAGGCGCTCCCGGGTGCGGCATACACCGCCCTGAAGCGGCCGGGCGGAGATCGACTAGTCGACGTAGCCCAGCGCACGGAGTGCCTTTCTCAACTCCATCTCCCGACTCGCGGAAGCGGGGTCCGAGGCCGCGCGTCGACGATCCTGAAGGGCGCCCTGTCGCCTTCGATTCTCGAGCAGGGGTATGGTCAGAGCCTCGACCAGATCGGATCTCTCCTGAGACAGATCGTTGATCTCCTGCGGATCCGCTTCAAGATCGTAGAGTTCAACGCCTCGAATTCCGTCGATGATCTTGTAGCTTCCACGGATCAGCGCATCATAGTGATCCGACGAGTCGGTACCGATCAAATAGATGTCTCGAGACCACACCTCGTCCGACGAGTCGGCCGTCAGCAGAGAGGAGAAGCTCGACGCGGGGCTCCGCAAGTCCGCGGGGAGACCGAGAAGCTCTCGGAGTGTGGGCAACAGATCGATCGTGGCGACACGTTCCCGGATCCGAGTGCCCGTCGCGATACCCGGCCCTGCGATGATCAGGGGTACTCTGGTGAGTTCGTTGTAGTAACCATGACCATGCCCCATCGTGCCATGCTCCATGAAGGATTCTCCGTGGTCCGAAGTGAGGACGATGATCGTTCGATCCAACAGGGCCTGACGTCGCAGGCTTTCGACCATCATTCCGACGCGATCGTCCACTGACTCGACTTCACCCTGGTAGAGGTGACGGAGAACTTCGACTTCGGGGTCGTCCTGACTCCTGTTCCCGACGATCTGCCCGACCCGCACGGAACGGTAGGACGCAAGCGATCGTGGCAGTCTACTCTCATCGATCGTCATTCGATCCGAGACCCCCTGCGGAGGGTCGTAGGGATCATGCGGATCGAAGGTCCAACGCAAGAGGAAGAAGGGAACGGCCTCGGATTGCACAGCGAGGAAATCGAGAACGTCCTCCATCTCTCCGTCCTGGCCATACCTCCCGATCTCTGTGAAGCCCCTGAGGACTCCGGTCTGAGGTACCAGGATGTTCTCGACGTCGCTGAAAACACCGTAGCCGGCGTCCCGCAGATCATCGGCGATAGATCGTCTATCGGCGGGGACATCGATCACACCCTGGACGAGTTCATCGAACTCAGCCGAGGTCGAGCTGGATCGCCACCACTGAAGAACCCGATCGAACCACCCTGACGGACCTTCTCGCTTCGCAGCGGACTCCTGTCCGTCTTCCCCGTCCTCCGCCTCCGAGGCGTCCCTGGTGAACTGAACGGCCGGCACGCTCGTCAGCATCGTCACCGCCGACGGCACAGTCCAGGTCGCATTGCTGGACGCGTTCTCGAAGAGCACTCCGCGTTGGGCCAACTCGCAGATATTCGGAGTTTCGGTCGGCCCGCCGTAGCACTCCAGAGCATCTGCCCGCAGTGCGTCGGCGACGAGGATGAGGACGTTCCATCGCCTCGTTGCTTCCTTCCTCGCCCCTGCTTCGCTCGCCCCAAGTAGGCCGGAGCCGGCCGACAGAACGACCAGCAACGCCAGTGCAGCCGAACCGAGCCCGACCCTGTTTCGCCGTTCGAATGGGATGCCCGGACAGGACACAACAAACCCCCTCACTACGAGATGGCCCTATCGACTACCGTGCCAACAGCCTGGAACGTGCCAGCACCACCCCGGAGTAGCTTCGCCGACAGACCTCCGAGCAGGGACTCTCGAAGCGCTCCCGTCGGTGCACCTCGATCAGGCGAAGTCGTTCCCGAGCTACCGGAGGTATCCATTTGCTTTCAGGCGCTCGATGATCGCCTCATCGTAGCCTGAATCCTCCGCCGACTGCCCGCCTGACAGCGCCTTCAGACGGTTGGCCTCCGCCTCATCGGACACTGGGGTTCCGTCGACGAGTCTCAGAAGGCGCTCCCCATCATCGTCGAAAAGCAACTGGTGCTCTCCCGAGATGATCGAGGTTTCCCCATTCCAGCCTGAGAAGGCGAATCCGGGATCCATGCTCTCTTCCGAACGGAGCAGGGGTACCAGACTTCGTCCCTCGAGTGAGATCGTTTTCGCGCTCTCGCGAGCGACGAGTTCCACGATTGTCGGAAACACATCGATCGTCTGGACGGCACCGACGACTCGGCGGCCCGCCTTCTGGCCAGGCAGGCGCAGCAACATGGGGACATGCAGCTCTTCCCGCGACAGGCTCGCACCGTGTCCCCAGAACCAGCCGTTGTCGGCAAGTTGCTCACCGTGGTCGGCGGTCAAGAAGATCAGGCTCTCCCCGTCGACCGCCGCCCGCCCATCGATGAAGTCGAAGAGGCGGCCAAGGTTGCGATCCAGAAAGTGAACCTCTTCGTCATAGGCATCGTTCAGCTGCTCGATCACCGAACTCTCGAGAGCGTTCTCCTCGGCATCGGCATCGCCCTGTCTGCTTTCGAGCTGCATGATGCCCTCCATCCAGGTCCGCAGCTCGGCACGCCGTTGGGACAGTTGCTGGGGATCGGAGTCCCCAAACATCCCGTCTTCCTGGAGAGTGGACAACGTACGGATCGTGCGGATCGAAGTAGTGGAGCCAAAGGAAGGGAGTGGCGCTCTCGGCCTCTCGACAGCCACTCGATCGCACGGTCTGTCAACGCGGAGGCGTCGGCGTCGGGAGAGAAGTAGTCAAACGGCCGCCCTTCCAGATCGTCTCCCCAGGTGACGAAATAGTGGTCAAAGCCCTGGGACAGATTCTCGCCACCGTCTCTGAACGCACCCTGCGAGACGATTGCTGCAGTCTCGTATCCCTGTTCATGAAGAAAGCCTGCGATCGTCGGAGTCCCGGCTGGAATCGGAATCGGGGCTCTCAGCGAGGACGTCATGATGTTCCAGACCGACGGCCGTGTACATGGCGCCTGCGCGAAGGCATCCTCGAAGACGAAGGCCCGAGACCCGAACTCGTCCAATTCGGGACTGGTTGGACGCGAGTAGCCATAGAGGCCGAGATGATCCGCCCTGAGTGTGTCGACCGTGATGTAGATGATCGGCGGTCGATCCTCATGCCCAGAAGGCAACAGCGTAGGTTCCTCCGAGGAGCACCCCTGGCACACGACGAGCCCGATGCCGATCAGAAGCGTACCAACCGTCCTATCGGTCATACTCTGCATGGAGAAACTGAACGATCAGACTAGCAGAGCGGCAGGGGAATTCCGTCTGCAGGACCACGACCTCCTCCTCCATTCGGTTCCAGATGTACCAAAGGGACTACCCACCTGGGGTCAGCGGACAAGCCTGGGTACCCTGGCTCTCTGGGCTCGCCCTCACCGTCGTTCTCGCGCTCGCCGTCGCAGGAGGGTTCAAGGCCGCTTCCCCGGAGATCCTTCACTACAGCTCCTGGGACGTCTATTTCGAGAGCGACCCCGCGGCGATCTTCGATCTGTTGAAGGATCGTCTCAGCCGGAACCACCATCGATCGAGCCATCACGCCCTCTTCTCGCTGATCTTGTTTCCTGCCTTCCAGGCATTGAGGGCTGCCGGGCTCGCGGCGCCGACTGTGGCCGGAGTCCTCATGGTCTCGACGACGGCGGCTTGGTCCTTCCTGGTGTTCTTCACCTGCCGCTGCCAGAAACTCGGGATTGCGACCTCAGCAGTGATCACTCTGGCAGCCGCTGCAACGTCCAGCTCCGTCTTCTGGCTGCCGGTGCTCGAATCCCACGCCTTCGGCGCGCTGACGGTGATCGCGGCGGTCGCGCGCGTCGCCACCCAGGAGAGAGGTCGTCCGGCGCCTATTGGGTCTTGCTTCTCGTCGCCATTCTCACGTTGGGTATCACGACGACCAACGCCGTGTGGGGGCTCTTGATGCTCGCCGCCACCATGTCGAGGCGCCGAGCCCTATTGACGGCAGGCGCGGCCTTCTCCCTCGTCTGGATCCTCTGGTACATGAGACCCGCCTTCTTCCCCACTTCAGACTCCTTTCTCAAGCTGAATACGCCTTCCGAGCTGATGTACATCATGAATCCCGACTCGCTGGGCCTCCTGGCCAAACTCAGGGCGTTCGCCTTCCATTCGATCGTCCTGCCGGAGATCGAACTGGTCTACGGCTTTCGGCTCAGCGTCCAGGGAAGCAGGGTCCTTCAGGACTCGCTCGTGGGCACGATCGCGCTGCTCGCCTGGATCTCCTTGCTGGCACTGGCGGTTTCGGCCATCAGAAAGATCGGCACCTCCCTGACGCTCAAGGTACTGGACCTGGGAACACTCTCGCAGGCGGTCCTCGCTGCATCCTTCGGAGTGGAAACCTTCTCCTACAGCGCCAACTGGACCACGGCCCTCGTTCTCCTGGTCGGCCTCCTTGCGATCAAACGCTCCTCGCGAGGCGGCGCGTCGATACTCGATCCTGCTCGTACTGTCGGGCGGCGCCCACAACGTCGAAGCCTTCCTCGCCGCGACCGAGATGCTCCAGGAGCGGTATCGAACTGAGAAGGAACTCACCGAAGCGATCCTGGCCACGACTCGTCAGACGGATTCGCTGATCTGCGGACGCGAATCGGCCGCGGCCTTCGGTGAGAGGGCCCCTGACTTCGCGCGCGACAGCCCGCCCGAACGCGACCTGGGACAGGACGACCCGTCGACCTGCTTCTTCCAGTTCACGACCCCGGCCTCCGGGCGATGGGCGTGGGCCATCCCGTTCGAACTCTGGTCGACTTCGACGCTCGACGCCCTCCAAGACTCCGGAGCTACCCACTTCGTAACCTCCTACTCCTGGGGCATGGAGAAGAACCCCGGCTTTGCCGGAGAACTCGAGCAGCGGCATACACGCATCGCGGGTGGCGAGAATTGGTGGATCTATCGACTGGAGCCCCGGATTTCATCGGTCGGTGTTCCGAGTTCGTCACTCGTCGACGAAGACCGAGGGCAGCTGCTACCGTAGCGGACGCCGCTGGGACCGAAGAAACAGCGCCTCTTGGAACGAGCGACCCTGGTGGCCTAGCATGCACAGGCCCTCACGCCTCCAGCGCCCCGCCGCCGTATCGAACCAGGGGGTATCGAACGCTGACCGACGACAGTTCAAACAACAGGACCCCGACCTCCTTTGTCGCGGCAGGCGTCGTCATCGTGCTGGCAGCACGTTGGTTCCTGCGCGACTTCGTCACAGGGGACGTCCAGTTCTGGGTCGCCTACTGGTACGACCACCTGCTGACGGAGGGCCTTTCAGCCTTCCAGAGGGAACTACCCAACGCTGACGGCTGGAACCAACTACAGGGAAGCTATCCGCCAACCTACTACTACCTGTTGTACCTGGCAACCTGGTTCGACAACCTGATGCCAAGGCTCTACCTGATCAAGCTCGTCTCGATCAGCTTCGATTTCGTCGCGGCATTCTTCGCGTTCAAGATCGTCCTTCTGTCAACGGCGAATCGCCGCTGCGCCTGGCTGGCCGCGTACACGCTTCTCATGGCGCCCACCTCTCCTGCTAGACAGCTCCTTCTGGGGTCAGTGCGACGCCATTCACAGCAGTCTCCTGCTCGGCTCGATCTACTTCTCAATCGCTCGGCGGCCCATCGGCGTTGTCGTCTTCTTCGCATTGGCTCTCTCGATCAAGGCGCAGGCCGTCTTCCTTCTCCCCTATCTCCTCGCTCTGATTCTTCGGGACATCCTCAGATGGCGACACCTCCTATTCGTTCCCATCACCTACTGCATCGTGATGACACCGGCCGTGCTCCTCGGCAGACCACCGCTCGAGATCCTGAGCATCTACCTCGATCAAGGGCAGCTTCTTCAGTCGTCTGTCCATGAACGCTCCCAACTTGTACTACTTCGTAGACGACCAGTACTACCGCCCAGGACTCGTCCTGGCTCTGCTGCTCACGACCGTCGCTTCTCTGATCTACGCCAATCGAGCGCGACTGGCGAGAACTTCTTCGACCCCGGCTTCCTCTTGTTGCTCGCTACCGTCTCTCTCTCGATGACGCCCTACCTGCTGCCCAAGATGCACGACCGCTACTTCCTGGCAGCCGATCTCTGCTCAATCGTCCTGGCCTTCGTAGTGCCACGCCTCTGGTGGGTGCCGGTGTCTCTTCAGATCGGATCGGGTTTGGCGTACGTCCCGATCGTCTCGGACGCCGTCTCAGGCTACGGATGGGAGTACACCGGCTTGATGCCCCTGGCCGTCGCGATCATGACCGCGTACATCGCGGCGCTCGGTATCGTCTACTGGAGGGGCACGAGGCCTGACGGCCCGGCACCTGGGGAGTCAGCAGCGGGGAGCGACCCGGACACCCTGCCATCGCCATGAGAAAGAGTCACCGGCCTCGAGAAGGACCTCACAAAGCCGGTCTCGGTTCAAGGAAGGGCCGTCGAGCGAAGCGTTGGTTCAGGGTTCTACCCTCGATCGCGATCCTTCTGACGATCGCCCTGATCGAGATCGGAACCAGGGTCCTCCTTCCAGAGCCGTCCAGCTTCTGGGTAACGATCGACAGTCTCAGCGAGGCGGAGGAACTGAAGGCCGACGGAATCTTCAACGGCGACGCCCTTCTTGGTTGGATGCTGAAGAAGGACCTACAAGATGTCTCGTGGGGGGTACCAGGACAGACCCCTGTGACCCGATTCTCGACCGACGCCACCGGCTTCCGCAGGGCGCGCTATCCGACCCTCGATGAACCTGGATTGAGGATCGTCTGCCTGGGTGACTCTGTCACCTTCGGCTACGGGCTCGACTTCGGCCCCTTCTCCGATTCAGCACAGACAGCAACTGGCCTACCCACAGATCCTCGAGGAGGAACTCCGCACGCGATTCCCGAAGCGCGAGTCCAAGTCATACCCATGGCCGTTCCCGGATACTCGAGTTCCAGGGCTTGGAGTGGTTGAAGAGAGATCTCCGATCTCGTCGATCCCGACATCCTGATCGCCAGCTTTGGCTTCAACGACTCGGAGCCCAGCAGGGATCCCGACCGGTCCTACCGCCGAGGCCCCCTCTGGATCGCCGCCCGCAGAGTCGTGATCGAGAGCCACGCACTCACCTATCTCGTGCTCTGGATCCGACAGATCACGGAAGCTCCCGGTTCGCGGCCGGAGCCGAACAGCAATCCACCCTGGCGGGTACCTCCGGATGAATACGAGCGGAACATGTCGGCAATCGGCAGCCTCGCCCGCGAGCGCGGAGCAGATGTCATCTTCTTCGGGGCGCCCGGTATCAATGCCGGATTCTCCAAGAGGATGGGCATCCTTCGAGACTCACTGAGAGCCAGCGCGCGGAGTGTCGGAGCGACCTATCTCGAGTCTCGGCCTCTGGTGGAGATGGAGGAGTCCGACCTCTTCATGGATGAGTGCCACCCGACGGCGAAGGGACATGCCATCCTGGCCGACCAGCTCTTCGAGGCTGTCCTCACCCAGCCTCGCTTCGAATCAGCCATCGCAGGCGCCTCGACTCACGATTGAATCTCAGACGCATCCGTTGCCAGTGAGCGAAGAAGGGCCAGGCGTTCACGATGAATCGCCCTCCTCTCGGCGTCGACTCGGGAGGAAGTCAAACTCGACAACACCCGGAAGGCCGACCCGCCGAACGCGTCGCGTGAGAATCGACTCGCCGCGTGTGCCTGCCCGTTTCGAGCCAGTGCCTCCGCGCGGTCCTTGTCCCTCATCAGGAGTTCGATCCGGTCCGCGAGCTCTCGCTGACTACGCCTGGTGGATAGGAGAGCCCTGTCACCCCATCGATCATGATCTCCGAGAGAGCCGCGGCCTCTGCGTAGACGACCGGACGACCCAGCAGCATGGCCTCTAGCGCAACCCGGCCAAAGGCTTCCTGGCGCGAGCACACGACAACGACATCCGCTTGACGCATGGCGGAGTAGACCTCAGAGATCACTCCAGGGAAGCGAACTCGTTCCTGGAGCCCGTTCTCGGACACCAACCCTCGCAGGCGTTCCAGGTAGGCGTCGTCCGCCTGGTACCCGGCGAGAAGAAGTTCGACATCCCATCCCCTTGAAACCAGGTCCGCAATGGCCAACACGGCATCGGCTTGCCCCTTGCTCGGAAGGATCGTCGCAAACATCCCGAGGCGAAAGGCTCCTCCTCCGGAGAAGAATTCCGCCGGCTCCTCGACCCCGGCCTCCGGGATCTCGATGTGCCGGTAGAGCGGCAAGCATCGATCGTCCTCGAGATCCGGGAACAGATAGGTACGGTGGTACTCGGAGAGAGTCAAGATGAAGTCCGAGCACGCCCGGATGAACGCCAGGATCTCCTCCAGCGGGAGCACGAAGTGGAGACCGTGATCGATGTCGCCGAACTCACAGACTTGCCAAAGGTGGGGCTTCCCCAGCTCGGCGGCCACCAACGCGCCCCATGGGATGACCATCGTCATGGTCATGACGACATCGGGATCGAACTGCCGCACGAGCGCAAGGCCCTGGTTGTCGACCGCCCAGGCTGCCGAAGCCAGAGCCGGTCCGAGTCGGTCGGCATCCTCCTGAGTCGACGCACACCACCAGCAGTAGGGAACCACATGGTGCTCGATCGCGAGCTGCTCCAACTGGGACTCGAGCGGGCCGGGCCACGGCAGCAGGACCATGCAGCAGACCTGATGGTCTTCCTTCAGCTCCTTCACCAGTTCGAGCAGGCTCCGCTCGGCGCCACCCAGGTCTGAAGAGTGGGCGAAGACCGTCAGCTTCAAGGGCCGCTCCCGCACGGCCTGAGGGGTCCGGCCAAGCGCTCAACCTCATCCGACCTCATGCTAGGTTCAGCGTACAGGAGTCCCGCCAAGACAGCGAAGCGACGCCGGACACGTCGTAACGTTCATTCCGAATCAGACCTGCCAGCCACTCGGCAAGGCGTTCCAGCCGTCGGTCCCCATGCGAATTGCAGTTCTGTGCCACGCCCTCCAGACGCCGGAGGAGGCGGAGTCCTACTACATGGTCGGCCTGCTCGCCCGGAAGTGGCGCGAGGATGGACATGACGTCGACTTCGTCTTCGGCACTCAGGCCGGCCTGAACGTCGACGTGGCGCTGATCCACGTCGATCTCTCGAGGGTGCCACGGAGCTACGTCAAGCTCGCACGGAAACAACCCAGGGTCTTGAACGACCGCATCCGCGATATCCGAAAGACCCGAACCAGCCCGAACCTGGTGAGCCGCGACTCCCACTACGATGGCCCGGTGATCGTCAAGACCGACCTCAACTCGGCCGGCATCCCCGAGCGAAAACTGCTTCAAGAGGACGCTGGTATTCGCTGCGCCGCAAACTGACCTTTCGGTGGGGTCCGGAGCCACCGCTCGAATACGTCAAACGGTACTCCGTCTTCGACCGCTTCGACGACATTCCTCCCGACGTCCTGGCGCCAGGCACCGTGGTCGAAAAGTACCGGCCCGAGATCGTCGACGGCGTCCACTACAACCGGCGTTGCTTCATGCTCGGAGAACGCGTGATCAGCAATCGAATGGGCTACAGCGACCCCTTCGGGGAGTCGTTCGCGCCGGGCTCCTACAGCTGGATCGACAACGACGCAGGGGTCGTGGAGACGGCGCGCAGCTTCGGTCTCGACTACGGCGTGGTCGACTACACTGTGACGGACGGCGAGGCCGTCGTCTTCGACATCAACAAGACCATCGGCATCGGTCGCCTCGAAGACCCCGACGAGCGCAGCAACTACGAGCAGCTGGTCGACTACCTCGCCCCAGGGATCCTCGATGCCGAATAACAGCATCACCCTGGCGGGCTGGCCGCAACGAGGCTTCACCACCGATCAGTTCCTGGACGCCATCACCTCGTTCCGTCCGCGGATGGTCGAACTCAGCAAGGACTTCCTGCGCGACGACGTGTCGCTGAAAGGGCTGGCTGCCCGCCTCGGCGAGGTCCGCGAGAGCGACGACTTCGAGTTTTCCTACGCCGGAACGACCGACCTCCTGAGCTGCGCCGGGATGACCTGGCAGCGCTACCGCCTCTATGTCGCCGTCCAGATCGCTCAGGCGAGGTTCCTCGACTGTACTCATTTTCGGTTCTTTCTCGGCGCCGCGAACTCCGACATCGAACCGGCTGAACTGATCGACCGGGTGCTGGACTTCTGCTCCGACCTCTCGCCGATGAGGCCCTGCCTCGAGATTCACGCCGGCCTCGAGTCCGACGTGGAAGTCCTGGGAACCCTGCTCGACAAGACAGAGGTCGAGATCGTCCTCGATGTGGAGAACTCGCACCACGCGGGGCTGACCTTCGATCAGATCCAAGATCTGTTGCCGGCGGAGCGCATCGCCTACGTGCATCTGCGAAACCTGCCCGGGGTGTGGTCCGAGAACCCCCCGATCGAGGCCGACGAGGAACGATGGCATGATCGGATCCCGGACCGCCCCTTCCTGTGGGAACCCAAGACCGTCGACGATCCCGAACGAATCCTGGAGCTGTTGCGTGAGTATCGAGCGTCTCATTGAGAGCATCGGCCTGCCGGCCGGCGAGCTCAAACGCTACTTGCTGGACGAGATCGACGAGTTCCTTGAAGCCGACGATCCAGCGGCCCAGGGGGAAGAGTTCGGCGACATCCTCTTCGCCCTGCTGACCATGGCCTGGGCGCACTCGGGCACCCACTACGATCTCGGGCGCGAGCCTTTCGAGACCAAGATCCGGCAACGTCTTCGTGACCACGGCACGGTGACCCGCCACCAGCCGAAGTATCCACGACGATCGGATCGGGCAGATGCAGTTCGGCGTCCTACACTTCGCCTTCGGACACTTCGGCGAAGCCTGGCAGAAGTTCGACCCCCTCAAGAGCGGCAGCGTAGCGGAGATCACGTTGTTGACCGACGCCCCGTTCGGCCGGCCCGACCAGCTCACCAACCACTGCATCGTGACCTTCGGTGACACCGACCGGATCGAGTACGAGATCACCTACTCGTCCTCGTCGATGGAGAGCGGCAACACGGTTCGCTGCCTGGTCCCCGACTTCATGTTCAAACGGGCCAAGCAATCGGGGAACTTCGGCGAGTTCACCGAACTCCTGACATGCCAGGTCATGGCGGCACTCGACGGGCTGCGTTTCTCGAACGGTGTGATCGCCCACTTTCACAGTTGGGAGTGCGGATTCCTGACGGACTCGACCGAGTTCAAGGAGACGATCGGGGCTTTCAAAACCATCTTTTCCCCCTACCTGACGGTCGGCCGACTCGAGACCGTGGTCGGCGAGTCGAACGAGGGCGGCTGGACCATGTCTCACGACGAGCTCCAGATTGCCGCCGCCTACGAACGCAAACTCAGCACCGCGAGCATGCGAGTCGTCCTGGAAAGCGCGCGAGATCGAGACTTCTACAAAGACTGGGTCCATGCCGATCGCCTCGACGTCCGCTCGTTCGCACAGCACCGCCGCGCAACCATCGAGTTCGACGCCTCCATCGAACGCGAGCTGAAGTTCCTCGCCGGAGGCCGCCCGGTTCGCGAGAAGGGATTCGTCGAACTGTGTCGCCAGTTCGCCTCGGTTCGAGACTGGGCGCAGTCAGAGGGCCTCGAGGTGTCGCTGGCCATCCTCTGTCGCGATCCCAGACCGGAGAAGGGCGCCCAGTACCTCGCCGAGCTCGAAGCCACGATCGAAGAGCACGCGCTCACAGGGATCGTCTCTCTCGAACAGAAGATCTCCCTCGACTCCCTCCTGGAACGGATCGCCCAGGCCACGGCACTCATCACTCCCTCGCTCTTCGACCCCTTCTGCCTGATGCCGACCTACGCCGTCCAAGCGGGAACACCAGCCTTCGTGTCTCCGTTCGCCGGAGCGTCGGAGAACATCAAGTCGAGGCTCTTCATCTTCGACCCAACGCGAGTGGGCGATCTCCAACGAGCCGTTGCAGCGTGGTGGGCCGAGCGACCCGCGTTCGAGTACGAGTCTGTCTTTCCGAGCTACGACGATCTCTACCTCGTGAAGGAGTCGCCCGAACCATGGGGATAGGCCAGGACCTGGTCGGTGATCTGGAACAGCGGATGGTCGCCGGCGTTCTCCAGCGGCGTGAGCTGTTCCGCATGACGGGCGAAGCCTCACAGTGTCATCGAGCGGAGAGGGAACTCGAGAGCACCTACCCGGGGATGCACTGCCTGCTTCTGCCCTCGGCATCGATCGGCCTCGCGCTGATTCTGGAAACCCTCGATCTCGAGGCCGGCGGAGAAGTCCTGATCGCTCCCTTCGGCTGGCTGTCGAACTGGTCCTGCATCCGGAGAGCCGGGCTCGTGCCGGTCTTCCTGCCGCTCGACGATCGACTCCAGCTCGATGCCGATGCGGTCGCGAAGCGCATCAACTCCAAGACGGCCGCCGTCGTCGTCACCCACATGATGGGCCGCGGCCAACAGGCGGTCGGGAGAATCGCGGAGATCTGCCAGAGCAGCGGTATCCCACTTCTCGAAGACGTGGCCCAATCCTTCGGGGTCTCGATCGACGGCAAGCGAGCCGGGACCTTCGGAGCGGCAGCCTGGTGTTCCCTGAACCAGCACAAGATCCTCAGCACCGGCGACGGCGGCTTCGTAGCCGTCAAGGATCCGGAGCACTTCTCGCGAGTGAGCGCACTCCACGATCAGGGCTGCGTGATGGTCGCCGGGAAACGCCGACCAGCAGACCCGGTAGAACCAGGCCTCTCCCTGCGAGCCAACGAACTCACCGCAGCCGTCCTGAGGGCGCAGTTGGCTCGCTTCCATGGGATCCGCGCTCGAATCCTCGACCTCCACGATCGCATCGGGGAGGCCTGTGAGACGGAACTCGGACTGTCCGTCTTGTCGCCGGCACCCGGTGATCTTCCGTTCACCGTTCTCTTCCGGCGACCTGTCGGGCTGCGATACCCGTCTCTCGCGCGGTCGGGATGGCACGTCGCAGACAATGTTCCATGGCTCGCCGGTGACATCTGCTCATCGTCCGAAGACACGGATCGTCGAGTCACAACGTCCAATCTCAGCGCCGTCTCGGCCCTCGGCGCGGGCTTCATCGACCCGTACTATGCGATCGACCTCGGCATCAGGATCACCGATCGCGCGGCGCGAGTCGCCCCCCTGATCCGGGCCTTGGAGGAACTCTCATGAGGCTGTGCTTCATCGGATCCGGCATCGAGCGCGAGAACACTCGCCTGCAGGGACTCGAGATCCAGGCCGTCGTGGGGGCACTCCGGTCGCACTACGACCAGCTGGTCTTCGGCGGCTCGAGCGTCGGTCTCATGGAGGCCTTCGCCAGCGCCTTCCTGGCTGCTGGCGGCTCGGTCACTTCGGTCATCCCCGGTTGGCTCGAAGGCGAGGGACTGGCCTTCCAGGGAGGAGACTCGATCCGCTGCGACGACCTGGCGGAACGCAAGCACCTCATGTTCGACGGAATCGACGGAGTGATCTGCTATCCGGGCGGCATCGGCACCTACGACGAACTCTTCGACCTGCTGGCCAGCAGGGCTACGGAGGGTCCTGGAACCAGCTGTCCGCCGATCTACCTCTACAACTGGGAAAAGTTCTACGCACCACTCCTCCTCCCCAGGCGGAGACGGCTCTGGAGGTCGGCCTCATCCACAGCGAAACGATCCAGGCGCTTCTTCCATTCGAATCCATCGAGGGCCTGCGCGAGATCCTCGAACGGCAAGCTCAAGGTCGTTGACGGGCTTGAAGGACTCCGTACGTCGGGCGTTCTCTGGTCGCCGATCCCTCCTGGTCGCAGCCGGACTCGTCCTGGCTGCATGCCTGCTGCGACTCGCCACGCGTAACGTGCTGCTCGACGACGGCTCCTTCGTCAGGTTGGCCAGCGGCGCCTTCGAACCCGTCCGAGACCCGACCCGACCCGCCTTCTGGCTGTTCAGGGCCCCGACCGCGATCGCCCGCTACTACTCGAGCAACCTGGTCTTCCTGACCTACGTCTACTCCGCGTCGTTCGCCTTCCTCCCGGTCCTTGCCTTCGGCAGCGTATTGCTCGGGCTGAAAAGTGCACTCCCCGCTCGTACGGAGCGAGCGGCCTTCGTGGCGTTGTCAGGAATCTGCCTGCTGAGCCTCCCGCTGCAGCTCGAGATCAGCGCTCATCTCGTGGTCCTCAGTCAGGTCTACTGGATTCTTCTGGTCTGTGTCGCCTTCGAGAGGAGTTCCACTGTGTGTCGCTGGGCGCTCCCGATCGGAGTCGTCCTCTTGTTGCTCATCCACCCCTTCACCGGGATCCTCTTTCTGGGGACGGGGGCGACCCTGCTTCTTCTCGCTCGAGGTGCGAACGACCGCTCCCTGGCGCGGCTCGGCGGCGTGTTTCTCGTAGCCGGATTCGTGCGGCTGGCACTGGTCTGGTTGGTCCCTTCGGAACGGTGGCGCGTCGTCACGGCCGAGCATCCGGCACACGACAGTCTGGCTCGAACGATCTCCCATCCGCAGGCCCTACTCATGGCGCTCTTCTTCCTCCTGATCGCCGTCGCCTCGGCATCTTTGCTGGTACGTCGCTTCGAGTCCGGTTGGCTGTCTCTGGGTTCGATCGTTGCCGCTTCGTTGTGCCTGGCCCTCTTCATCTTCGACCAGCCCGATTCGATGATCGCAGTCTTCGACTACCAGTACTGGTTGATCCCGCTCTCGGTCCCGCTGCACTCTGCTTTCCTGGTTCTCCTGCTACGACCATCGCCGGCAGCGGGCGGCTCCGAAGGGGTCCGAGTCGGACTTCTCCTGACTTCCTCGCTCTTCCTGTTGGGAACAGCTCTCGCTTGCTGGCAGTACACCCGCGAGTTGTCGCGAGTTCGTCGCCTTGCCAACCAGTCGGCCTCGGCCTGCGTTCAGACGACCGAACTCTTCGGCGACCGTCGGAGCTTCCTCGACGGCTGGTGGCTTCCGGCCCTCTACCTGTCCACCGAGCCGACCCGGCACCCGACGAAAATCGTGACCACCTTCGAAGGCGCCTGTGCGACCTTCTGCACGGCGGCTCCCGAGGATCGAGAGGTGCATGGAGCGGCGCCTTTCTTCGATTTCTCAGGACTCGAGGGGGAACTGGGTCCCGAATCCGACGAAACTCGACGAAGGGGGAGTGCTCCACCGAGGTTCTCGACCTCATCCAACTCTGGTAGACCGAGCAACGGATGTCGATGAACGAATCCACCCCTGACGCAACCGGCGAAAGGCTCATCGAACTCGAGGTCGTCCTGCCGGCCCACAACGAGCGCGATTCGATCGGGCCGACTCTCGAGGAGATCCACTCCACGATCACCTCCAGACTACCCTCGACGATCATCGTCTGCGAAGACGGAAGCAGCGACGGAACACCCGAGCACGTGAGTAGACTCGCAACCCGCCTCCCGATCGACTTGCACAGTTCCGAGGAACGAAAGGGCTACTCACGAGCAGTCAAGGATGGGCTTCTTGCAGTGCGAGCGCCCTGGGTCCTCTGCCTCGACTCCGACGGCCAGTGCGATCCAGCGGACTTCTGGAAGCTCTGGGACCGCCGCAACGAGGGACCGGTCGTCGTAGGCTGGCGCAAGCCGAGGAGGGATCCCTGGCTGCGTCGGCTCCTCTCCAGGGTGTTCTATTTCGCCTTCCGAATACTGTTCCGGAGCCCCCTTCACGATCCGAGCAGTCCCATGGTCCTGATTTCTCGCACCACGATCCAGGAACTCGCTCCACGAATGGGCAAGATGGATCAGGGTTTCTGGTGGGAGTTCTCCGCCCGCTGCTGCCAGGCGGGAATCGAACCCATCGAGGTCCCGATTCGGCATCGCCTGAGATCGGCGGGCGAAACCCATATCTATCGGCTGACCCGACTGCCCGGCATCTTCATCCGTCACCTGGCGGCCCTGGTCGAGATCCGCTTCGAATCCGACAGGCGAACAGAGTGATCCAGAGGGCGGCGGGAAGAAGGGCTCGATCCTCCGAAGCCCGCTTCGAGCCCCACGGACCATGCTCCCGATGAGCCATCGTACGACTTTCCGGCTCCTGTTGGCACTGCTGTCGATGGTCGTCGGGGCGCTGCTCTGGAACTGGATTCGGCTCCCGTACCGGAACCCCGAGGGCATCGTGGGTGTCCTTTCGGTCGCTCGGTTCGACCCTCTCAACAATCTGTTGCGGTACGGTCTCTTCGTCCTAATCCCCTCTCTCACCTGGTGGAGCGTCGGCGGGGGCTTCAAGAGGGCCGAGCTCGAGGTTCCGACCTCGACCAACCGTTCGCCACCTTGGCCGTGGGCACTGCCCCTCCTGCTGGGTCTCGGATTCCTGATCGCAGCCGGGACGAGCCTCGACGGTCTCGCGTCGCGACTGGCCGACGGACAGCTGGACCCGTTTCACGATGGCGACTCCCTGGCGCCCGCCTTCAACGGGTCTTTCCACGGCCGTCTCTGGACCGCCAACGTCCTGACGCGTGGTGCGTTCCACGACGCTCTCCTGCCGCGACTCGGATGGCACTTGTTCGGAGTCCAGAGCATCGGCGCCTTCAAGGCCATGTTCTACCTCATCGAAGGCCTCGTGCCGTTCGGGCTGTGGGGGCTGGTCTTCTTCCTCCAGAACTCCGTGCGGGGAGTCGCAGACAAGTTCGACAGGACGGTGCTCGTAGCGCTGCTGTTCACAGCCCTCCAGGTCGCTCAACCGGACGTCGCGTGGTTTCAGATCCGGACCTTGCCGATCATGCTGACTCTGTCCATCCTGGTGTTCGCGTTCCGCTCCGAAAGCCGGATCGCCTTCTTCGCCGCGGGTTCCATGGCGCTAGTCGCCCTGCTCGTCAGTTCCGACTCGGGCGTCTACACCATTGCCGCCGGCACGGCTGCAATCGGTGGCTCTGGCTGCTCTTCAGGCGCCCGGAGGACCCCTTTCGAGACCTGGTTCCCTGGACCGCGGGCATCCTCTCGGGAATCCTATGCGTCGCCCTCGCCTTCGGTCTCGAGGAGATTCTGGCGTGGTTCTCTCAGATCGTTTCTTCGGCCTCCCGCTGGGACTGGATCTACGCCTACGTGTACCCTTCGCCGCTGAGCAGGGATTCCTGGCCGAGCCACGCTGTGCCTCTCGTGCTGATCGCCCTCGTGCTCCTGTCTCTGGTGGCCTGTCTTTCCTCCTATCGCCGCACCCGCGCCCTCCGCCCTCTCGGCGAGGTGCACCTGACGCTGACGCTCCTGGCACTGGTCGGCTTCCGAACCGCCCTCGGGCGCAGCGATCCCTCCCACCTGGCTCAGGGTTTCTCGTTCGTTCTCCTCGCAACGGTTTTCTGCGTCTGGTTGGCGCTGCGCCTCCTGCCGACCCGAGTTCGAAAGGCGCTCATCGTATTGGCGGCCCTGTCCCTGGCCGCGACGCTGGCTGTTCAGACCCAGCACGGCAGCGTGCTGGCAGCACCGCGGATCTCGACTGCAATCGGTGCCTACGCCTCGAGAAGCGACGAGAGCTTCTTGTCCGAGTCTCAGCAAGCGCTTCGGGAGGCCCTGGCTCCGCTCGTCGCACAACAGGACTGCTTCTTCACCTTCCCGAACGAACCGGCGTGGTACTACTTGCTACGCAAGCCCAGTTGCAGTCCCTACTTCTTCACGGCCCATGCCTCGGGGAGGGATCAGGAGCATGACCTGATCGAGAGTCTCCAACGTGAGGAACCTCATTTCATCCTCTACGCTTCAGCCGATCCCCGGTCGGTCATCGACGGGATCCCGAACTCGACGAGGCTCCCTGTCGTCGATGCCTGGATCCGGGACCACTACGCTCCCTCGGTCGACATCGCCGGAAACTCGATCTGGGAACTCCGTTCCGCGAGGCCTCAGAACTAGACTGGCAACCCCTGAGAGAATCTGAACCGATGCCATCTGTCGCTGCCGGCGGCGAATCTCGAATCCACAGATGAAACCCTCAACAGACCCGTTCCAGGCCCCCAGGGACGTCCGCGAGCAGCGGGCGGACCGTTTGATGCGGGAGTTCCTGATCCGAGCCACGAACGCTCCGGTGCTTTTTCGTCAGGCCGATGAAGACGGGGACTACGCCCTCGTCCTCCCAAGCGGTTCCGGAGAACGACTGCTGACCGTTCCCGCCCTCCACGAAGCGGACTTCACGTTCCACGGACGCACCGGCTCGACCAGTGAAGAGATCGCCGACTTCATCGCCAAGATCGCTCTGGGCTCGGGTGCCGACCTGATCAGACTGCCCTTGCTCTCCAACCTCGAAGCCGAGGCCCTCGAGGGCCACCTGCGAAGGAAGCTCCCCGCGTGGCGTTTCGATTCCTTTCTGTCGGCTGTCGCGCCGCTGGCATCGAAGGCAGCGGGGTACTCGCTGAAATCGGCCTCGCTGCGTCGAGCCAGCTCCAGCGCGACTGCGTCGGGGCTGCAAGTCACTGTCGAAGACCGATTGCCGATCGATGAGGTCCGGCAGATGCATCGACAGAAGTGGGGCGACAACCGGAGCCCGACCTTCTTTTCGATGCTCGCGCATCTCGTGGAACACGACTGCGCCGAGCTGACGACCGTCAGGGACGAAGCCGGGACCCTGATCGCGTCTCACCTCGACATCCTCGGGACCTCGACCCGGCACTACTACCACTCGGCGTCGGCCACCGAAGCCTTCCCGGGGGCCGGCAGTGCAGCCCTGGCGGCCTCGTGGGAGCGCTTCCTCGCCTCAGACACCGAGCAGATCTACTCCTTCGGTCGAGGCTCCGAGCGCTACAAGTACCGCTACGCCACCGGCTACCGAGAACTGTTCGAGGTCCGCGGGCACAGCGTTCCGATCCGATCAAGCCGAACCCGATCCTGAGCCCATGCCCCTGAAGAAGCCAACCGGGCTGACGACCTTCGAGACCCTCTCGCTCTCCGTCTTCGCAGTCGTGGCCGCCTATAGCGGTTGGGTGCTTTCCGTCGGCTGGTTCAACAGCATTCTCGACCTGCACGGTTTCCGCCAGTCCCACACCGCGATCGTCGCCCTCTTCCTGCAACGAGGAGGTCCCTGGCTCGCCTACGAAACGCCGGTGCTGGGCCCCCCCTGGTCGATCCCCCTCGAGCTTCCCCCTCTACCAGGGAATCACGGCGTTCTTCTCGACCCTGCTCGACACTCACCTCGATCAGACTGGCCGAGCGGTCGGCGCCTCCTTCTATTACCTCTGCCTCACACCGATCTGGCACATCCTCAGATCCCTGCAGGTGGCCAGGGCCCATCGATGGATCTTCTTGAGCCTGTTCCTGGTCAGTCCCCTCTACCTCTTCTGGTCGCGCACCTTCCTGATCGAATCCACGGCTCTCTTCCTCAGTCTCAGCTTTCTGGCGCTGGTCATGGCCTTCAGCGACCGACCCCGCATCCACCTGCTGGTGAGCGGAAGTGTCCTGGGGTCGGTGGCCGGGATGGTCAAGGTGACGACGCTGGCGGCGTTCTGGGGAATGGCCGTTGCCATCGTGGGGCTGGCGCTGTGGCAGGCGAGGTCGCGCAGATCACCACTCTCGCCCGCGCTCGGCAAACTCGGCGCGACATTCCCGGCCATCGTCGGCTTCATCCTGATCCCGGTGATCGCGACGGCTCTCTGGACGAACTTCGCCGACAACCTGAAGCTTCTCAACCCACTCGCCGGCAACCTCACCGCAGCGGCTTCGAGAGAGTGGAACTTCGGCTGGTTCGGCCAGCGAACGTCTTCGGAGCTATGGCGAGACACGATCTGGAACAGGGTAGCCCCAGACCTTCTCGGCACCCGACTCATGATTCTGGCGCCCCTCGCACTCCTGCCGCTGGCCGGAAGGCGGCGGCGCGAGGTCGTCGGCTCTCTCATCCTCTTTCTGGCCGTGATGCTGGTCTTCACCAACCTCCATATTCGGCACAACTACTACCAGTATGCCAACGGCTTGTTCGCGCTCGCTGCGGTCGGGTTCACGATCCTCGGATTGCTCGAACAGGGCGGAACACGCCGCGCCGTGGGCATCGGCCTATTGACTCTTTCGATCGGCTGCTCGATCGTCGGCTACCAGCGGCGTTTCCTGCCATACGCCGACACCGACCGAGCAGGCCCGAGCGACGTTGCTGCGGCAGTCCGCTCCACCACAGGACCCGACGACGTCATCCTCGTCTATGGGCGAGACTGGTCCTCGGAAATCCCCTACCTCAGCCGCCGCAGAGCACTGATGGTTCCGAACTGGGTCTCGGCGGGCGACCCTCGCCTCCTCGCCGCCCTCGAGAACCTCTCGCACCATCCACTCGGCGCCGTCGTCGTCTGCGACCGCGAGCGCGCCAGACAGCAGGGGTGGAAGGAGCCGTCGGAGGGTTCGGGATCCGGCCTCGAAAGGATCTTCGTGGGCCAACAATGTCAGGTCTTCGCTCACCCACATACAGGCTGAGAGAGCGGAATCTCCAGGGTCGAGGCCAGTGAACCCCGGCTCCCCTTGATCTTCGGGAACTCAACAACGAGTCTGCGGCTCCGGCAGACTGACGCCTCTCACGGGATGTGGGACGATGAAGGAAGAAAGACCCAGAGATGAGTGGCGATATTCGCAACCGCGACGCAGCGGCCGGCGCACCTCAGCCCCTGCTCTCGCCAATCCGGGATTTCGACCGCGTCGGTCGCCTCGCGATCGCCACGACCGCCATCACCGGAGGTGTAGTCGCGTGGGCGCCTGGCATCCCAGAGCCGGTCCGTGACCAGGTCCTCCTCGCCGTTCTCGTCTGCTGGACGCTCACTGTCTTCTTGGCGACTTTCTCTCTGCTGCTCGCACCCGACTCAGAACGAGGTGCGCAATCACGGGCACCTTGGCACCTGATCGGTGTCATCGGCATCGGAGTCGCCCTGGTGACTGCCTCCGAGCTCTGGCTCGTGAGACGCCTCTGCAAACTGGGAGGACTGACCTGGAACGTCGACTGGCGTTGGGCCTGGGGGCAGGCGAAGACGATCGCCAGGTTCGGCGATCTCGAGAGGAGCCTCGCGTACGCCGGTGAGGCCGTCCACTACCACGCCGGACCACCCTGGCTGGCAGCTGCCGCGCAACGTGTCTTCGGCTTCGGTCTCGAAGACGTCCTGTTCGGCCTGTTGCCAGGACTCACCGTTCTCTCCACAGTGATCGCACTCGTTCTCCTCCTGTCAGGACAGGGCTGACCTGACCCCCGATTCCGCGCATTCATAGTGGGAGATTCGGCCCCGTAGTCACCTCTCTCTGGTCTCTTGTGAAGGGCGTCGCGGAGGTCGCTTGCGACCGGAGCGACGCCCCCCTCCGGTACTCGGCTGGCGGGGTGTTACCCAGCGAGCTGTGGGGTCGGACGTGGTTGTAGTCGAGCCGCCAGATCTCGATCTCTCGCCGGGCCTCGCGCAGGTCGCAAAACCAGTGAAGGTTGAGGCACTCGTCGCGAAACTTGCCGTTGAAGGACTCGACGAAACAGTTCTCGATGGGCTTGCCCGGTCGGATGAAGTCGAGCTCGATGCCCCGGCGGTAGGCCCACTCGTCGAGCGCCCTGCTGGTGAATTCCGGACCATTGTCCATGACCAGCCGCCCGGGCTTGCCGCGCTCTTCGATCACTCGGTCGAGGACCCGCGTGACCCGTTCGCCCGAGAGCGCGGAGTCGACCTCCTGACCGACACACTCCCGAGAGAAGTCGTCCACGACATTGAGCACACGAAAGCCGCGCCCTGTCGCCAGGCTGTCGGCCATGAAATCCATCGACCAGCGCTCGTTGGGCGAGCTCGGGACCGACTTTGGCCGGCGCGAAGCCTGGGCGACGCGCTTGCGCCGCTTACGACGCACCGCGAGGCCCTCCTCCCGGTAGAGCCGCTGGACGCGCTTGTGGTTCACCTCCCAGCCCTCTCGCACCAGGAGGATGTGAAGCCGTCGGTAGCCGAAGCGCGGCCGCTGCGCGGCGAGCTCCAAGAGCCGCGGGCGCAGCCCCGCAAGCTCGCGCCTCGAGGGCCGGTACCGAAAGCTCGACTCGGCCAGCCTCACCGTCCCACACGCCCGCCGCGCGCTCACACCGAAGCGCTCCTGCAGCCATCTGACGGCACGACGCCGCGCGACGGGCTTCACCATTTTCGGTCCAGGACCTCTTGCAGCATCTGCTTGTCGAGCGACAGATCTGCCACCAGCTTCTTGAGCCGGCGGTTCTCCCCCTCGAGCTGTTTCAGACGCTTCGCGTCCGAGACCGTCATCCCGCCGTACTTCGACTTC
>CALOFD010000038.1:0-14539 GCA_942492505.1 Thermoanaerobaculia bacterium
GATGTCCCGCGGTTCGCCCGCAGGCCTATCGTGGCCCCGAACTCCAGTCCACCCTCGAGCAGGCCGCTCGCTCGTTCCTGGCCAGCGAGTTCAACTGCAGAATCGACCACGACAGTCGTCGGATCTTCATTTCCAGGCTCTTCAAGATGTACGCCGACGACTTCGCCGGTGAAGCGGGCACGCGAGAGGACTATCGGGCCGGCGTCCTGCGATTCGTCGATCTCCACACCGACCTCGAGTTGTCGGCCTTCGAGGACTACGAGGTCGTCTACAACGTCTACGACTGGGGCCTGAACGACACCCACCGCGAGCCCAACATCGCCCCGATCGTCTTCCACGAACCCGACGAGCATTTTTCGGCTTCGGACGGTCGACTCCGGGAGCAGCACCTCTACGAAGGCAACTTCTGCAATCAGGGTTCCTCGTGGTGCACGATCGACCGGATCCCCGGAAGGTTGGTACCAGCCCTACAGCAGCGAGGTCCTCCACCAGGCAATCGAAACCCTGGCACCCGACGGCAATCTGAAGTTCTACGGCGGCGAGCCGACGCTTCACACGGACGAGATCGTCAGCGCCATCGAAGTCGTCCGGAACCAAGGCTTCCACGGCCTCATCACCGTCTTCTCCAACGGTATCCAGGCCGACAAGCTCATCCGAATCCTCGAATCGGATCCACGTTCCGAAGCAGTCCTCAACTATTCGATCTACCACGGACGCGACGCAGAACCGATCCCGGAAGCTTCGAAGACCCGCCTGGAAGCCTGGGCCACGCAACACCCGAACCGGATCTTCCAGGGCTACAAGGTGCTCTTCCACGCAGGCTCCGGTGCCGGACGATCCTTCGACGTCGATCGCGAAGCCGACTACCACGGCATGGGCGAGGGCTGCGTACGGTATTTTCCCCGTTCTGACCACCCGGGGTCGGTTCCATGCCTGTCCCTTCGCGGCCGAGATCGAGGCTCCCCACTTCGATCTCGGCAGGGTGGGCTCGACAGCCGACGAGGTCTTCGAGGCCTACACCACCTTCCTCGGCTGGGTCGACGAGGTTCTCGACCCAGCCGCGCGAGAGCTTGCGAGATCTCGAGCTGCGAGATGTCCGCCACCGCCACCTCCATGAGCTGCCTCCCGCGAACTTTCGCCACGAGCCGGCGGCGGGCGCCGCGCCCATCTCCCCAAGCCGCACCGACCGCCAGCCGCTCCAGGCGGCGGCTTCCCGTCGCCTGAACGCGGTAGCCCTGCTCCGCTTTCTCGCCAGCCGATCCGCCATAGCCGTGGCGCTGAGCCTCGCTGTGCTCCAGGGCGCAACCCCTGCTCGATCGACTGCCGCCCGACATCGTCCTGATCGTCGCGGACGATCTGGGTTTCTCCGATCTCGGCAGCTCCACGGCGGCGAGATACGAACCCCTCATCTCGACGGCCTCGCCGACGATGCAATCCGATTCTCGAACTTCCAGGTGACCCCGCGCTGCAGCCCGACCCAGCGCTGCCCCTGCCGTCCGGCCGCTGGCCGCACGAGGTCGGAGTCGGCCGCGTCAATCGCGACTGGGGGCTGGCCGGCTACCGCGGACGGATCGATCCAGCTGATCCCGACGCTCGACGAGCGCCTTCGCGACCTCGGCTACCGCACTGCGATAGTCGGCAAATGGCACATCGCCTCTGCTCCAGACGAGCGCACGCCACCCGACCCCGACGGCCCGCTGGCGCAAGGCTTCGACTCCTTCTGGGGAACGCTTCGCGGCTCGGGCGGCCACTACTTCCCCGCGACCCTCTTCGATGGAACACGGTCCCCGGATCCCACGGTCCTCGGCGGGCAGAGCTATTCCGCTGCGATGACCGACCGGGCCATCGTCGAGATCGAGGGGACCCCCCGGCAGCAGGCGCTCTTCCTCTACGTCTCCTTCACCGATCCACACTGGCCGTTGCAGGTGGAGCCCGAACTCATGGCGGCGTACCGGGGCGAGTATCTTGGCGCGGCCGGCCCGGAGGCGACCCGACATCGGCGCTTCGAGCGCCTGCTCGCCAGGGGGATCCTGCCGGCCGGGACGAAGCTGCCCGGCCTGCAGAAGGCAGCGGGCGGGCGACTCGACCGGGTCCCGGGAACCGACCCGTGGCGCGCCCGACGGATGCAGGCGTATGCAGCGATGGTCGAGCGTCTCGATCGCCAGGTCGAGGCGGATTCTCGAGGCCCTGCGGGTCACTAACCGACTCGACGACACCCTGATCGTCTTCCTCTCCGACAACGGCGCGAGCGCCGAGACCTTCACTGGTCTCTGGAGAGTGGTGCCCTTCTTCCTGCCGGGGGCCCGACGGACGCCCGGCTGAGGCTCCGTCCGCTCCGGTCGTGGCGCCGCGGAATGAGTCACCGACGACACCTTCCAGGGCTACGGGAGCGGCCCGGGCGACGACCTCAAACACTCCCTTCGTCGGCCACAAGCACCACACCGACGTAGGCGGTATCGCAGCGCCCCTGATCCTCCGGGCGCCACGCCTCGAACCCTCGAAAAGGGGAACCTTCGACCCGCGACCCTCCCACGTCGTCGACCTCGCTCCCACCCTGCTCGCGGCAGCCGGCCTTCACGACTCCTACACCGGCCAGCGCGGCACGATCTCCTCGCCGTCGACAACGGCGAGCGATCTCCGGGGCGCTACCTCTTCCAGGAGCACGAGGGCAACCGAGCCGTGCGCCAGGGCCGCTGGAAACTGGTCTCACGCTGGCCGTGGCCGTGGCGGCTCCACGACCTCGAAGCGGATCGCACCGAGCTCGTCGACCTGTCGGGGAACCATCCCGAGGTGGTCGCAGAGCTCAGCCTGGCCTGGGACCGCTGGGCGAAGCGAAGCGGGGTCCGTGCCTGGCCCTTGCCGGTCCCGGCCTACCGCTGGACCCTCTACGGCCTCGCGGGACTTCTCGTCTTCCAGGCCTTCAGACTCCTTGCAAGACGGACCCGCACCCAGCCTTCGGCACGCGCGCAGGCCGAGTAGACTCCGACCGCCAACTTTCTCCCAACCGAGGAACCCATCTCGTGAATGCCCCCGAACCCCGCGCATCCCGCTTTCCCCGAATCTGGTTCACCCTCGTCGTGCTCGGTCTCGCCTACCTCTGGCTGTTCAGCAGCCAGGTACGCCAGATGCAGTTCATCTTCACCTATGCGGCCGTCCTGCTGAGCGCCCTGATCTTCGCAGTTCGCTGGTTCTTCGGCCGAGGACGCAGCACACGATCGAGAGTCCTGGCCCTGGTCGGATGCCTGCTGGCCGTCTTCGCGATCGGCGCAACCGTGAACTACCGCGGCATGACGGGCGACTGGGTACCCATTCTCGAATGGAAATGGGCCGAGCGCACGGATTGGAGCGATCGCAACCAGAGCCGCGTCGCGGAACTCGAGCAGGTCCTTCCGGTCCTCGAGGAGGAGAGCGTCGACCCTGGGATCGAGAGTACCCAAGAAGTTCCCCAGGCTCCTACCGAGAGCGTCGAAGCAGCTCCCGAAGCGTTCCCTGGAGCGCCGGCGCAAGTCGTCGTTCCGACCGTCGACCTGAGCTCACCGGCCGCCTTTCCCGGCTTTCTGGGGCCGAACAACGACTTCTCCGTCACCGGACTCCGACTCGCTCGCGACTGGGACGTCGACGTTCCACGCCGCGTCTGGACTCGCGAGATCGGCGCAGGCTGGTCCGGCTTCTCGATCGTCGACGGCCGCGCCTACACGATCGAACAGCGAGGCGACTACGAGGTGGTGGTGGCCTACGACCTCGAGAGCGGCGAAGAGCTGTGGCTGCACTCCGATGAGGCCTACTTCACGAATCCCATGGCGGGCCCCGGGCCGCGGGCCACTCCGACCCTCGACGAAACGACCGTCTACACCTTCGGATCGACCGGCCTGCTGAACGCGCTCGATCGCCTCACCGGACGCCTGCTCTGGCGCCACCACACCCTCGCCGAAGGCGGCCGCCTTCCAGAGCACGGCTATTCCGGCTCGCCGCTTCTCGTCGGCGATCTCGTGGTCGTCAGCATCGGCGGAGCTGCAGGGCGCTCCCTGGTCGCCTACGACCGCAAGAGCGGTGAGGAGGTGTGGGCGGGCGGCGACGACCACGCCGGCTACCCCGGCCCCACCCTGGCGACGCTTGCGGGCGTACGCCAGATCCTCGTCTTCAATGGCGCCAGCGCTGCCGGCCACTCGGTCGACGACGGTCGGGTGCTGTGGCAGTACCCGTGGTCCTACCCCTACCCCAACGTCGCCACGCCCCTGGTGATCGACGCCGACAGCGTGCTGTACTCGACCGGCTACGGCGTCGGCGCGAAGCTGCTGCGTCTCTCGGCCGCCGCCGACGGCTCCGTCTCCGTGCAGTTGGTCTGGGAGAGCCCGCGCATGAAGGCCAAGTTCACCAACCTGATCCTGCATGAGGGCTACGTCTACGGACTCGACGACGGCGTCATGGTGTGCCTCGATCCGCAGACCGGAGAACGCATGTGGAAGGGTGGGCGCTACGGTCACGGCAGCATCCTTCTCGTCGGTGACGACCTCCTGGTGCAGACCGAGAAGGGCGAGCTCATCATGCTCGAGCCGAATCCCCAGGAGTTGCGCGAGATCACCCGCTTCACTCCCCTGCCCGGCAAGGCGTGGAACCATTTCGCCCTCGTCGAGCCCTTCCTGCTCGTTCGCAACGATCGAGAGGCCGCCCTCTGGCAGATGCCCCTCGGCTAGGCCTGCGGCGAGGTTTCAGAGCTAGGCTTCGACTTCTTCGCTGACCCGACCGGTTGCCGGATCCTTCAGGATCAGTTTCATGCTGCCGTCGGGCATGCGTTCGCGCTTGATCAGGACCTTGTCGCCGACGCGTTCTTCGCGAGCCCGAATCGGTTCCGGATCCTCGATGCCCCGCCACTCGTGCAGCTCCACGCCCTCCCACCGGCGGCACTTCGCCGAGCGGTAGGCGGCGTCGATGATGGCGTTCACCACATAGCCGTCCCAGAAGCTCTCCTGCGGCGCTCGCCCGGCTTCCATCGAATCGAACATGTCGGTGAACATGTGGTTGTAGCCGAGTTCGTGCACCTCGTCGCCGACCGGGAACAACCAACCCGAGTCCTGCTCCGCCTTCTCTGCGACGTAGCCGCCCCCCGAGCCCGTGGTGTACATCTCGTAGCCGGTTCGAAGGAAGTTGTTGAGCCAGATCGTGCCCTCGGTGCCCGAGATTTCGTCGCGCAGATCCAGGCCGCCGCGGAAACTCCAGCTGACCTCGAACTGGCCGAGCGCACCGTTGGCGTAACGCACCCACCCGATGCCGTGATCTTCGGCGTCGATCGGATGGACCTGGGTGTCGGCCCAACACATGACCTCGACCGGCCGCAGGTCCTTGCCGATGAAGGCCCGTGCGATCTCGATGCAGTGACAGCCCATGTCGACGATCGCTCCGCCGCCGGCCAGCTCCACATCCCAGAACCAGGCGGCATGGGGGCCCGGATGGGTCTCGCGCGACCGCACCCAGAGAACGTCGCCGACCGCTCCCTGGCGAACCGACGCCAGGGCGCTCAGGGTCTTGGGCGGATAGACCAGGTCTTCGAGATAGCCGTGGAAGACCCCGGCCTTCTCGACCGTCTGCAACATCCTCCAGGCCTCCTCGGCGGTCCGACCGAGCGGCTTCGTGCAGAGGACCGCCTTCCCCGCGCCGGCAACTCGCGTCACGGCCTCCTCGTGGAGATGGTTCGGCAGGGCGATCACCACGACATCGACGGAGGGATCGTCGATCGCCTCCTGCATGTCATCGGTGGCCGTCGGTACGCCCCATCTCTCTGCCGTCTTGCGGGCCGTCTCGAGGGTCCTCGAGTAGACCACCTCCACCCGATCCCGACGCCGCTGCTCGTGCAGGGCTCGAACGTAGAAATCCCCGATGAATCCCCCACCGAGGACAGCGATGCCATGGCTCCTGGTCATTTCCAACTCTCCCTTTTCCGAGGTCGCCGAGCCTACCGCAGCTGACCGCCGGCCATCGGATCGGCGGCCGTCGAAGTGGACGCTCCATCCCGTTTCCCTGTAGTAGCCTGAGGTTCCATTTCCCGGAGATGCGATGAACCGAAGAGACTTCCTTCGAACCACCCTGGTCGCCGGCGCCACAGCGGCAGGGTGCTCGCGCGAGCCGAGCCCCGTCCCGGCCTCGTCGAGTCTCTCGGAGGACTCCTCGCAGGAGCCTCTCTACAGGATCTCGCTCGCTCAATGGTCTCTCCATCGCGCGCTCTTCGGCGGCGAGATCACGACCCTGGACTTCGCCGCCCTCGCCGCTGACCATCAGATCTTCGGGATCGAGTACGTCAACCAGTTCTTCAAGGACAGGGCTTCCGACTCGAGCTACATCGGTCAGCTGGCTGCGCGGGCCGATGACGTCGGCGTCGCTTCGCTGCTCATCATGTGCGACGACGAAGGCCGGCTCGGCGACCCCGACGAGCGCTTGCGACTGGAAGCCGTCGACAAGCACCTGCGCTGGCTCGACGCCGCAGCCGCACTGGGCTGCCACTCCATCCGCGTCAACGCCCACAGCGAGGGCTCGGCTCGAGCAACGAGATCGGGTCGCCGAAGGCCTGCGCGCACTCGCCGAAGCCGGCGGTGACCGAGATCTCAACGTGCTGGTCGAGAATCACGGCATGCTGTCGAGCAACGGGCGCTGGTTGGCGGCTGTCATGGAAGCCGTCGATCATCCACGCTGCCGGAACCCTGCCCGACTTCGGCAACTTCGGCGTCTACGGAGGCAACGACTTCCACGCCGGCGGCGAACCCTACGACCGTTATCAGGGAGTCGCCGAGTTGATGCCGTGGGCCCGGGCACTGAGCGCCAAGACCTACTCCTTCGACGATCAGGGCAACGAGGCCGAACTCGACTACCCACGGCTGATGCGCATCGCCCTCGACGCCGGATACCGCGGCTGGGTCGGCATCGAGTACGGCGCCGGACTCGACCATGGTCCCGAGATCGAGGGCGTGGTCAAGACGCGCCGCCTTCTCGAGCGGCTCAGAACGGAACTCGCGCCCGAGTACGCTGCGGCCTGAGACAGCCGCTCAGCGACTTCGATCCGACTGCGCGGTTCCCCTCCCGGCTGCCTGCCGCGGCGCGGGAGGACGACGCGCGACGATTCCCGACAGGGCGCGCCGGCCCGTCGTCTCTTCCCGGACATCGAGAATCTCGAACGACTCGAACGCCGCGGCCAGTTCTCCGGGCTGGAGGGTGAAATCGGGGTTGAAGGGTTTCCCCCCTCTTCCCCGGTGTCCGGCCAGGAAGGTCTCGATCAAGATCAAGCCTCACGGCGTCACCGCCTGGCGCATCTCGGCGAACAGACTCCGCTGCAGGTAGCGGGTCATCACGATCAGGTTCCATGAGCCCACAGGCAGTCCCGCGGCCTCGAGGTCGCAACGCCGAGCCGTCACTGTCGCCCCCTCGTCCCGACATCGCTGCGAGAGCTCCTCGATCGCGGTGTCCGAGAGATCGACCGCCTCGACCTCGAATCCCAGATCGGCCAGGAAGAGGGCATTGCCACCCCTGCCGCACGCCACATCGAGGGCTCGACCGGGGGCCTCCCGACGCAGCAGCGACCCATGCCCCTCGAGCCAGGAGTTCACCCCCGGCTCGGTGTCCCGAGCCTCCAGATGTCGCTGATTCCAGCGCGCTCGCATGGGATTGTCGTTCAAGACCGTTCCTCCAGTGAGGGGACTCTATCGGCTACGCTTGCCGGCTGTGAGCCAAGCCCTCGCCGTTTCCACCCTTTCGCGCCGTCGCCGCCCGTCGACGAGGTCGGCGTGGCAGAACGCGCCGCGCGGATCACAACGCGCAGCATCAAGAAGGAGTCGAAGATCGCTGCACTCGATACGGTGCTGTCGATGATCGACCTGACGACCCTCGAAGGGGCGGACTCCGCCGGCAAGGTACGCCAGCTGTGCGCCAAGGCGCTGCTGCCTCACGCTGCACTTCCCGACCTGCCACGCCCAGCCGCGGTCTGCGTCTACCCCAGCTTGGTTTCGCAGGAAGGCGCATCTCGAAGGCAGTGGGGGTTCGCGTAGCCTCGGTGGCGACCGCCTTCCCCAGCGGCCAGGCGCCGCTGGACGTGCGCCTCGACACCCGCTTTGCCGTTTCGAGGAGGCGCCGACGAGATCGACATGGTGATTTCGCGCGGCCGCTTCCTGGCCGGCGATGAGGCCTTCGTGGTCGACGAGATCGGTGCCGTCAAGGAGGCCTGTGGTGCCGCCCACCTCAAGGTCATCCTCGAAACCGGCGAGCTCGGGTCCCTCGACAATGTGGCGGCGGCCTCGCGCCTGGCCATTCACGCCGGGGCCGACTTCATCAAGACCAGCACGGGCAAGATCAGCCCCGCGGCCACCCTCCCCGTGACCCTCGTCATGCTCGAGGCCATCCGCGAGCACTACTACGACACCGGGCGCCGAGTCGGCATGAAGCCGGGCGGGGGGATCCGCGACCGCCAAGCAGGCCATGCACTACCTGGTCCTGCTGCACGAGACCCTGGGTCGACGACTGGATCACCCCCGATCTCTTCCGCTTCGGGGCGTCGAGCCTCGCCAACGACGTGCTGATGCAGCTCGTCAAGCAACAGACCGGCATCTACCAGTCCGCCGATTACTTCTCCAGGAGAACCACCTGACCCATGGAATGACTGAGCACACACCGAAGGCCGGGAACTGCTCTTCGAAGGAGGCTGGGGGCACTACGCCCCGCCCCAGAGTCCACCGAGACCCTCGAGATCGAGCAGCGTTACGACCTGTTCATCAACGGTGAGTTCGTCGCTCCCAACAGCGGCGAGTACTTCGGCACGATCAACCCGGCCACCGAGGAGAAGTTGGCCGAGGTCGCCCACGCCGACGCAGCCGAGGTCGATCGCGCCGTGCTCGAGTGCCCGCCAGGCCTGGGCACTCAGTGGTCGAGACTGCCGGCCGCCGAGCGCGGTAAGTACCTGTTCCGCATCGCGCGCCTCCTCCAGGAGCGTTCGCGCGAGCTGGCCGTGATCGAAACGCTCGACAGTGGCAAGCCGATCCGGGAGTCGCGCGATATCGACCTGCCGCTCGCCGCCGCCCACTTCTTCTACTACGGTGGATGGGCCGACAAGCTCGACTACGCCTTCCCGGGTCGGCGCGGCGAACCCCTCGGGGTGGCGGGCCAGATCATCCCGTGGAACTTCCCCCTCCTCATGGCGGCCTGGAAGATCGCGCCGGCTCTCGCCGCTGGCAACACCTGCGTGCTCAAGCCCGCCGAGACCACGCCCCTCACGGCCCTCGTCCTGGCCCAGATCCTGCGCGAGGCCGAACTGCCGCCCGGAGTCGTCAACATCGTCACCGGCGCGGGCACCACGGGCGCGGCCTGGTGGCCCACCCCGACGTCGACAAGGTCGCCTTCACCGGATCGACCGAGGTCGGCAAGCTGATCCAACGCGCGCTGGCCGGCACCGACAAGCGCTACACCCTCGAGCTGGGCGGCAAGGCTGCCAACCTCGTCTTCGAGGACGCCGACCTCGACCAGGCGGTCGAAGGCATCGTCAACGGCATCTTCTTCAACCAGGGCCACGTGTGCTGTGCCGGTTCGCGGCTCTTCGTCCAGGAGTCGATCGCGACCACCCTGATCCGCAAGCTCAAGGATCGAATGGAGACCCTGGTCGTTGGAGATCCGCTGGACAAGAACACCGACATCGGCGCCATCAACTCTAGCCAGCAGTTGGAGAAGATCCAGGAGTACCTGAGAATCGGAGGCGAAGAAGGCGCCAGGCTCTACCAGACGAGCTGCACCCTTCCCGACCGCGGCTTCTGGTGCCAACCGAGCCTGTTCCTCGACGCCGCACAATCGCATCGGATCGTGCAGGAAGAGATCTTCGGACCGGTGCTCACAGTTCAGACCTTCCGCACCGTCGACGAGGCGCTGTCGAAGGCCAACAACACCCCCTACGGCCTTTCCGGAGGGGTCTGGACCGACAAGGGTTCGAAGGCCTTTCGGGTCACGGGAGGGATCCGGGCCGGCGTCCTGTGGGCCAACACCTACAACAAGTTCGACCCCACCTCTCCGTTCGGAGGCTACAAGGAGAGTGGCATGGGCCGCGAGGGCGGTCTGCACGGCCTCGCCCCGTACCTCCGACTCGAGAAGCCGAGCCCCTCGGCAAAAGCAGGAGGACCCGGCCGATGACCGACCTCGTGGACCGTCCCGGTATCGCGACCGAAGGGGCAGACGCCGCCACGTCCTCCCGGCCCGATCGCCTGACCGTCAACAAGACCTACAAGCTGTACATCGGCGGCAGCTTCCCGAGAACCGAATCGGGGCGCTACGATCGAATCGAGGACACCCAGGGAGCGCTCTTCGCGAATGCCTGTCGTGCGTCGCGCAAGGACTTCAGGGACGCCGTCGTGGCAGCTCGCGGCGCCTTCCCGGCGTGGTCGGGTCGCAATGCCTACAATCGAGGACAGATCCTCTATCGGATCGCCGAAGTCCTCGAGGGGACGCGCCCAGTTCATCGACGAGCTGCGCGACGCCTAGGACTTGACCCGAGGCCGACGCTCGCCGACCAGCTCACCGCCGCCGTGGATCGCCTGGTCTACTACGCGGGCTGGACCGACAAGTACCAGCAGATCTTCTCGAGCGTCAATCCGGTGGCTTCGTCCCACTTCAACTTCTCGATGCTGGAACCGACCGGAGTGGTCGGAATCCTGGCCCCCGAAGAGACTTCGATTCTCGGTCTCGTCTCCAGCCTGGCGCCGGTGCTGTGCGGCGGCAATACGGCTGTCGTCCTGGCCTCGGGCCCGGGTCGGCTGAGTGCGATCAGCTTCGCCGAAGTCCTGAACGCTTCGGACGTCCCCGCCGGTGTCTCGAACGTCCTCACCGGCAGACGCGAGGAACTGATCGAACCCTTCGCCTCCCACATGGACGTCAACGCAGTGGTCTACTGCGGACGCGATCGCGAGGCGATCGCAACGCTTCAACAGCAAGCGGTCTCCAACCTCAAGCGGGTGATCGTCGAACGCTGCGACGACTGGGAAACCGGCGAGGCTGCCGATCCCTATCGCATCGCGGCCTGCCAGGAAACCAAGACGACCTGGCACCCCGTCGGTCGATAGGAAACTTCGGGGGCAGCCGGCAGGGTCGGACTCTCGACGCAGGCACGCCGACGGTTCACGCGGCCCGCGACGTCGGAATCGTGGACTCGAACGAGCGACGAAACGCCGGGATTCGAGGCCTCCGACGAGTCGGAAAGTCGACCTCGCGAGGGCTCGACGCCGACCCTCGGAGGGTGCGGCGCCGACGTTTTCCGCAGGTCTTGCCCGAGGTGTCGGCTGGGTGTACATTACGGCTTCGCTCGTAGAGGCTCGCGTCCAGGGACGCGGACACCGAAAACGGTCCATGCGGCCGTAGAAAGACTTTCGGAACCGATCGACACCCGATCCGACCGGAAGAGCCGGCTTTGCCGGGATGTGGGAGTTCTGTCTCCGTGGAAATCCAGGTCAAGACCAACACCACTCGCCAGAGTTTTCGAGTTCGGCCGCTGGCAAATCCCTTTCAGCTCCTGGCGAGCAACGAGATCTCCCTCTTCCACACCGACTGCGGAGGCCACGTGTCGATCGATGGCGGACGCGAGGACGATCCTGAGTCCTGGGCCACCATTCGCTGCAACCTGTGCTTCGAGGCCAACCGTGAGAAGCGAATGAGGGTTTCCTCGGCTCTCGGACAGGTTCTGGTCGAACATCGCCGGTCCGACGCATGCACCGTGCTCGAATTCGTGCCCCTCTCACCTCGGGAACGGCTGACTCACGGCCCCGTCAAGTCACGAATCCAGAGCTACTTCCGGCGACGATGAGGGCTCAGTCCGGAGCCCACTCGCGGGCGATCCGCCACAATCCCGCCCGCTGCACCAGTTCGAGCGCCTTGATCGTGACGACCCTCCTCTCGCCCTCGGCGTAGCGCTGACGGAAACGGGCTTGCACGCGGTCCGGGCCGATCCCGCGAACCTCGACCGAGGCAACATCAACGCGAACGTCTTTCGCAGCGAGGATCAGGTCGGCCCGTCCGGCAGCCCAGGAGTCGCGAGTCGAGCCGTCCTCCGGCAGGAAACTGTCGTCGTAGAAGGAGAGGTAGCGCCGAACGTCCTGCGCCGACCATGCCGACGCCCAGTTGCGGATCGTCCGCTCCACGGCCTGGGCGAGTTCGATCGCTCGAACTTCATCGTCGACCGCGGGTCGGCCGCCGGCCACGGAACCACTGCTGGCGACTCGCACTGCCTCTTCGCGAGCCAGCCGTTCGGCCTCGAGCGCCAACTGCTGCGACTCATAGCGTGAACGCAGGTTCTCGAGTTCCTCCGAGAGACGCACCGCAGCCTCCTCACTCGTTCTCAGCGCCGCCTCGAGGCTCTCCACCCGACCCTCCAGAACCGCATCGTCACCGGCGGCGCGGTCCTGCGCCGTCGAGACTTCGGACCTGGCGTCCTCGAGTTCCGTTACGAGCGCAGAAACGCGCGACCTCAGCGCGACCAGCTCCTCCTCCGCGCGCTGTCGAGCCGCTCGCTCGGCCGCCAGACTGGAACCCTCCTCCTCGGCATGTTCGGCGGCCTCCTCCAGGTTCTCCACCAGTCCCTGGTTGAGCCTCTGTGCACGATCGAGGTCTCGAGCCAGTCGAACGCCTTCGGCGTGGGCCGAGTCGAGCTCATCCTGCAACGCCGACACCTTCCGGGTCAGCTGTTCCCTGCTCTCGGCGCCCTCGAGGATCGACGACCGTGCCGCCTCCAGCTCCTCCCCGAGCAGGGCAACCCTCTCCTCGAGCGTGGCGATCCGCTGCTCTTCCGACGTGTCGTCCTGCAGCGCAGATCCGAGGTCTGCGCGCAGTGACTCGTTCTGCTCGCCGAGCGCGGCGATCTCACCTCTGAGGGAGGCGTTCTGCGAGCGCAGTGCGGTCATTTCATCGTCACGCCGAAGAGTCTGCTCGTTGACCTCGGCGAGGCTGCTCTCCAGCCCGCGGGATCGTTCCCGCTCGACTTCCACGCGGCCCTCGAGAACCTCGACTGCGCGCCCGTGTTCGGCTTCCCGATCTCGGGCCTGCGCTTCCATCCGAGCCAGTGCAGCGCGCTCCTGGCGCGCTTCCTCCTGCGCCGTTTCGAGCGACTGTCCGCGCTCGGCCAGCGCAGCCTCGAGCGCGTCGATGCGCTCCCTCAATGCAGTGGATTCGGCGGTCAGTCGCGCGGTCTCGGCGCGCCTCTGTTCGTCGAGTTCGGTCGAGGCCAGGGCCACCCGAGCCGTTTCCAGTTCGGTCTCCAGCTCGGCGATCCGGGTCGAAGCGGCGTCGGCCCTCTCGCCGGCCTGCAGGGATCGGCGTTCTTCGAGGGCGACTGCCGCCTCGAGACCGGCAACCTTCTCCTCGCTCTGACTCGCGCCCCCTCGGCACGCCGCTTCGTCTCGGCGAGACCACCTCCAGTTCGTCGATCCTCGAGAACGATCGGCCTCTCGTCTGGCTGAAGATCGACGCTCCGCCTCCTCCAGACGCTCGAGGCCTTCGGCTCGGTCTCGTTCCGCGACTTGCGCCAGTTCCGCCGTGCGTCGGCGCTCTCCCTCCAGCAGGCTCCGGAGCTCTCCCAGTTCACCCTCCCGAGCAGCCAGGACCGAATCGACCTCCTCCACCCGCGCCTCGAGGGCGCTCACCTCCTCGGACCGGATCTCGAGATCAGCCGTCAGGGCGCCATTCCGTTCCGCCTCCGTTCGCAGCTCGCTCGACAGCCTTGCAACCTGACCGCGCTCCTCGGCCAACAGGCTCGCCAACCCACTCTGCTCCTGACCGGCGCCCCGCCGCGCCGCGGCGAGCGATGCCTCGAGTTCGTCGACCTGCATCTCGAGTCCGGAGGCCGTCGAATCGGCTGCCGCCAATGAGGCCCGCAGCGCACGACGTTCGGACAGCAGGTTCGCTCTCTCGGACTGAAGGCTTGCGTTCTCCGCCTTCAAGGAGGTCATCTCAGCCAGCGATCTCTCGAGCTCGTCCCTCTCCAGTTCGAGCCCCCCAGCCCGGAGTTCTCCCGCCTCCAGCGAAGCCTCGAGTTGCGCGATGCGCTCGAGCAGCGATGTCGCCTCCCCGGCCGCCTGCTCGAGACTCGCCGTCCGTTCCAGGAGATCCACCACGCTGAACCTGAGCCTGTCGTCCCTCCTCCCGCTCGCGCTCGAACAGGGCCTCGACAGACTCGACCCGGACCTCCGCCTCGGCCAACGCGTTCTGACGCTCGGCGAGCCGGCTCTCGAGATCGGCCAACCTCTGCGAGTCCTCTGTCGCTCTTTCGGCGCTTGCTTCGGCTCTTCGATCATCAGCCTCCTCGAGGGCCGCTCGCAGGCTCTCGACCTCACGCTGCAGACTCGCGTTCTGGGACCGACTGGCCTCGAGATCCTGACTTCGACCCGCCAGTTCCCGGGCGCTCTCGACGAGCTCCCGATCGCGCTCCTCGACCCGAGAACGGAACTCCGCGACTTGTTCGGCGATCCTCTCGAGATCGGACGCCATGCGTTCCTGCTCTTCCAGCGGTCAGGATGTGTAACTGAACGTAGCGCTG
>CALOFD010000039.1:0-13019 GCA_942492505.1 Thermoanaerobaculia bacterium
TGCAGCATTGCCATTAGCCGCAGGCTTTCAAAAATATCCAGGGTGTTGTTGCTCACCGCGCCATCGGTACCCAGGCCAACTGCAACACCGGCTTCTCGCAATCCGGCTATGGGGGTCAACCCCATTCCCAGTTTTAGGTAGGTTTTTGGGCAGTGGGCCACGCCAACATGGTCGGCGTAAGTTTTTCGCAGTTCAATATCCACCGGCAAAATGCCGCAGCCGTGGGCAATGATGGTTGGCAGTTCTAAAATGCCGGTCTCTTCCAGCACCTGAATGGGGGTGAGACCCCGTTTTTCAAGACTGGCCTCGGTTTGGCCCATCTCTTCCGAAGCGTGGATGTGGATGCCAATGCCAAGCCGTTTGGCGTGGGCTACCGATGCCCGCAAGAAAGTCGTCGTCGCAGGTGTAGGGGGCGTGGGGGCCATCCAGGTGGTGATGCGGCCGTCGGCTGTGTTGTGCCAGCGTTGGGCAAAGGCGGCGGTTTCATCAAGCGCGTCGTAGCCCTCGGTCGGCAAATACGGCCCAGCCCAGCGCGGCGCGGGTTCCGGCCTGCTCCACCGCCTGCGCGGCCTGATCCATAAAAAAGTAGTGATCGGCCACGGTGGTTACGCCGCTTTCAATCATCTCTACAAGGCCCAGCAGCATTCCCCAGTAAACATCGTCTTCGGTAAGGTTGCTTTCCAGCGGCCACATAAATTCGTTGAACCAGCGTTCAATAGATACATCTTCGGCCAGCCCCGAAAAATAACCATTGGCACGTGGGCGTGGGTGTTTATCAGGCCGGGCATCGCCAGCATTTCATTGGCCTCAATCACTTCGTGGGCGCTTCCTGCGGCAGCGGCAGTATCGGTAGCCTGTATTGCCACAATTTGCCGTCAGCTGGCGACAGCGCCCGGCTTCTGCAGCGGTTGAAGACGGAGAAGGGGCCGATCGGCTGGTTCCTCCACCAGGTCTGGGACCGGGTGCGCGAGCGGCCGCTGTGGTGCAGTCAGGAGGCGATCCGCAATGTCCGCAACGATGCGGATGTGGTGCTCTATCTGGTCAACGCTTCCGAGGAACCCGAAGACGCCGGCTACGTCCGCTGCGAGTTGGAGATCCTGCAGTGGATGGAGCGGCCGGTTCTCGTGCTGCTGAATCAGACCGGCCCGCCGTCGAGAGGCCGTACTTCGATCGATCGCTGGCGCGAGTTCTCCGCCGAGTGGCCCGTGGTCGCCGACGTTCTACCGCTCGACGCCTTTGCGCGCAGCTGGGTCGATGAGGGCGTCCTCCTGCAGGCGGTCGGCAAGGCGCTCCCCGACGACAAGCGGGCTGCGATGCAGGCCCTGACCGACGCCTGGCGCGAGCGCAACGAGGGGATCTTCGACGAGTGTGTGGGGTTGATCGTCGCCCATGCCCTGCGGACTGCCGCTGACCGCGAGCCGTTGGATCGCGCGGCGTCGTCGAAGCTCGAGAAGCGACGGGCCATGACCGCCCTGGCAAACCGGCTGATCGCGCGCGAACGCGAACTCTGGGAGCGGGTGATCGAGGCCCACGGGCTCGAAGGCAGCGCCGCGCAGGCCGCCCGCGAGCACATCAGCGACTTCGATGTTTCGGGACTGCCCGAGATCGACTCCACGAAGGGAGCCGTGATGGGCGGCGTCGTCAGCGGTGCGCTTTCCGGCCTCGCCGCGGATCTCCTGTCCGGCGGCCTGACCTTCGGCGGAGGCTTCGTGGCGGGGGCGATCCTCGGAGCGCTCGGTGGGGCTGGTCTGGCGCGCGGTGTTCGGCTCGTTCGTCTGGGGGGTGAGCCGGCAGTTTCCTGGTCGGTCGACTTCGTCGATCGGCTCCTCCAGCAGGCGGTGTTGCGCTACCTGGGGATCGCCCACTTCGGCAGAGGCCGAGGCGAGTACCGTGACCTCGAGCAACCCGAACGGTGGCGATCGGCCGTCGAGAGGGCCTTCGGGCGCCGACGCGATCGGTTGAAGTCGATCTGGCAGAAGGCGGCCTCAGCGGAGATCGCCCGGGACTCCACCGAGCGGTGGCTGCGAAACGAGGTCGTCGAGGTGACTCGGTCCGTTCTCGAGAACCCCCAGGTCGGCGCCGTCGAGGAGCGGCGGTCGACTCCTGGCAAGGCCCGGTGAGCGGTGGAGTGTGTCCGGATGCTTGTGGGGGAGAAGATAAACCTGCATCATTGAGCGGCAACTCTCCGCAGGAGTCCTCGATGTCTCTCGTCCCTCCGCTCCTTCTCAGCGGCGCCCCGGGTTCGCCCTACACGCGCAAGATGGTGGCGTACCTGCGTTACCGTCGGATTCCATACCAACTCATCGTGAGCCTGACGGAGGGGAGAGCCGACCTGCCTCGACCGAAGGTCCAGTTGCTTCCGACGTTCTACCTCCCGTCGGCTGCCGGAGAACTCGAGGCCGTGGTTGACTCGACGCCGTTGATCCGTCGCTTCGAATCCGAACTCCCCGGGCGCCGGGGGGTGCCCGGCGATCCCGTGGTGGCGTTCATCGACGCGCTCCTGGAGGACTACGCCGACGAGTGGTTGACCAAGGCGATGTTCCACTATCGCTGGCACTACCGGGAAGACATCGACAAGTCGGGCAGCATCCTGCCTCGCTGGCGCGACATTTCCGCCCCCGAAGACGTGATGCTGGAGAGAGGCGAGGCCTTCAAGGAACGTCAGATCTCCAGACTGTGGGTGGTCGGTTCGAACGACACGACGGCGCCGGTGATCGAGGCGAGCTACGAGCGCTTCCTGGAGGTATTCCGCACCCTTCTCGAGAAGCAGCCGTTCCTGCTCGGCCGTCGTCCGGGCTCGGCGGACTTTGCGGCCTACGGACAACTCAGCCAGTTGGCGAAGTTCGACCCGACCCCGATGGCCGTCACGCTGGATCGGGCGCCACGGGTGTTCGCCTGGTGTGATCTCGTCGACGACCTGTCGGGACTCGAAGTCGGCGCGGACGACTGGATCGATCGTGGCGAGTTGAGGCCGCTGCTCGGCGACCTCCTCGGCGAGATCGGCAGGGTCTACGCGCCGTTCCTGCTCGCCAATGCAGCGGCGCTGCAGCAGGGCGCCGAGAAGGTCGACACGACGATCGACGGCCGTCCCTGGGTGCAGCGACCGTTCCCCTACCAGGGCAAGTGCCTGTCGTGGTTGCGAGAGCACTTCTCGAGTCTCGATCGGGACGATCGCGAGGCGGTCGAAGGGGTGCTCGAGGGGACCGGTTGTGAGACCCTGTTCGGCTAGAGGCGGATCGTCGGACGCCAGGAGCCTGGAGAAGGGTTCGGGATGTGGAAACAGAACGAGAAAGTGAGCCGACGATGAACTGGATGACGATGGTGTTGATGATGGCGGCCACGGGGGGCGCCGGAGAAGAAGTTGCCCCTGGAATCCTGCGGACGCCCGACGCACGCTTCGAGAACCTGCCCGAGTATCCCTTCGCTCCCCACTATCGGGAGATCCGGGGCTACCGCGTCCATTTCCTCGACGAGGGTCCCGCCGACGGTGAGGTCGTGCTGTTGCTCCACGGAGAGCCGACCTGGTCGTACCTCTACCGCAGAATGATTCCCGGTCTGACGGCCGCCGGCTACCGCTGCATCGTGCCCGACCTGATCGGCTTCGGCCGCTCCGACAAGCCGGTCGGCATGGACACCCATACCTATGCCTTCCATGTCGGGACGATGACCGAACTCGTCGCCGCACTCGATCTTCGCGACGTCACGTTCTTCGGACAGGACTGGGGCAGCCTGATCGGTCTGCGAGTCGTGGCCGAGAACGAAGAGCGCTTCGTTCGAGTCGTTCTCGCCAATGGCGGACTGCCCGTCGGTAGCGCTGCGAGTGTCGACGACTTCCCCGAAGACAGCGCCTTCATCCGCTGGAAGAAGATGAACCAGGCAATGATCGATCGTGGCGACATGCCGGTCGGCCAGATGGTGGCGGGCAATGTCGGCGATCCCTCGATCGCCGCGGCCTACGACGCTCCATTCCCCGATCCGAGCTACAAGGCCGGACCCCTGATCCTGCCGCAGAGGGTTCCCGTGCTGGCCGACGATCCGGCCAACGAAGCCAATCGTGCTGCCTGGGAGGTCTTCAGGAAGTGGCAGAAACCCTTCCTGACCGCCTTCAGCGACGGCGACCCGATCACCCGCGGTGGAGAGGCGATCTTCCAGCGTTCGGTACCCGGAGCGAAGGGCCAGCCGCATCAGACCATCGAGGGTGCCGGGCACTTCCTGCAGGAACAGGCCGGCGAGCAGTTGGCCACGATCATCGCGGAGTTCATCGCCGCAACGCCGGTGGAGTAGGCATGGGCGCATCCGGGAACGCAATGCCCATGGTTCGACGTACCCTTGCCCTCGCTGCGGTGTCAGCCCTGGTCGGCGCCGCTTCTGCGAGCACCCAGCTCGGCGGTCCGCCGGCGGGCGTGTTCGGGCCCGACGCCCTGCGGGTCTTCGTCTGCGGATCGGCCTCGCCTCTCGGCAACGCCCTCGATCGGGCGCAGGCCTGCATTGCGGTGATTGCCGGCGAGCGCATCTTCCTGGTCGATGTCGGTGGTGGTTCGGCGAAGACCCTCGCCCTGGCCCGGTTCCCGATGGAACACGTCGAGGGCGTCTTCCTGACGCACTACCACTCGGATCACATTGCCGACCTGCCGACGGTCAACCTGAACACCTGGACTGCCGGTCGGACGCAGCGATTGACCGTGATGGGTCCCGAAGGCATCGAGGGTGTCGTCGCAGGGTTCAACGCGGCCTACCAGCTCGACCGTTCGTACCGGACTCTCCATCACGGAGAGGAACTGTTGCCGGCGGACATCGGACCGATGGAATCGAAGTCGATCGTGCCGGGTGTGGTCTACGACAGCGAGGGCTTGAAGGTGACGGCCTTCCCGGTCGATCATCGCCCGATCGTTCCGGCCTTCGGCTATCGCTTCGATTACGCCGGCCGATCGGTGGTGGTGAGCGGCGACACGGTCGCCACCCCGACCCTGAGCGAAGCGGCGAAGGACGCTGATCTGCTGCTTCACGACGCCCTGGCGCCGGCCGTCGTGAAGCAGATCAGTGGCATGCTGTCGAGCTCGGGCAACGAACGGACAGGTCGCCTGGTCGAGGACGTCCAGGACTATCACGCCCCGGTCGGCGACATCCTGCAACTGGCGGGTGAGGCGGGAGTCGGCTGGGTGGGGCTCTACCACCTGGTGCCGGTGCCGGTGACTCCGATGATCCTCAACCAGTTTTCGGCCGGCCTGCCGGAGAACGTGGTCGTCACGACCGACGGGCTGCTGTTCGAACTCGAACGAGACGGCGACGGCCTCGAGATGCGCCAGTTGATCGAGCGCTAGTCTGGATCGGCTCTGCGATCGATCAGCGACCGCTAGCCGACGAACTCCGCGAGTTCGATCCCGTGCTCGCGAGCGATCAGTTCGGCGGCCTTCTCGCCGATCATGATCGCAGCGGCGTTGGTGTTGCCGCTCACCACCCTCGGCATGACGCTGGCATCGGCCACGCGGAGCCTGCCGACGCCCTTCAGATGGAGCGCAGGATCGACGACGTCGCCGATCCGACAGGTCGACGTGTGGTGATACACGGTCAGGGAATGGTGCCGGGCGAGGTCCTCGAGCAGGGCGTCCGAAGGCGACTCGCCCGCGGTGTGTCCGTGCTTCGTCGCCAGGTGGGGCGGGATCATGACCGGACCGATGCCGCGCTCCTCGGGCCAGTGGGCGATGACATCGAGGGCCTTGCGAAGAGCTGCCACCATGACCTTGCGATCGTGCGGGTCGCCGAGATAGTTCATCATCATCTTCGGGTGGACCTCCGGATCGGCGCTCTCGAGCGTGATCTCGCCCTCGCTGTGGGGGAGGACCGGATTGGCGAGCACGAAGCCGGACTCGGCCTCGAGCCCCACCCTGGCTTCGACGTCGTCGAAGAAGAGTTCGGGGTCGGTGTTGAGACAGGTGTCGAAGAGCTCGGCGGTATAGCCCGAGGTGATGAAGGAGATCTGGATGTCGTGGCTGTGGGGGTCTCCGAGTCCCGTCGACATCCACAACGCTGCGTCGTAGAGCGAGGAGGAAATCAGGCTGCTGCCGGTGGTCAACCATTCCTCGACCCGGCGCACGGCCTCGTCCTTGAGTGCCTGGAGTTCCGGCGAAAGGTCGACGTCGTCCTTCGGGTCGGCCGGCAGCGGGCCGGCCGGGGCGCGAAGAGCGTCGGGTCCCATCGAAACCGCGACGTCGCTCATCTTGAGGCCGATCCCGGGTGCGGAGAAGAACAGGGGTACGTGGATGTGGTCCTGAAGGTGCTTGCCGACGTGCGGGGAGTCGACCACGCAGTCGACGCCGACGCGTTCGAGCTCGGCCTTCGGCCCGACGCCGGAAAGCATCAGGATGTGGGGGGAACCGACCGCGCCGGCACTGAGCACGACTTCGCGCTCGGCGGAGATGCGGACGAGGTCGCCTGAGGCGTTCTTGTACTCGACGCCGGTTGCCGTCGCTTCGCCGGTGGTGTCATCGAGCACGATGCGGGTGACCTGGGCGTGGGTGATGATCGTCAGATTGGGACGTGCTTCGGCGCCCTCCAGGAAGGCGCGATAGGTGCTCGTTCGCTGGCCGCGTGCGGTGGTGGTCTGCAGGAGCGAGACCACTCCGGTCGGGCCGCCACGGTCGCGTCCGTTGTAGTCGCCGCGGGGAATGCCCGCCGCCTCGGCTGCCGCCACGAACTCTCTCGGCCCCTCGAGGACGGGCGAGCGGAGAGACACACCCATCGGTCCATCGGTGCCGTGGGCTGCGTCGTCGATCACGAGGTCGCCGCTCGGCGCCAGCGCCTCGCTCTTGCGGAAATACGGCAGGACCTCGTCGTAGCTCCAACCGTCGGCGCCGTTCTCGGCCCAGCTGTCGAAGTCGCCGGGATGGCCGCGCACGTAGGCCATGTAGTTGAGGCTCGACGAGCCGCCGAGCATCCTTCCCCGCGGCACCGGCATGCGCTGTCCCTTGAGTCCCAGACCGACTCCGCCGGGATCGGCGGTGTACATCCAGTCGGTCTCCGGGTCCAGTTGCATCGCGGCACAGGCTGCCGGCATGCGTTCGACTTCGGGAGGTTTCCCGCCAGCCTCGACCAGGGCCACTCGGCAGTTCGGGTCTTCGGTCAGACGCGAGGCGATGACGGCGCCGGCCGAGCCGCCGCCCACTACGATGAAGTCGAATGTCTCAGTCACGGGGGCCTCGCTCTCGGTGGGTCGCTGTGGGATTCCAGGGTCGGGTGGATGTCGCTCGGGGAATGGTAGTCGATCGTCCGGTCCAGCGACACCTCAGGGGGCTCGGGCTGTGCTGGCGCCGCAGACCCGGGCCGAGAGTGGAGGCAGCACCGAGCCCCGCCTGCCGGAGGCGGCGGAGGCCGATCCCGTATGATCAGTCCAGGTGAAACCCGACAAGAAGATCTTCTACGGCTGGCCGCTGGTCGCCGTCGGCTGGCTGCTGTATGGCTTCGGCGTGGCGCCGGTGTTCTACAGCTGGAGTTTCTATCTTCCGAACATCCTCGAAGACCTGTCACTGAGTCGCGCCGACGGGGGCTTCATCTATGGCGCCTACATCCTGTTCGGGGGGATCGCAGCGCCGGTCGTGGGAGTGGCGATCGGCCGCTGGGGACTACGCAAGGTCTACTCCGCGGGCTTCATCGTCAGTTCCGTCGGGATCTATCTGACCGGGCGGGCGGAAAGTGCCGCTCACCTGTACCTGTGGTTCGCTGTCTTCACCGGCTTCACCCATGCCTTTGCCACGACCGTTCCCGCTCAGACGCTGGTCGCCACCTGGTTCCTGAAGTACCGCTCGCGGGTGATGGCGGTCGTCCTGACCGCGGCCGGAATCGTGGCGCCGCTGGTCTACGCGGCGAACACGCGGCTGCTGGCCGTTTCCACCTGGCGTACGGGCTTCTTCATCCTGGCAGCGATGTCCGCAGCGCTCGGCGTCTTCGCGGCGATCGTGGTTCGCGATGACCCCGAGGCGCTCGGGCAGAAGCGCGACGGGATCGAAGACGATGACAGTGTCGGGGTCGGGGTTCAGGACGCCAAGCCCGAGGTCGACGTCGATCGTTGGACTCCGAGAGAGGCCCTTCGGACGCCGCAGTTCGCCCTGATGGTGATTTGCGGACTCGGCTACGCCGTTCCCTACTACGTGCTGCTGGCGCACAGTCGACTGCATCTCCAGGACCAGGGCATGGCGATCGAGACCGTCGCGGCGGTCATGGGTTCGATGACGCTGGTGAGTACGGTGGGACGACTTGCCGGGTCGCTGGGTGACTTCATCTCACCACCCCGTCTCCTCGGGTTCGCGCTGCTGGTCGAGGCGCTCGGGACGACGCTGTTCATCTTCGCCGCCTCCAGGCCCTGGGCCTTCGCAGCCGCCGTCGCGCTCGGTGTCGGATTCGGCATGGCCTACATCAGCCAGGCGACGACCTTCTCGATGTTCTTCGGCCGCCGGGCCTTCGCCACGACGACCGGCATCCGGTTCTTCGTCGGTGCCGTCTTCACCGCCACCATGCCGGGGCTGGCCGGATGGAGTTTCGACCGGCTCGGGACCTACACGCCGGCGTTCCTGGCGCTGGCCTGTCTCGGCCTGGTGTCGGCCCTGGTCGCCTTCTTCATTCGGCCGCCGCGCAAGGTCGCAGCCTGAAGGCCGGATGGCCCCTCGGCCGGTTGGGCGTCGATCGGAGACCCTCCGAGTGGGTCGATGCGACACCGGCGAGCAGGGAAGCGCCGGCGGAGGAGACTCATGAGGCCGAGGGTTGTAGAAGGAGCGCAGCTCTCGTTGTAATGTCGAGGGGACCTCTCTACATCGATCGCGAAGGGGATTCCATGGACCTCGGTGCCTTCTCACTCAGCCTCGCCGTCGGCGACCTTGCGGCGTCACGACACTTCTACGAAACGCTCGGATTCGAGGTCGTGCATGGGGAGGCCGCACAGAACTGGCTGATCCTGCGTAACGGCGACACCACGATCGGTCTCTTCGAGGGGATGTTCGAAGGCAACCTGATGACCTTCAATCCAGGCTGGAACGCGGATGGGGAAGCGCTCGACGACTTCACCGACATCCGCCGGATCCAACGTCGGCTCAGGCAGCAGGGCATCGAGATCGAGGCCGAGGTCGATGAGGACGGCAGTGGCCCGGCCAGTTTCATGGTCGAGGATCCGGACGGCAACGTCATCCTCTTCGACCAGCACGTCGGCTAGCCGTCCCCGATTCGACGGCCCGGTCGGCGTCGACGCCGGTCGCCTCAGGATCCCAGGCCGCTGACGTCGTAGGACATGACGACGAGGTCGCGAGACACGCCGTGCGAGTCCACGATCCAGTCGGTGAGCAGCGCTTCGGCCGAGAAACCCAGGTCGAGAAAGAGTTGGCGGGCCCCGAGTTGCTCCCTGGCCATCTGGGCGACCAGTTTGGCCAGCCCGAGGGTCTTGGCCACGGCGAAGATGTCGTGGGTGAGCACACCTCCGAGACCGTGGTGCCGGTAGCCCGGGGCGACGATCACGCGGATTTCGCCCAGGTGTCTCATCCAGGCGAGTTCCCTGCGGTTGAGGCTGCCGTAGCCGACGATCTCGGAATCATGCCGGGCGAGGACGGTGAAGCGGAGACCGCTTTCGACGCTCTCGATCCAGCGCCGGACGACCTTCGGGTCGGTGATGTCGATGCGCAGGAACTGGCGATCGCTCTCGGGTAGCGCGCGAGCGAACTGGACCATGGGCTCGAGATCGTTCGAACTCAAGGGGCTCAATTCGATCAGCGTTCCGTCGAGGTTGACGTTGCGGGGGTAGTGGGCGACGACTTCGCTCATCCCCGGACTTTCTGCGAGCGTCCCTCGACGCCCCGCCCGCCGCGCCTTCTCAGCTCGATCGCCGGCGTGTCCGCGATGCCCAGCCGGGTCTTCAAGGTGTCGAACTCGGCGCGGATGTGTTCGCCCAGGCTGGAGAAGTCGGGACAGGTCTCGCTGCTGCCGGCCAGGCCGAGGAAGAGTCGCTGGTCGTAGCTGTACACGGCGATCGTCGCTCCGAGGCGATAGGCCGTGGGAATGTAGGGGACGATTGCCGTCGCCCGGCGGCCGGCCAGGTACATCGGGATCTGGGGACCCGTGCTCGTCGCCATGGGTAGATGGAAGCCGGGAAGGCCGCCGCCGGAATAGAGGCTCCCTGCCGAAGCCTGCAGAGTCGGAGGCACGATCGAGAGCAGGGCCGACGTCCGGTCGACGACGTCGGCGACGCGCGCGGCCTTGAGCAGGCGGGTGATCTCGCGCACGGTTCGAAGTCGTTCTGCGGGGTCTTCGACGTCGAGTGGCAGGTTGAGGGGGACCGCCGACATGGCAGGTCGCGTCGTGCTCGCACGCGGACTGAGAGGCACCTGCATCAGGATGCGCAGGGTCCGTCGGTCGACGCTCTGTCCGTGCTCGCGCGTGTAGCGGCCGACGGCTCCGGCGACCAGGGCCAGCGCCAGGTCGTCGATCGTCCCGAAGAGTTGCCGACGGACCGCTCGCGCCTCGGCGAGGGAGAACTCGATCCAGTCGATGCGGGTCGATCCGTGGCCTGGCCGGTTGAAGGGCAGCGGACGGATCGGAATCGCCAGATCCGGCATCGTGGTCAGCAGGGACTCCCAGGCGGTGAAGGTCCGTTCACTGAGCCATTCGTGAACCACGTCGAGGGCGCTGATGCTCATCAGCGACCACGCTTCCATTGCCTCGAGCGATCGCCCGACCAGGACCTCACCGAGTTCCCTGCGGGGAACCTCGGCAGGAACCTCGGGTTCGATCGTCGAGCGCGCGGGCGTCGCTTCAGGCCGCGCGTCGAACAGCGTCTGCAGCCAGGCGGCGGCCGAAATGCCCTTCCCGCCGGTGCGTTGGGGGGTCTCCAGAATCGCCCGATGAACCTTCACCACCATCATCGTGCCGGTCCGACCCTGGAGGAGGTGGAGTTCCCAGAGGGGATGCCTGCGATCGAGTACCTTCGACAGGATCTCACCGGCCCGCTTCTTCATCGCCGACTGGGTTGCCGATTTCCCGAGGTCCGTTGCATGGATGTGATTCAGGAGATCGAAGGAGGGATCCGGCTCCCAACTCGCCGCAGCCGCGTTGAAGGTCGGCGCCGAGGCTCGTTGCGTCGAGTGCGGCAGGCGATCGATGCGGGCCGCGACGTGGGCGATCAACTCGTCTCGGCCCAGGGGTTCGTCGAAGTGGACTACGAACCCGAGGTGGAGAGGGGCGTTGTCCTTCTCGAAGTACAGCCAGCGCGACTCTCGCGCCCGCAGCAGCGTGCTGCTGGACGTTTCGGAGCGAGCGCCCATCAGGCGGCGACCCTGGGCTCGCTGGGATTGCGGGCCAGGAAGCGCGCCAGGTGGTAGTAGGCCATCGGGTTGAAGGCCAGGCCACAGTGGGTGCCCTGGACCTCGATGTCCCGGCGCGGGTCGGCGTGGCGCGAGTATCGCCACTCGACGACGCCGTCGGTCTTGGTGTAGATGGCGATCTCGGGGACCTGTTCGGGGAAGGAGGAGTTCGCTGCCTGGACGAAAGCGCAGCGGCACTCGCCGCCGAAACACTCCGGGTCGGCCTGGTCGCTGCTCTGGATTCGGTCCTTGACCCGATCTCCCATCTTCATGACGGTCGGGTGCGATCGCACTCCGCGCACCGGCGAGCCCATGGTCGTGATCGAGGCGACGAGATCGGGTCGCAGGATGGCGACCGTGCGCGAGAGGATCCCGCCGAGGCTGTGACCCACGAGGTGGGCCGGCCGGCCGGTTTCCTCCCTGGCGGTTTCGAGGGTCGCGATCAGTCGAACCGAGAGGGCGTCGAGGCAGTCGGCGTTCTGGCCGATCTCGGATCGGTAGGGTCGGTAGCCGATCCTCTTCAACCAGCCGCGCATCTCGAAGAGGTAGTCGTCGGTTCCCATGAAACCCGGTACGGGGACGACCGCATCGCCCTTGCCGTGGGGGACGCCGATTCCCCAGTAGACCGGCCACAGACGAAGTCCGACGGCCTCGACCACCGCGAACGGCTCACGCCACAGCGGAACCCGCGCCGGCAGGCGATCGCGCAGGACCGCCTGGGTCCCTCCGCTTCGGATGGTGGTGGCAGCCAAACGTCAGCCTTCGTCCGTCGAGGGAGCCTTGCGCGAGGCCTTCGGACTCGTGCGCTGTCCCGAGAAGTCGAGGGCGGAGGCCCACCTTTCCTGCAGGTTGTCCCAGCCGGCGAACCAGTTTCGGACCAGGGTCTGGCCGTCCATCAACGACAGGTTCTTCTTGACCAGGGCCTCGACTTCGCCGAGAACCTCCTGCTGCATCGGCTCGAGGTCGGGAAGCCCCATCAGTTCTCGGGCTTCCTTGGGCGTGCAGTCGATGTCGAATCGGATCTTCACGTTGGCGCCTCCTTCAGTCGTTGCTGCGGTGCAACAAAAGCGTACTTCTGCGGCAAGCGAAGTGCAAGCCGGAGCGCGGAGATTCCAGTATGGACACGCCGTTCTTCCTCGCCTGAGGGGACTACTCTTCTCCGAGACGTTCGCAGAACTCGTCGGCGAGCTGAAAACTGCGGTCGATCGCGCTCTTCCAGGTCTGGCGCGAGTTGAGGTGCGCGTGCCACCAGGCATCCCCGACGCCGCGCAGCTCCTGGGGCATGTAGGGGATCTGTTCCAGCCACCTCAAGGCGATCTCGCGGGTCTGGTCCTCGAGTCGGGCGAAGACGTGGAAGCCGTTGTCGACGGCCCCTTTCTGGAGTTCGAGGGAGCGCTTCTGGAGATCCAGCAGGACCCTGGGTGCTGAGCTCACGGTACTGGTCCTCGTTCGATTCAGGGGCGTGGCGTCGGTCGGATCGGCCGGCTGCGGCGCGTCCCGATCTTGTGCGCTGCAGCATAGGAGCCTTGGGTCGCGGGTGTCAATCGCCCACAGTGGTGGTGGCGCCGCGAGGGAACCGAGCCCTTCTTCCCTCTCGAGAGATTGCTATAGGCTAGTGCGATCATGAAATCCAATCGCCGCCTCAGCTCGATCCACCTGTACCTCTGCCTGCTTCTCCTCACC
>CALOFD010000040.1:0-38632 GCA_942492505.1 Thermoanaerobaculia bacterium
GGCTACGTACGTTTTGCGCAGGACATGACGGTCACGAACCTCAGCCTCGAGGAGGGGCTCTCCCCGGGGCAGGAGGTTCAGTACCTCTCGGGCGGCGCGATCGTCAGCGGCTGGGTTTCGGATGTGACCGGGGACACGGCGACCATCGCCTACGACTCGGCGCTCTCTCAGGATCCTGACGTCGGCACCACGTTCGAGTTCGTCGAGCTGGCCAACGGTACGATCGAGGTTGCGAGCAACGCCGGGTCACTGAACGGTATCGATGATATCGAGATGGTCTCGGACAACGAGCGCATCGGCCTGTTCGATCGCAACGCGCTGGCCGAGGCCGCTGGTGAGTCCGCGACGCTGACGACCACCGTGTACGACTCGCTTGTACGCCACGTCAGGTCGAGCTGACCTTCGTCTTCGAGTCTTCCAGTGCCAACGGTCCGAACACGTGGCGCTACTTCGCCGAGTCCATCGACGACTCTGACATGGACCGGATGGTCGAGAGCGGCACGATCCTGTTCAACGGATCTGGGCAGTACGTGACGACCGGGCACAGCGTCGAGCAGATCGTCGTCGACCTCGACGCGACCCCCGGTGTCGGTGGTGGTGTCGAGAGCCCGTTCATGTACGCACTCGACTTCTCGCGAATGACACAGTTTGCAACGCCGTTCGGCCCGTCCGAAGTACAGATGCAGCAGCAAGACGGCTTCGAAGCTGGAGTGCTGCGAGACTTCTCGGTTGGCAACGACGGCATCATCACCGGTGTCTTCACGAACGGACTTTCCCGGACGCTGGGGCAGGTCGTGCTCGCGAACTTCGCCAACCCCAATGGCCTCGACGCCGAGGGGGGGAACTACTTCCGCCGCGGCGTGAACTCAGGGATTCCGCAGGTCGGTCTTCCGGGAACATTCGGTCGGGGCACGGTCCAGAGTGGAGTACTCGAAGAGTCGAATGTCGATCTGGCGCTGCAGTTTACGGATCTTGTTATCGGACAGAGAGCGTACCAGGCCAACGCCCGGACGATTACCGTCTCAGACGAACTGCTCCAGGAACTTGTGAACTTGATCTAGAGGTGATGTTCCGATTCGAGCAGATCCTTAGGCGGCGCCGCGGGTGACGATATAGAGAAGGGAACGTAGCGGTGATTCGGCTGACTCGTCTCAACGGTCGGGAGTTTCTGGTGAACTCGGACTTGATCAAGTTCGTGGAGCAGACCCCCGACACCGTGATCACCCTGATCAACGGCGATCGTGTCGTGGTTCAGGAGGGTGCGGACGAGATCGTGGTCCGAGTCGTCGACTACGCCCGGCAGATACGGATCTTCGCGGTCGACTGAGGGCTGCGGATAGCGGACTGAGAAACGACACGGAAAGTGAACCGGAGAGGGACGTTGTGATCCGCGTTGGAGCACACGACTTCGGTGTGAGGTAGAGGAACTATGGACATCGCAACGATCGTGGGACTCGTCGTCGGGACCGCGCTGATCCTCGCCGCCATGGGGGGTGGGATCTCGCAGTTCATCGACTACCCATCGATGATGATCGTGATCGGCGGTGGTTTTGCGGCAGTGCTGGTCAGCCTTCCGCTGAAGAACGTCACCAGCTTCCCAAAGGTGGTCAAGAATGCGTTCTTCGGCAAGTCGGAGTCGCTGCTCGCTCTCGTCAAGGTAATGGTCAAGTACGGCGAGATCGCCCGCCGAGACGGCATCCTTGCGCTCGAGGGCGTGATCGACGAGATCGACGACCCCTTCCTGGTCCGTGGCATCCAGCTGGCCGTCGACGGAAATGATCCGGAAATCATCGACGACACGATGAGCACCGAGATGGACAGCCTTGGGGCGCGTCACGGTGAGGGCAAGAAGATGCTCGACCTTCTCGGAAAGTACGCGCCTGCCTTCGGAATGATCGGGACGCTGGTCGGTCTGATTCTGATGCTCCAGAACCTCGACGACCCCAGCAAGATCGCGCCGAACATGGCAATCGCGCTCCTGACAACGCTCTATGGTGCGCTACTCGCTAACATGATCGCGCTGCCGTTTGCCGACAAGCTGGAGAAGCGGAACGCCGACGAGATCCTTCGCATGACCGTGATCCGCGAAGGGGTGATCTCGATCCAGTCGGGGGACAACCCGAAAGTCGTCGAGCAGAAGCTGTCGATCTACCTCCCCCCGGTGAGAGGGAGGCGAGCTAGTGGGACGCAAGAAGAAGCAGAAGAGCGAGGCCCCAGTTTTGTTGGGGGCGCCGGAGTGGATGGTGACGTTCGGTGACCTGATGTCGCTGCTCCTGACGTTCTTCGTGCTCCTCTTCTCCATGTCGGAGATCAAGGAGAAGAAGATCTTCGAGCTGGTGAAGTCATTCTCGAACTACTTCGAGATCGAGTCGCCGGGGCGGGCTCCCACCTGGAGAACTTCGATTCGATTCAGAACTTCCTGTCACAGGTCACGCGTGAACTCCCCGACCGCAGCGAGGGGAACCAGGGTTACTCGAAAGACGTGGTCGAGAACCCGCTCGGCGAAGACGTGGCGCTGACGGTGGTTGATGACAACCTGCTGCTTCAGATCGACGGGCGTTGTCTGTTCGATCCAGGATCAGCGGCGGTCAAGGAGAAGGGGCGTAAGGTCCTGATGGAGATCCGTGGGCGATTGCACGGCTATCCGAACCTGATCCGTGTGATCGGGCACACCAGCCCTCTACCTCTTCCCAAGAACAGCGAATTCGCTGACCACCAAGACCTCGGCTATCGCCGGGCCAAGGCGGTCACGGCGATCCTCACCGACCAGGGGGAAGATGTAGAGAAGAGCATCGCCCCCGAACGCATCGAAATCTGTTCCCGCGGGGACAAGGACGCAATGCCTGACGTGGACCCATTCGATGCCGCCGAGCGCCAACGCCTCGACCGCGTCGATATCATCGTGACCCCGTACCGGGTGCGCGGCAAGTAGGAGAACTGTAATGCCAGAGATCAATCTCGAAGCCGAGCAGGTTGTCGAGGAAGAACAAGAACGCGCCCCGACCGATCGTCGCGGTGGTGGTTTGAAGCGCAAGAAGGGACTCATCATCGTCGCCGGCATTGTTGTCGTCGAAGCTGTCGTCCTGTTGGCGTTCTTTGCCATCTTCCGGTCTCCCGAAACTCACGCCGATGCGGCAGGGGGGCAGCCCGGTGACGCGGCATCGCAGCAGATGGAGGGGGCTGGCGCGCCGCAGCCCACCTATGACTTCCCGAAGGACCTGACCCAGGACGGTCGCATCGATCTGGGCAAGATCTCGATCACCGAGGACAACCTGGCCAACCCGAAGGCAGATCGACGCGTCGGGGTCGAGATTGCTGTGCAGGTGACCCGCGAGACCTACGACGAGATCATGGCTGCCGCTTCTATCGACAAGAACGCCCTCGAGCTGGTCAAGGATGCACTCGGCGAAGAGGTGCGGATCTTCCTGCTGGGTGAGGGAATCATGAAGCTGAAGACGCTCGAGGTGCAACTACGGCTGCAGGACGAGATCGAAGAGCACATGCTCGATCGCTTGCCACAGCTGCGAGGGAAGCTGACGAAGGTCTACGTCAAAGACGTGAACTTCAGCCGCTATTAGACAGGACCCGTCGTGTTGCCAGAAGAGACGAACGCTCCAGATGAGACAGGCGCTGATGAGACAGGCGCTGATGAGACAGGCGCTGATAAGAAGAACGCTGAGAGTAACAGCAGCCAGGACGACACTGAGATGAAAGACGCCGCAGCCAGCGAAGCCTCCGGCCCAGATTCTGAAGCAGCGCCTGATCAGGCATCTCGCCCCGGAAGAGTCGGAAGTCGCCGAGTCGGCGGTCTCTGAGTCGGAAGCGACCGAAGCTCCGTCCGCAGCAGCCGATGAAGCTGTCGCGGAAGAAGAAGCCGCGGAGGTGGCCGCCGCGTTGGCGGCCGACGAGCCCCCTGTCGCAAGCGGGGGCGACGTCGATGAAGCCGACCCGGTGGGCGGCGACGTCGCGGCCGATGCGTCGGACAGCGAGACCATCGACAGCGGTGAGCCCATGGAATTGAACAACGAAGACGAGGCCCAGATCCGACAGGAACTCGGGATTGGTGCCGCGAAGATCGAGGTGAACCAGCAAGTGATCGACGACCTCCTGCAAGGGGCGGTCGTCGGCTACGAGCGGATCTTCGAGGATACAGTCCTGGGGGCGAACGGTGGCGGGCTCGCACGCGATTACGGAATTGGCCTTCCGGGGAACGCCGATGCCACTCCGGTACAGGAGAACCTGAACCTGCTCCGTGACGTGCACATGCACGTCAAGGTCGAGCTGGGGCGGGGTCACATGTACTTGAAGGACATTCTACGCCTCGGTCAGGGGTCCGTCGTCGAGCTCGAAAGGCTTGCCGGCGATCCACTGGATATCTACGTGAACGAAAGGGTGATTGCCCGTGGTGAGGTGCTGGTTCTCAACGAGAACTTCTGCATCCGCATCACGGAGATATTCAACCCAGCGGACGTGCTGAAGGAGTAGCCGACCGAGAGGGAAGAGAGGGGATCTTGCAGAGGGGAACAGCGTCGGGGCCTTCGTACGAAGGGCTCCGCGTGTGTGGGCGATGGACCGCTCACCGAAGTTGGCCTTGTTCAGCGCACAGTCGTCGGCCGTGGGAACGTCATACCCGGCAGCTGCGCGCACTACTACTCGTCATTGGCGTGCTCTGCACGCTGGGTGTGTCACTGTCGGCGCAGCCAGCGGGGGATCCGGGGGGCGTCGTGGCTCCTCCGCAAGCGACCCCCGCTTCCACGAATTCGACGGGGCTATCGCCCGAAACGACCACCGATGCTGCCGCCCAATGGCGCCCAGCGGGGGCCCGTACCGTTGGCGAGCGCTATGGCGCGACACCCACCGTCGCGGAGGGCGAGGAACCGCCGGAGACGGCGGTCACCGCTGGTACTCCCGGAATCTCAGTGATGGAGTACTTCAAGGTGCTCGGGTGGCTCGTCGCCGTCGTGGCGCTGGCCGTGGCCACGATCTACGGCTTGAAGAAGCTGCAGGTCGGGACTGCGCGGCTGGGCGGAGGGGCCCGGATCATGGAGGTCGTGGCCCGTACCGGTCTCTCCGGGAAGCACCAGCTGGTCATGGTGCGAGTCGCCGAGCGCGTTCTGATCGTCGGGGTGTCCCCGGATGGGATCCACCCTGTCGCCGAGTTCACCGACCCGAAGGATGTCGTCCAGCTGACCCGCGGGGATGCGTTCCACGAACAGCTGTCGTCCCAGCAGGTTGATCTGGCTTCGGCCGCCGCGGAGATGGAAGCGGAGGAAAAGGCTGTCGACGTGACGCCGTACCGCCGCGAAATCCGCCAGCTCAAGGACCTGATCGGGTCCTGGAAGCGCGGCGCATCGACGAGGGGGCCGCGATGAAACGTCGGGTCGCGCTGCTGCTACCGCTCCTCCTGTTGCTCGGGTCTCCGGTATTCGGCCAGGACGAGGCAAGTATCCTCGATCGTGTTGGTTCGCTCGATCCCGAGAACCTGACGGTAACGCTGCGCCTCCTGGCCTGGTTGACCGTGTTGAGCTTGGCGCCGTCGATCTTGCTGCTGACGACCGCCTTCCCGCGGATCGTCATCGTGCTTGGGTTCGTGCGCCGTGCACTCAGCACCCAGGAAGTTCCCCCCAACCAGGTGATCGTCGGACTGTCATTGATCCTCACGTTCATGGTGATGGCGCCGACCTGGGAGCAGATCAAGACGGAGGCGTTCGATCCCTACATCGCGGAGGAGATCAGTGACGGCGAGGCCTGGCGACGCGCAACATGGATCACGAAGGACTTCATGCTGCGCTACACCGACAAACGCGATCTGGTCTTGCTGGTCAACATCTCGAATCCGGAGCTGCTGACCGGCGATGGTCCCAGCGAGCGCCAGATTGACGATGTCGATGTCGAGACGCTACCGGTCTTCACGGTGATCCCAGCATTCTTGTTGAGCGAGATGAAGCGAGCCTTCGAGATGGGCTTTCTGATCTATCTGCCATTCCTGGTGATCGATCTCGTGGTGGCGTCGTCGCTGATCTCGATGGGGATGCTGGTGCTGCCGCCCGTTCTGATCTCACTACCGTTCAAGATACTCGTGTTCGTGTTGGTGGACGGCTGGGGAAAGATCGTTGAACAGCTGGTCACGAGTTTCTACCCAGCGAATGGAGGGGTAGCCGATGGAAATCGAGTCACCTCGACACCGCCGTGGACATCCTGCGGGGCGCGCTGCTGGTGGTGTTGAAAATCTCGCTCCCGCTTCTGGGGATCGGTCTGGTGGTCGGACTTGCCGTGAGTCTCCTGCAGGCGGTCACCCAGATCCAGGAGCAGACGTTGTCATTCATTCCGAAGATCCTGGCCGTGGTCGTCACGATGATGGCGCTCGCGCCACTCTTCCTGACCTGGATGGTCGAGTACACAGGGGAGACGATCGACCTCCTCTTTGCAGGGTTGGGAAGGTAATCGATGGGGATCGAGCTACCCTTCACCACGCTGGAGATGACAGGCGCTTTCCTGCTCGTCTTCTTCCGGATGACCGGGTTGGTGATGGCGGCTCCCCTGTTTTCAAACCAGTCTTTTCCGATGACCTTGAGAGTCTGGTTCGCATTCATGCTTGCGGCCGTGATGTTCCCGATCGCCTGGAGTCACATCCCAGCCTCGTCGCTGCTGCTCAAGCTGCAGCACCCCTGGATGTCGATCCTGGCTGTCGCCGGAGAGTTCTCGATTGGGTGGCTGGTCGGCTGGGTCGCGTCGCTGATGATCTGGGCGGCACAGCTGACAGGTCACCTGGTCGGCCAGGAGATCGGCATGAGCATCGGCGAGATCTTCGACCCGATCAGCGAGACGCAGTCCTCTGCGCTCAGTCAGCTCTTCTTCACTTTCGCGCTGCTCGCGTTCGTGAGTTCCTCGGTGGGCATCACCTGGTCGTCATGAGCATCTCCGAGTCCTTTGCCGCGGCACCCATCGGCTCCTTTCCGATTGGAGCCGAGACGGGCAGCTTCGTGGCCAAGGGCTGGGCAGCGACCTGTGGGTGATGGGGGTCACGTCGGCGCTACCGATCATGCTGGCCTTGATCTTCGTCACGGTCGCGATGGCAATTCTGGCGCGTACGGTTCCCGAGATGAACATCTTCATGATCGGATTCATGGTGCGAATCCTCTTTGAACTGATCGCTCTGATCGTCGTGCTGCCGTTCGTCGCAGATCTGTTCCAGGCCTTCCTTGCCAACACCCAGCTGAACCTCGAGAGGTTGCTGGGGCAATGGGAAGGAGGATAACGCATGGCTGATGACAATTCCGCGGGGGAGAAGTCCGAACAGGCGACCCCACGCAAGCGCGAAGAAGCGCGCGAACAGGGGACCGTCGCCAAGAGTCAGGACCTGAACACGGCGCTACTATTGCTTGCAGCCTTCCTGGTCCTGTTCTTTTCGTTCGGGTTGCTCCTGGATCAGCTCGCTGGCGTCTGTATCCGTTCGTATACGGCGCTGTCCACCGAGCGACTCGACTTCGACCACGCAGCGTTCTTGTTGTCGCGAATGCGCGACTTCGTGAATGACATGCATCTTGCCGCTGGGGATCGTGGCGATGGTCGTGGCCCTGGTGTGTTCTGCAGGTTGGGGTTCACCTTCTCGGTGAAACCGCTCGCGCCGGATCCTGAACCGGCTCAATCCGATCAAGGTCTGCAGCGGATCCTGTCGAAGGCGCGGCTTGATGCGATTCCTATTCCGGAATCCTGAAGCTGTCGATCGTCAGTCTCGTGCTGATCCATGGCTACAGTCAGCTGGTCGATCCGGATGCCGAGCAGAGTTTCTTCGCGACCTTCACCGACCTGCCGCAAAGCCTCGCTTTCTCGCGGGAAGCAGTCTTCTACCTCGGGATGAAGGCGGCGGTCGCTCTGCTGATCCTCGCGCTGCTCGACTTCGCCTATCAGAAGTTGGCAGCACGAGAAGGACCTGATGATGACCAAGCAAGAGGTCCGCGACGGGTGAAACGGATGGAGGGGACCCGAAGCTGAAGGAGCGCCGACGTCGCATGCAGCAGCGGCGTTTCCCTTTCTTGCCCAACTCGCTCTGGTCGATCCTTCCCGTCGGGCCACACATAGCGAACCAGGCTTTCGCTGCAATGGGTATTCAAATTATCGACGATGAATATCCAACCCGACGCCGGGTCGATCTCGATCGTGTTGTGAATGTGCCAAGCAAAGTCTTCTTCGGTGCGTGTCATGCCAATCGTCGGCGCGATCATCTGGCCCAGCACCACATCCCAATTGCCGGTCAGACATAACGTCCCATGTCGCTTATATTCAAACTCGATCCGCGTCGGTTGGCCGGGCCGCATCGGGATCGTCTCGGCGATCCGTTCAAGAGCCTGAACGCCGGGCATCTCGTCCACGGAGAAACCGTGTGCGTATTCTTCTGGAAATACAGGGCCGGGGCTTCCAAGTAGGTTTGGCAAACCGTCTCGACTTGTTGTTGAAAGACCTCGGGATCTTTCTCCTTGGTGTTGAGCCAATACTTGCTGCGGTGCGGCTGCAATTCGGCTTGGGCCAGGTAGGCAGGACGCCGTCGACGCCCGGGCGCTGCTCGGGGATGCCGGCCGCGATCGAGCGCTGCCAGAAGTCCTCGAGGCCGCGCCGTTCGTCGGGGCCCATCTCGAAATGGAGGTTGTGCGTCAGGTACTCGCGCAGCGTGGCTGCCGGCAGGCCGAGGTCGAGGACCGCCCTCTGGACGATCGAGTTCATGTCCTCCAGCCCGATCGCGAGACTGCGGCGCAGCAGCGGCGCCACCTCCTCGGGGAAGACTCCGGAACGGGTCGCCCAGGCAGCGAAAACGAAGGGATGACCGGTGAGTTGACGCCAGGCCGCCGCCAGGTCGACGATTCGATAGGCCTCGCGATCGATCTGCAGCGCCGGATCGCCGATCAGCAGGGCGCCGTCGAAGCCCGGTTCGACGCCCGCCAGGGTCGGCGGCCGGACCACCAGATCCGGTCGCACTCCCCACAGGTCGCGCAACAGGATCTGCACCAGCGCCACCGACGTGCGGCTGTTGCTGTCGAGGGTCAGGCGCCGGACGTCCTCGATCGGTCGGCGCAACACCAGCAGGACGCTGCGAACCTCCTGGGTGGCCGCCACACACGGACCCGGGACCAGGGAGGAGCCCGCGATGCGCAGCAACTCGATCGACGGCAGCAGACCGACATCCAACTGCCCCGCCTGCATGCGGTCGGCGACCACCGCCGGTGGGTGGTACGAGACCTCCGCCTGATCCGAGAGGTCGCCGCGCAGGAAGCCCCAGGCCAACGGCCTCGAGTTCAGGAAGTCGACGATGCCCACCCGCAGGGTCATGATTCCTCTCGCCACGAGCGCCGCAGGAGGCTACTTCGACATCGCGCTCAGGAAGTCCTGATTCGACTCGGACTTCGCGAGCTTGTCGACCAGCAGCTCCATCGACTCGACCGTAGACAAGCGGGTTGAGCACCTTGCGAAGAACCCAGACCCGGCGCAGTTCGTCGGAGTCCATGAGCAGCTCTTTCCTTGCGGGTTCCCGACTTGTTGATGTCGATCGCCGGGAAGACCCGCTTGTCGACCAGTTTGCGGTCGAGATGGATCTCGCAGTTGCCGGTGCCCTTGAACTCCTCGAAGATCACGTCGTCCATGCGGCTGCCGGTGTCGACCAGGGCGGTGGCGATGATCGTCAGGGATCCGCCGTCCTCGATGTTGCGAGCGGCGCCGAAGAAGCGCTTCGGGCGGTGCAGGGCGTTGGCGTCGAGACCGCCGGAAAGCACCTTGCCGGAGGGTGGCTGGACGGTGTTGTAGGCGCGCGCCAGGCGGGTGATCGAGTCGAGCAGGATCACCACGTCCTTCTTGTGCTCGACCAGCCGCTTGGCCTTCTCGATCACCATCTCGGCGACCTGCACGTGGCGTGTCGCCGGCTCGTCGAAGGTCGAGGAGATGACCTCGCCCTTCACCGAACGCTGCATGTCGGTGACTTCCTCGGGGCGCTCGTCGATCAGCAGCACGATCAAGTACGCACTCGGGGTGATTGATGGCGATCGACTGGGCGATGTTCTGCAGCAGCATGGTCTTGCCGGTGCGCGGCGGCGCCACGATCAGGGCACGCTGGCCCTTGCCCATCGGCGTCGTCAGGTCCATCACCCGCGACGACATGTCGCCCGCGACCTCGAGGCTGCAGTCGCTCGAGCGGATAGAGCGGCGTCAGGTTGTCGAAGAAGATCTTGCTGCGGACGACTTCGGGATGCTCGAAGTTGACCGCCTCGACCTTGATCAGGGCGAAGTAGCGCTCGCCTTCTTTCGGCTTGCGCACCTGACCGGACACGGTGTCGCCGGTGCGCAGATCGAAGCGGCGGATCTGGCTCGGGCTGACGTAGATGTCGTCGGGGCCGGGCAGGTAGTTGTACTCCGGCGCACGCAGGAAACCGAACCCGTCGGGCAGGCATTCGAGCACTCCCTCGGCGAAGATCAGGCCGCTCTTTTCGGTCTGCGCCTGCAGGATCTGGAAGATCAGCTCCTGCTTGCGGACGCCGGTCGCGCCGGTCACTCCGAGATCGGCCGCCACCTTGGAGAGGTTGGCGATGCTCATTTCCTTGAGCGCGCGGATGTCCAGCGGCTCGCGATCGTCGGTCGCCTCGAGGGTCTCGTCGTGCGTTTTCGTGGGTGCTTCGGTCATGGTTGTCTCACTCTTCGTCGGTGACGTGCGCGGGGACTGGCTTGTCTTCGAAAGGCTCCGGCTCCCCTGCGGGGAGCGGCTCCCCTGCGGGAATCTGGGCCTTGTCTTCGTGAACCTTCGCCGGCGCCAGGATGCGGCTCCAGAGGTCGGTGATCCCCTCCCCACTCTTCGCCGACACCGCGACGATCTCGCCGGCGGTGATCTGGAGCGACTCGCGGATGGCCTTGAGGGCCTTGTGTCTCTGCGATCGGTTCACCTTGTCGATCTTGGTGGCGACCACGACGGTGTCGGCCGCCAGCGTCTGCAGCCATTCCCACGCCTGGACGTCGAGGGTGGTGGCGCCGACCTTGCCGTCGATCAGCAGCACGATGCGGGCAGCCGGCAGGGCGACATCGAAGTAGCTCTCGACCAGTCGCGCCCAGCTCTCACGATCCTCGCGACCCGCCCGCGCCCAGCCGTAGCCGGGCAGGTCGACGAAGTAGCGTTCTCCGTCGAGCAGGAAGTAGTTGACCGCTCGCGTCCGCCCCGGCGTCGAACTCGTGCGCGCCAGTTTCTTGCGCTGCAGGAGCCGGTTCAGCAGGCTCGACTTGCCCACGTTCGAGCGACCGACGAAGGCCACTTCGGGGCGACCGTCGCCGAGCAGGCCGTCGCGATCGACGGCCGACTTGATGAACTCAGCGTTGTGGACTTTCACGATTTTCGAACCTGCGGCTGCTGTCAGTCACTCGGCGGGAGCCGAGTCGGAAAGTCGGCGGGAGCCGACTCGATGAGGAAGGGGGTCGAACCCGGCGGATCCCACGCTGCCCCGGAAGGCGGCGCGACCCCTGAAGGTTCGGAGGAAACTGGACTAGTGGGTCAGGGACTCTGAGTCCGAGGTGGACTCGGGCGAGGATTCCTCGATGGCTTCGGACTGGAGACCGGGGGCGGCCTCGTCGACATCCAACGCGATCTTGAGAACCTCGTCCATCGATTCTACCAGGTAGAAGGTCAAATCGTCGCGAACCTCCTGGGGGATCTCGTCGAGGTCCTTCTCGTTCTCTTTCGGAAGGATGACCTGGTTGATCCCGGCGCGGAACGCGGCGAGCACCTTCTCCTTGACCCCGCCGACAGGGAGGACCTTGCCGCGCAGGGTGATCTCGCCGGTCATGGCGAGGTCCTTGCGGACCGGTGAATCGAGCAGGGCCGAGATCAGGGTGACCGCCATGGTGATGCCGGCCGAGGGACCATCCTTGGGAATGGCGCCTTCGGGCACGTGGACGTGGATATCGAGGTGCTCGTGGAAGTCGGGCTCGAGGCCGAGGATTCCGGCCCGGCTGCGCAGGTAGGAAAGGGCCGCCTGGGCCGACTCCTGCATGACCTCGCCGAGCTTGCCGGTCAGGGTCAGCTTGCCCTTGCCCTTCATCAGGCTGACTTCGGTTTCGAGCAGTTCACCGCCGACCTCGGTCCAGGCCAGTCCGGTGGCGACGCCGACCTCGGCCTCCTGCAGCTTGGCTCGCGGCCGATAGGTGGGCTTGCCGAGCAAATCGGCCACCACCGCGGGGTCGATGTCGATTTCGTAGCCCTTGCCCTCGGTCACCACCCGACGCGCCACCTTGCGGCAGACGCTGCCGATCACTCTCTCGAGGTTGCGCACTCCGGCTTCGCGGGTGTAGCTGTTGATCAGGGTCTTGAGGCCCTCTTCCTGGAAGCGGATCTTCTTGCCGTTGAGACCGTGGACCTCGAGCTGGCGTGCGACCAGGTAGTCGGTGGCGATCGCCTGCTTCTCGTTGGCGGTGTAGCCCGAGAGCTGGATCACCTCCATGCGGTCGCGCAGCGCCGGCGGAATCGTGTGCAGGACATTGGCGGTGGCGATGAACATGACCTTCGAGAGGTCGTACTCGACGTCGAGGTAGTGGTCGAGGAAGGCATCGTTCTGTTCGGGGTCCAGGACCTCGAGCAGGGCCGCCGACGGATCGCCGCGGAAGTCCATCGACATCTTGTCGACTTCGTCGAGCAGGAAGACCGGATTCATCGTGCCGGCCCGCTTCATCATCTGGATGATCTGGCCCGGGAAGGCGCCGATGTAGGTGCGGCGGTGGCCTCGGATCTCGGCCTCGTCGCGCAGTCCACCCAGCGACAGCCGCACGAACTTGCGGCCGGTGGCCCTGGCGATCGACTTGGCGAGCGACGACTTGCCGACGCCCGGAGGGCCGGCGAAGCAGATGATCGAGTTCTGGTTCTTGCGCGTCAGCTGGCGGACCGCGAGGAACTCGAGAATGCGCTCCTTCGGCTTCTCGAGACCGTAGTGGTCGGCGTCGAGGATGGCGGAGGCCTTGTCGAGATCGCGCATCTCGCGACTCTTCTTCTTCCACGGCACCGACACCAGCCAGTCGACGTAGTTGCGCGACACGGTCGCCTCGGCGGACACCGGCGGCATGGCTTCGAGGCGCTTGATCTCCTGCTCGGCCTTTTCCTTCACCGCCTTCGGAAGGCCGGCCTTCTCGACCGCCTCACGCAGTTCGGCGAGTTCGTCGCTGCGGTCGTCCTTGCGCCCCAGTTCCTCGTGGATGGCCTTGACCTTCTCGTTGAGGTAGTACTCCTTCTGGGCCTTCTCCATCTGCTTCTTGACCTGCACATTGATGCGCTTGTCGATGTTGACCTTCTCGACCTCCATGTCGATCAGGTCCTGCAGACGCTGCAGACGCTCGTAGGGGTTGATCAACTCGAGAAGCGACTGCTTCTCGGGCGTCGACACCATCACGTGGGCCGCCAGAACGTCGGAGAAGTGGTCGGGGTCCTCGACCTTGAGGCTCGCCATCAGGTTCTCGAAGGCGAGCTGATGGGACTGCTTGGCGTACTGCTCGAACGACGCCAGCACCTTGTTCATGTAGGTCTGGACCTTCTCACCGACCGGGTAGTTGACCTCGAAGGTCTCGATGTCGGCGGTGAAGGCGCCGTCCTCGTCGACCAGGTCGGCGAGGCGACCGCGACGCTCGCCCTCGACCATCACCTTGACGTTGCCGTTCGGCAGCTTGAGGTTCTGGACCACGCGAGCCACGGTGCCCGTGTCGTAGAGGTCTTCGCGACCCGGGTCGTCGACCTTGGGGTCGCGCTGGGTGACCAGGAAGATCCTGCGATCGTCGGTGGCGAGAGTCTTCTCCAGCGCGAGAACCGATCCCTCCCGGCCGATGATGAAGGGCGCCATCATGTGGGGGAAGACCACCATGTCGCGCAGCGGCACGACGGGCAGCGTCAGTGTTTCGGTTTCCACGTAGCTCGACATCGAGGTTCAGGCTCTCCTGGTCAATTGGCGGTCGACCCGCCTCGTTCGATCGACCTCAGCCGGCCTTCTTGAACGAGGTGAGCGGATGGGTACGGTTGATCACCACCTCTTCGGTGATGACGCATTCTTGCAGGTCGCCCTGGGAGGGGATCCGGTACATCAGGTCGAGCATCAGCTCTTCGAGGATGATCCGCAGACCGCGGGCGCCGACCTTGCGCTCGATGGCGTCGCGGGCGATCGCCACCAGGGCCTCGTCGGTGAAACGCAGCTTGACGTCCTCCATCTCGAACATGGTGGTGTACTGACGCACCAGGCTGTTCTTGGGCTCCTGGAGAATGCGGACCAGGGCCTCCTGGTCGAGCTGCTCGAGGGTCGCGACGACCGGCAGACGGCCGACGAACTCCGGAATCAGCCCGTACTTGATCAGGTCCTCGGGCATGGTCTTGGCGAGCAGTTCGGCGTTGCGCTCCTGGCCCTCTTCGCGGGTGTCGGCGCCGAAGCCCATGATCTTCTTGTTCAGACGCCGCTCGATCTGCTCTTCGAGGCCGACGAAGGCGCCGCCGCAGATGAACAGGATGTTGGTCGTGTCGATCTGCAGGAACTCCTGGTGGGGGTGCTTGCGGCCGCCCTGCGGGGGCACGTTGCACTGGGTCCCCTCGAGGATCTTCAGCAGCGCCTGCTGGACACCCTCTCCCGAGACGTCGCGGGTGATCGACGGGTTGTCGCCCTTGCGGCAGATCTTGTCGACCTCGTCGATGTAGACGATGCCGCGCTCGGTCTTTTCCTTGTCGTTGCCCGACGCCTGGTAGAGCTTGAGGATGATGTTCTCGACGTCTTCACCGACGTAGCCGGCTTCGGTGAGCGTGGTGGCATCGGCGATCGTGAACGGCACCGACAGCAGACGGGCCAGGGTCTGGGCGAGCAGCGTCTTGCCGGTCCCGGTGGGACCGATCAGCATGATGTTCGACTTCTGCAGTTCGACGTCGCCGCGCGCCTTGTCGAGCCAGTCGATGCGCCGATAGTGGTTGTAGACCGCGACGGCGAGCTTCTTTTTGGCTCGCTCCTGCCCGATCACGTAGTCGTCGAGGAGTTCCTTGATCTCCTGCGGCTTGGGCAGGCTGGCGTCGCGCTGCTGCTCCTGCAGCCGATCCTCGGCAATGATGTCGAGGCAGATGTCGACGCATTCGTCGCAGATGAAGACCGTCGGACCCGCGATGAGCTTCTTGACCTCACGCTGTCCCTTGTTGCAGAACGAGCAGCGGAGGGCTTCGTCGCCACTGTCTTTCTTCGCCATCTCGTCCTCCGTCTTCTTCGTTGAGGGCCGGCCAGATGCTAGGCCCCGCCGCCTCGCGGTGTCAACCTTCGACAGCTGTAACAAGGCCCATTCGGGGCCGAATTCCCACTGCCGAAGCCGTGTCGGGCGGCGCTCTAGGCCTGTTCTTCGGCGCGTCGGTCCATGACCCGGTCGACCAGGCCGTACTCCACCGCCTGCTGCGCCGACATGATGCGATCGCGCTCGCTGTCGTGGTGGATCTCCTCGGCCGTCTTGCCGGTGTGCTGGGCGAGGATCTCATCGAGGCGATTGCGCATCCGCAACAGGTCCTGGGCCTGGATGTCGATGTCGGTCTGCTGGCCGCCGAGGCCCGAAACCCAGGGCTGGTGGATCAGCACCCGCGCATTCGGCAGGCAGGCGCGCTTGCCGGGCGCCCCGCCGGCGAGCAGCACGGCACCGAACGAGGCCGCCTGGCCGACACAGAGCGTCGCGACGTCGGGCTTGACGTGCTGCATGGTGTCGTAGATCGCGAAGCCGGCGGTGATCGAACCGCCGGGCGAGTTGATGTAGAGCGAGATGTCCTTCTCGGGGTTCTCGACCTCGAGAAACAGCATCTGGGCGATGATCAGGTTGGCGAGATCGTCGTCGATCGGCCGACCCACGAAGATGATGTTGTCCTTGAGCAGCCGCGAATAGATGTCGTAGGCCCGCTCCCCACGGTTGGTCTGTTCCACCACCATCGGCACTAGCATCGTCTTCTCCTCTTTCCAGTCGGCCGGTCAGTCGCCGGATCGTTCAGCTTCGGGTTGCGTGGATTCGTCGTCACCCGTCTCGGCGTCGTCGGAAGCGGAGTCCGCACCGTCTCCATCCTCGCCGTGGGCGTGATCGTGGTCGTGGTCGTGATCGTGGTCGTGATCGTGGTCGTGATCGTGGCCGTGATCGTGGCCGTGATCGTGGGTGATCGGCTCTCCCATCAGCATCGTGATCACGTTCTCACGCAGGAGCTGCTCCTCGAGCGCCACCATCCTGCCGTCGTCGATGAAGGCCCGTCGCATCTGCGAGGTGCTCTTGCCCTGCGAGCGGGCGATGATCGCCAGGCGCTCCTCGATGGCGTCGGCCTCGACCTCGATCGACTCGCCCTCGGCGATGGCGTCGAGAATGAGGCGCGTGTGGACCCGCTTCTCCGCCTGCGGCTTGACCTCCCCGGCGATGGCGTTCCAGTCGATCTGGGCCTTCTGGGGATCGACGCCCTGCGATGCCAGATTCTGGGCGTATTCGCCCATGATGTCCCGCGTTTCCTGCTCGACCACCCACTCGGGCAGCTCGAGCGGATGGCGCTCGCAGAGCTGGTCGAGAAGCGCCTTCTCGCGCTGCTGGTTGAGGCGGTGGATCTTCTCGTGGGTCAGTCGATGCCCGATGTCCGAACGCAGCCCCTCGAGGTTCTCGTAGTTGCCGAGGTTCTTCGCCAGTTCGTCGTCGACCTCCGGCAGCTGACGCTCGAGGACCTCATTGGCGGCGAAGTGGAAGCTGCGCGTGATCGGCGCGGCGTCCTCCGGCCCTGCGGGCGCCGGCTCCTCGCGGCTGAAGTCGACTTCACGGCCGGCCTCGATCCCGGTCAGGGCCAGCGACAGTTCTTCCCAGACATTCTCGTCCCCGACCTCGATCTCGATCGGCTGGGGAACGGGCGTTCCCTCGTCGGCGTCGGTGACCTCGTAGACCGTACCCTTGACACGGTCGCCGACCGCAGCCGGCCGCTCTACCATGACCCATGGCGCGATCTGGGTGCGCAGGCGGTCGAGCGCGGCGTCGATCTCCGACTCGCTGGCCTCGGTCTCTTCCATCGGAAGCTCGAAATCGACCAGCGAACCCAGTTCGAACTCCGGCTGGACCTCGACCGTGGCTTCGAACACCAGCGGCTTCCCCTCTTCGAGGTTCATCTGGCCGACCTTCGGCTGCACGATCGGCTTGAGGGACTCGGCCTCCTGGGCCTGCTGCCAGGCTTTCGGAACCAGCCGCTCGAGGACTTCGCGCTCGATGTCCTCCTTGAAATGGCGGCGCACGACCTGCGGCGGCACCTTGCCCTTGCGGAATCCGGGCAGACGGGCATTGCGGCCGATGGCCCGCACCACCTGCGAGGTCTCGGTGGTGACCTCCTCGGCGGGAACTTCGATCTCGAGCTTCTTCCGCCAGGGTCCGACGGTTTCGATGGAATTGACGACACTCATGGCGCAACGGCTTCCTACGTCAGAACTGAGGGGGAGTGGGGATCGGGAGGCCGGTGATGGTGCGAAAGGGGGGACTCGAACCCCCAATCCCATAGGGAACTAGATCCTAAATCTAGCGCGTCTACCAGTTCCGCCACTTTCGCTTCGAGGGTGCCTCTGGGAGGCGAAACCGGCGCTTCCTGGAGGCGGGAAAAGACAACAAAGAGAGGTGTTGGTGAGCCGCCAGGGAATCGAACCCCGAACCCACAGATTAAGAGTCTGTTGCTCTGCCAATTGAGCTAGCGGCCCGCTAACAACGGCAGGACAGTATACGCGCGGGTGAGGCGGACTTCAAGCCGTTCGAGGAGCGATTCGAGGGCTTCAGAGGAGGTACTTCAGCTGCGCGCTGCCGACCTTGCTGCGACCGGTGATGATCAGCGCGGCGGAGCCCTTGTCGATCGACGGAATCTGGACGGCGATGCGGGCCGCGCCGCTGGCGTCGGTCCTCGATCGGGTCAGGACTCTTCGGCGGCTGGGTCGAGAACACGACCTTGACCTCGATGTCGCATTCGACGGCGACGCCGGCGGGTTTCGACGCGGCGGTCAGGGAGAGTTCGGCGTCGCGTCCGCCGTGCAGGTCGACGTCGCTCGACAGGCCGAGGCTCAGGGTCTCGCCCTTCTGGCGCTCGACCAGGTAGCCGAGGACCGCCTCATCGAGGGTCTCGCCGCCGACTCCTGCGGGAAGCGCCGAGGCCACGGCTGTCGCCGCTGCGGGCGTGCCGGCCCCGGTCTCCTCCACCGCCGTCACCGTCAGGCCCTGATTCGAAGATTCCCAGTCGAGCTGCGACAGGTCGATGGACTGGTGCTCGACGCCGGCCGAGGCCGCCGGGCCGGCGGAACGAAGTGCGGCGACCTGCTCGGCCAGGTCTCCGGCGAGAACGGCGTCGATCATCGACTGGTGCTGGCGCTCCATCAACTCAGCGAGCGCCTGCTGGGCGTCGGGCCGGTCCTGCAGATCCGCGTAGGCGGTTCGCCTCGAGTCGAGCACCTGCCCGCCGAGATAGACGAGGCTCTCCACGTAGGGATTGGCCCAGCCCTTGTCTTCGGTCTGAACGTGAAAGCTCAGACCGTCGTGATGAACCTCGGTGTTCTGACCGGTCAGCATGTGTGGAATCTCGGGATCGTGCAGAAATCTACCACTGCCCGCACGCCGACGCTGTGAAAACGATCACGTTCGGACGCTCATCGCGAGCCATGGGCGGCGCGAGGCACGGCCTGGGTCTGGGCCATGAACGCCGCCAGCGTGGTGACCAGGAGCAGCGTCGGTGCCAGGGGCAGCGCCCAGCCGATCACCGCCCCGGTGCGCACCAGCAGCAGACACGACACCAGCCAGAACGCCCAGGGAACCAGCGCCAGCCCCCGCAGCAGCCTCACTCCCGCCGGGGTCCTCGGACGCAACAGGCCCAGGAGCCCGAGCGGATAGACGAGCAGGACTCCGAGACTGGGGATCCACATGGCGACCCAGAGGAAGAGGATACGAAAGACGAAGCCCGGGAAGTAGGCCCGTCCCATGGCCTTGCGCTGGCCGGCGTCGGCATCGCGCCAGCTGCCCGGCCGCAGGCGCACCACCAGCACGATCCAGATGAGGAACCCGATCCACAGGAGATCGCGACGCACCAGCACCCTGCCGACGACGAGGTACTCGTTCTCCCACCGCGGACGTCCCGCCAGCCGATCGAGCCGCAGCACCGTTGCCGCCAGCAACTCGCCCCAGGCTTCGAGCCGACCCGCGTCCAATCCCTCGATCGTGTCGCCTGGCAGGTGGTGCTGATCGAACGGCCGCAGCAGGGAGAGATCGGAGAGCAGGACGGCGGGAACACCGGCGGCGAGGAACGGTTCGCTGTCCCCGGCGTAACCGAGCCGCAGCGAGCGGACGGCCCATTGGGCCGCCAACGGCATCCGCCGCGCTCCGAACCCCGGTTCGAAACCAACGGCCTCCCCCGCGCGACCCACGGCATGCACCAGCCAGGCGGGAGTCGGAGTGCCGGCACGAGCGCCCTCGCGAACCGGCAACGGCAGGATCAGGGGAGCCCCCTCGGCGTAGCCAACCATGTCGAAGTTCACCACCGCCAGCACGGCCTCGCGCCGACGTTCGTCGAGCGCATTCACGAAATCTCGGCTGCCGCCGAGATCGGTCTCCTCGCGATCGAAGAAGACCAGCCGGATACCGTGTTCGAGCGGCGTCGAGGAGATCTCGCGCGCGAACTCCAGCAGCAGGGCACAGCCCGAGGCGTTGTCGACCGCGCCGGGACTGCCGACGACGGTGTCGTAGTGGGCGCCGATCACGATCTCCCGCAGGCTGCGGCCCGGGCGGAAGCCCACGACGTTGCTCGACGACGCCTCGGGATCGCGTTCCTCGACTTCCCAGCCGGCCTCCCTCAGGGAGGCTTCGAGAAACCGGATCGCCTCGGCATGGGCGGCGCTCCCCGCGACCCGCGGTCCCGACGCCGTCAGCCGTTCGACGACCTCGAGCCCTCGCTGGGCGGCTGCCGCACAGGGGATCGCCAGCGACAGCACGACGAGAACCAGGGCCCGGCGCCCGGTCTGCGCGCAGCGCCACCCCCTGGACTCGGCGAACGCCACGAGTCTCTTCGCTCAGGCAGCCGCGAAGCGATCGGTCACGTCTTCGGCATCCGACCAGATGTCCTCGAGGCGGTAGTAGTCGCGCCGCTCAGGATCGAAGACATGCACCACGAAATCACCGAAGTCGAGCAGCACCCAGTTGTCACGCTGGCCTCCCTCGCGATGGAGGGGCCGCGCGCCGAGGTCTCGCAGCCGGTCCCCGACCTGGGTGGCGATCGCGTCGATCTGCCGACCGCTGGTGCCGCTGCAGATCAGAAAGTAGTCGGTGAAGTCCGAAACCGTCGAAAGATCGAGAACCTTCAGATCCTCGGCTTTCAGGTCCTGGGCAGCGCCCACAGCAGATCGGACCAGGTCCTGGATGGATTCTTCTGTGGCCGGCGCTGCTGTCATGAATACAGTCGGTACTTGCGGATCAATCGTAGCACTTTCGGGTCGAGCCACGACTCGACATCGCCTTATTTCGAGCGGATCCGTCGGCGGATCTCGGTCGACGAAGCTTCGACGGGCCGGGTCTGCGAGAAGATCACCCGACCGCTCTCGACGGCCGCCGCCCAGCCGGCCCGCGACTCCACAGCACGGGGCTGCGAACCGGGGCGCGGCATCACGATCACCTCCGCCTCACGGCTGAGGTCCTCGCTGCGATTCCACTGGTGGATCTGCTGCCACGAATCCTCGCCGAGCAGGAGGAAGAGCCGCCATTCGGGATGGAGCTTCTTGAAGTGCTCGACCGTGTCGATCGTGTAGCTCACTCCGCCCGGGCCCCTGCCGGCGCCGAGCTCGAAGCTCGACACCACCAGATCGTCATCGTCGAGAAGCGCCAGTTCGACCATCGTCGAACGCAGCTGCGCGGGCGCCATCTCGCGATCCTTGTGGGGCGGCGCCGCGGTCGGCAGGTAGACCACCCGATCGAGGCGATGGCGAGCCGCGACCTCCCGGATCGGCAGGACGTGACCGCGATGAACGGGGTCGAAGGAGCCGCCGAAGAGTCCTACCCGCATGGCTCCGTTTCGCGGGTCGACGGGCGCCCGCTGTCCGTTTCATCCGCGGTTCCGGTCTCGCGGTCGGAAGTCGAGGCGCCCGCTCCGCCGGTCTGCGATTCCTCTTCCTGCTGGTTCTCGACGAGATTCTGAAGCCGCCCGAGGAGTGGCCGCACGCCGGCACCCGTCACCGAGCTGATCTCGTGCAGTTCCCAGCCACGTTCGGCGGCCAGCGTGCGCAGCGACTCGACTCGTTCGGGGTTGGCGATCTCGACCTTGCTGCCGGCCAGGATGCGATGTCGCTCGAGCAGTCCGGGGTCGAAGGCCTCCAGCTCGCGCTCGATGTCGTCGACGTCAGCCCGAGCGTCGCCGGACTCCCCCGACAGGTCGACCAGGTGCAGCAGGACCCGACAGCGTTCGACATGGCGCAGGAACTGGATGCCGAGCCCGGCGCCCTCGGCGGCGCCCGCGATCAGGCCCGGCAGGTCGGCGAGAACGATCGGTTCCGCCATCGCATCGACCGTCACCACGCCGAGGTTCGGAGCCAGGGTCGTGAAGGGATAGTCGGCGATCCGCGGTCGCGCCGCAGAGACGGCCGAAATGAAGGTCGACTTGCCGGCGTTCGGCAATCCCACCAGCCCGACGTCGGCGAGCAGCTTGAGTTCGAGAGCCAGTTCGCGCTCGCCACCGTCGCGTCCCTCCTGAGCACGATCCGGCGCCTGCCGGGTCGACGTTGCGAAGCGGGCGTTGCCGCGTCCACCGCGCCCCCCCTGGGCCACCACCAGTCGCTGCCCGGGCTCGATCAGTTCGCCGAGCAGTTCGCCGGTTTGCGCGTCGCGCACGATCGTCCCCAGGGGAACCTCGATCTCGCGATCGGATCCGGTCTTGCCGGTTCGATTCGAACCTTCGCCGTGGCGACCGCGCTCGGCGACGACGCGCTTGGAGTTACGCAGCGAGTAGAGCGTGTTGAGCCCGGCGTCGCCGACCAGGATCACCGAGCCGCCGTGTCCGCCGTCGCCCCCCGAAGGTCCACCCCTCGGTACGAACTTCTCGCGCCGAAAGGCGACACAGCCGTTGCCGCCCTTGCCCGCGACGACGTGGATCCGAGCCTCATCGACGAAGGCCATCAGGGCCTCCTGACGAAGTCCGAAACCGCAGGCGCGGTTCTACTCGGCGGGCAGGACGTGAACGAACTTGCCGCGCCGGCCGCGCGTCTGGAACTGCACGACCCCGTCGATGCGCGCAAAGAGCGTGTCGTCGTTTCCACGACCCACATTCTCTCCCGCGTTGATGCGCGTGCCACGCTGGCGAACGATGATGGTTCCACCGGTGACGGTCTCTCCGCCGTAGCGCTTGACGCCGAGGTTCTTCGGTTTGGAATCGCGACCATTGCGACTCGAACCCTGACCTTTTTTATGAGCCATTTCTTGATTCCCTCGAGATCCGGTTTCAGGCCTGGATACCGTCGATGCGGACGCGCAGCAGGTTCTGGCGATGCCCCGCGGTGCGCTTGTAGCCCTTGCGTCTCTTCTTCTTGAAGACGGTGACCTTGGGGCCCCGAACGTCCGAGACGGCAGTGGCTGTGACACTCGCGTTGGCGACGGTCGGATCGCCGACGGTGACCTTGTCTTCATTGCCGACGAGCAGGACCCGGTCGAACTGGATCGAGTCGCCTTCGGAGCGGGCATCGACCTCTACGTCGAGGACGTCGCCGTCCTGAACGCGGTACTGCTTGCCGCCGGTTTCGATGATTGCGTACATGTTGACTCCTGAATGGGCGCAGCGCTGCCCAGAGCAGCCAAAAGTATCACGCGCTGCGTCCCTCGGTCAATCCGATTCGGGTGCCGATCGCTTCTCCCTGGCGGCGCGTTTCCGGCGCCTGCAGGCGTCCGCAGCGCTCGAGACGGAAGCTCGCACGGGTCCCTCCGCCCGCGGCCGGGCGCAACGAAACCTCGGTCTCGTGAGCCGACGCGATCCGCCGCGCGATCGCCAGGCCCAGACCGGTTCCACCGCGCCGTGTCGAGTAGAAGAGATCGAAGACCTTCTCGCGGTCCGCGGCGTCGATTCCGACCCCGTTGTCGGTCACCTCCAGCACGACGTCCGATCCGTCTTCGCGCGCCGACAGAACCACCTTGCGCGACTCGGCATCCTCCGGCAGGGCGGCCAGAGCGTTCTGGGTGAGGTTGAGCAGCAACTGATTCATCTGGTCGAGATCGACCGAGACCAGGGCTCCGGCCGAGTGATCGTCGACCTCGAGCTGAGTGCCGTCTGCCCCGGCCTGCGCAGCCAGGACCTTCTGGACCCGATCGAGGAGATCGAAGGCCGAGATCTCGGCCAGCTTCAGGGGGCGCGGTCGAGCGTAGGACAGGAAGTCCGAGACCAGCTGCTCGAGCCGGGTGATCTCGGAACGCGTGATCTCGACCAGTCGCCGACGCGAGCCCACGCTGCCTCCGGCGCCCTCTTCCTCGAGCATCTGCATGTTGAGATTGAGCGAGTTCAGGGGACTGCGGATCTCGTGCGCCAGTCCCGAAGCCAGGGTGCCGATGTAGGCCATCTGCTCGGCCTCTTCGGCGCGCTCCTCGAGAGCCCGGCCGCGGCGCAGCAGCCAGAGCACCAGAACGTAGGCCGACAGCAGGAGGACCAGCGTGAAGACCGCCAGCGGCGCGGCCTGGCTCAGGAGTTCGCTGCGCAGGGTCTCCACCCGGCGCTGCAGCTCCGCCTGCGACAGGCCGATCACGAACGAACCGTGGGCCCCTACCGGGACCTCCACCACCGGATAGGCGCTCTCGTTCTGGAAGGTCCGGCGCTCGACCTGCGGCGCTTCCCCCAGGGTCAGCGGTTCCTCGGCCGACTCGGTGGCCTCGGTGATGTTCTCGAAGATCTTGGTTCCGTCGCGGTCGTAGATCCGCACCGTGGCGACGATGTCGCGCCGTGCCAGCACCCGATCGATGTAGGTCTGGGTCTCCTGCTGGCTGACGATCGCTCCGAAGAGATCGTCGCCCTCGCGATCCACCTCACCCTCGAGTCTCGCCGCGAGCTCTTCGGCCTCCACCCGAGTCTGGGCGAGGATGCGATTCAGTTCCTGGCGCGACAGCGCGCGATAGATCAACCATCCGAAGAGCGCCATGTTGAGGATGATCGCCAGACCGACCAGCACGATGCCGGCAAGCAGGCGCCTCGAGGTCCAGAATGCACGTCGCGAACTCACGGTGTCCAGAATAGCAAGGCATGGCGGCCGGCAGGGCCGCCGCGACGACACGGCACTATGATTCGCCTGCGATCCGACTGTAGGGGTCGCAACCGCCGGCCCGACCGATCCCCCGCATGCGAACCGACGACTTCGACTTCGATCTGCCGCCCGACCGGATCGCCGACGAACCGGCGCAACGAGGCACCAGCCGACTGCTGCACCTCGAGCCGTCGGGCGAGATCGGCCACCACCGCTTCAGCGACCTCGGCCGGCTCCTGCGCCCCGGAGACCTGCTGGTGGTCAACGACACGCGAGTCCTGGCCGCCCGCCTGATCGGTCGCAAGAAGGAGACCGGCGGCAGCGTCGAGGTGCTGCTCGTCGATCGCATCGACGACTGCCGTTGGCGCGCCCTGGCACGACCGCGCAAGCGCCTTCGGGAAGGCCTCGAGCTCACCTTCGGCGACGACCTCGAAGCTCGGGTCGAAGAGCTGCCCGCCGACGCCACCGTAGTCCTGCAGTTCTCTTCGCCTCCGGAGCCTCTGCTCGACCGGCTCGGTTCGCTCCCCCTGCCGCCCTACCTCGGGCGAGCCGCCCGCAGCGAGGACGCCGACTGGTACCAGACCGTCTACGCTGCCCGGCCCGGCGCCGTCGCCGCGCCCACCGCCGGACTCCACTTCAGCGAAGCTCAGCTCGCCGAACTGGAGCGTCAGGGCATCGGGCGCACGGCGATCACGCTGCACGTCGGGCCCGGCACCTTCCAGCCGGTGACCGCCGACGACCCTGCCGACCATCGCATGCAGGAGGAGTCCTACGAGATCAGCGAGGCGACCGCGAACTCGATCGAAGCCGCCCGCGGCGCGGGCCGTCGGATCGTCGCGGTCGGAACCACGGTGGTTCGAACCCTGGAAACGGTGGCGCTCGAGAATCGTGGGGCGATCGTCGCCGGGAGCGGTCGCACCGGACTCTTCGCCCGACCGGGGTTCGAGTTCCAGGTCGTCGACCGACTGCTCACCAACTTCCATCTTCCGCGATCGACGCTGCTGATGCTGGTCAGCGCCTTTGCCGGTCGCGAGCGGGTGCTGTCGGCCTACCGCACCGCGATCGAACACGGCTACCGCTTCTACTCCTACGGTGACGCGACGCTGCTCGATCGACCGAACTGAGCGCGGCGCGGACTACGGCTCGGAATCGTCGGACTCGCGACCTCGTCCCGGGCCGCCGATCCGCAGGCCGCGAGTCGGCGTCGTGCGTTTCAGAAGCACCGGTACCAGGAAGAAGATCGTCATCACGATGAAGGCATAGAGCGGCGTCATCGGAGCCGCCAGCTGAGCTTCCCGCGACAGCATGGCGCGCAACAGGAAGAGCGTTCCGGTGGGACCCAGGTAGTACAACAGCAGGAGGAGCCTGCCGAACAGGAAATCGACCGAACGGCTGCGGGCCACCCAGACGTTTCCGCACAGCCAGCCGATCGCCGCGGCCACCGAGAAGAACGGGTAGAGACCGATCTCCAGATTGCCGGAGACGGCGAAGAGACCCAGACGGGCCCCTGCGGCCACGATCCAGGAGGCAACGAAGAAGCCGGCCAGGGCGACTTCGAACGGTTTCACCGCCAACCTCACGAAGCGCTGCGGGTGTAGGCCTCGTACTCCTCAGCGGTCATCAGGGCGTCGAGTTCGTCCGGTTTCGAAAGTCTCATCCGCACCAGCCAGCCCTCGCCGTGAGGGTCCTCGTTGAGCTTCTCGGGCTGACTCTCGACGCCGTCGTTGACGGCCACGATCTCGCCGCTGATCGGCGTGTAGATCTCGGCCACGGCCTTGACCGACTCGATGGTACCGATCTCGTCGTCGGCACTGAAGCTGTCGCCCATCCTGGGCAACTCGACGAAGACCACGTCGCCCAGTTCGTCCTGGGCGAATTCGGTGATGCCCAGGATCGCGTCTTCGCCCTCGACGCGGACCCACTCGTGCTCTTTCGAATACTTGTACTGCTGTGGATAGGTCGTCACTTCATCTCCTCCCGCGCCTCAAGCGCGATCCGAACGCCGATAGAAAGGTAGAGGGACCCGCCGCGCCGGTACGGCCCGACCGCGCACGTCGACCTCGAAGGCCGTCTGCTTCGCCACCGTGGAGTCGACTCGAGCCATGGCGATCGCCCGCTCGAGGGTCGGACTCCAGGTCCCGCTGGTGACGGTCCCGCAACGCCGTCCTTCGATCTGGACCGCGGCGTCATGGCGCCCGATCCGGCGCCCCTCGAGCTCGAGTCCGATCATCTTCCTGGGCACCCCGGCTTCGCGTTGGGACACCAGGGCATCGCGGCCGAGGAAGTCCGCGGCCCCGAGCTTGACGGTCCAGGCCAGTCCCGACTCGAGCGGGGTGACTGTGCCGTCGATATCGTTGCCGTAGAGCATCAGCCCTGCCTCGAGTCGCAGCGTGTCGCGCGCGGCCAGTCCGATCGGGCGGATCCCGCAGTCGCGTCCGGCAGCCAGCAGGGCCTCCCAGACTCCAACGGCCGCTGCGGCCGCGAGGTAGAGCTCGAAGCCGTCCTCACCGGTGTAGCCGGTCCGCGAAACCATCGCGTCGGCTCCGGCCACCGTACCCGAGGCGAACTCGAAGGCGTCGAGCGACCCGAGATCGACCTCGGTCAAGGCCGCGAGAACCGACACCGCGCGAGGTCCCTGAAGCGCCAGCAGCGCGGTCGCCTCGCTCTCGTCGGTGACCTCGGCGCCCGAACCCACCCGCGCGGCCGCTTCGTCGCGTACCCAGGCGAAGTCGCCCTCGATGTTCGAGGCATTGACCACCAGCAGGAAATCGTCGTCGGCCACACAGTAGACGAGAAGATCGTCGACGAATCCGCCCCGACGATCGAGCAGGCTCGAATACTGGGCCCTGCCGGGCTTCAGGACCGACACGTCGTTGGGGGTCAGCCACTGGACCGCCTCGCGAGCCTGCGCTCCCCGCACCCGCAACTCACCCATGTGGGAAACGTCGAAGAGCCCGACGCCCTCGCGCACGGTTCGGTGCTCTTCGAGGACGCCGCTGTAGTGCACCGGCATCGACCATCCGGCGAAGTCGACGAGTCGCGCACCGGCCTCGCGATGCCAACCGTGAAGGGGCGTCTCGCGAACGGTTTCCAGGGTCGACATGGGGCTTCCGAGAGGGTGAAGGTATCACACCGGTCGCCATCGGCGCGCCCTGAACGAGTCCGACGGAAAAGCCTAAATGGCTCTTCTGCAATGGGTTACGAACCGACAAAAAAACCGAGGCGCTCGCAGCCCCCTGAGGCGCTCGCGCGGAGCGTTCGGCACTTTCATAGAGGAAAATGAATGCATTCTCAAACCACTGGAAACAAAGTCTTTACCCTGTTTGCACAAAGGATTGTTCAAAACGCTGCAAAGCCTTTTGCTACGGCACTCGCGAGCCCCGAAGCAGCCCTTTTCCACAGAGTTCACCCGGCAGCCCTTGACGGAAAGCTCCAAACCTCTAGGGGGACGACTCGAAGGCCCGCCCGAGGAGCAACTGAAGGGGGCCGCGTTCGAGCCTTCCAGCCGCCGCCGCAACCTCGTCGAAAACCTCGACGCTGTCGGCCTCGACGCCCTCTCCCCAGATCAGGACGGGCACCGGATCGGCCGAATGCTGGCCCGACTCGGAGAGCGTCGCATGGTCGGCAGCCACCACCACGCGCAACGGTTGGGGATGACGCTTGAGCGTCTCTCCGAGGGCCGCGTCGACGCGCTCGAGAAACTCCACCTTGCTCTCCGGCCTGCGATCGTGAGCGGCAATGTCGGCGCCCTTCACATGGACGACCACGAAGTCGTACTGCGACAGGATCTTGCGCGCTCGCCTGAACTTGCGATCGACATCCGAGTCGAGGTTGGCGGTCATCCCGGGTTCGCGAATCGTGTCGCCGCCCATCCAACCCACCAGACCCGGCATGGTGCGATCGCCGGAGATGCTGGCGAACTCGAGCGGCCGGCCGCGAGGCGCGGGCGCTTCGAGCGGGTGGATCCGACCGGCTCCGCGGGTCAGCAGCACGTTGGCTTCGTGCAGGCCGCGTTCGGCTCGATCCCGATTGATCGCGTGGGCCTGCAGGATGCGTCGTGCCTGCTTCTCGACCAGGGCCAGCAGCCGGGCCGTTCGGATCGCCGCGACGTCCTCGGGATCGATGGGAGTGGGAACCAGGGGCGGCCCGAGCAGGGCTGCGTCACCGGGATCGCTGCCGGTGACACTGGGCGACAGGCCGTCGCCGCGCAGGATCAGGGCCACCCGGTGCTCCGTCGAGGAGCCGACCAGCACTTCCACCTCGCCCTCCGGATCGGCGGGCAGGCGGATCTCCTGGAGGGCCGCAACCAGGTCGGGCGCCCCCTCCCGGATTCTGCCGGCCCGGCGATCGATCACGCGCCCCTCCTCGTCGAGCGTCGCGAAGTTCGCCCGCAAGGCGATGTCTCCCGGCTGGAGCCGGATTCCCGCGCCCAGCGCCTCGACCGGCCCCCGGGCCAGGGCCATCGGCGACTGTCCGAGCAGCGCCAGGCTGCCTGCGGCCGTGTCCGGCACCACTCCGGGGGCGATCGGGTCGGCGATGCCACAGACGCCCTCGCGCGCCAATCGGTCGAGCACCGGCGTCGAGGCCGCCTGCAGCGGCGTCCTGCCGCCGAGTGCGCGCACCGGCTGGTCGGCCATTCCATCGATCACCAGGTACAGCACCGGCCACGCAGGCGTGATCTCCTCGGAGCCCGCAATCCAGGGGATCTTCTGCTCGATCTCGCCCGTCAGCTGGCGCATGGCGCGGTGCAGCACGGAGCCCTCGTTCGAGGTGTCGAGGATCGGAATCTCGGCCGTTTCGGCGCGATCGAGCAGGTGGTCCTGCACCACCCGGATGGCAGAGAAATTCGCCAGGTAGTGCTCGGTGGAACGGTTGCTGACGCGTCCTCGATGGACGAAGCGAGATCGGTGGATGTCCTCGTCGAGGGTCGATAGCACGAGCATCAACTGATAGGCGCCGCCGTCGAGATCACTGAAGGGCACCAGGCCGGGCAGCAGATGAGTGCCCTCGACCAGGATGCTGATGTTCTCCGCAAGCGCACGCTCGACGACGGCTCGGACACCGACGCAGACCCGGGTCGCCTGCTCCTCGAAGTGACTGATCGCCTGCTGGCGCTCGTTGCCGGAAGACAGGCCGAGGGCGCCGGCATCGAAGCTCGAGCGATGGATTCCGGGGAGGATCGCCGCCGAGAACACCATCCGCATGACCTGACGGATCGAGTCGGTCGCGTTGACCTGATAGATCCGCATCAGCGGAGCGAGCTCGAGCGCCAGCGAAGACTTGCCGGTGCCGCTCGCACCCGAGACGTAGATCACCAGCGGCCGCGGCAGCGCGTCCAGGCGACGACCGATCCGGTAGCGTGCCGCGGTGCCGTGACCTTCCCGCTCGTCGAGGACATCGCCGACTCGTCGACCCAGTTCAGAGTGGTCGACTCGCTGCACACCCTCGCCCTGCAACTCGGATTGGACCTCGATCGCCAGTCGGTAGGAACGATCTCCGTGAACACCGGCCGCCTGCAGGCTGCGGGCCAGGAGTCCCCTCGAGAAGGGGCGCTCCTCACCGTGACGATCGACGATCAGAGGCTCCTCCGACGGAGCGGCCGTCGACGGCAGTCCGGCGGCGAGTTCAGCCCCGAGGACCCGGGCGACCTCGGCGTCGACCATCTCGTCGAGTTCGGAGCTTTCGATCTCGCCGCGATCGGCCAGTCGGTCCTTGAGCGAGCGGGCGACGGCATAGGCGTCGTCGAACGGCACTCCTCGCTGGACGAGGTCATGCGTGACCATGCCGCGCAGGAACGGGTGGGTTCCCCCCCGGCGGTCGCGAACTACAGTCGTGGAACGGGCTCGACTCGAACCGTCAGGCGCTTTCGTCACCGTGCCGGATCCTGTCATAGGGCTGGACCACCGATGAGCAGAGGTTGCTCAGATGGGCAGCGATCCGTCGCAGGATCCGTGCGGCACCCGAGTACACGACGACCATGTCGGCGCTCAGGTCGCTGTCGGCAAGCGAACTCGTGTACTCGAAGAGATCCGCCTTGATGCCCTTCTGGGCCTCGACGACCTCCTGGGCGATTCCGGCTTCGTCGCCGAGAAAGGCCTTCTCCGTCATCTCATACAGCGGTCTGACCTTGCCGTAGATCTCGCGCAGACCGTCCGCGTAGACGCCGCCCCGAGGACTCTTGGCGAGCGGCACCAGTTCGGCCAGCCCGCGGGCGAAGTCGCCGACCCTCTCGACGTCCTGGACCATGCTCACCAGAATCAAGCTGGCGACCAGATCCTTGGAGGGATTGACCGACAGATGTTCGAGCACGGTGCGTCGCACCATCCGCTCGCCCTCATCGACGACATCGTCCATCGCGTCGAGGTCGACGGTCAGCGGCTCGTTGTCCAACACAGCGGGAATGGCCGCGTCCAGCATCCTGGCCGACTGGCGCAACATCGAGGAGACGTCGGCGAAGGCTGACGTCACGAGACCCGATTCGCCCGATCCAAAGATCTTCTCAAACATCAGATTCCTCCGGGTTCTCCTCGCCGGCGGGTTCTTCGATCGCCACCGGAGCCGCCGGATCGGCGTCCGCGTCGGGGCGGAGAACACCACTGGCGAGGAGCAGACAGAAAGGTAGCACGTAGAACATCAAGAACATGTAGGCGACCGCGGCAACCCGGTTGCGAGCCCCGAGATCGCCCATCGCGCGCGCCAGTTTGAGCGGGATCCAACGGACGAAGGGCGGCACGTAGATCAGGACCATGCCGCCGATGTTGAAGAACAGGTGAGCGAACGCCACCGCGATCGCGGTCTCGTTGCCGCTCTGCATCGCTCCGAGCATGGCGGTGACGGTCGTACCGATGTTCGCTCCCACCGTGAACGGGAACACCTGCTCGAGAGTGACCACACCGGCGCCGACGAGCGGCACGGCGACCGACGTGGTGATCGAACTCGACTGCACCGCGGCCGTGACCAGGGCCCCCGAAGCGATGGCCGCCGGGGGAGAACGGAAGAGGGTGGCGTGGATCATCCTCTCGGCGCGCGACGCCAGCAACGACCGCAGGATGTCGACCAGCTTCTTGAGGGTGTAGAAGAGCAGCAGGACGGCCGTCAGCAGCACCAGCACTCCCGAGTCGCCGAGCATTCCTGCAACCCACTCCGCAACCGGATGGATCATCGCCTTGATCGGGTTGAAGAGCTTCGCACCGCCGACGTCCGACAGAATGTGGCTGGCGAACTGGCCGCCCTTGGCGAGGAACCCGAAGGCCAGTTCCAGCGGCAACAGGATCAAAACGGCCATCCAGTTGAAGAAGTCGTGGATGGTGGCGCCCGCAAACGCGCGACGGAACTCTTCCTTCCGGTTGACCTGAGCGAGGGACACGATCGTGTTGGTCACCGAGGTGCCGATGTTGGCGCCCATGATGATGGGAACGGCGCCCTCCAGGGTCAGCGCTCCACCCGCCACGAGGCCGACCGTCATGGTCGTCGTCGTGGAGGAACTCTGCACCAGCGTGGTCGCGAGGATTCCGACGAAGAGCCCGACGAAGGGATTCGCCGTCTTCTCGAGCAGCCCCTCGGCGAAGCCCTTGCCCATGAACTTGAAGGACATCCCCATCAGCTCGAGGCTGAGGAAGAAGCTCAGCAACAGGAGGACGAGGAAGAACCACTTCCAACGGGGATCGATCTTCATGCTGGGATGGCTGAGGGAGGGTGGGGGGTCCGCTCTGCCGGGTGCCATTGGATCTGAACCGGGCGCTCGATTCTACTCCCCCAGGGAGAGGGGGTACACCCCCACCCCGACGTTCAGTTCGCTCTCCCCCGCCTGCCGCCACGCTTGAGTACAATCGACCCCTCCCAGCGCGGGTCGCTCTCGAATGGAGAAGCCCCCCCTTTTGGGGGTCGACGACCCTCCAACCCATGAACTCCCATCTCGAAACCGCCGGCGCCGACGCCCCAGCCGAAGACAGTCGGATCGGCGAACTCAGGTCCGCGGCGCCGGGCTCGCGCGGTCGAACCGCGCCGCGCCGAAAACCGCTCCTGGCGGGGTTCATCCGCGTCGCGGTCTTCATCCTCGGCTGGATGCCTCTGCGCCTCGTGCACTTCGCCGGGGCGGCTCTCGGCAGGATCGCATCGTGGCTGCCGATCGCCGAACGCAGGATCACCGACATCAACCTCGAGATCGCATTCCCCGACCTGTCCCGCTCGCAGCGCAACCGGCTGCGCCGCCGCAGCCTGGAACATACGGGTCGCACGTTCTTCGAGATGGGCTTCATCCTGACGCGCCCTCCCGAGCAGGTGACCGGCCTGGTCGCGGAGATCGTCGGAGCGGACCGTGTCGACGAGGCGCTGGCGTCGGGCCGGGGGGTCCTGTTCTTCGGGCCTCCACCTCGGAGCCTGGGAGATCCTCCTCGCCCACCTCTCGACGCCGCTATCCGCTGACGACTCTCTACCGGACACCGCGGATCCTCGCCCTGGGTCCGTGGGCAGAGCGGTGTCGAAAGCGTTTCGGAGCCAAGCTCGCCACCTCCGAGAGCGGCGCCCGTCCGCTGCTCAGGGCCCTGCGCGCGGGTGAGACCGTCGGCGTGGTTTCCGACCAGGACGCCGGGGAGGGAGCGGGCATCTTCGCCCCGCTCTTCGGCAAGCTCGCCAACACCATGGTGCTCGGACCCAGGCTCGCCGCCAGGACCGGCTCGCCGGTCTTCGTCTGCTGGGCCGAACGTCTGCCCGGCCGACCTCGCTACCGGATCCACCTCGTCGAAGCGCCACCGGAAGTCGGCGGCGAGGATCTCCTTGCGGCAGCCTCGGCGCTCAACCGAATGGCCGAGAAGGCGATCCGAGCCCTGCCCGAACAGTGGCTGTGGTCGTACAAACGCTACCGGGTCCGCCCCGTCGGTCTCGCCAGTCCCTACGACGGCAGGGTCACGATCGATCGCGGACCGGCCTGAACGCTCGCTGCCCCTCCGAGGGTTCCCCGGCCAGGGCCAACGGCAAACAGATCACTCGGAGGGCTCAGTCCGCGCCGAGACCGACGGATCCGGCAGGCCGACGGTCGTCAACAACTCCTCGGGTCGGAGATGCCGACGGGCGACCTCGAGGACTGCCTCGGGATCGAGATCCCGGAGGGCGTCGGCCAGCCAGGTCGGCCGATCGAAGGGCAGGCCGTAGAACTCCGAACGCGCCAGCAGGTCGGCGAGCTGACGAGGCGTTTCGCGGCGAAAGGGTTCGCGACCGATCAGGTAGGAACGGGCTTCATCGACCTCCTCGGCGGTGACGCCGCCTTCCAGGAGACGTTCCAGCTCGGAACGAGCCGCTTTCTCGGCTCGATCGATCCGGTCGGGCGACGTTCCCACCGAGATCACCAGCCGGCCGGGGTCGAGACCCGCCCTCGACAACGCCGTCGCCTGGGCGGCATAGGCCAATCCCTCCCGCTCGCGCAGCCGCCAGGGAATCCGACCGTTGAGGCCCGAACCGGACCCCAGGATCACCGACAGCAGCTCGAGGGCCGGATGGTCGGGGTCGCCGAGGCGAACCGTCGAGTGGCTCAGGATCAGGTGGGCCTGGTCGCCGGGGACCGGGATCGTCCGGCGAGCCTCGTCGCAGGGGCTCGGAGCCTTCACGTCGACGACGGAGGCAACACCGCCGGCAGCATCCCCGAAGGTATCGGCGAGCGTGCCGAGAGCGTCGCTCTCGTCGAAACCGCCGACGAGACTCAACACGGCACCCTGAGCCAGGCCTCGCAGGTGGAACTCGGAGCAGGTGTCCGGGCCGACCCGGCTGGGGACCGTGAGGTGACCGGCAGCCGGCCTCCCCGCCGCGTGCTCGCCCGCGCACTGCTGCGCCGAAGCCCATGCAGCCACCGAGTCCGGCTGGTCTCGAAGACTGTCGAGTTCGGCCTGGCGCTGTTGCTCCACCCAGGCCTCCCGGGCCTCGTCGAACATCGACTCCCGGGTGAGTTCGGCCGCCCACTCGACGGCGAGCCGCCAATCGACCGCCAGGCAGTCGATCTGCAGGCCGTGGCACTCGAGAGCCCCGAAGCTCGACACCATCATGCCGCGGTCGTCGGCCTCCCTGGCGATCGTCTGCCAGTCGCGACGCCGGGTGCCCTCGAGCAGCATTCTGCCGGTGGTCCAGGCCGAACCGGGAACCGACTCGCTGCGGCTGCCACCTCGCAGCCACAGCCGCAGCGAGGCAGTCGGACGACCGGCCAGGCCGACGACGCGAAACGGCGACGCGCCGATCTTCAGCCCGCCGGCTTCGCTCGGGGTTCCGATCCCGCCGGTCGTATCGATCGCGGTCATGGCGAGTCGGAACCCGATTCAGCGGTCGCGCCGACGGCGACCACCGAGCCGCCGTTCGTCGCCACCGCCGACGGTACCGTCGACTCAGATCCGGCGCGCGACCAGGCCACCAGGGCGGAGTCGGGATCGAAGACCGACGCCGCCGCCTGCAGGGCATCACCGTCGACCGCCAGGAGAGCGTCCAGGTAGCGATCGGGGAAGTCCAGGTCGTGATGGCAGATCGCACCGCCGATCGACAACGCCCGCGCCAGCGAAGCCTCGTGACCGAAGACCCAGTCCGCCAGGAACAACCGCTTCGAGCGCCGCACTTCCTCGGCCGACGGCAGATTCCTGCGGGCCTTCTCGAGTTCCTCGAACAAACGAGCCTCGGCTTCGCCGGGATCACTGCCCGGCAGCAGTTCCATGGCGATCGAGAGGCAGCCCGGCATGACGTTGTCCGACAGGTCGGCCGACACCCAGGCACAGAGCCGATGCTCCTCGACCAGACTCTGGTGCAGGCGACTCGATCGCCCCTCACTCAGCAGGTGACCCCACAGTCGCAACGCGGGGTGACTCCCATGGCCGGCTTCCGGAGCCGCCAGCAGGACCAGCAGACGATCGGTCTCGCCATGGCGTCGAACGAGCCGACCGCCGTGAGCGTAGCTCGCCTGCGGGGCCGGATCCTGACCACCGGATCCGCGCCGCGCAACCCCGGCGAAGCTCTCGGCGACCCGACTGAAGGCATCCCGACCGACTCCACCGGCGATCACCAGCACCGCGTTGGCGGGATCGTAGGCGCGCCGATGGACCTCGTTCAGCTGTTCGGCGCCGAGTTGCTGCAGGCTCTCCTCCGTGCCGAGAATCGGCCGAGCGTACGGATGGTCGCCGAAGAACTGCCGGCGAGCGGCAATGTCGAGCGCGTCCCAGGGGTCGCTGCGGTACATCGAGATCTCCTCGACGATCACCTCACGCTCGCGCTCGACCTCGATTGGATCGAGAGTCAACGACGCCATCCGGTCGGCCTCGACCGCCAGGGCGCGGGTCCAGCGGTCGGCCGCGAACTGGAAGTGGTAGACGGTGGCGTCGTGTCCCGTGAAGGCGTTGTTCGAGCCGCCGAGGGCCTGCGTGAGGCGATCGACCTCGCCGGCGGCGAACTGCGGCGAGCCCTTGAACATCATGTGCTCGAGAAAGTGGGCGGCCCCCAGTTCGTCGGCGCCTTCATCGGCCGCACCGAAGCGATACCAGAGCGTGGTGGCGACGACCGGCGAAAGGGGGTCGGCTGCGAGGGCTACGGTCAGGCCGTTGTCGAGCCGATCGACCTCGACCCCACCCGCCAGCATCGGGGGCCGGGGATCCGACGAGCCGTCAGCCACGACGCTCATCCGGTCGGCGCGGCAACGACTCACGCTTGCGGATCTCGAAGTCTCCGTCTCTCCAGATCAACGACGCCAACTCGACCCCGGCAGGCCCGACCTGAAGCCAATGCGCCGTGTTCCTGCCCTCTTCCTCGTAACGCCCCCGGCTCGAGGTCGTGGTGCCGACGTGCAGGACCAGCAGGCCGGGGTCTTGCGGATCTGAAGCGAGGGGAACGCGGGCCATGAAGGAACGGTGCAGATGCCCGGCCAGAACGAGATCGACGCCGACCTCGCTGAGTCCCTGGATGACCGCAGCCGCGCCACGCACCACCCGCTTCGCCCTGCCGGTCGGAGGCGGCAGGAGATGGTGATGTAGGACGGCGATCCGATAGGCCCCGGCGGGAACCCTGCTGAAGGCATCGATGGCTCGGTCGAGTTGTTCGGGCCGAACGCGGCCTTCGGTGGTCGTCCAGTTGAACGACGTGTTGATCGCCACGAGCGCGACTTCGTCGTCGCCCAGGATCGGCTCGAGCTGCGGGTCGAAGAACTTGCGGTAGGCCCCGAACGGCGAGAACACCCGTTCCCAGACCCGATAGAGCGGCACATCGTGGTTGCCCGGCAGGCGATCGGTCGGCGTCCTTCAGGGAATCGACGAAGCGCCGCGCCTCGCTCGAACTGGCCACGCGTGGCACGCTGGGTCAGGTCGCCGGAAACCACCACGAAGTCGGGCCGACGCTCGGCCACCAGACGTCGGATCGCCGCGCTGCGATCGGCCAGGTGCTTGGGACCGAAGTGGATGTCCGAGATGTGGAGCAGCGTGCGCAAGAATTCACCCTGCGGCCGGCGCCGCTCCGGCGGGCCGAGGCGATCGATCAGTCGACGTCGGTGCCGAGGAGGTCGCCGGCGACTGCACGCATCCGATCGACGGCGGAATCGCTGCGGCCGCGACCAGCAGGGCCCGCCCACTGCTCCGGCCGAGCAGGAAGCCGGCCACGGCGGCCACGGCCAGACAGGTCAGCGGGTAGTCGTGGACCGTACCTTCCCAGTCCAACTCCTCCGGCAGGAGCTCATCGAGCAACTCCTCCGGGAAGCTCCGCTCCCCGCGCTGGATCTCGGCGGCGCCGCCGAGCGGCTCAGCGACGTCGACCACCGCGCATCATCAAGCCGAGGAAGAAACCCAGCGCCCCTGCCATCAGGACCGACTTGGCGGGATTGTCCCGCACGTAGACCGTCACGTCCTGACCGAGGCGGTCGAGGTCCTTGCGAGCACGACCGTAGCCCTGCTTCAGGTTCTCTCCAGCCACCGCGGCGCGCTCGCGAGCGTACTCGCCGGCCTTCGCCGAGGTCTCCTTGACCTTGACGGCAGCCACACCGGCTCCGGCCTTGACCTTCTCGGCCGCCATACCCGACGCTGCCTTGACCTTCTCGGCAGCCACGCCGGCGCCTTCCTTGACCTTCGAAGCCGCCGTGCCCGACGCTTCCTTCATCTGTTCCCTGGCTGTTCCGAGACCGGCTTTGGTCTTGCCGACTGTCTCGGCAGCCGCCTTCTTCGCTCGATCCATCGAGCTCACATTGTCAGTCATCGCATGATCCTCCAGGTTTCTGGCTCCCGCGGCGGCCCCTGGACAGTCGATTCGGGCTCCCTCCGGCGTCGCGGGAGTGGAGAACGAGTGTAACAGCACACGAGAGAGAGTCGAGACTCCGAAACGGCGAAGGTCGACTCGCAACCCGCACCGACAACCCTGGAGCCCGCCCTTTCGCCGCATTCGGAAGACATTGCCGCGGGGGGTCCCTGACGCTAGAATCGCCGTTCCCTCTGTGGGGCAGTAGCTCAGTTGGGAGAGCACCACGTTCGCAACGTGGGGGTCGAGGGTTCGAATCCCTTCTGCTCCACCATTCTCTCGCTTCGCTCGGTCATGGTGGAGCCGAAGGGCTACGGTGGCGCCGCCGCGCGGACCGCGCGGCGACGGCAGCGAATCCTCGTTGTGGGTCGGCCGGCGCGAGATCGTAGGCTGGGCGCCCCCCGCCATCTCGCCGTGTCCTCGTCGAGTAGGCGTGCTCGACGTAGCTTCTGCATCCCCACTCTTACGCTCTGACAATCTGACGCACGCTCTCGCCTCTCCCTCATTAGTTGGACGGGCGGGATACGGCGCATCCTGGCTATGGGACTGGACCGCTTCGCTGCACTCTCCTGTCAGGGCCTTCGCCGCAATCATCTCCGACTCTTCGAGAAGCCAGAACGGGTTCCACTTGTCGCCACGGGGCTACAGTCGCCCCATTGTGACAGTGGGGGATTGTCGATAGAGACTACGGTGTGTATCATTTGAAGTGGATCTGACCTCGGGCTCGACCCGCCAGTAGGATCCCCCGGGCCCGCTTCGGCGGGCCCTTCCTCTCTAGAGCCGCACAATTCCCTGCGGATCGGTACCGCTCGCCACTGCGCAAAGCACAGGACCCAAGCGGTCGAAGAAATTTCGCGCACCTTTCTTCTTCACATACGCGTTTGTCGCGTGCTTCTGGTAGAGGAAGTAAGCATTCACATCGCAGAGCTGAATGAAATACGAGTGCTGCGAATTCCTATGAATGGCGTCCTCGACTAGGGTCGTTATCGGAAGCTGCCGATACCCGTTACCACCGTACTTGTTCGGAATGGGGTTGTAGATACGCATTCGCCTAGTCAGGTTGCGGAGTTTCTTTTCTTCCGTCTCGTCTACGATAAGGAGTCCGTGGTCCTGGGGGTTCTGCGGTCCCGGGAAGTTGC
>CALOFD010000041.1:0-28328 GCA_942492505.1 Thermoanaerobaculia bacterium
GCGACCGGCCGGCCGCCAACGTCGTCTCGAGTCTCGGATTCGCTCGGGTCCGCAGCGCTCATCGTGCTCTCCCGCGACGAACCCTACCGGAATCGAACCGTTGCCCGGAGTTCCGGTCCCCCTCCCATGCTCGCATGGCTTCCGTGACCGATCGACCCTGGAGAGCGCTGGCACTTCCCGACGAGGTGGTCCGCATTCCTTCCATGCTCTCGCGCGAGGAGAAGCAGTACCTCACGTGGCTGACGTCGGCTACCTACGACGGCTGGGGATCGGTGATCGACCTCGGTCCCTGGCTCGGCAGCAGTAGCGCGGCGCTCGCCGAAGGTCCGGCGCGGTCCGGCTCTCCCGGCCCGGTTTCCTCCTACGATCTACCTGCACCAGTGGGAGTCCTACATGGGGGATACCGCCGACTTCGGCTTGCCGGTCGGCGCAGGACTTCATCGAGATCTTCGATCGCAATGTCGAACCGTGGGGGTCCAAGATTCGATCCCCGCGACGCGGATCTGTTGCGGGCGGGGTAGGAAGGCAGCCCGCTCGAGATCCTTTTCGTCGATGCTGCCGGATCCTGGACGCTGCTCGCAGCGATCCTCGAGACCTTCGGCAAAGACCTCGTCGCGGGCCGATCTCGAGGTTGTACTGCAGGATTTTCGCCACTTCCATCATGTCTTCCTGCCCCTGGTCTTCGGCGGCAAGTACGCAGGACTGGGAACGGCTCGAAGGTCCGTCGACGTGGCCACGACCGTCACCTACCAGCCGAAGCCGCCTCCTTCGGGGCGCTCCGCTGCCGTTCGACTCGTTGGGGAAGCCGAGTACCCAGTTCGAGGAGACCGTCGAGATCCTCCGAAGCGGTGCTCTCGACGACGAATCCGGGTTCGGGCATCGCTACTTCAAAATGATGCTTCCCTGGGTCGCCCTGATGGAAGGACACTTCGACGTCTTCGACGAGACCCGCAGACGGGTTCCCGGGGCGACGACGGCTTCAACCACCAGGGCGGCCCTCGAAGCCGGATGGGAGGCCGTCGAGGTAGGCGACCTCGTCCGCAGATCCATCCAGCACGCCGTCCTCGAGCCCTCGTAAGCTTCCCCAGATGCCATGCTCCAGGCTCGCGTGATGCTCGAACGGGACGCGTCGTCCGGGGGTCGAGAACTCGCCGAGCGCGCATTCGCCGCGGCCTTCGCTCGGCTTCCCCGAGCCACACCCCGCCCAGGCCCTGGCCGATCGAAGCCGAGCCCCCCGACCTCGAACGAGCGCGAGGCCCTGATCGAGGAGTCGATCGAACTCGACGGTGACTCGAGCGAGATCTACTCGTCTCCTCAGCGCGCTCGAACGTCTCGCGGGGAATCGTCGCGCCGCGCGGCCGCTCTCCATCGAGCCCTGGAGCTGGACCCGCGACGCCATGAAGCCCTGGATCTGCTCGAACGCTTCGACACCTTCCACGAGCGACGGTTCTTCCTGAGAGCGAAGCTCGAGAACCTGCGGAAAAGAGCGACAACCGCCTGGCTCAGGCGTCGACAGGCTCGCTGCTAGGCTGCGCCCGATGTCCGCGAAACCGAAGGCCTTCTCCGTTTCGAGCCGGCCGGCCCTGCGGGAACCCTAGTCGTGCCCCCGGAACGAATCCTCACCGTCACAGCCGCACGGTCCACGTCCACGACGCCGTCGCTTCGACGACCTCGTTCCGACGAGCGCATCCGCGTGACGCTGGTTCTCCACCCCGAGCACGTCCAGAACGACCATCCGGCGATCCTCGGGTTGCAGGACCTGCGCCGCGCCGCGATCTTCGGCCGCCCCTACCTCGGCGCCGCTGAACTCGAGGAACTCAACTCCCCCTCGCTCGACCACGTCACGAGCATCGAGCGCTTCGCCCTCGACCACGATCTCGAGATCCTCGAGATGTCCAACGCCCGCCACGATGTGGTCGTCGAGGGAACGACGGCCTGCCCTCGAGCGCGCATTCGACATCGGCCTCGAGCATTTCCGGTATTCGCGCGGCAGCTACCGCGGTCATCACCACGACCCTCGGCATCCCTCCCGAACTCGACGGCGTGCTGCGCGGCGTCATCGGTCTCGACGATCGGCCCGCCTTTCGCTGGCACGTGCAGCCCCCGTCGGTGGGTGAGCATGGCTACTCCCCCCTCGACCTGGCCGAGCGCTACCACTTTCCCCGACAGTTCGACGGCAGCGGCGAACGCATCGCCATCCTGGCGTTCAACGCTCGCGACAAGGACGATTCCGCCAACGACGTGACCTCGGGCTACCACCGCGAGGACATGGATCAGTACTTCAGCGAAGTGATCGGAATCCCGACGCCCCGGATCACGGCCTATTCGGTGCAGGGCGAGACCAACCAGCCGCTCGACCGTTCCGTCCTGCGCGCCATGACCCAGGACTTCAACGACTTCGCCGACGAACCCGCGAAGCTGCGCGAGAAGTACGATCCCATCACGCTGGCCAACGGCGCCGCCACGCTCGAAGCGACCATCGACGTCCAGATCGCAGCCGCCCTGGCGCCGGGAGCCGAGATCGAGGTGCTGTTCGCGCCCAATACCGCCCAGGGCTACTACGACGCCATCCACGGCGCTCTCGGGATCCCGGTCTCGGGCTCGAAGCTGCGTCGCATCGACGGCCCGGGCCCCGATCAACTTCGCCGCCCGACCGTGATCTCGATCAGCTGGGGCAAGGCCGAGCGTTCGCTGGACCCGCAGATCGGGTTGATCGACGCCGCCCTGAATCGCTCCCACCGCATGGGCGTCACGGTGTGCTGTTCGTCGGGAGACTACGGCTCGATCGATTCTCCGCGACCCGACGTCGGCGAGGCGTCGGTGAACTACCCGGCCTCGAGCAAGTTCGCGCTGGCCTGCGGTGGAACCGACATCGTCCGCGGAACCGACGGCGATGGCGACCGATGAGGTGGTCTGGAAACACCGCAACGCGGGGATCCATCCAGGCCACCGGCGGCGGCGTCAGCGGTCGCATCTGGCGCCCGAGGTACCAGCGACGGGCCGAGGTACCCAGCCTCGACCAGGTCCAGGGAGAGATCTGGCGCAGCCCGAGGAATGAGTCCGAGGAGGACTTTGCCGGCCGTGGCGTACCCGACATCTCGGCCTATGCCGATTCGAAACCCGGGTACCGGACGCTGGTGGGCGGAATCCAGACCTCGATCGGCGGAACCAGTGCCGCGACCCCGCTGTGGGCAGCGTTGATCGCTCGCCTGGCGCAAGGCCTGGGACAGCCGGTCGGCTGGTTCAATCGTCACCTCTACGCTCCCAGCTACCGCAAGGCGATCAACCCGATCACCCGCGGAGACAACCGGATCTCCGACAGTCGAGCCGCCAGCTTCTCGGCGCGAGAGGGCTGGAACGGCTGCTGCGGCCTCGGAACTCCCAACGGTGAGGCCCTGCTGGAGGCCCTGCGCGACGAACGGGCTGTGGCCGAAGGCGACGACTAGCTCTGCTACAGTTGGATCCCACAGTTTTTCCAGGGTTCGAGACGGGCTGCGGCGGTCTGAGGCGCTCGGTTCCGGGACTCTGCGAGAGGCGACTTCTCAACGGAGGGATCGAATGTCACACGAGCATCACGACAAGCTGCACGACGCCGGCCTGATCGACAAGCACGAGGTGCCGAAAGAGCAACTCGATCGCATCGCCAATCTGAGCAAGGAAGAAGTGGAGAGCCTGATCAAGATCAAGGAGAAGCTCAACTACCAGGGCAAGATCACCGACCCCGACACCTCGTTCTTCTGATCCCCGAACTGCGAAGTCGGTCGTTCGCGAGATCGACTTCTCGAGGAGCGGCCCCTTGACGAGTCCCATGGCAGCCGAGGCGCCGGGCCATAGCGCCGAGTTGCGGTTCAAGATCGAACTGGCCAGCACTCCGCGTCTGGCCGCCGGCAGGGCGCTCTGGGAGCATCCGCGTCTGGCGGAGATCTTTCCGCTCGCCATGATGCGCGCCCACACGATCGCCAACGCCAGCGTTCCGTTGATGGAGGCGGCGCGAACCCCGGGCCCTGCAACTGGCCGACCACGACCCGGTAGCGGCCGGTCTGGCCGAGTACCTCGAACACCACATCCCCGAGGAGACCGGCCACGACGAGTGGATGGTGAACGATCTCGAAGCACTCGGCTTCTCCCGTGAAGACGTCGTACGACGCATTCCCGAGGCCGCTCTCGTCTCCCTGATCGGAATGCAGTACTACTGGATCCGACATCGGCATCCGATCGCCTTCGTCGGCTATGCGGCGATCGTGGAGGGCAATCCGACGCCGCCCGATCGCATCGACGAGATCGAGAAGCGCCTCGATCTGCCGGCTCGCGCCCTGCGAACCATGCGCTGGCACGCGGTTCACGACCTCGAACACTCGGCCGACCTCGACAACGCTCTCGACGCCCTGCCGCTGAGCGAAGAGCACAAGACCCTCATGGGAGTGAACGTCATCTACTCCCAGGCCCTGCTGGCACGCTCGGTGCACGAGCTGATCGCCGCCTTCGAGGCCTAGACCGGGCGACCGCCATGAGTCAGGGTCGTCGTCGAACGACGCCAGACCGGCTCGAAGCTTGCGGGTTCGCGCTGCTGCGAACCGCTGGATCACCGTTCCAGATCCTCGAGTCCTGGACTCGGCTGGGGCGCCATGAGTCGACAGCGGGTCGCCTCGAAGCCCTGCGCAACGGCCTGGTCGACTGGCTGCAGGACCCCCACAACCGGGAAGCGCTGTTCCTGGCCTCGGCGGAGTTCGAAAGTCAGGTCGATCGCCGTCTGGAACACCCGCGGTCACGGCGACAGCGCGGTGCACAGCGTTCCCTGCTCGGTTATCTCGTGCGTTCGACCTCCAGACCGACGCCCTTCGGCCTGTTCGCAGCCAGCTCCACCGTCGGAATCGGCCATCGCACCGATCTGCGGGTCGACGAACTCGACGACCGCAAGACCACGCGGATCGACCTGGGACTGCTCGAGGACCAGGCTGAGCGCATCGCACGCTCTCCGAGGTTCCGGGAACAGGTCACCCTGCGAGCGAATCCCACCCTGCGCCGGGTGGGAGATCGATTCCACCTGGGGGTCGTCGACCGGCAGTCGACCCTTCGACCGGTCGAGACGATCTCGATCGAAGCCCGTCCCGTCCTCGACCTCATCCTGGGCCTCGCGCGTTCAGGGGTCCAGTGGGCCGACCTGCGCTCATGGCTGAGGGACCGGAGCCCCGCCCTCGATTCGTCGCAGCTCGACGCCCAGATCGAGGGGCTGATCGAGAGCCAGTTCCTCGAACCCGACTTCGGACCGTTGATCGGCAGCTGCGATCCGCTGGCAGGTCTGGCCGAGCGCGTCGCGTCGCTGAGCGACGGCGAGGCGATCGCCGATCGACTGGGGCTCCTTCGAGATCGCCTGCGACGCAACGACCTCGAAACCGCCCCGCCGGAGAGCTATCGCAGGATCGAGACCGACTTCGGTCTCAAGGACACGCCTGCCGAGCGATTGCCTGACCCAGGGCGGATCGATTCCCCCCCAGGCGGGTCTCGATCCACCCATGCCTTTCAGGTCGACCTCCGACGCAGCGCGCTCGACGCCGAGATCGACTCGACACTCGTCGCCGAGGTCATCGATACCGTCGAGTGGCTCAACCGGGCGATGCCCTCACGGCCCGACCCCCTGGCCGAACTTGCAACGCTCTTCGCGTCGCGCTTCGGCACGGACGAAGTGCCGCTCGAGATCGTCTTCGACGAGGAGTACGGCATCGGCTTCGACGATGGGTCGGGCGGCGGGGCGATTCCGTTGATCGGTGGGCGGGTGGGGAACCAGGTCTCAGGCGCGAAGGACGACGAGACCGTCCTCCCCTCCGAGATCGAGTCGGCCCTCGACCGCCTCGGCGCCTCATGCTCCGGCGTCCTGGACCTGGCCGAGATCCCCATCGGGAGCGACCGCTCCGCTGCCCCCCTGCCGCTCTCGGGCGCGCTCAAGGGGAGCGTGATTCGAGACTTCGAAACGACGAGCGGAGCCCGGGTCGCAGGCTTCCACCTGCACGCCTTCATGGGACGGCCCGGGACTTCGTTGCTCGGCAGGGCCGCGGTCGACGACCCCGAACTCCTCGCAGCCCTTCGTCGACATTGTGACGAAGAGCAGGTTCTCGCAGGCGAGGCGATCGTTGCGGAGATCGCCTATCGCCCCGGAGGAGCGGCCGCCCATCTCTTTCGACGCCCCATCCTCAGTCCGTGGGAGATCGCCTGCGCCGGTCCGTCCGAGGACGCGGGCAGCCGACGGATCGAGATCGCGGATCTTCGCGTGCGACTGCTCGACGGTCGATTCGTCCTGCGTTCGGCGTCCCTCGACCGGCGTGTCCTGCCGCGATCGAGCGCCGCTCACGACTACCGGCGTGCGGCCTCGCCGGTCTACCGCTTCCTCGGCGAGTTGCAGCAGCACGCAGTCGACTCGTGGCTGGCGTGGTCGTGGGGAAACCGTTCCTCCGCCCCCTGTCTTCCTCGAGTGACTCTCGGGCGTATCGTACTGGCTCGCCGACGAGCGTCGATCGACTCACCGACCCTGCGTCGATGGCGCCGACATGACCTCGAAGCCCGGATCGAAGCCGTCGATCGCTGGCGCGGCGAGGTCGGCCTGCCGCGATGGGGGTCTGGCTCGACGGCGATCGCGAGTTGACGATCGACTTCGAGAACCCCCTGATGGTGGATGCCTTCATCGACCTGGCCGCGAGAGGCCCTGCCGCGGTCGTCGAGGAGATGCTGCCAGCACCGGACCAACTCGCGGTTCAGGGTCGGCAAGGCCGCTTCGTCCACGATCTGGTGATCCCGGTCCTTCGCACCCGGCCCCTCGCACCGATCGCCCCCGAGGTCGAGAGTCGGCAGGCCGCGAGGACAAATCGGCATGAGGCGATCGAACTCCCGATCGGCGAGCCCTGGCTGCAACTCGATGTCTACAGCGGGCCGGCAACCGCGGATCGCGTCCTGCGCGAACGGTTCACGGCGATGACTTCGCAGCCGTTCGAGAGGGTCTCGAGGCGGTTCTTCGTTCGCTACTCGGACCCCCACGCCCACCTGCGGATCCGGCTTCGGCACGAGGCCCGTTGGACGAGCGAGGAGATCGAGGACGTCGTCGATCGACTCCGGGCATGGGGTGGTGAACTCGGCGTGTGGAGGATCGAAGCCCGACGCCATGAGCCCGAGGTGGAGCGTTACGGCGGCGCCGCGGCCATTCTCTCGGCGGAGCGCATCTTCCATGCCGACAGTGAAGCCGTCGTCGAGATCCTGCGGAGTCGAGACGACCCCGAAGAGGCGGGTCAGCGTTGGAAGGCGGCGCTCCTCGGCGTCGATCGGCTGCTCGACGACTTCGGCCTCGGACTGGCAGAGAAGTCGGCGGCCGTCGGCGGCCTGGCTGCCGCGTTCGCCACGCCGCTGTGGCACTCGAGGGAGACCCGGAGGCGTTTCGACGGACAGTACCGGCGAGACCGGGACGAGATCGAGTCCTGGGTCTTCGGGGTCGCCGAGGACCCCAGGTGCGGAAGGGCCGCCGAGATCTTCGACACCCGCAGTCGCACCCTGCGAGAGATCGTTCCCGAATGGGTCACAGCGGGCGCCGTCGAGAAGCTCGGTTCGGACTCCGGCCCAGCGGCCGAACACCCCATCCAGGCCTTCGTCCACATGCACTGCAACCGGCTCCTGAGGTGGCCCTCGAGACCTCAGGAGGCCGTCGTCTACGAGATCCTGCATCGAACCTACCGGTCCCGGCTGGCCCGTGGCTCGAACCCTGCGACGGGGAGGGTTCGTAGTAGCCTCCAGAATCCTCGATGAAGTGCACGGCGTGCTCGTACGACAACCCTGACTCGGCCCGCTTCTGCGGGGGCTGCGGGCAGGCGCTGAGTCGCCTCTGTGTGACCTGCGGCACGCCGGCCCCCGACGGCAACCGCTTCTGCGGTCACTGCGGCGCGCCGCTGCCGACCCCTGAGTCGACGGGCGAGATCCGACGGCCCGAGCGCCGCCACCTGACCATCCTGTTCTGCGATCTGGTCGGGTCGACGGAACTGGCCGATCGCCTCGATCCCGAAGACTTCCGCAACCTGGTCGCTCTCTACCAACGAGCCTGCGGCACCGTCATCGACCGCTTCGAAGGCCACGTCGCCCAGTACCTGGGAGACGGCATCCTGGCCTACTTCGGCTATCCACAGGCCCATGAGCGAGACCCGGAGCGGGCGATCTTCGCTGCCCTGGGAATCATCGACTCGATCGCGGAACTGACTCGGGCCTCCTCCGGCAACCTGCCCGGACTGCATGTCCGGATCGGCGTCCACACCGGACTGGTCGTGGTGGGCGAGGTCGGCGCCACCGAGACGCGCGAGCACCTGGCGCTCGGACAGGCGCCGAACATCGCCGCTCGCCTGCAGGGAATCGCCCTTCCCGACACCGTGGTGGTGAGTGCGGACACGCGTCGGCTGGCCGTCGACTCCTTCGTGTTCGAGTCTCTCGGTGAGCAGGAGCTCAAGGGCGTCTCGGCGCCCGTCGTCGCCTACCAGGTGATCGAGGAGACCCCATCCGCGAGTCGCAACCTCGAAGGACCTTCGACCGCCGCCGTCGGCCGGTCGCGCGAGCTCGCAGCTCTGCTGGGACTCTGGGGCGAGGCTCGTCAGGAAAGGATGGCGACGGCTTCGATCACCGGTGAAGCGGGCATCGGCAAGACCCGCCTGGTCAGCGAGCTGCGTAACGCCGTCTCGAAGGACGGCGGGCGTTTCCTGGTGGCCCAGTGCTCGCTCTACGCTCGCGGCAGCGCCTACCACCCCCTCCTCGAGCTGCTGTCCAGAGAGTTCGCAATCGAGCGCGGGGACGACGAGAGCCAACGACTCGCCAAGCTGACCGCCAATCTCGAACGACTCTCGATCGATCCTGCGGTGGGAATTCCGTCGATGGCCGCCCTGTTCGGGATCGAAGCCCCCGACTCCCTGCCGCCCCCGAGCGCCGATCCGGGAGAGCGTCGACGTCTGATCCACTCCACCCTGCTCGAGATCTTCCACGGATACAGCCGAGAAGAGCCGACTGTCCTGGTTGTCGACGACCTCCACTGGGCCGACCCGTCGACCCTCGAGTTCCTCGACCTGGCGATGACCAGCAACGATCCGGCTTCCTTCTTCCTGGTGGTGACCACCCGACCGAGCTTCGAGCTGCCGAAGGCGCTTCGCGGCAGTATCGGAATCGAGCTCAAGAGCCTGCCGGCCGCCGACGTGAGGAAGCTGATCGAGGAGGTTGCCGAAGCGCCGCTGCCACGCGAGGTCGTCGACCTGATCGTCGACCGCACCGACGGCGTGCCGCTCTTCGTCGAGGAGTTGACGCGCACGCTGCTCGAGTCGGACCAGCTGCGCCGCGACGACAACGGCTACCGCCTGCTGGCTCCCTTCGAGGATCTCAGCGTGCCGCCGACTCTCAGGTCGTCCCTCATGGCCCGACTGGACCGGCTCGGGGAGGCTCGCGCCACGGCGCAGCTGGCGGCAGTCCTCGGACGGGAGTTCGACTTCGAACTGTTGCACGCCGCCAGCGAGGTCGAGGCTGCCACCTTGAGCCGAGATCTCCACAAACTGGTCGCCTCTCGACTGCTCGAGCAGGAAGACGGCGAGACTTCGAAACGCTACATCTTCCGCCACGCCCTGATCCAGGAGGCCGCCTACGCGTCTCTCCTGCGCTCGGATCGGATCGAGTACCACGGCCGCACGGCGCGCAGCTACGAGTCTCTCTTCCCCGGCATCTGCGATGCTCGACCCGAGGTCGTCGCCCACCATTTCACCGAGAGCGGCGCCCACTCGAATGCTCTCGACTACTGGGAGAAGGCGGGCAGGCAGGCGAGCGAACGCTTTGCCAACCTCGAGGCCATCGGACACTTCGAGAAGGGCCTCGAGGTTCTCGAGAAGATGGACGAGGGCGCCGACCGGGACGCCCGCGAGCTGGCCGTTCGATGTGCCTGCGGACCGATCATGATGGTGACCTACGGCCCCGGCTCCGAGGACGTCGCCGCGGTCTTCGAGCGCGCCTACGAACTGTGCCGGCAGGAGGGAGACACTCCCGAACTGTACTGGGTGCTGTGGGGCCTGGGGTCGTACTACCAGACCCACGACTTCGAGCGCGCCTTCGAGATCGCGCAACAACTGATGAGGATGGCGCAGGCTTCAGGAGATCCGACCCGGATCGCGGACGCCCACTTCACCATGGGTGCGGTCTACTTCTACCGCGGCGACTATCACTCGTCGCTCGAGCATCTGCACCTCGCCCAGAAGCTCTTCGACTCCGAGGTCGACCCGGCTCTCATCCTCCCGTCCGGCGCCGCCACGGGTTCGAACACCCTGATCTACCTCGGATTCGTTTCCCATGTCCTCGGCCGACCCGGCGAGGGTCTCGAGTTCGGCAGGGCCGCCGCCGAGCTCGCCGACGAGCACCACGGACCGCCCTACCATGCCGCCGCGCTCTGCTGGCACGCCTGGCAGCACCAGCTGACCGGCGACGCTCAGGCGGTCCTCGAACTGACCGAGAAGGCGCTGCCGCTGGCGGCGGAGTACGCCTTCGGCCAGCTCTGGGGAGGCGCCCTGCAGGGCTGGGCGCTGGCCCGAACCGGCCGGGAGGACGAGGGACTCGAACAGCTGAGTCGGACCCTGGCGAGCTATCGCGCCTCCGGCATCCGCGCGCTCGAGACCTGGCTGCTGTCGCTCGAAAGCGACGCCGCCAGCGGCTGCGGCCGGTGGGACGTCGCGCTCGCGGCCGCGCGCACCGGCCTCGAATGTTCAGCCGAGACCGGTGAGCGATTCTGGATTGCTGAACTGCAACGCCTCGAAGGCGAGGCGCTGCGAGGCCTCGGAGAGTTCGAGGCCGCCGAGGACGCCTTCCGGAGGGCTCTCGAAACCGCCACCGAACAACGCGCGAGCCTCCCCGCCCTGCGGGCCTCTCTCGGCCTCGCCCGGCTGCTTCAGGCCGATCGACGGACGGTCGAAGCACAGGGACTCCTCGAGAGGGCCGTCGCCGCCTTCGAGCCCACGGACAGCTTCTCGGACCTCGACGAGGTTCGCCAACGACTCGCCGAGACCGCTTGAGCAGCAACGTCGTCGGGAAGCGGGGAATGGGCGACAGAGGACACGGCTCCCCGGTCGACTACCTCCTCTGCAACACGCCGCTCACCGATCCGACGGCTCCCTATCATTCGATCTCCTATCTCGTCGGGGCGACCGAGGAGGCAGGCCACCTCGGCCATCGCTGCCTCGACCTCAACCTCGAGGTGCTCGATTACGCCGCACGGCCCTCGCAGGTCGAATCGCTGCTCGAGAAATGCGCACGTCAGAGAGCGCGGATCGAGGCGGTTCCCGTGCCGAACCGGGCAGACCAGCTTCTCTATCGACATGCCCTGTTGAGTGTCGGATTCCCCGCGAGCGCACCCGCTGAAGCGATCGCGTCGCTCCAGAGCGGGGACCGGTTCTACGACCCTGTGCACTATCGCGAATGCATGCTGGTCCTCCAGCGCTGGATGTCGATGCTCTCGGTTGCCGGGCTGCCGGGCCAGTTCGACGGCTTCTCGCTGAGCGAGGGCGCGAGGTTCAACGTGTCGAGCCTGGCCGACCTCAGCGACGCGAAGCTGCTGGAGCGGCTGGTGAGGCCCTTTGCAGGGTATCTCGAGGGCGCCTTCCGCGAAGTGCTCCTCGAACGACCCTGGTCGTTGGTCGGACTGTCGGTGAACTACCCCTCCCAGCTGCCGTTCGCCGCCTGGTTGTGCGGCGCGATTCGTGACCGTTGTCCCACTGCCCTGATCTGCATCGGCGGAACCGAGATCGCGGCGGATCTCAAGTTCCTCGCCGACCCTCTCGAGATCTGGCGCGTCTTTCCAGCCTGCGACGCCATCGTGGTGGGCGAGGGCGAGAGCGTTCTCACCGGGCTTCTCGACGACCTCGCCGACGGTCGAGAGCCTCGCCCGCAGCCGGGCCTCCTGCTGCCCGGAGAGCGGCGGCTGCCCGCCGTTCGATACGAAGACCTCGCCTCTGCCGCCGCACCGAACTACGGCATCTGGGACTGGCAGCGCTACTGGTCTCCCGAACCGGTGGCTCTGCATTCGCCCACCCGGGGTTGCTACTGGAACCGCTGCACCTTCTGCGACTACGGACTCAACACCGACCTGCCTACGTCGCCGTCGCGCGAGCGACCCCCTCTCGAGTCGTCGACGATCTCCGCCGACTCCAGAAGTACTCAACACGGTCTACTTCGCCGTCGATGCGATGTCGCCGTCGTACCTGAGACGACTCTCGAAAGTGCTCGCCGAGTCGGACCTCGAGATCTCATGGAGCGCCGAACTGCGACTGGAGAAGAGCCTCTCCCAGACCCGCCTGGCGGCCGACCTGCGATCGTCGGGCTGCGTCTCGATCGCCTTCGGCTTCGAATCGGGCTGCCAGCGAATCCTCGACCTCCTCGCCAAGGGCGTCGACCTCGATCTCGTGCCCGGGCTGCTCGCGGAGCTTGCCAGGGCCGGGATCGGCGCCCAGATGATGGGATTCATCGGCTTTCCCGGCGAGACCGAGGATGAGGCGCTGGCGACCTACCACTTCCTCGAGCGCCACCGCGAGCACTGGACGCTGGCGGCGATCGGAGACTTCGGACTGACGCCCGGCGCCATCGCGGCCCAGCAACCAGAGAGGTTCGGCATCCACGAGACTCTGCGACTCGACGGCGAGGAGATCACACGGGTCCTGGGCTGGCGTCACTCTGGGTCGGAACGGGTTCACGTCTTCCCCCAACCACGCAGCCCTGCCGTCGCAGAGGCGGCGAGGAACTGTCGCAAGATCCCGGCCGTCCCACGACCCTTCGCCGGCTCCATCGACAGCCCCCACACGCTGCTCTACTTCAAGCGCTTCGGTCCCGCGATGCTGCCGACCGCACGGGCTGCGAAGGATCTCCCACGGCTGCTCGAGACGGCGGTCATCGACACCCCCTTCCCTGAGTTCGAGAGCTTCACCACGCTCCGCGACCTCCAGGAGTGGACCCTGGAGCGTCGTCGACAGGGCGTCTCCACTCTCTCGACAGACGTCGAGGCCTATCTCGCCAGGGCCGAATCGACGAAGCGCGACGAGGACGGGGTACGGCTCGAGATCTATCCCTCCGGGGCGACCGTCGTCATGGATCCGATCGAAGCCGGAGACGTCTACGAGGATCTGAAGCGCGCCCTGCTCCAGTCGGAAGGAGCGATCTGAATCCAGGGTTCGCCCGCCGCCGTTCAGGCGGCCGAGGCGACCGGCAACCAGGTCGGCGTCCGGGGAGCTGCACTGCGGTCGACGTCGAGAGCCGTCGATCGCAGTGCGATCAGGGCAGGCCGACCAGCATGCCGGCCTCGAGCTTCGCGGCGTCGCCGGCGATCACCTTGCAGATCGTCAGCTTCTCCCGAACGCTGCTGGCCTCGAGTTGCGCGATCTCGTTGACGAACACATCGAGGACCTCGCCGGTGTCGGGGTCGCGAATGACGTCGGACGTGCCCACCACGAAGCGCTGGCCGACCGTCACGCCCTCGCGCTCGCCGCGGTTGATGTACACCTGGTCGCCACGAACCGTGGCCACCGTACCGGTCCAGGGAACTTCGTCGAGCTGCTCGACCAGCCACTCTACCGACTGCGCGATCGCGTCTTCCATCGCCCTGCCGGCATTGTCGTTCTCGTAGGCCTGGGCATCGGCGCCGAGGCCCGAGTTGTAGTAGCCCACGGATACACCCTTGCTCTTCGACTTCCCGACGACGCTGGTCGATGCGATCACCTGACCGGTGGTGGAATCCACCATGTAGACGGTCACGTTCATCTCGGCCTTGCCGCCCTTGCCACCGACGCGGAAGCCCTTCACCCTCACACCACCGCCGCCGCCACTGGTCGATCCCTGAACGTGGGTGACAGCACCCTTGAGCAGGATCTGGGCGGGAGTGAGTTGACCGGTGACCGGCGTCTTCGAGCCCTGCGCAGTCCGTCCCGAGGCAGCGAGGTCCTGCTCTGCCAGGGCGTCGCCTCGCATGTCGGCCTCGCCGAGCACGATGAACCGCCCACTCTTGTTGAGCTGGTCGGTCATCACGGTGTCCCAGGCATTGCCGAAGTTCCACTGGGCGACCCAGCCGGCCTGGTTCTCGAACTCCGTGACCAGGATGGTGTAGCGAAGCCCACCCTGGCCGAGGACGGGAGTCGTCGCAAGCAGCAACGTAGCGAGCAAGAAGAGTGTGAAGTGTCGATTCATCGACCTACCTCCTGAAGAAGTCCTCATCATCGATGGTAAAGGCTAGCATGGCTCATGGAGCGCTTCGGAGAGCCGGCCTCGGCGGGGAGTGCGGCTTCTGGACTCGGGATCGGCTCTGCTAGTGTCTCGACCGAGCCGATGGGATCGTTCACCAGACTGGGCCGGGCTGCGGCTCCTCTCCTCCTCGCATCGGCGTTCGTCGCCGCTCCACTCAGCGCCCTGGAGGCAGAACACATGAACGAGGTGGAGCGTCTGCTCGCCGACCTCGGAACCGGCACCGTGGAAGCCGACCGGCTGCAATTCTCGAGCGATCTTTCCGGATGGAGCGCGACCGGACTCGTGCTCTCCAGTGGAGCCGAGGTGACCGTGTTCATCGAAGGGCGCGTCGAGGGCTTCGAACGTCCGGTAAAGCCGAGTGACCTGCTGTGGGCACGAGTCGGAGAAGGCGACGTCTTCGCCCTCACCGGCGATGGATCGACCTTCACTGCGACCACCTCGGGAATCCTGTCCGTGGCGACCGTGGCGCCAGGGACTCGCTGGCACGACTGCGCGGGAACCCTGCCTTCCGAGGCAGCCATCGACCCCGACCACGTCGTCGAGATCGATCTGCTGGTCGCGGCATGGAGGACCTCTGCCGAGAGCGGACTCTTTGACGTCGAGCACCCGGCAGCGAAGGCCGCTCTCGCAACCCTGGAGTCGACTCCCAACCTGCCGCGCGGCTTCCAACCGCTCTGCCATCTGCGACCGGCGCCGGTGTTCAGCGCCTGGAGTGACTCCGAGAGGCAAGGAGTGCACGGGCACGCGCGCGGCAACGCCGGCATCATCAAGATGGCCCTCGACCTGCCCCTCGACGACAGCAGCCGGATCGACTTCGCGTGGCTCTACCGCACGCTGCCCGCTCTCGGCCCGGAAACCGACCCCCGCACTCACGACTACTCGAGTATCGCGATCGAGTTCGACAACGGTCAGGACATCACCTGGATGTGGGGTACCCATGTCCCTGCCGGAACCAGCTTCCACTGTCCGCTTCGATGGTGGGACGAACGCGAGACCCACATCGTCCTGCAGAGCGGCACCGAAGGTCTCGGTCGTTGGTACAACCACTCGCGACCCATCGCCGAGGACTACGACGACGCCGTCGGCGGTGAGAGACCGAAGCGCATCGTCGGCCTGTGGTTCATCTCGGTCGGGGCCTTCGGCGGCGGCCTCGCCGACGCCACCTTCGCCGACGTGACGGTTCGAAGCGGCGATCGCGAGATCCGGATCTTCGGCGACGCCGAAGTCGAGCACTAGATGGCTCCTCGAGAACGCCCCGTCGTTCACATCGGCCTGCCGAGGACGGGCACCACCACCCTTCAGAACCACCTCTTCGCCCGCCATCCAGAGATCGAGTTCCTGGGCCTGTACAAGGGCGCGGTCTCCACGCCGACGACCCGCCGACTGGAGAACTGCCGGGACGAAGTCGTCCATTCCCTGATGAACGAACTCCTCTTCGCGGGGTTCGAGTCGCCGGACTTCGAAACGAGTCGTTCAGCCTGGAGAACCATCCGCGAGCGAGCCGGGGATCGCCTCATCGTGTGGTCCTCGGAGAGACTTTCGACCGACGTCGTCTTCTCGACCCACCGGCGAGCGCAGAACCTCGAGTCGGTGCTGGGGCCCGTCCGGATCGTGATGACGCTACGCAATCCGATCACGCTGATGGAGTCGTGCTACTTCCAGATCCTTCGCAGGGAGAATCGCCGCCACCAGAGTCTGGGGGGCCGGGCCTGGTTCGCGCCGATCGATGAGTGGTTCGAGAGCAGTGCGCAGGGAGAGATGGCTCCGCTGCTGGACTACGAGGGAACCCTGAACACCTATTGCAAGGTCTTCGGTGAGGACGCCGTCGACCTGCTGCTGTTCGAGGACCTCGAAGCCGACCAGGCCGGCCACGTGAGAGGGCTCTGCGAACGTCTCGGCATCGACCCGGTCGAAGGGCAGCGGCTCGTCGGCGAGAGGATCGAAAACGCGACCTCGAGATCCCTGGTCAACGAGTTCAAGCTGCTCAGTCGGGTTCCCGGCGGCGCTCCGATAGCCCGCTTTCTCGCGCGCCTGAACACGATGATCCCGACCCGACGGGCCACCGGCCTGGAGACTCGACTCAACGCCGCGAACCGTCGGCGCATCGAGGACGCGACCCGGCGCAGCAACCGCCGCATCTCCCAGAGGTTCGGACTCGACCTCGAGAGTCGCGGCTACGCCCTCTGAAGGATCCCAAACCGTCTCAGCTGAGTTCCCGCAGAAAGCTCTCCAGCCGGCTCAGGTCGTTGAGATCCGGACTCAGCGTCAGGCGCCAGGTTTCGGTCGTCTCGACCAGTCTCTTGAAGAGGTTCAGGAAGGCCCCCGATCGTGGCCGGCGAAGCGGTGTCGCTCGAGCACCGGCTCGAGCAGCAGTCCGACCGCCTCCTCGGGGGCCATCGGGGCGATCTCGAAACGGTCCCCGACCGAGGGAAAGAACAATCGATCGACGCGGCTCTCCGTGAAGGGACTGCAGTCGACCAGGCTGCGCATGTCGACCTCCTTCTTGAGCATTCCACCTCCGACCACCTCGCGACCCGCCAGGGGTTCGTCGAAGAAGAAGCTCTCACTCTTCTCCGTCAGTCGCAGGTTGCCGTCGCACCCGGAAACCCGAAATCCCTGTTGGCTGTCGCGCAGCATGATGTGGTCCTCGGAATAGACCCTCGCGCCCGCTCTTCCCAGCGCCAAGCTGATCGTCGACTTGCCGGCGCCCTTGCCTCCCACGAAGAGCGACGTCGATCCCTCGAAACCGATCGCGGCCGCGTGCAGGTGGTAGAGGCCCTGCAGCGAGAACAGCTTGTTGAGGACCACCATCAGGGAATGAAGCAGCAGCGGCCTCGAACTCCGTCGCTCGTCGATGGCGATGAACACCTCCACCGGACGACGGCGCAGATAGAGCCATCCATGAGCGATCCCCTCGTGGACCTCGGTCAGCTCCTCGAGAGGCCGCTCGACGATCGGCTGGTTCGGCAGGATCTGTAGACCGCGTTGATCCGCATCCTGCCCGAAGATCGTGATCGAGATGTCCCCGCCGGTCTCGAAACCCGCTTCTTCGCCGTCCGGTTCGGGGCGCAGCCGAAACAGTTCGTCGACCGCGTCGCGGTGCTCCGCCTGTTGACAGCGCAGCGTCGCCTCGACGCTGCCGAAGTGGATCCGGGTGCTCTGCAGGGTGGAGGGATCCACACCGAAGTCGCGTTCCAGGACACTCCCGCCTCGACCCTCCCCGGGATCCTCCCAGGGCGCCGACCGCGGGCCCGAGGACAGATCCTTCGCGAAGGCCGCCGGCCTGGCGGCGATGCGACGCGGCATGCCGCTGAGCCACCACGAGAACGCCTTCGCGGCACCTCCCTCGTACTGGCGCAGCGGCCAGGTCTTCCTGTCGACCAACGAGGCGCCGCGCAGCAGATCGAGATAGAGGCTGCGATCGGGCTGCAGCACGATGTCGTCGCGATGCTCGACGAGGAAGTCGCTCAGTTCCGGAAAGCGTTCGTCACTGCGGGTGATGACCTGGAAGAGCGCCAGACCGTTGACGCAGATCTTCGCGGTTCCCTCTTCCGATCGAGCGGCGAGGAACTCGTTCCAGGCGAAGCCGGGTCCCAGATGAGTGAGGATGCGCAGCATGTCGATCAACCATCGACAGTTCGTCTGACCGATCTGGATATCGGTGTGGAGGCTCAACAGGTGCAGCAGCAGCGCGTGCTCGTCGCACAGCACACGGTACGGTTCGCCGGCCAGTTCGACCGAGATGGCTTCGCTCCAGAGCGCCGCGGAATCGATCCGGAAGGCGCGATGAACCCGTAGGGCGTGATGGAGTTCGACGGTCGTCCCTTCGAGTTCCAGGTCGACCTCATGAACGTGCTCGAGAGTCGCCGAGTTCTCGCTCCAGCGCGGCGACCGACGAAGCAGGCCGCGTTCCTCCAGTCCCGCCGCCACCGCGTGGGCTCGGTCGCGAGGCACCAGGATGTCGAGGTCGCCGGTCGTCCTCCGGTCGACAGCGCCGTAGTATCGCTGGGCGAAGGGCAGGCCCTTCAGGACGAGGAAATCCTCCCCGAGTTCCGCCATGCGACGCGCCAGTTCGGCGAGTTGCAGGCGCAGTCGCTCGCCGCGCGCCCACTGTTCGAGATAGGTCGCCCGAAGCCGGAGCGTCAACTCCCGGGGCACCTCGGCGCGAACCGAGAGTTCCTCGAGAACCAGATAGATCAAGCCTCCGATCTGTTGACGCTGGCACCACTGCCGGAAGGCCTCGTGGTCGACCGCCGCGAGAAAACGTTCGGCAGACTCGGGAGAACCTTCGAGCAGGGCCAGAACGGTATTGAGGAACCGCTGGTCGCCGCCGCTCAAGCCACCTCCTCCGACAGGCTGTCGCGAGAACCCGCCATCTCCCGCAGGAGCTGCGGCACACCGAGCGCTGCCTGGACGAGACGGTTGTCGCGCCAGGTCGATCGCGTGCGCGTCAGCGGCACCACCCGCAGCTCGACCCCTGGAAGCGAGTGGATCCGAGGTCGCACCAGCCAGCAGGCGAGTCGCATCTTCTCGGACCGCGCCCTGTCGCACACCACCGACACGCGAGTCGGCGTCAACTCGCGGCTCGAGATCATTTCGAGGCTGTACTGGATGTTCTCCCAGGAGGTCGTCGAGTACTTCTCGAGCCAGAGCGGAACTTCGGGGAGCTGATCGCGGTACCAGTCCACCACCGAGTCGGCTTCGCGCGCCGAACCGTGTCCGTGGCGCCCCCCGCCGGACACGATGATGAGGTCCGGACGCATCCGGCGCAGGGTCGCGATACAGCTCTGGGTATACGGTTCGACGCCCGGCGCGATGCCGTGGATGCCGTACTGACAGACCACCACGATGTGGCTCGGTGAACCCATCACGTCGCTGACCACCGGCGAGAGTCCGAGGCTGTCGAAGGGCCGCGAGAGGCTCCGCGCCGCCATCGCTTCGAAGCTGCCGAGGCGTCGAACGCCGACGCTCAGCGACGCTTCGACGCCAGCCGGCGGCGGAGCGGCCTCGAGTCCGTTGACCGGAACCCGACTGTCGACGCGGTACTCGGCAACGTGCTCCAGCCCCCGGACGGCACCCTCGCCGACCAGTTCGCGGAGCACTCCCGACAGAACCCGTTCAGCCGAAGACAGCGCCGGCACGCCCTCGATCTCGAGCTCATCCAGGAGTTCCACGAAGGTCGATCCTCCTCTCTCGAGGACTCGCCACACGATCGCCGCTTCGGCGGTCAGGAGAGAAAGGCTCCGACCTCTCGAGTGCACGACGAACCCCTCTCCGACCGCCACGGTGAGACAGTCTGCCGCGATCTCGGTCCTCTCCACCAGCTCCCAGGTCGCCGGGATTCGCCTCAGGAAGGGGCTCCTGAGTGGACCCGACCCGCCCGACGCCCCAGACCCCGAGGTCGCAGTCTCGTCCATTGCCGTCAGGGCTCCGATCCCCACCAGGGCGTCGAGCAGTTCCTCCAACGGACGCCGGGCGATCAGACCCTCGGGCAGGACATGCCACAGCTGCGAGACGTCGAATCCATCGATCTCCTGGGCGCGGCTCCAGACCGCGGTGCCGGCCGGGTTCAGGCGGAAGAGGTCATCGTTGCCGCGGACAACCAGCAGGCTGGCGTCGCCGAGGCGTCGCCAGGAAACCCGAGTGCGGTCGGCTCGAAGACGGTTGCTCGGCAAGATCGCTACCGCCTCGAGTCAGGTCAGGAGAAGCTTCCCAGGTACGAATCGTCGCAGCCGACGAGGATGGACCGACCGAACGCTCGCGTCGCCCGTTTCGGCCATTAGATCCCAGTAGCGCGAGCGAGTTCAACCGAGGGCATCGCGGGCGCCGATCTTTCCGGCTCCACGACCCACGATTCGAGCGCGATCGAAACCGCGGCGACTCAGAAGAGTGTCGGCAGGTACTGCCACAGGATGAACGCGGCCATCAGAAGGAGAAACACAGCGAACAGCCGGCGAAGCCGCTCGCGAGGCAGTCTCCCTGCCAACGCCCCTCCGGCCAGCGTTCCGACGAAACCCACCACGGAGATCATGGCGATCAGGCGCCAGTCGACCGACAGACCGAGATCGGCCAGCACGCTCTGGTACTTGAGGAAGCCGCTGAAGGACTTGAGGGCGATGATGGCCAGACTCGTCCCGACAGCGAGGTGGATCGGAAGTCCGGCCAACAGGACCAGGGCAGGAACGATCAGGAAGCCTCCTCCGACCCCGACCAGACCCGTCAGGACTCCCACCACCAGGCCATCCAGGACGATCTTCCACGCCACCCTGGGACGATCCGCGCTCGCTGCCTCGATCGCCGGCGGTCGGGCCATCAACGCCGCCGCGACAAGCATGACGGCCGCGAACAGACTCAACTGCACCGCAGCACTGATGAAGCCGGCGAGCGCCGCGCCGCCATAGGCCCCGACCATTCCCGGCAGGCCGAAGAGCATCTCGCTGCGCCAGTCGATCTGACCGCGCCACGCCCGGGGTAGCGCGGCCGCGGCCGAGATCAGGCCGACCACCGCCAGGGACTCTGCGATCGCCACCTTCTCGCCTTCTCCGGCGAGGTAGACGAGAACGGGCACCGTCAGCACGGAGCCGCCCGATCCCCAGCAGGCCCAGGCTCAGTCCGATCGCCAGGAGCACCTAGCCAGGCCATTCATGCGTTCCCGGTATCGCCATGCGTTTCACACTCTCTCCATGACATGGGAGCCACGGACGACTGGAAAGGTTCCGCTCGTTCCCGTCTTCCGATGTCACGGCGGGCGACGCCGGGCGGCGCGACTCCCAACGCCGCTATACTGATCGACTCATGACGGACGTCCGAGAGCCGCTCGCCACAGAGTCCGCAGACACCGCCATTCCCCGTCTGGTCGAGCAGCACGGAGCCCTGCTCTATGCCCTCGGGCGGAGATTCTGCGGCAGCGAGGACGAGGCGCGAGACCTGGTCCAGGATGTCTTTCTGCTCGCCTGGCAGAACTGGGATCAGTTCGACGGACGCTCGCAGGCCAAGACCTGGCTGTACACGATCGCAGCTCGTGCCTGCCAACGTCGCCATCGAAAGCGCGCCGGGGAACCCGAGCACATGGCCTCGCTCGAGGAGCTCCTGCCGGGCACCGCCGGCCACGTGCCTGACCTGCAGGCGCATGGCGACGACGCCTTTCAACAGCAGGTGCGTCGTGAGACCCGGGAAGCAGTCGAGAGGGCGATCTCCAAGCTGCCCTTCGACTTCCGAATCGCCCTCGTTCTCAAGGACATCGTCGAGCTACCGATCGCCGACGTGGCGCGCATCCTCGACATCAAGCCGGCGACGGTCAAGACTCGCGTCCATCGCGCCCGTCTGCTGCTGCGCAAGGAGCTGTGCGACAGCTTCCCCGACTGCCCTTCGCCGCCCGCCGAGGCTTCGCAGCAGGTCTGCTACGACCTGCTGCAGACGAAGCTCGACGCCCTCGACCGGGGCGTCGAGTTCCGCATCAACGATCCGGATCTGTGTGTAGAGATGCAGCGCTGTCTTCCATCAGCTCGACCTCGCCAAGGGGGCCTGCATGGACTTCTGCCATGAACCGGCGCCGAAGGCGGTGCTCGAATCCTCGCTCCAGGACCCTCGGCCGTCGGCCTGAGGGGGTCGGCAACCCCGACTCGGGAACCTCCCTCCGTCGTCGTGTCTCCCATTCCTACAGGCGTAACTCGAACGAGAACCCAACTCCGGGAGGAATCATCATGACCTACCACTTCAGCAAGTTCGTCGACACGTCCTTCGACCAGGCCATCGACAACGTCACCCAGGCCCTCGCCCAGCAGGGCTTCGGGGTGCTGACCGAGATCGACGTCCAGGCGACCCTCCACAAGAAGCTGGGCGTCGACTTCCGCCCCTACCGCATCCTCGGCGCCTGCAACCCGCAGTTCGCCCACCAGGCGCTGCAGCACGAAGACAAGATCGGCACCATGCTGCCATGCAACGTGGTCGTGCAGGAAACCGACCGGGGCGTCGAAGTCTCCGCCGTCGATCCGGCGGCCTCGATGAGCGCCATCGACAATCCTGAACTCGCTGCCGTCGCCGGCCAGGTCCGCGAGCGGCTGCAGACGGTGATCGAATCGCTCTGACGACGACGAAGACGGGCCGGGCGGCCGGCTACGCGTCCGCGGAGCCTGAGCCGGTCAGGGCCTCGAGCTCGGCGTCGTAGTTCGCGTAGGAGTGCTTGAGGGTCGCGTGGTTGAGCAGCATCTCGGCGCACAAATCCCCCGAGACCTCCTCGAAAATGGAGGTCCTGACCCAGTACGACTCGGTGCGCCGACTCTCGCTCAAGGCGACGATCTGCCGCTCGATGCGGTAGTTCTGCGACACGAAGAGCGGTCCCTTGACCATCCGGATCTGCTGCCCTGCGAACAGGCCCACCGCCGGGCCCCGCACCGGGAAGCGGGCCTTGTGGTTCGAGTACTCACCGAGAACGCTGACCATCTCCAGGGGAACGATGGCTCGTCCCCAGGGCGACCCTGCGCCTCCTTCGGGGGTGTACCAGGGGGAGCGCTCGGTGATGACGGCGAGCTTCTGGCGCAGCGAGAACGGGTAGAGATCGCCCATGTGCTGATCGAAGTCCATTCGCACCGTCTCCGCTTCAGCACCCTTCATGCCGACCTCGAGATCGCGCAGGATGACGAGGGCTTCGGGCGGCCGCAGTCGGGCGATTCTGGCCTCGATCTCGGTCGGCTCTTCGCTCCCGGCGATCGAGGCGGTCCCGATCAGGACCTCGGTGCCATCCGACTTCTCGGCGCGCACCCGAATCTGTTTCTGACCCTCGACCGGCCTCTCGACGAAGGCCCGCACCTCCTCACCCTCGACGACCATGTTGCGGTAGTGGGCGCTCAGGCAGCCCGACTCGAACCACACCTGCCCCCAGACATCGGCGAGCAGGGGAACGAACTGACTGAAGTGGGTCGGACCCTCGATCGGTCCGGCGCGAAAGCCGAGCCGTTCGGCCATGCCGTCGTCGTGAATCGAGACGTGACCGCCGTACTCCTGATCTGCCAGCATCTGTTTGGGGCCGCGCAGCGGTCCGCAAATCCACAACGGGGTGTCGAAGGCCTGGCTCATGGGACTCTCCTGCAGGTCGATCTGGAATCGGGGTCCGGTCTGGGCGAGCATCCGACCCGGGCGTGAACGACCTTCCATTCAGCGCCTCGAGTCCAGTCTCCAGGGGACGGCTGGAGTCTAGTCGCGGCAGGCCGGAAGTGCGAACCTGGAGCCGCCGGCGGAGACCGTGTAGCCTCCCAGGTACCCTTCAGAAAGAGGACCCACCCATGCAGCGAGTCAACGGCCTTCATCACGTCACCGCGATCTGCGGTCCGGCCCAGGAGAACCTCGACTTCTACGTCGGCACTCTCGGCATGCGACTGGTCAAGAAGAGCGTCAACCAGGACGACGTCGGCACCTATCACCTCTTCTACGCCGATGCTGCCGGCACGCCGGGAACCGACCTGACGTTCTTCCCGTGGGCCGACCAGCCGGCAGGCCGGGAGGGCCACGGCCTGGCGACCGAGGTCGCACTCGTGGTTCCACCCGGAGCCCTGGAGTACTGGCAGCGGCGACTCGAAGACAGCCCTGCCGACGTCGGCGAGATCGAAAGTCGTTTCGGCGAGGATGCCCTGCCGTTTCGCGACCCTCACGGCCTGGGCGTCGTTCTCGTCGAGTCCGAAGGCGCACACGACCGAACGTTCTCTCCCTGGCAGGCGAGCGCGGTGCCGGGCGAGTTCCAGATCCGGGGACTCCACGGAGCGCGAATGGCGGTCCGCGATCTCGCGACCTCGGCGGACTTCCTCGCCGACTGTATGGGGTTCGTCGAGGCTGACGTCGAAGCCGGCTGCCACAGGTTCGCAGTCGCCGGCGGCGGATCGGGACGCACCCTCGACCTGATCCAGGAGACCGAAACTGCCGGCCGCCAGGGCACGGGAACCGTTCATCACCTCGCCTGGCGGGTCACCGACGAGCAGCACGAACTGTCGGTTCGGGAGCAGGTCGGGGCGAGAGTCGATCCGACCCCGGTGATCGACCGCTTCTGGTTCCGATCGGTCTACTTCCGGGAGCCTGGCCGGGTGTTGTTCGAACTCGCCACCGACGGCCCTGGGTTCGCCGTCGACGAGGATCCGGCGCACCTCGGCGAGAAACTCGTCCTGCCGCCGTGGCTGGAAAGCGAACGGGAGCAGATCGTCGCCGGTCTGCCCCCGCTCTCGATGCCGGGCCGCTAGGGGCGACCCTCTACTCGGGATCAGCCCTCGAGGCCGACTGAGCGGGAGCTTCTCGAAAGCACCTGGTCGATCGTGAAACTCGCCGCCCTGGCGCGGCGGGAAGTCCACGAAGGTGCCCAGGAACTGAGCCACGTAGTCCGATGCCGGCAGCAGCAGGAAGACGCGGCCTCGTTACCAGTCCCATAGGTGTTGGAGGTGATGGTCGCCTTCTCGTACGGATCCGTTCGCAGGTTGTACAACCACGGCATACGGGTGAAGGTGAACGGCTCCGACCAGACATTCAGCGTCCCGGTGGCGCGCTGCTGGGCAAAGACAACCTTCCAGTTGTCGTAACGCAGGCCGGTCAGATCGCCGTCATCCGAGAAATAGAAGAACTCCTTGCGCGGATGTTCCTCGCCTTCGCCGGTCAGGTACGGCAGGAAGTTATAGCCGTCGAGATGCACCTTGTATTTGGTTGGCCGTTGCCTGGACCCGGCTTTGTGCCCTTCAGCAGTTTTTCTTTGATCTCCGGGTCACCGGCTGCCGCCAGGAACGTCGGCAGCCAGTCCAGATGTGACATGATCTCGTTGATAACGCTGCCGGGCTCGATCATGCCCGGCCAGCGAACCAATGCCGGAACCCGATAGGCACCTTCCCAGTTCGAGTTTTTCTCGTTGCGAAACGGCGTCATGGCCGCGTCGGGCCAGGTGTTCATGTGCGGACCGTTATCGGTGCTGTACATGACGATCGTGTTGTCGGCGATTCCCAGTTCGTCGATCTTGTCGAGAACCGTGCCGACATTCTTGTCGTGGTCAATCATCGTGTCGTGGTACTGGCTTTGCCAGCGTCCGGACTGACCGACGCTTTCCGGTTTCGTGTGGGTGCGGAAGTGCATATGGGTGAAGTTGACCCACAGGAAGACCGGTTTGCCGTCCTTGACGTGGCGGTCGAGGAAGTCGGCCGCGCGCTCGGCAACGTCGTCATCGACCGTTTCCATGCGCTTGCGGGTCAGCGGACCGGTGTCTTCGATCATGCTCGCCGTCAGCATTCCAGTAGCTGTGGATCACGCCACGCGGTCCGAAGTTCTTGCGGAATTCGGGGATCCTTCGGATAGTCGTCGTGTTCCGGCTCTTCTTCGGCATTCAGGTGGTAGAGGTTGCCGTAGAACTCATCGAAGCCGTGGTTCGTGGGCAGGTGCTCGTCCTTGTCGCCGAGATGGTTCTTGCCGAATTGGCCGGTGGCATAGCCCAGCTGCTTGAGCAGATCGGCGATCGTTGGCGACCAATCTGGGATGCCGTGATCGGCGCCCGGCATGCCAACCTTGCTCAGGCCAGTGCGAAACGGATGCTGGCCGGTAATAAACGCAGAACGACCGGCCGTGCAGCTTTGTTCGGCATAGTAGTCGGTGAACATGACGCCTTCTTGCGCAACGCGATCGATGTTCGGCGTCTGGTAGCCCATCAACCCACGGGTGTAGGCGCTGATATTGCTCTGCCCGATATCGTCACCCCAGATGATGACGATATGGGGCCTCTGGGCCAGCGTGGCTCCGGTGCTCAAGACTGACGCCAGACTGACCAACGCCAGTACCAGGCACTTCGAATAGTTTGTTCTGCTCATACTGTTTTCTTGTCCTTCCCCATGGGCATGTGGATACTTGAGGACCCTCTCCGGCCCGGCGGCGAACAGGTCTGATTTTCCGACCAGCTCGTGCCGCTGATTCCTCCACCTCCCCGCTGGCCCCCTGCCCTGCCCGCGAGTTTACCTGCTGGTGGTCGCGCTGTGCTCCACATCATCAGCAACGCGATCTCATTCCCATCTCACAAGCGATCGTGGAGAGCAACGGGATCGAACTCCAGCCTGTAGGATCTCTCCCTCTGCGGCTCGAATACATTGGGTTGCGATCGGCGTCTCCTGGTAAGAGGAACTGTGTCAAGAACGGAGTCAACGACCATGAAACGAGTCCCTTCAAGTACCAGGGGCCAACTCCCTTCTCCTCATTGCGACCTCACCTCACGCTAGCTGGTTCTCCGGCTGTTCTCACGGCTCAAACTCAGATCGAGCGCTTCGAGGCCGTCGCCCAGGGGACGGGGAAATCGGGATTCGCGGCCGGCAAGGCATCGCGAGTCAATATCGTCGTCAACCAATACACGACTCTCGACGAGCGGGCCAAACTGACTGCCGTTATCGAACGCGGCGATGGCAAGGAGATCAACGACTACATGGCGGCCATGCCGCGGATCGGCGAAATCATGGTCCCTGGCCAGCCGAGCTACGACCTGAAATACATCTACAACTACACCAAGGAAGACGGGTCGCGCGAACTCGTAATCGGCACGGATCGCCCCTACCTGTCGGCGAAGGCCGCCACGGAGCCCGGCAACGTTCAGTACCTGGTCGGGATCATCGCGATCACCCTCGACAAGAACGGCCGTGGCGACGGTGTCCTGGCACCGGCGGTGGAACTGGTGATCGTCGACGGCAAAGTGAAGACGAAAGAGTCGGCTGCCGATCCCGTCAAGCTCACGAGCGTCGTGGCGAAGAAACCGAAAGAGAAGAAGTCAAAGAACTAGGCTGGGAGTTCGGGTTGAGCAAGAGTCAAGACGAAACCAACGCCACACGTGGCTTTATTGCCGCGCTGTCGCCGCCCGTGATTCAGGGATCCCAGGGCAACACCGTCTGGGATCTCACACCCTACGCCTTCCTCGAAGCGGAAGAGGCCCCAGCGACGGTGCACCCATCGCTGTGGCGCCAGGCGCGGCTCAACATGCACCATGGCCTCTTCAGGATTCATGATTCGATCTATCAGGTTCGCGGTCACGACCTGTCTGTGATCACGTTCGTCGAGGGGTACCGCCGGCTATATCGTCATCGACCCCTTGATCTCGGCCGAATGTGCACGCGCCGCGCTCGACCTTCTCTACACCCACGTTGAAGAGCGGCCGGTCAGCGCCGTGATCTACACCCACTCCCACATCGACCACTATGGCGGGGTCGAGGGTGTCGTCGATCGCTCCGATGTCGACGCCGGACGGGTGCCGATCTACGCCCCGGAAGGCTTCGCCGACGCGGCGATCGCCGAGAACGTCATTGCCGGCAACGCGATGACACGTCGCGCCATGTACATGTACGGCAACCTGCTCCCAAAGAGCGGCTACCAGAGCAGGGTCGATGCCGGACTGGGCAAGACCACGTCGCGCGGCAGCGTGTCGATCATCGAACCGACCGTCGAGATCCGCAACACCGGCGAGCGGCTGACCATAGACGGCGTCCTCGAGTTGGTGTTCCAGGTGACTCCCGACACCGAGGCCCCGGCTGAAATGAACTTCCACTTTCCGCAGTGGAATGTGTTGTGCATGGCCGAGAACTGCTCGCACAACATGCACAACCTCTACACGCTGCGCGGCGCACCCGTGCGCGACTCCAAGGCCTGGGCCTACTACATCGACGAGGCCATCGAGCGGTTCGCAGACCACTCCGACCTGGTGTTCTCAAGCCACCACTGGCCCACCTGGGGCAAGCCCGAGGTTCGCGACTTCCTGGTCAAGCAGCGCGACATGTACAAGTTCCTCCATGACCAGACCCTTCGCCTCGCCAACCATGGCCTGACTCCGAACGAGATTGCCGAGCAACTCGATCTGCCGGAGGACCTGGGCAGCGAGTGGTACAACCGTGGCTACTATGGGTCGGTCAGTCACAACTGCAAAGCCGTGTATCAACGTTACCTGGGCTTCTTCGACGGTAACCCGGCGCATCTGTGGCCGCTACCTCCAAAGAGATGTTCGGCGCACGCTACGTGGAACCCTTGCCGGCGGTGCCGAAGAGCTTCTCCGAACACGCCCAGCAGGCCCG
>CALOFD010000042.1:0-220055 GCA_942492505.1 Thermoanaerobaculia bacterium
TCAGGACGGCGGCTCCGCGCTCACGGGCCCCGACCACGATGTCGCGAAGCGCGGAGTAGGTCATCTCGGGAGGGAGGCCCCTGAGTCCGTCGTTCGCCCCCAGTTCGACGACCAGCACGTCGGGTTCCTGGCTCATCACCCAGTTCAGCCGCTTCAGTCCACCCACCGAGGTGTCGCCACTGACTCCCGCGTTGACCGCCCTCATGGCGAGTCCCTGCTCGACCAGCATGGTTTCGAGCACCGCCGGAAAGGCATCCTGCCCATCGAGCCCGTAGCCGGCGGTCAGACTGTCGCCCAGGAACACGACCCGGGGAGCATCGACTTCGGCAACGACTCCTTCGGCCGCCGCAGCGACCGACGAGACAGCGTTCGCGGGTTCCGCACCCCGGTCGTCGGGGGTACCGCAACCGAACGTCAGGAGGAGCGCCGCGAGAATGCGAAGGAGTACCATCGCGCCATTCTAGAGTGCCACCGCCCCGTCCGCAGTACCCACCTATAATCCAGCCCGTGACGCAGTCTCCGCAGCCCGAAACCACCCTCTCCCCGCCTCGGCTCGAGGCGCGTGACGTCAGCAAGGTCCTCCGATCCGCGGGCCGACCGCTGACGATCCTCGACTCCATCGATCTCAGCATCGCCGTCAACGAGTCGGTGGCGATCCTCGGCCCGTCGGGCAGCGGCAAGTCGACCTTGCTGGGCCTCATGGCGGGTCTCGACTCGGTCACCCGCGGAGAGATCCTGATCGACGGCGTTTCGCTCAGCGGCCTGAGCGAGGACCGGCTCGCCCTGATCCGGCGGGACCGGATCGGATTCGTCTTCCAGTCCTTCCGGCTTCTGCCCCATCTGACGGCGCGCGAGAACGTCCTCCTGCCGCTCGAACTCTCGGGAGCGCCGGGCGGTATCCGGTCGGCCGACGACCTCCTCGAGTCGGTGGGCTTGAGCGAGAGGGGGCACCACTACCCGAGTCAGCTCTCGGGCGGCGAACAGCAGCGCGTGGCCCTCGCCCGCGCCTTCGCCGTCCGTCCACGCCTGCTGCTGGCCGACGAACCCACCGGCAACCTCGATTCCGTCACCAGCGAACGAATTCTCGAGATCCTCGCCCGCCTGCGCGACGAGTACGGCACCACCCTCGTCCTGGTCACCCATGATCCGGCGGCCGCCGAGCGCACCGATCGCCAGATCCACCTGCGAGACGGCAGGATCGTCGACGTCTCGACCTGAGGCCGGGCCGCCAGACGATGCAAGCGTCTCTCCATCTGCGCTACGCACTGTGGGAACTCCGCGGTGGCGCCCACCGCCTGCTCTACTTCGTCCTCTGCCTCGCCGTCGGAGTCGCCGCGGTCGTCGTGGTGGGAGGACTCGTCGCCGCGTTCGACGAGGGAATCCGTGACCAGGCCCGCGAGCTCCTGGCCGCCGACCTGGTCGTCAACGCTCGATCCGAACCCGGCAGCGAAGTCTTCGACGCCATCGACGCCATTCCGGGAGCTCGGCGGACGCAGGTTCGCGAACTCCTGACGGTCGTCGCCGCGCCGTCGAACGGCGGCCTCGCCGGCAGCCGCCTGGTGGAACTCAAGGTCCTCGACGGCCCCTATCCGTTCTACGGAGAACTGCAGCTCACCCCGGCAGGAACGCTCGACGACCTCCTCGACGAGACTTCGGTCGTGGTCGCTCCTGAGCTCCTCGAACAACTCCGTCTCTCGCAGGGAGACACCCTCACGATCGGCGGTCAGCCGTTCACGATCACCGCGGCGGTGGTCGCCGAACCCGACCGCATCGCCGGGCCATTCACCATGGGACCGCGAATCTTCCTGTCCGGTCGCGGCTTCGAACGGGCGGGGCTCGACGGCTTCGGCAGCCGGATCCAGCACCGGGTTCTCGTCGAGGTCCCCTTCGGTCTCGCCATCGATCGCCTCCGTTCGACGGTCGCCCGACTCGAGGCGGCCCTTCCCGACGACGGCCGCTACCGGATCGAGACCTACCACGAGGCCCAACCGGCCTTGAGACGAGCGCTCGATCGCCTGGAGCGATATCTCGGGCTGGTGGCCCTTCTCTCGCTGCTGGTCGGCGGCATCGGCGTCGGTCAGGCGGTCCGAACCTGGGTCGCGAGTCGAATCGACACGATCGCCGTTCTGAAGTGCCTCGGGACGCGCCCGCGGGAGATCTTCGGTCTCTTCCTCAGCCAGGCCCTCGCCATGGGTCTGGTCGGATCGCTCGTCGGCTGTGCGATCGGCATCGCGATCCAGGTGCTGCTCTCGGGTTGGCTGCAGAACTCCCTGCCGGCACAGCTGGGCTCACCGTGGCAGGTCGCGCCACTGCTGCGCGGCGTCCTGCTGGGGCTCGGCGTCACCCTGTGCTTCAGCCTGCCGCCCCTGGGTCAGATCCTGCGCGTTTCGCCGGCCCGCGTCCTGCGTCGCAACGCCGAGCCGCTGCCGGGATCCCGATGGCTCAGCCTCGGCGCCAACCTGGTGCTGATCCTGGGCATCGGATCGATGGCCGTGCTCCAGTCCTCCCCGCGGCTCGGTCTCCAGTTCACCGGCGCGGTCTTCGCAACCGCCCTCGTTCTGGCCTGCTCGGCCTGGCTTCTCACTCGGGCGGCGGCACGATTCCCCCGCGATCGAGGGCGAATCTGGTTGCGCCACGCGATGGCCTCCCTGGGCCGGCCGGGGTCGGCTCGACTGGCCTCGATCGTGGCACTCGGCCTCGGCATCCTGGTCGTCTTCACCTCGACCCGCGTCCAGCAGCAGTTGACCGCCCAGCTCGACTCGGAACTGCCGACGAATGCCCCGTCCGCCTTCCTGCTCGACATCCAGCGCGACCAGTGGGACGACATCCGCGAGCTGCTTCAGCAGGAAGGCGGCGAAGACCTCGTGTCCGTGCCCGTCGTCATGGCCCGGATCTCATCGATCGACGGCCGCAGCTCGGCGGATCTTCGCGAGGACGCCGAGCGTGGCGGGCGACGATGGGCCCTCGGTCGCGAGCAGCGCCTGACCTATCTCGAGGCGCTGCCGGCCGACAACCAGGTCGTGGCCGGAGATCTCTGGTCGGACCCCGACGCCGCTGAGTTGAGCGTCGAGGTCGACTTCGCCGACGATCTCGGCGTCGACCTCGGCAGCCGCCTGGTCTTCGACATCCAGGGCATCCCCATGGAGTTCACCGTCACCAGCCTGAGGACGGTCGAGTGGGAGAGTTTCGGGCTCAACTTCTTCCTCGTCGCCGAGCCCGGAAGTCTCGATGCGGCGCCGCAGTTCCGCATCGCCACCGCCCGCCTGCCGGAGGCTCGCGAACAGGCGATCCAGGACCGCCTCGTCGCAGCGCATCCGAACGTCACGATGATCCGGGTCGGAGAGCTGCTCGACAAGGTCACCGCGCTGCTGACCCAACTGGGGCTGGGCATCCGCTTCCTCGGCGGCTTCACGGCGATCGCCGGGCTCGTCATCCTGAGCGGCAGCCTGGGGGTCGAATCGTCCAGACGAAGCGGCGAGGTCGCGCTCCTCAAGACGCTCGGCATGCGCCGGCGCGGCGTCGTCTCGCTCTTTGCCATCGAGTATGCCCTGATCGGGCTGGTCTCGGGAGTGATCGGCGCCAGCGGCGGCAGCCTGATCGCCTGGCTCGTTCTCACCCAGGGGATGGAAGTCTCGTGGAGTTTCGGCCCCCTCGCCTACGCTGCGGCGATCGCCATCAGCGCCGTTCTCGCCGTGGTCACGGGCATCTTCAGCACCTGGCGCGCTCTCGAGATGCGACCGATCGAAGTCCTGCGGGCCGAGTGAGCCGCCCGGTGGTCTACTCGATCGCCCCGACCGGCGCCACCAGACGGCTCAAGGCAACGAACCGATAGCCCTTGGCCAGCGCGGCGGGCACCTCTTCTTCGAGCATCGCGAGGGTCTCGCCGTAGGGATGCCCGATGGCGATCCCCTCGCCCCGATCCTCGGCGATCTGCAGCAGACGATGGAACTCGCCGCGAATCGCCTCCGGAGTCCTGACGCGGTCGAGGAAGACCTGACGCTCCGCGGCCTCGAGCCCGACCTCACCGGCGACATCGTAGGCAACGGTCTCGGCGCTCGTCCGAGAATCGAGGAAGAAGAGGTTCCTGCGCGAGACCACGCCGAGCACGGCCAGCATCGAATCGCGATCCGAAGACAGGGCCGACCCCATGTGGTTGTTGACGCCCACCGCGCCCGCGCAGGCATCGAGTGCCTGCGACGTTCGCAATCGCAGCTCGTCGGCGCTCATCGCCAGCGTCAGCGCCCCGGGTCCTGGATCCGCCGAGCCGCCCGCTTCCATCGGTAGGTGACAGACGATCTCCTCCCCCGAGCGACGCAGATGATCGATGACCTCCGGCGTCCGGCTCTCGAAGGGCAGAACGGCGAACGTGATCGGGACCCCCAGAGCCTGCAACCTCTCGACGGAGGCGAGGTCACGGCCGAGATCGTCGATCACCACGGCGATCCTCGGGACCTCGATGGCGACCGCTTCGAGATCCGTGCTGGGCGTCGGCGTCGGCGGGCGACTCTCGACGACGGCCGCAGGGCGATCCTTCGACCCCACCTCGGCCGAGCCTGCGGCCGCCGAGTCGGCGGCTGCCCTCGACTCGGCCCGTCTGCGCCCGAACTCGAGTCCCGCGAAGAACAGCAGCACTCCCACCAGCACCAGGCCGAGGACGCGACCGCCGCCGGCTGAGGAACGAGCCATCGGCTGAATGCCCCGAGTCGCCGGTCAGGCGGCCTTCTCGAGATCGACCTCGGTCTCGCCGCGCAGCAGTTCGATTCCGCGCTCGAGAATGAGGTCGTCGAGGGCGCCTTCTCCAGCCTCGAAGGCCAGATCACGATCGCTGACGCGTAGGTCGGGAACCACCGACTCGTTCAACGGAGCGCCGTCCGGGCCGGTGTAGAAGGCATCGGTGATCATCAGTGCGCCACCGGCGTCGAGATCGAGAAACGTCGGTCGACCGGCGAATCCGAAGCTGGCCTGTCCGACCAGCTGGGCCCCGGCTCCCTGTTTGAGCACCGTGGCGAGCAACTCGGCAGGTCCGAGGGACGAGCGGTCGATCAGCACCACCAGTCGACCGTTCCAGGAAGGCGTCCGGCTTTCGAAGCTCTCGAGCGTTCCGTCCTGGCCGACGAGAGATCCCAGAGCGCCCTCGACGAACAGTTCCGCGACCCCGAAGGCGATCTGGGGATCGCCCCAGGCAACGCCGCGAACGTCGATCACCAACGCATCTCCCTCGAAGTTCGCGAGCAGCGCGGCAACGGCGGCCGCGGTGCCTTCGCCGAACGACGGCAGGGTCAGCACCGACGTCCCGTCGATCTCCGTCAGGGTCGGCTCGGGCGTTGCGAAGTCGCCGAGAACGAGGGTGTGACTGGTGGTCTCGCCACGTCGAAGCAACTCGATCTCGATCTCGGTTCCCGGAGCCCGCGTCAGGCGCTGCTCGATGTCCCACATCGGCATTCCACGGGTCGAAATCCCGTCGATCCGGGTGAGGATGTCGCCGCGACGGAGCTCCGCGGTTTCGGCGGGGCTGCCCTTCTGAATGCTGATCACGTAGACGGCTCCCCGCACCTTGACGACCCGTGCTCCGGACCGCGCTGAGCCGATCGCCCGGGCGTCGAGATAGCCATCGAGCTGCTCTTCGGGGATGTACATCGAGAACGGGTCGAGGGCATCGCTCGAGCCCTCGAGCGCACCTGCCATCAGGCTCCGCAGGTCGGTTTCATCCACGTAGGCCTGACGGACCAGCCGAAGGACTTCGGTGAAGACAGCGAGGTGCTTGTAGAGCGAATCCTCTTTCGCCTCCTGCTGCGAGGGGGCGCCGAGCAGCGCTCCGGTCAGCAGCGACACCACCAGGGTGCCCGAAACGAGCAGAAAGCCCCAACGACTCGGACTCACGATGTGGGCGCCTTCACGTTGATTTCACCTCAACCACGACAAAGGATCTACGGGCTCGTTGCGGTCTCGGATCTCGAAGTACAACTCGCTCGAAACCCGGCCCAGGGCCTGATCCAAAGCTACCACATCGCCTTTCTTCACCAGCAGTTCGTCGAGGCCGGCGTAGAGGGTCAGAACGCCTCCGGCGTGAGAGACAACGACGGTGTCGCCGTAGCCCTTGAAGGGGGCCGCGAACAGGACCCGCCCGGGATAGATCGGCCTCACCTCCTCCTCGGAGACCGCGATCGCGACCCCGTTGTGGGGGATCCGGGTCCGGTACCGAGGATCGAGACGCGGTCCGAACTCGATCACCACCCGGCCCTCCACCGGCCAGTCGAGGATGCCCTGGAAGCCCTGAACGGGCTCCTCGCTGAAGGCCGACCGATCGTTGCCGACGAGCATGTCGAGCAGCTTCGACAGCCGGCTCTCGCGCTCCCGAAGCTCCTCGGCGCGACCGCTGAGCTGGTTCTCCCGCCGCTCGACGTCGCGCAACAGACGAGAGTGCGTCGTTCGCACCGACTCGAGTTCGGCCTGGCGGCCGCGCTCCTCGTCCAGCCAGCGCGCCAACTCGTCGCGGTGCTCGAGCAGCGCCGCGCGCTGCTCGGCGAGTTCGAGGCGCGACGCCTCGACCGCTTCGACCTCCCTGCCCTGGCGTTGAGCCAGGTAGCGCATCTGGCGCATCGCGCCCGGAACGTTCTCCTGCGACTCGATCGACAGCAGGAGTCTCAGGGTCCCCTGCCGGCCCAGACCGTGAAGCAGCCTGAGGTGTCGCCCCAAGGTCTCGCGCCGGGCCGCCAGTTCGTCTTCGAGCTGCGCGACTCGTCGGCTCGCATCGAGCACTTCGATCTCGGCCAGAGCGTGACGGGTCTTCGACTCTTCGACCCGCCGCTGCTGCAGTTCGAGTTCGATCTCGACCGCCGCCAACTGCTCGCGCAGCGTTCGTCGACGAAGGGCGGCAGACTCGAGATCCCGCTCCAGGCGCGAGATCTCGTTCTGCAGCCGCGCCAACTCATCCTGCCTCGACGACCGGGCAGGGCTCTGTCCGGAAAGGGCGGCGGCTCCTGCGAGGAGGAGCAGGACCACCACTCCTCTCGCGAGGAGAAATCCGGCTTCTCTCACGGGGAGAAGTCCGGCTCCTCTCGCGAAGGCGTCTCTCTTCGGCCGGACCTCAGGAGAACGCGGCGATCGCGGCTTCCTCGGTCTCCTCGACCTGGAACACCGTCGCCAGTTGGGTGATCTGCAGGATGTCGGTCACCTTCGGCGACAGGCTGGCGAGCTTCAGCTCTCCACCCATGTTGGTCACCGTCGTGAAGGCCGCCACCAACTCTCCGATGCCCGACGAGTCGATCGTCGAGACGTCCTTGAGGTTGATCAGGATCTTCGTCGCACCACTCTCGATCGCCTGCATCACGGAGTCGCGCAAGGCAACGTCACCGGAACCGATCGTGATCTTGCCTTTGGGATCCAGGACCGTGACCCCGCCCACTTCTCGAATGCCAATTTTCATAGAATTTCCTCCTCTGATTCTCCCGAACGAGCCTGGCCGGGAACGATCTGTTTTCGCAGCGTGAGTTCCGTGCCCCCGGTGGGGCCGAAATCATAGCGGATTTCGTCCATGAACTTGTCCATGTAGAAGATCCCGCGTCCATTCGGCTTGAGCAGGTTGGCCTCCTCGAGCGGATCACCGACCGCAGTGGGGTCGAATCCAACTCCCTCATCCGTGATTCGGATGACGATGTCGAGCCCTTCCAGGCACAAGTCGATCTCGACCTTCTTCTCCGGGTCCTGCTGGTTGCCGTGCTTGATGGCGTTGGCCACGGCCTCGCGAACCGCGATGCCCACCCAGTAGAGCGTGTCCTCATCGCAACGCAGCCGCTCGAGCGATTCTTCGAGAACGAGCTGGACCAACTCGATGTTCTCGAACCGGCTCTCGAGGGTGAGATGCACCTGCCATGCATCGCCGGACGAAGTCAGGTCGCTCACCGGCGCCACACTAGCAGAAGGCCGCCGAGCCCAAACACCCGAATCGGGTCCGGCACGACCGGTTCAGCCGCCGGCGATCGACGGCAGGACCTCGAGCTGCTCGACGACGGCCGGAATCACCACGATCAGCTGAATGGCATCGAAGACCGTGTGAGCGGCGACCGCCGCCCACACGCTGCCCCGCCACTTCGTGAGCAAGCCGTAGCACAGCGACAGCAGGGTCACTCCCACCAGCATCATCGGCTGGGCATACGACAGGTGCGCGAGCGCGAACATCGCCGTCGAGAGAACGATCCCGACACGAGGCTGGAGGAAGCCCCGGAAGAAGACCTCTTCGAAGAAGCCCGCCGAAAGGCTGACCAGGAGACGGATCCAGACCGGCAGCGAAGCCATCCAGAGCACCATCGGCGGCGGTGTCGCGGCCTCGCCTCCGCCGAGGCTCTGCACCGCCAGTCCAACTGCCACCAGGATCACCACGACCAGGCCCCAGATTCCGACGCCGACCACGCCTCCGAGCACCAGTTCCCTCGCGGGGCGATCTGCGCCGAGGCCGAGGCTCGACGACAGCGTCGGTTCGCCTTCGCGCCGCGGAAGGTGCCCCATGGCATACCAGGTCAGCAGGGCGCCTCCGAAAAGCGCGTGCAGGACGAAGAGCTGCAGGGTCGAACCGGGAATCAGCGGCTCCGTTGCATCGAAGGACAGCAGCGCAACGGGTGCCAGGACCCCGACGTAGACCACGATCGCAATCGCCGTCGAGCCCAGCGCGCGACGACCTGCCGCAACGACGATCTCGCCGTCCGCGGCCGCATCGAAACGCGGCGGCAGCCGCCCGGAGCGGCGCTCGGACTCTCCGATCCACAGCACCAGGAGGACGGTGACGACGAGCAGCAGGAGAGCGATCAACGGTGACATCCAGAGAGACCATGGAAACGCGTTCGCGCCTCCCACGAGGCACCGCGACGCCTTCTCGGCACCCCGATTGTAGCTCTCCCTGCATGCTATGCTCGCTGCCCGCCGCGGCTGTTCCGGGCGTCCCCTTCCGTGCCTCTCTCCGAGGCCCGGGTCTGCCCGCCGCGACGTTCCAGCGACCAACCCGCACTCGGGAAGCCCCGGCTCCCAGGCTGCCAGGAGATCCATCGTGAAGCGTTTCCCCGGAGTCGATTTCATCGAGTTCGACTCTCTCCTGACTGAAGAAGAGCGCCTCGTGCGCGACACCGTCCGCATGTTCGTCGATGACAAGGTCATGCCGATCATCGAGGAGTGTCATCGCGACGCCCGCGCCCCCCTCGAGCTCATGCCGGAGATCGGCGAGCTGAACCTCTTCGGAGCGACCATTTCCGAGTACGGCCTGCCGGGGCTCAGCAATATCGCCTACGGGCTCGTCATGCAGGAACTCGAACGCGCCGACTCCGGACTGCGCAGCACGGTCTCGGTTCAGAGTTCGCTGGTGATGTATCCGATCTACACCTTCGGTTCCCAGGAGCAGAAGGATCGCTGGATTCCCGCCCTCGGCTCCGGCAAGTCGATCGGCTGCTTCGGCCTCACGGAGCCCGATTTCGGTTCCAACCCGGCCGCCATGCGCACGACGGCGCGACGCGACGGTACCGACTGGATCCTGAACGGGGCCAAGCAGTGGATCACCAACGGGTCGGTCGCCGACGTCGCCGTCGTCTGGGCGCGAACCGACGAAGGCATCCGCGGCTTCCTGGTCGAGAAGGGAACGCCGGGCTTCACCTCGAGCGATCAGCACGGCAAGTTCTCGCTGCGGGCCTCCGTGACCTCCGAACTCGGGTTCCTCGACTGCCGCATTCCGGCCGAGAACCTGCTGCCCGGAACGACCGGTCTGAAGAGCGCCCTCGACACCCTCTCCCAGGCCCGCTACGGCATCTCCTGGGGCGGCATCGGTTCCGCCATGGAGACCTACAACTGCGCCCTGCAGTACGCCAAGGAGCGGGTTCAGTTCGCCGGCCAGCCGATCGCCGCCCACCAGTTGGTCCAGGACAAGCTCACCTGGATGATCAGCGAGATCACCAAGGGGCAGCTGCTGGCCTTCCAGGTCGGCAAGCTCAAGGACGCCGGTCGGGCCCAGCCGCATCACATTTCGATGGCGAAGCGCAACAACATCTGGGTGGCTCGTGAGTCGGCGAAGCTGTCGCGCGACATTCTGGGCGCCGCCGGCATCGTCGACGACTATCCGGTCATTCGGCACATGCTCAACATCGAATCGGTCTACACCTACGAGGGGACCCACGACATCCACGGTCTGGTGATCGGCCAGCACATCACCGGGATCCCCGCCTTCCAGCCGCCGATGTCGAGTTCTGCGGCTCGCGAGGCTTCCATCAAGGCCGCAGGCTGAGGACATCGAATGAGCCTGGACCGCGCCCTCGAAGACCTGATCAACGTCACTGAACTGGCGGCCATCGAGTCGGCCAAGACGATGGGCCTCGGCCGTCGCAAGCACTCCGATCGAATGGCAGTCGAAGCCATGCGGAGCCGGCTCGAGTCGATCGAGATCGACGGCCGCGTGGTGATCGGCGAAGGCGAGCGCGACGAGGCCCCGATGCTCTTCGTCGGCGAGGAAGTGGGAGCGCTCGCCGGCACCGGCAAGGGACCGGCAGTCGACATCGCCGTCGATCCCCTCGAGGGCACCAACCTCTGCGCCACGGGCTCGCCCGGGGCGGTCGCGGTGCTGGCCGCCGCCGAGCGCGGCGGACTCCTCCACGCCCCCGACATCTACATGCAGAAGATCGTCGTCGGACCCACGGCGAAGGGCCGGGTTCACCTCGACGCGCCGGTCGCCGACAACCTGCGCAACATCGCCGAGGCCTTCGACCGCGATGTCTCCGAGCTGACGATCGTCGTGCTCGAACGCGAACGTCACCGCCAACTGATCGAAGACATCCGTACCGCCGGGGCAAGAATCCAACTCATCCAGGACGGTGACCTGTCGTCGGGAATCTCGGCAGCCGTTCGCGGCACCGGAATCCACGCCGTCATGGGAGTGGGCGGCGCGCCCGAAGGCGTGATCACGGCAGCCGCCATGCGCTGCCTGGGAGGCGAGATCCAGGGTCGATTGACCGCCATGAGCGACAAACACCGGCAGCGTGTTCAGGAAGTCGGAATCGACGACATCGATCGCCTCTACTCCACCGAGGAGCTGGCGCCCGGCAACGACATCGTCTTCACCTGCAGCGGCGTCACGAAGGGTGAGTTGCTCAACGGTGTTCGCTTCTTCGGCGGTGGATCACGAACCCACACCCTTTTCATGTCCCTTCAACGTCGAATGATCCGTTTCGTCGACACGATTCACCGCGAAGACGTCGGCCTTCCGGTCCACTTCGGATGATCCGGAGCGAGCGATGATCAAACCCGACCACTGGATCCGCACCTGGGGCCGCGAAGGCGGCGCCGAACCCTTCGTCGACGACCAGGTCAACTCGGCGTCCTACGACGTTCGCGTCTGCGACCACTGGATCTGCCCGACCCGCGATCCGGAGGACTTCACGGCGCCGAGCATCAAGCTCTACCCCGGCGAAGTGGTCCTCGCTTCGACGCTCGAGTACGTGCGCATTCCCCGCAACGTGGCCTGCGATCTCAAACTCAAGTCGACGCTCGGAAGGCTGTGGATCAACCACTCCCTGGCCGGATGGTGTGATCCGGGTTTCGAAGGCAACATCACCCTCGAACTGCAGAACCTCGGCCCCGAACCGTTCGTCCTCGAAGCGGGCCGCCGCATCGCCCAGCTGATCTTCGTCAGCATGGAGTCCGAACCCGAAGTGGCCTACGGTGAACCGGGTTCCGGCAGTCACTACCAGGGCCAGACCGGCACCACCAAGGCGCGCGACTGAGGGCGGCGGTCGGCCCCGCGCGCGGCGGCCGGAGCGCCTCCTTCAGCCAGATGGCGAGCTATAATCTGCGCCCCCGATGAGCGTCTCAGGAAACCTCGCGACCATGGAGCTTTCCGAGCTCCTGCAGTGGGTCGCCCAGTCAGGCAAGACCGGAACCCTGGTCATCGACACGGGGACGATCGAACGTCGGATCTTCTTCGACAAGGGCCAGATCATCGCCACCGCCTCCTCGGAGCCCAACGAGCGTCTCGGCCACTTCCTGATCAAGCGCGGCCTGCTCGACGAGGAGACTCTCGACGAGGCACTGCAGAGCCAGGCCACGGCCGACGACCTGCTGGGCAAGATCCTCGTCGAGCTCGGCGTCGTCTCGGAGTCGGATCTCGAGCGATTGCTGGTGGTCAAGGCCGAGGAGAGCATCTTCGAGATCTTCCTCTGGCCGGCCGGTGAGTTCCGCTTCGTCGACGACCAGCCGCTCGAGGGCAACATGATCCCGATGCACCTCGACGTCACGTCGGTGGTCCTCAAGGGTGCGGAGCGTGTCGATGAATGGCGCCGGATCACCCAGACCATCCCCTCGCCGCAGTGCCTGCCGGTCGCGCTCGAGACCCTGGAAAGCGACGACGAGGACATCCAGCACGTGTACTCCCTGGTCAACGACGACCGCACCATCGCCGAGATCATCGAGCAGAGCGGCGCGACCGACTTCTTCGTCCACAACGTGCTGTTCAAGTCACTCGAACGGGGCCGGATCAAGGTCGTGAGACCGCGCAAGGAGGTCGTGCCGACGAAGGTCGAGAAGACGACGGTCGACGCGACCACCCACCTCCTGATCGCCGATCGGTTGATCGGCGAGGACGACTTCCACACCGCGCTTCGCCACCTGAACGCGGCCCGAGCCCTCGACCCGCAGGGCAGCGAAACGGCGGCAGCGCTCGACGACGCGGAGGACCGGATCAGCAGCGTCCTCGACCAGGAGGGTCTCGTCCGCCAGGCCGTGCCGCAGCTCAACCTGAACCCCGAGACCATCCCCGCCCTTCGCCTGTCGCCCGAAGAGGGCTTCGTTCTCTCCCGCATCGACGGCACCTACGACATCGAGTCCATTCTCAAGATCAGCCCGATGCCGCCGATCGAGGCACGCCTGGTGTTCAGGAAACTCATGCGAGCTGGACACATCTCGATGGGAGAGTCCCCCTGAGTCCGACGAGAATGCCGTTTCTCTTCGCGGAGCTTCCGCCTGTCTTCGTCGACTCCTACGACGAAGCAACTCCATGGACTCTGCTCGGAAAGGCGCTCGACGAGGTTCTCGAAGCGCTGCCCTCGAGCCTGCTCGAAGGTTCCATCGACCCCGACGCTCATCTGCTCGGCGACAGGATCGTCGTCGAACGGGGCGCCCGGGTCGCGGCCGGGGCGGTGATCGAGGGTCCGATCTACCTCGGTCCCGACTCCCAGGTTCGCGCCGGCGCCTACCTGCGGGGCGGCTGCTGGATCGGCGCCGGCTGCACGGTCGGCGCCAACACCGAGATCAAGCATTCGATTCTTCTTCCGGGAGCCAAGGCCCCGCACCTGAACTACGTCGGAGACTCGATCCTCGGCGCGGGTGTGAACCTCGGCGCCGGCACCGTGCTCTCCAATTTCCGACAGGACGGCGGCGAGGTCCGGGTGAAGAGCGACGACGGCGACCTCGCCACCGGCCGCCGCAAGCTCGGAGCCATCCTCGGCGACGGAGTGAAGACCGGCTGCAACAGCGTTCTTCACCCCGGCGTCGTCGTCGGCCGCGAGAGCGAGATCTATCCGGGCGTCCAGCTGCGCTCCGGGATCGTTCCCGTGAGCACCCTCGTGAAACTGCGCCAGCAGCTCGAGTTCACCGCGAAGCGCTGAGCGCGGATTCCGGGTAGCGAACCACCATCAGCGTTCGGTCATCGCCGGGACCGGCTCCATCGCAGTGTTCGAGGAGGGCTGCGTAGACCTGCTCGACGATGGCGGCCGCCGGCTCGTGGCGCGCGCGCCGCACGACCTCCACCAGTCGCTCCACGCCGAACTCCACCGGGTTCTCCTCGTTGCCGCACGAGGTCTCGACGATGCCGTCACTGTAGATGACCAGGACATCGCCCGGCTTCAGCTTCACGAAACCGCGCTCGTAGGACGGCTCGGGGAGCGGCCCCATCACCGGCCCGCCCGACTCCAACCAGGTCAGCCGATCGTCGGCGGCCAGCAGGAAGGGGGGAGGATGGCCGGCATTGACGTAGAGAAAGTTGCCGTTGATCTCCAACTCGCCGTACACCATCGAGGCGAAGCGACTGTTCAGTGTGCTCTCGTGGATCAACCGCGACAGACGCTCGACGGTGCTGACGATCTTGAAGTCCCGCCCCAGTCCCATGCGAAGGCCCATGTAGATATCTCGCACCTGCAGGGCCGCCGGCAGGCCATGGCCGGTGACATCGGCCACGGCCAGGCCGAGGATCTTCGGCGACAGGCTGATGAAGTCGAAGTAGTCGCCGCCGACCGACTCCATCGGATCGCTCCGGCCGGCCAGGTCGAAGGGTCCATACTCGGGAGCCTGCCGCGGCAGGATCGAGGTCTGGATTCGCCGAGCCTCGCGATAGACGTCGTGCACTCGTTCCTGGCGGATGCGTTGAACCAGTCCGTGGCGAAGCACTCCCAGCGCGAGCATGCCGGCGTCGCCGGCCGGAGAGCCCTCGAGGTCGAAGGACAGCAGATAACGGTCCTGATCGACCACGATGCCCGCGAAGGACGAGGCTCCGAGGCGCGCCTCGAGTTCGAGATCCAGGCCCGGGCTGTCCGCTCCACAGTAGACGACTCCCGCGGCCAGACACTCGACGACGGGAGGGTAGTCGTTGGCCAGGACAACCGGCTCGTCGGGCATCCGAGCTCGGCCGAAGACCGCGATCAGGTGGTACCCGTCGATTTCCCGACGGTAGACCCGCCCCCCCAACAGACCCGACTGCGAACCGAGGCGCTCGACGATCGCCGTCGCCAGATGCACGACGGTCGCCTCGACGGCCTGATCTCGCGGCACATCGGCGAGCGCGCTTTCGATGCGCTTGAGCAACTCGCCGGGTGGCAGGGACAGTGCGTCCACGACCATCGGTCTCGTCTCGACTACAGCAACAGGCCGGCGATCGTCGCCGTCTGGAAGCACGCCAGCAGTCCGGCCACCATTGCCCGCAGCCCGATCTTCGCGAGGTCCGGCTTGCGCTCCGGCGCGATGCCGCCGATTCCGCCGATCTGGATCGCGATCGAGGAGAAGTTCGCGAACCCGCACAACGCGTAGGCTGCGATCACCGATGCCTTCTCCGACATGGGTTCGGTCTCGAGCATCTTGCCCATCTCGGCGTAGGCGTAGAACTCGTTGGCGGCGGTCTTGAGCCCCAGCAGCGACCCGACCCGCGCGGCCTCGTCCCAGGGCACTCCCATCAGCCATGCCAACGGACTCAGGCACCACCCGAGCAACACGCTGAGCGTCAGGCCGTCGAACCCGGCCAGCGAACCGCCCCAGGTCAGCAGGGCGTCGATCAGGGCCACGAGGCCGATGAAGGCGAGCAGCATCGCACCGACGTTCAGCGCCAGCTTGAGACCCTGCGTCGCCCCCTCGGAGGCCGCGTCGATGACGTTGACCCAGGGCTTCTCGACCTCCATCGCGACCTTGCCGGCCGTCATGCTGGTCTCGGTCTCGGGAATCATGATCTTCGCCATCACCAGCGCCGCCGGCGCCGACATGACGCTGGCTGAAAGCAGGTGCCCGGCGATATCGGGAAAGAACGGGCGAAGGATCTCCACATAGGCGACCAGCACGCCGCCGGCGATCGTCGCCATGCCGCCGGCCATCACCGCCATCAGTTCCGAGCGTGTCATCTGCCCGACGTAGGGGCGAATCAGCAGTGGCGCCTCGGTCTGGCCGACGAAGATGTTCGCGGAGGCCGACAGGGACTCAGCGCCCGAGGTCCTCATCAGGCGCATCATCGCCCAGGCGAAGCCCTTGACCACCCACTGCATGACGCCCAGGTAGTAGAGAACCGTGATGAAGCTCGAAAAGAAGATGATGGTCGGCAGGACCTTGAACGCAAAGAAATGCTCGCGGAAGTCTTCGCCGAAGAGAAAGATCGCGCCGTAATCGGAGATGTCGAGAAAGCTCGTGACCACCCGGCCCATGCCGTCGAAGATCGCCCGACCGCCGCTCGTACGGAGAATGATCAGCGCGAACAGGATCTGCGCGCCTGTCCCCAGAACGACCAGTCGCCAATTGATCTTCTTGCGATTGTCGGACAGGGCGTACGCGATGCTGAGCATCGAGAACAGCCCGAGAATGCCGATCCACCGCCCCATGGGTCTATGTCTCTTTCGAGGGTTCCGGGCGCGGGACCCCGACCGTCAGGGCGAGCTGTCCTCGAGGAAGCGGTAGAAGTCGCCCTCGGTCGACAGCAGCAGCGAGGTCGAAGCGTCGGTGGTCAGGCGGAGAGTCTCCATGGTCTTCAGGAACTCATAGAAGCTGCGCGAATCGCTGCTGGCGTTGTACGCCTCGGCGAAGATCTGCGTGGCCTCGGCGTCGGCTCGGCCGATGATCTCCTGGGCCTCTCGATAGGCCTGCGACTGGATTTCCTTGAGATCGCGCCCCATCTCACCGAGGATCCGCGAGGCCTCGCCCTGGCCCTCCGAGCGGAACCGATCGGAGATCCGGCGCCGTTCCGAGATCATCCGGTTGTAGACATCGGGACGAACCGTCTCGCTGTAGTTGATGCGGCGGAACTGCACGTCGAGCACCTCGATGCCGAGACCGTCAACACGCCCTGCGACCTTCTCGAGGATCTCCTCGCGGATGCGCTCGCGGCCGTAGGAGACGCCGGCGAGCTGCTCGGCCGAGGCGCCGCGCTGCGAGGGATCGGGAACCGGCTCGCGGTCGCTGGTCCGAATGACTTCCAGCAGGACGTGTCGCGCCACGGTGTTGCGCACCTCACCGTCGATGAAGTCGTCGAGCCGGGTCTGGGCGCGGTTCTCGTCCTGCAGCTGCTGCAGGAAGAGCAGCGGATCGGTGACCCGCCAACGGGCGTAGGTGTCGACCCAGATGAACACCTTGTCCTTGGTGGGCAGTTCCTCGGGTTCTCCCGACCACTCGAGGAAACGGCGATCGAAGCGCTTGACGTCGTCGACGAACGGCAGCTTGATCTTCAGGCCCGGCGTGGTGATCGGGTCCCCGACCGGCTTGCCGAAACGAGTGATGACGACCTGCTCCCACTCGCTGACCACGTAGGTTCCCTGCAGGGCCACGAAGAGAAGAAGCGCAACCGCGACCAGCGAAATGCTCTTCACGGCTGTTCCTCCTGTCGAGCGGGGCGCGGTAGCGGGCTGGCTCCACCGAGATCCAGCAACGGCAGCATGCCTTCGAAGTCGGCCCCCACCACGATCTTGCGCCCGGCCTTCGGCAGGATCTCTCCCAGGGTCTCCAGGTAGATCCGACGACGGGTGACGTCGGGAGCCAGGCGATAGGCATCGTAGAGCGAGGTGAAGCGGGCGGCGTCACCCTCGGCCCGGTTGACGCGGTCGAGGGCATATCCCTCGGCCTCCTGAACGGTCCGCTGCGCCTCACCCTCGGCGCGCGGTACCTGCTGGTTGTAGCGCGACTGCGCTTCGTTGATCAGCTGTTCGCGCTCCTGCTCGGCCTGGTTGACCTCGTTGAACGACGGCTTGACCGGGTCCGGCGGATTGACGTCCTGCAGCACCACCTGATCGACGCGGATGCCGGTCTGGTAGGTCTTGCACAGGGCCTGGAGTTCGACCTTCGCCTGATCCTCGATCTCCTGGCGACCGATGGTGATGACTTCGTTGACCGTGCGATCGCCCACGACGCGACGCATGACGGCTTCGCTCATGTCGCGGAAGGTCCGATCGACGTTGCGGACCCGGAAGAGGTAACTCTCCGGATCGTCGATGTGGTACTGAACGACCCATTCGACGACGGCCGCGTTGAGATCTCCGGTCAGCATCGCCGACTCGTCGGCGTAGCCGCGCGAGGTCGACTCGCTCCGGATCCCGGCCTGCAACGTGCGGAACCCGAATTCGGCCTTCAACTGGCGCTGCACCTGGACTCGCTGCAGGCGCTCGATCCCGAAGGGAATCCGAAACTGGAGGCCCGGATCCTCGGAGCGGACGTACTTGCCGAAGCGCAGGATGATGCCGACTTCTTCGGGCTCGATCTGATAGACGCTGGTCCCAGCGAGCGCCAGGACGATCAGCAGGACCACGAAGATCCGCACACCCCCGCCGAGCTGGCGGCCGTAGCGACTGAGATCGGGGAACTCCAGCCGGTTGCCGCCCCCTTCATCACCGATAGACATTAGGGGGAAGGGTAGCCGCGGGGGACCGGAAAGGCAAGGAAAGCCTGCAACGTCGACTCCGTCGCCCGCCTATACTTCAGCCGTGACGCTGCGCTTCGATGACGAGCGAGCCCGCCTCCGACTGTCGGTCGCCGACCTGCTCGAGCGCGAAGCCCGCCGGAGTCTCGGTTTCTCCAACCGTGGAGGCTTCGAGCGGATGTGGCTCGGCCAGGCGATCCACTCCCGATACCAGTCCCTCGCCATGGAGACCGACCCGACCTATCGACAGGAAGTCGCGGTCAGCCACGACTTCACGCACAAGGGCTGGACCGTCACCCTCCAGGGCCGAATCGACGGCCTCGCCGAACGCGACGGCGGCCTGCTGATCGAGGAGATCAAGTCGGTTCGGCGCTCCGGTGCGGTTCCCCGCGCCACCCTCGAGACCTATCACCATCAGGCCACGATCTACGCCTGGATCCTGAGCCAACAGGAGCAGCGCGATCTGATCGCCGAACTCGTCATGATCGAGATCGGAACCGACGACTGCGAGCGACTGCGACTGCATCTCGATCTCGACGATGTCGAACGACGCATTCGCCGACGCCTCGACACCCTGATCCGCCTGCACGAGGCCGACCGCGAGGCGCTGGCGATACGACGGGTGGCGGGAGAGGAACTCCGTTTCCCCTACGACTCGATGCGCCGCGGACAGTCGGAGATCGTCGATCGGACCCACGACGCCCTCAACGAGCGCGAGCACCTCCTCATCGAAGCCCCGACCGGCCTCGGCAAGACGGTCGCAACGCTCTACCCGGTGTTGCGCTACGCCCTTCAGAACGGCAAGAAGGTCTACGTCCTGACCGCCAAGAATCTCCAACAGGAGATGGCCGGCGAGGTTCTGCGCCTTCTCAACACCGACGAGGCCTTCCATTCTCTGCGCCTGCGAGCCAAGGCGACCATGTGCGCCAACCACGAGGTGATCTGCCATGAGGAGTACTGCCGGTTCGCTCGCGACTACTTCCTCAAGCTGAAGACCTCGGCGGTGCTGCCCGAACTCCTGATGAACCACTCGGACCTCCTGCCCGACGACATCTTCGCGGCTGCAGAGGCGGCCGAGGTCTGCCCCTTCGAACTCAGTCTCGAGCTGACCGGCGAGGTCGAGGCCATCGTCTGCGACTACAACTACGTCTTCGACCCCTATGTCGGGCTGCGCCACTTCGGCGGCGAGCAGGATCTCAGCGACACCATCCTGGTGATCGACGAAGCCCACAACCTCGTCGATCGGGGCCGTGGCTACTACAGCCCGGAACTCGGCCAGGATCTCTTCGATCCGATTCTCGAACGACATCGTCATCGACGTGAGCCGCTCTCCCAGCGAATCACGGAAGTCGTCTTCGAACTGGAACGTCTGGTCATCGACACCGTCGAGGAGAACCTGCCGCCGAACGATCTCGACGGAGCCACGGAAGCCTGGTTCCCGGAAGAACCCCTGTGGGGCCTTCGGCCGACTCTCGATCAGCTGTTCGTCGACTATCTCGAATACCAGCGGGAAGAGGGCAGTTTCGGCTCGGAGGACGCCTTCGTCGATCTCTACTTCGCGTTCATCCGCTTCCTCGACGCCTTCTCCGTCGCAGACGCCAGCTTCGCCTTCATCGTCCGTCGCGAAGGCGGCCGGCGCAGCCTGAAGGTCCTGTGCCGAGACGCCAGCAGCTTCCTGGGCCGGATCATCAACCGCACCCATTCGACCCTCGCGCTGTCGGCGACCCTGAGTCCACCCGACTTCTACCAGCAACTCCTCGGCTTCGACAGCGAACGCACGGGCGCCATCTCCCTGCCCAGCCCCTTCCCCGAGGAGAACCGTCGAATCGTCATCGACTCCGACATCGACACCACCTTCAAACAACGCGAAGCGAACTACCCCAGGATCGCAGAACGGCTGAGCGCCTTCATCCGCGCCACGCCCGGAAACTGCCTGGTGCTCTTCCCGAGCTACGTCTTCCTCGACGAGGTCGCCGGCCGGATGGGTGAGCTCGACTGCGACCTGATCGTCCAGCAGCGCGGCGACGGCGCCTCGAGGCGCGAAGCCGTACTCGACCGGCTGCGCTCCTCGCTGTTCGGCAACACGGCTCTACTGGCCGTCGCCGGCGGAGTCTTCGCAGAGGGTGTCGACTATCCGGGACGAATGCTCGACGCCGTGGCCATCGTCAGTCCCTGCCTTCCCGGGCTGAGCTACGAGCAGCAACTGCTGCGCGACTTCTACCAGGAACGCTTCGAACGCGGCTTCGAGTTCGCCTTCATCGTGCCCGGAATGACCCGCGTGGTCCAGGCCGCCGGGCGACTGATCCGTTCCGACACCGACCGCGGCGTGATCGCCCTGCTCGGTCGACGGTTTCTCGACGAAAGCTATTCGCGCCACCTGCCTCGAGCCTGGCTGAACGACGGCGATGTCGAGGCGCTGAAGGGTTCCGCCGATCAGGCGTCGCGCGACTTCTGGTCTCGAAACCCGACCGAGTGATTCATCTCGGCCGCGGTCGGTCACCCTCGCCATGGCGACCCCGCCAGGGTCCGTCGGAGGGCCCCGGGCCACGGACCATCTTCTGTCGCACGAATCTCCGGTAGGCCTCGGAGCCCTCTCCACCCAGCAACTCGCGAGCCCCCATGGTGAGCTCGACGAACGCCTCCTCCCGAGCTCGCTCGTTGGCGACGATGCGGTCGAGGATCTCGTCCAGGCGCTCACGCTCCGGGGCCTCCGAGGTCAATTCATCGGCCAGCTCCCGGCGCAGCCGGAAGGCCTCGCGCTGCCCTTCGGTGGTCTTCTCGAAGAAGGTGCGATGCAACTCACGAAACGTTTCGGCTTCGGCGCGATCCAGGCCGAACCGACCCGGCAGCGAACGCACCTCGGGCGGCGGCTGCGGCGGCCTGAACGCTCGATCCCGCGGCTCGGGACGTCGAAGTCGAGAAACGCCCAGCGTCGACAGGATGCCGATGTTCACTCCGACCGAAAGCAGCAGAAGCAGAATCAATCCCCAGCGCTTCATGGCGTCACCTCCTGTTCGGCGCTCTCGGATTCGATGGCGCTGCCGACTTCTTCTCCGAGGGCCTGCCAGTACGAATCGGCCAGCGTCGTCTCGACCGCGAAGACCTCCGCCCACTCGTCCTCGGCCTGGATCGACGGAGAAACCACCACCCCCACCGCCACGCCCGCCGCCAGAACCGCCGCCGAGGCCAGGCGAGCCCAGCCCTGGGACGGCCAGCCCTCCGCCAAGGCGGCGCGACGCTCGGCCTCCGCCACCACCTGGCCGGCGAATTCGGCCGGCAAGACGGTTGCCCGGGGCGGCTCGAGCGAGCGCCAGGTCGACTGGAGTTCTTCGAGCGGTTCGATCAGCGCAGGGTCTGCTTCGATCCGGCGCCGCAGACGAATCGTCCGCCCCGGGTCGAGGTCGCCATGCACCAGCCGCAGTAGGTCCTTTGCCGTTCGTCGCTTCACGACTCATCTCCCGTGGCGCTTTGGCGCGCCCTGTGGTCTTCCTCGCGGAAGGCCTGCATGGTTCTCATGGCGCGGAAGAGACGACTCTCCACGGCGCCCTCGGTGATGCCGAGGTGATCGGCGATCTTTCGATACGACAAGCCCTCGAAGCGGGCCAGCACGAGAACGGCGCGCTGCGACGTGGGCAGCCGCTCCAGACGCTCTCTCATCCGCGTCCACTCATGACGAGCCTCGACTTCTCTCTGCGGGTCGGCTCGAAGATCGGCGACGTCCCAGTCGGGGGCTCGCGAGTCGTCGTTGTCGAGCCGCAGGAATCGAACCACCTTTCGGCGTCGCAACACATTGAGGCAGTGATTGACCGCAACCCGATAGAGCCAGGTGTAGAGCTGCCCCCTGGGTCGTAACCTGCCGGCCTTGCGGAAGGCCTTCAGGAAGACCTCCTGCACCACTTCCCGCGCTTCTTCCGGATCGCCGAGAAATCGCTCACACAGCCGCTGAAGTCGATTCTGGTGACGTAGAACGACCCCCGTGAAGGCGTCGGAGTCGCCGGCCGCCACCCGTCTCAGCGCCTCCCAGTCCTCGCCGGAGGAGGCCGGATCGAGCGTCTTGGGGAGTTCATGCACGGCGATCGTCATTCATACGATGAAACACGCCGCGCAGCGATTTCCTGCGCTTGGGACGACACCCAGGGGAACGGTGTGCGCTCGACGCCGTCGGGTCGAAGCGCATCGCGGGGTTGTCGATCCCCTAGGGAGCGGTCGAATCTGGATCGGGGCGCTTCGATACCCGATCGAGATGTTCCTCGACCAGCCGATGGACGCCTACGCGCTGTACTTCGGACGCCAGGATGAGGATCTGATTCGCCGTCAGCGCGTGCACCCGCACGACGGTCTGCAGCACCTCTTTGAGTGCTGCCTCGAGAACCGGGTCGCTGGCCGCTGCCGTGGTGCCCAACTCAAGAAGCCCACTGGGCGGCTTCGTTCATCTGGTCCTCGGCGAAGTCGTAGAGCACCGACCTCACGGTCCGGCCCGGCGCGACCGCCAGCCCTTCTTCGTAGGACCACATGTCGATGGTCTCCCAGGGGCAATAGCGCGCACAGAGTTGGCAGCCGATGCAACGCTGCAGGTCGACTTCGACCATCTTCTGGAAATCGGGATGCTCCGGGCCGGGAACGAGTTCGATGCAGTCCACGGGACAGAAGGCGATACAAGCCTCACAGCCGGTACAACCCTCTTGATCGATCACCGCAAGCTGCTTGGGATCCTTCGGGCGCGGGGCCTTGTCGACTTCGACCTTGAGGGAATAGGGAAATGCTTCGCTCATCGTCCACCTTTCGTACGCATGGTTGGCGTCAGCGAGGGCAATCTTAGCAGAGTCGAAAAGCGTCTCCGAGACCTCCGGCATGGCAGAATCCCAGCCGTGCTGGAGTCCATCGAGACCTTCATCGACCGTCCCGAGCCGAGCCGCTTCGAGGAACTGGCGCTGCGGGTCTTCGCGTTCCAGTTCGAACGCGTCCCGGCTTATCGAAGCCTGTGCGAGAGCCGCGGTCTGTCCCCCGACAACGTTCGAAGGTTCGAAGACGCTCCGCGGGTCTCGACTCGTTCGTTCAAGACGGCGAGCCTGCACGCCGCTGACCCGGTCGTGGTGTTCCGCTCCAGTGGAACCTCGACCGGCACCCGCTCGCAGCACCACCACCCCTATCCGCAACTGTACCGGCGCGTTGTCGACGCGACCTTCCCGTCGGCCTGCATGCCGACCCCCGAGGCTCCCATCCTGTCGCTCATCCCGAGTCTCGAACTCGCGCCGGATTCCAGTCTCTCGTTCATGGCCGATCACGTCATCGCACGCTTCGGCGACGCGACCAGCGCCTGGGCCGTCGGCAGGCGCGGCATCGAAGCCGCCACGGCGCGTTCCTGGTTGGCGAGCCGACAACGCCAACACCGACCGGTCGTCATCCTGGCCACCAGTCTCTCGCTCGACGCCTGTCTGCAGGGGCTCGAGCGCCTCGGCCTGAAGTTCCGACTGCCGTCAGGCTCGCGGATCTTCGAGACCGGAGGCGCGAAGGCTCTCGAGACCTCGGTCGACGTCGAATCCATGCACCGCCGTCTCGCCGAGTCCCTGGCGGCGCCGGCGACAGCCATCGTGGGTGAGTACGGCATGACCGAACTCACGAGCCAGGCCTATACGGCGCCCGGCGGCGTGGTCTACGAGTGGCCGCCCTGGGTTCGCCAGCGAGTCCTCGATCCCCAAACTCTCGACGAAGTCGGCGACGGCGAGATCGGCGTTCTCTCGATCTTCGATCTGGCCAACCTCGGATCGGCCGCTCACGTTCTCACCGAGGATCTCGTGCGCCGACGCGGCGACGGCTTCGAGTTCGTCGGCAGACCCCGCGACGCCGAGCTGCGCGGATGCTCGCTGACTGCGGAAGAGTTCGAGCGCGCCTCGGGACAGCCTTGAGCGGACCCGCCCGCCGGCTCCTCGGCCCGACCGACGAGGCGGGGTCCGCGCAGCGAGGTCGATCGACGCCACTGTCGATCGACGCCCTCTGTGAGCTGAGTCGGCGCCTCATCGAATCTCGAGACGCCCTGAAGGAACTCAGCTGTGACGAGCTTTCGACAGCCTGGAAGGAGAGTCTGCAAGTCCTCAGGGATCCCGCCTCCGCACCCCGGACGCTCCTTCGAGAACAAGCGTCGCGCCAGTACCGACTCAGCCCATCTTGCCTCGACGCCAGCCTCGACAGCCTGCTGGCCGGCTACAGCGACCGTTTCGTGGAGGAGGTGCTCGAACGCGCTCAGGGTCTGCCGACGGCGCAGCCCATCGCCACCATCCTGGCCGGCAATCTTCCCGGCCTCGTCCTCGAGCCGCTTCTCGCCGCCACGGCTCTGCGACAGCCGCTCTTGATCAAGCCGGCCCGAGGGCGCTCCAGCGACGCTGCCGTCATCGTGGCCGAACTCGGCCGGCGACTGCCCGCCGTGGCCGAGGGGTCGGCCGTGGTCGAATGGAACGGCGGCGACAGGCCACTCGAGGACCGGGTCCTGGCCTTGTGGCCGAGGATCGTCGCCTACGGCAGCCGGACAGCCCTCGACGACCTCGCCCGCCTGCCTTCGAAACTGATCGCCTTCGGACCCCGGTTCAGTCTCGGGCTGGTCTTCGAAGATGCCGAGCCGGAGGCGATCGCCGCCCTCGGCCTCGACATCGCATACTTCGATCAGCAGGGCTGTCTCTCCGTGCGTCTGGTCTACGCCGCCGAGCCCCGGCGAACCGCGGAGATCCTCGCCGAGGCCCTCGATCGCGCCGAGATCCTCCTTCCAGCTCGCCGCAGCGCGCAACAGCAGGTCGCTCTCACGGCCCTGCGCTCCGACGCGGAACTCCACGGCGGCCTGGTGGGCCCGGCGAACCCGGGCGCCGGCGCGGTCGAAGTCGTTTCCAGCGCGCGTCCCGCCCATCCTGGCGAAGGACTCCGGAGTGTGCAGGTCCGTCCCCTCGGGCCGTCGACCCTGGTCTCGGAACTGGGCGGCTTTTCAGGCCTGCTGCAGGGCGCTGCCATCGCAGGCACCCCGGATCCGCAAGCGATCGAGACCCTGAAACAGTTCGGTGTCTCCAGGCTCGCCCCTGCTGGAACGCTGCAGGCGGCACCCGCCGGTTGGCACCACGACGGGATCGATCTCCTGCAGGCGATCGCCTCCAGTCGCTGACCCGGGTCCGCGCCCCAGAACCGGTCAGCGCAACATGTTGAGCAAGGTGACCTCGGGACGCGCCCAGCCATTGCCCTGCACGCGACCCACCTCGACGTCACCCCGAGTCACCACCCCCGTCGGAACACCGCGCAGGTTGAGGCGCCTCGCCAGCGGATCGCTCACGACGTCCCCCGGCAGACCGTAGAACCGGATCTCGACCTGCGATCCCTCGAGAGCACGCGCCACCTTCATCGCCAGCGGCACCTTCTCCTGGCAGTGCGAACACCAGGTACCGAAGTACACCGTCAACCGAGCCGGACCCGGCAGCTTGCGCAGCCCAGCGATCGCGGCCTCGTCGACCGCGTAGGCGGCTTCTCGAATTCCGTACTGTCGGTCGTACTCGATGAAGTCGTCGGGCGTCGCCCAGCCGAGGAGGTCGGGCTTGGTGACCAGCGTCACCTCGTGTCCGTCGAGGTCGAAAGTCGGAGAGCCACCGACCATCCGCAAGGTGGAGGCCGGCGTGATCGCCGCCCCGGAGAGGATGTCGACCGTTCCGCCCGGCTGCACTGCCAGACTGAGGACCGGCACCGTCGACACCCGGCCGCCGGAAGGAGAGATCAGGGCAGGCTCGTTGAAGGCGGGGGCGACGAGCAAGAAGCTGCGAGCCCTCGCAGACCAGTAGAGCCTGGCATCCTCGGCAACCTGTCCGTCGATCTGGGCGACGTACTGGTGGTTCGGCTCGAAACCAGTGAACGCCTGAGCCGAGGCGCGATCGGCGAAGCCGGGCGCCCACCAGAGAACCAGGGCCAACATCGCGGCGTCGAGGATTCCGTGATTCTGCTTTCTCATTCGACTTCTCCCAAGAGTCCTGCATTCTTCGGCAGGTCAGGTAGTCCGGGCCAGGTCTCCACTACGACCCCGTCCACGACCCGGAAGGAACGCGGCAGGGTGCGATACAAAGGGCGTAGAAGGGCTTCCGGGGCTTCTCCGATCTCGAACGCCGGGCCATGGGTCCAGAAGAAGGTCTGGCTCTCCTCGGGCGTCGCGGAGGCCAGCACCGTCAGCGGCGGTCGACGTCCCTCGATCACCCAGGCCGACAGGCCTTCGACGCCGGCGACGAAGTCTTCGTCGTCGAGCGCCGCCAGCACCACGACGTGCTCGCCGGAAGTCAGTTCCGGGCGCAGCGTCGGCATGCACAGCCGGGTCTCGGCCTCGCCGGCGCAGAAGTCCGAGACCTGCGCCCCCGGACGCAGCCGGGTGGCGAGGTCGTCGATCGGCAGGCCCGGAGAGGCGAGCGTGAACGCGACGCCGACGACGGTCACGGCAACGGCCGCGACCGTTCGAAGGCCCGCCCTACGACCCACTCCGACGGCGAGGAATGCCAACAGCAGACTCGGAACCAGGACCATCAGGTCCTGCCAGAAGGCCTCGGCCGGGGTGCGCTCGACCAGGTTGCCGAAACATCCGCAGGACGTGTCTTCGACCTCGATGCCGTTGGCGAACCGCCAGTAGGCTCGCCCCGTCAGGAACAGAAAGAAGGTCACGAGGAGCGTCGAAGCGCCGAGTACCCCGCGAGTGCGCAACCCCAGAACGAGAGCGATTCCCAGGCCCACCTCGAGCGCCAGGGCGATCACCGCCCAGCCCTTGAGCGGCAGCACGAAGTCGAGACCCTCGGCGGCCAGGGTCTGTTCGAACGCCAGCGGATCGAGAGCCTTCGACCAGGCGCCGACCAGCAGGGTTCCGCCGAGCAGGCCGGCGCCCACCGCGGCGAGACCGTGGCGCCAGGAGTCGAGGCGCTCGTCTCCGAGGCTCCGTTCGATCGCCAGCGCCAGAACGACAGCCAGCGCGATCGGCAGCAGCACGGGCGCCAGGCTGCCGCCGAGGCCGGTACCCAGCCAGCGGTTGGCCAGCCCCGCGACCAGCAGCAGGGCAGCCACGGCAGGGGCTACCAGGGCGCCCCTCGAGGTGGCACCGGTCGCGCCGGCGCCCAGCGATGCTGTCCCTTCCGTCATCTCGGCTTCATCCTAACGGCGGCTGGCGCCCCGATCCACAGGCTCAATCGGAGTTTCGTTTGCGCGGCTGCCACCAGTCTCTACGTTTCTCGGGCTCCTGCAGACCTGCTGCGTGGAGTTCGCATGCCTGCAGCGGCAGTTGATCGTCGAAGAAGGCCTCGGTGCGGATCTCGCTACACCCCTTCACCGCCATCTGCCCCGTTACAACGTCGATCGGTACGAAGCGCATTCCGGGCGGCGGCTGGAACACCCGGTAGCCGCCCGGCGGTCTGCGCTCGTCGGCGAACCGCGTCCAGATCGGCAGCGCTGCCGTCGAACCCGAGAGCCCCGAGGCGAGGTTGTCGTCGTAGCCGACCCACACCAGGGTGGCTCGGTTCGGCGCATAGCCCACGAACCAGCTGTCGCGCCCTCCGTTGGTGGTCCCCGTCTTGCCGGCCAGCGGGTCGCGGAACCCCATGACCCGCGTTCGCCGAGCGGTCCCACGGTCGAGAACTCCCTGCAGGACGTGATTCACCTGGTAGGCCACCTCCGGTCTCAGGACCCGCTTCGGAGCCGCCGCCGGTTCTCCGCGGACCGGTTCGCCCTGGGAATCGAGCGCACCGCGCAGCAGGTGCAACTCCGGGCGAACCCCCCCGGTGGCCAGGGTGCTGTAGACCGTCAGCAGTTCGACGGGTCCGATCTCGAAGGAGCCGAGAGCCATCGACGGCAGCGGCCTGAGGGGGCTCGTGACGCCCATCTTGCGCGCCGTCGCCACCACCTTCGTCCATCCGGTCTTCTGTCCCAGCCGGATCGACGGCACGTTGATGCTCTGCTCGATGACGTCACGCGTGGTCATCCAGCCGCGAAACTGCCGATCGTAGTTCTGCGGTTCCCACACTCCGTCGTCGTCCTTCATCCGCAGGGGAGAGTCGTCGAGCATCGTCGCGGGCGTGGCGCTGCCGTTCTCCAGGGCGGCAGCGAGCACGATCGGCTTGAAGGCGCTGCCCGGTTGACGGCGCGCGAGGCTGCCTCGATCGAACTGCGACTCCACGTAGTCGCGACCGCCGACCCAGGCCCGGATCTCGCCGGTCTCGGGGTCGGCCGACATCAGGACTCCCTGCAGCTGGTCGCGCTCGCCGGTCTGCTCCAGCAGTTCGAGGCCCCACGGCAGGATCGCCTCCGCTGCCAGCTGATCCTCCAGATCCAACGTCGAGAGAAGGCTCCAGCCGGCCACCGATAGATCGACCTTGCCGTAGCGCTGCTCCACCTCGCGGCGGACCGCGTCGACGAAGTAGCCCCGGTAGCGATCGGTGAGTCCGTTTCGCAGCTCGGGCAGATCGGCAGCCAGCACCCCTTCGGCATGCTCGGGGGTGATCCACTCCAGTTCGACCATCCGCTCGAGAACCTGATTGCGGCGCTTGAGGGCGGCTTCGGGATACTCCCTGGGATCGAGATTCGACGGTGAGCGAATGATTCCGGCCAGCAGGGCGGCCTCATTGAGCGTCAGCTCCGCCGCGTCCTTGGCGAACATCGCGCGCGACACCGCTCCCACGCCGAGCAGACTCACCCGGCCCGACCGCCCCCAGTAGATCTCGTTCAAGTACGCCTCGAGCAACCTCGACTTGTCGAAGCGCAGTTCGAGAGAGAGCGAAAGCAGCCCCTCGCGGACCTTTCGAACCATGGTCCGGTCGTGGGTGAGATAGAGGTTCTTCGCCAGTTGCTGGGTCAGGGTGCTGCCGCCCTGGGCCACGCCGCCTCGCATCAAGTTGACCCACGCCGCCCGTGCGATACCGGTGATCGACACCCCGCGATGCTCGAAGTAACCGGCATCCTCGGCCGCCAGCACCGCGAGCACCAACTCACGCGGCAGAGCCGCCAGTCTCACCGGTCGACGCTCGATCAGGTCCGGCCCGTAGATCGACGCCAGTACGCGCGGTTCCAACTGGAACTCTTCGACCGGCTGTCCGGCAGCCTCGATCGACCCGATTCGCAGCCCCGAGAACACGACGCGCACTCTTTCCGCGGCAAGCCAACCCTGGGTCGAGGGCCGCGAGCGCAGGAAGATCTCCGTCGAGGCCTCGGTCAGCTCGGAATGGAAGGTCCCCTGGGTCGGCGCATCCACCACCGGCCGGTAGCCGAGATCGACGAGGTGCTCTTCGAGCCTGGCCCGACTCGAGCGTTCGCCGACCCGCACCGTGAGGGGCAGCGCATAGAGCCGGCTCGGTTGAGCAAATGTCATGCGCGCGAACTCGCTCGACAACTGCCAGTACGGCCACACCTGCCAGACGCCGGCAGCCACCGCCACCAGCAGCGCGATCACGAAGACCCATCGAAACGGCCGTCCCGCCGGCTGCTTCTTGCGGCTCCGCTTGCCGACTCGCGGCCCCCTGCCACCCCGCGTTCGACTCACCGGTTTCTCCTGCCTGGGAGAGGCACGCTGCCATTCTGCTTCAGATCGATCGAGAGCATCAATGACCTTCCATCCTGTCAGGTCGAAAGGCCCCGGAACGGGAACTTTGTCCCACTCCCCGTGGGAAGTCGTTGATTTCTATCGCACTTGCGCTTCCGCTCGGGCCATTAGAGAATAATCGAACTACATGCATTGATTTCACCGAGGCCTCGCCTCGGAGATCGGGACCGGAAATGACAGTCCACGGCTCTCTCGCCAGTCTTCCCCTGTCCGACGCCCTCCAGTGGTTGTCGCAAGGCGGCAAGACCGGCTCGCTCCGGCTGACGACTCCCGAGGGCAAGTCGACGATCGTGTTCGACCGGGGCAATATCGTCGGCGTCGAACTGTCGCTCCCCGACCTTCTCTCCGACATCACCCAACAGGGAGTGGCCGACGAGGACTCGATCCGTTCCGTGCTGGCACGAATGGAACCCGGGTCGTGGTCGCAGAGCCGGATTCTCGCCGCCCTGGGATTGAAAGACGACGAAATCGACCAGGCGATGGCGAACACCAGCGAGCGCGCCATCATCAGTCTCCTGTCTTCGAAGGAAGGCAGCTTCGTCTTCGAACCGGCGTCGATCGAAGCCGCGGCCGAAGCCGGACGCAAGAAGAGTCATCGTCCTCTCGCCGTACCCATGCTGCTGCTCAACGGGGCGCGGCACATCGACGAGGACCGGCGCGCGGCAGCCACCTCGCCCGCAACGCCGCCACCTTCGAGCCCGGACGAGTCCTTTGCCGATCTCGGTGCAGAGCTGTCCGCCGACGAACTCTCCTCCGCGCAGACTCCCGCCACCTCCTCTTCGACGCCTCCGATCGCATTCGACCCCGGTGATCTCGACGACTTCGAGATCCTGCCGAGCGCTGGGCAGGAGTCCGACGACGAGGGCAGCGCCAGCGTGCAGAGCGCGGCCGCGGATGGGGACTTCGAAGATTTCGTCGAGTCGGAGGTGCCGGCGGACGAGTCCGAGCGCATCGCCCAGGTGGCCCGCATCGAGGACTTCCGGCGGCCCGCCGTCACGCCCCCCGAACCCTCCGCGCCCGGAACCACGTCGGGCTCCCCGCAGCCCGCAGCGTCGGCCGCCCCCGCCGAAGCGCCGCCCGAATCCTTCTCACCCGGAGCCGATTCCGAGGTCGACGACGGTTCTGCTGCGCAAGGCTCGCCACCTCCCGCCTTCGAGACATCCCCCGAAAGCGAACCGGAGATCCTGGCGGTCAAGGAGGAGGCGATCGATCATCCGGCAGAGTTCCTGCCGCCCGGCCGACAGGTTGCGGCAGCGTCTTCGCGACCCGGCCCACCCGCCAACCGCGCGGCACGCACCAGCATGATCGTGGCTGCGATCGCCGTCACCCTGGTGACGGCCGGGGTCCTGCTCTGGCAGCGAGGTCTGCTGGGAGGCAGCGAAGACGTGACTCCCGAGGCACTGGCAGAACCCTCCTCCACCATCGCACAGGCAGACGCGATGCCGGACCTCGCCGGCGAAGGCGACGTCGGAACGAGCGCCACCGACCTTGCGCCGCCGGCCCCAGAGACCGAAGCGGTGGATCCCGCGGTGGCCGAGGCGGAGGCCGCAGCGGCGGCCCTCGAAGCCCAGAGAGCGCAAGCCGCCGAACTGGAGCGGCGCATCAACACCCTGGTGGCGGCGCGAACCGCCGACATCGAAGCCTCCCTGCGTGAGGAGTACACCCGCGAGATCGACAAGCTGCGTCAAGAGCTCCCAGCGGCACAGCCCGATCCCGAACCGGTCGCGGCGCAGACGCCCGCATCGAACCCGACCGCGGCCCGACCGACGGCCCGAGACGGCCCGAGCGGACACACCGACGACCCAAACCGGCGAGCCGCAGGTCACGACCGCGGCCGCCCCTGCCGCGGGACAGAGCGCAGCCACCACCCCCGCCGGCAGCGTTCCGACGAACACCCAGCGCCCCGCCGATCCGGCCGATTCGACTCGATCGACGGCCCGGCCGGCCGAGGGCACTGCGACCGACCCCGCGACCCGAGAACCCGAAGTCGAAGCTGCGGCCGCCGAACCGGAACGCCCCGCCCCAGTCCCTGTCGCGATCGTTCCTCCTTCCCTGATCGACCACCCGCCGCCGCGCTACACCAACCAGATGCGGCAGGTGAATCGCGAGGTCACCGTCATCGTCAAGGTTCTCGTCGATCGGACCGGCGCCGTGACGGAGGCCGAGGTCGCCGACAAGAACCAGGGTTTCGGTTTCGACTCCATGGCAGTCTGGATGGCACGCAACAGCAGCTGGAAACCCGGAACCAGCGACGGCAGGCCGACGGCGATGCGCGCCGAAATGAGGGTGGTCTTCCGCCCCTAGATCGACTCTGCCGCTGATATCCTTGGCGGCTCATGATTTCGGTTTCCGGCCTCAGCCGCTCCTTCGGATCCCAGACGCTCTTCCGAGACGTCTCCCTCCAGTTCAATCCCGGCGAACGCTATGGACTGGTGGGAGCCAACGGTTCCGGAAAGTCGACGTTTCTTCGCATCCTGTCGGGCGACGACGGCCCCAGCGAAGGCACCCTTTCGATCCCGAAGCGCACGCGGATCGGGGTCCTGAAGCAGGACCACTTCTCGAACGACCACATTCCCATCCTCGACGTCGTCATGATGGGCAACGCAGAACTGTGGTCCGCGATGGAAGAGAAGGAACGCCTTCTCGCCAACGCCGAAGTCGAGTTCGACGCCGATCGCTACTCGGAAGTGGAAGAGGTCATCCTCAACAACGACGGCTACAGCCTCGAAGCGCGGGCCGGCGAGATCCTCGAAGGGCTCGGTATCCCCACCGAGGTCCACCGCCAGGAACTGAAGACCCTCTCCGGAGGCTTCCGGTTGCGGGTCCTCCTGGCCCAGGTCCTGGCCGCCGAACCCGACGTCCTGCTCCTCGACGAGCCCACCAACCACCTCGACATCCTGTCGATCCGCTGGCTCGAGAAGTTCCTCGAGTCCTATCCCGGCTGTGCGCTGATCGTCTCCCACGATCACCGGTTCCTCGACAACGTCTGCACCTGGATCGCCGACGTCGACTACGAAACGATCCTGCTCTACAAGGGCAACTACCGGAAGTTCGAGCAGGCCAAGGTCGACGAGCGCGAGCGCAAGGAGGCGGCGATCGCCAAGCAGGAGGCGAAGATCGCCGAACACAAGGCCTTCGTCGACCGCTTCCGGGCGAAAGCGACCAAGGCCCGCCAGGCGCAGTCGAAGCTCAAGGCCATCGACAAGATCGACGTCGAGATCCTGGCCCAGTCCTCACGGCGCTACCCGCGTTTCCGTTTCGAACAGGTTCGTCCGAGCGGCAAGCGAGTCGTCTCGGCGGAAGGAATCTCGAAGGCCTACGGCGAGAAGAAGGTCCTCGACAACGTTTCGATCGAGGTCGAACGCGGCGACCGACTGGCCATCCTCGGCCCCAACGGCATCGGTAAGTCGACCCTCCTCAAGATCCTGGTCGGCAACGTCGAAGCCGACGCCGGCGAGGTGGAGTGGGGCTACGAAACCCACTTCGGCTACTTCGCCCAGGACCATCGGGAACAGCTCGGCAACTCCGCCCAGACGGTCGAGTCGTGGCTCTGGGACCACTGCCCGAGTGAACCCATCGGCTTCGTGCGCGGCAACCTGGGCAACGTCCTGTTCTCGGGCGACGAGGCCGACAAGAAGATCCGCAGCCTTTCGGGCGGTGAGGCCGCGCGCCTCATCCTCTGCCGGTTCGTGGTCGAGAAGCCGAACGTCCTGCTGCTCGACGAGCCGACCAACCACCTCGACCTCGAGGCCATCGACGCGCTGGTCGAGGCGCTGAAGAGCTACGACGGCACGCTGGTCTTCGTGTCGCACGATCGCTGGTTCGTCCAGAAGCTGGCCACCCGCATCCTCGAGATCACCCCGAAGGGAATGCAGGACTTCCGGGGCGGCTACGACGAGTACCTCGAGAAATGCGGCGACGACCACCTCGACGCCGACAAGGTCGTCCTCAAGGCGCGTCGCGAGAAACGCAGCCGGAAGAAGGCCAACGCCTCGGACACGGCGCCCGCCGAAGCCACCCGCGAGCGCAAGAAGCTCAGCTCGAAGCTCGACAAGATCACCCACGAGGTCGAGAAGGTCGAATCCCGCGTCCACGAGATCAACGAGATCTTCTGCGACCCCGGATTCTTCGAGAGTTCCTCGCCGAAAGAGGTCCAGAAACTCGAACGTGAGCAGAAGAACCTCAACGACAGATCGAGTCAGTTGATGGGCGAATGGGAAGAACTCGAAGAGCAACTCGCGGCTCTCGACGCCTGAGAGCGGCGATGCCCCGGCTCCCGCAGCGCCGTCCGCCGGCGCTTCGATGAGGCGCCCGGCACTCGGCCTTCTGTTCGTCGCTCTCGCGCTCCCCGGCTTCGGCGGAGCGACGGTCGGGTCGCTCGACGGCGGGTCCGAGGGAGGGGCTCCCGAGAAGGGCCACGCCATCGACCTCGCGATCGTCGGAAACGGTAGAACTGGTGATCCGCGTCGACCCCGCGTCGGGGCGGGTTCTCACCGACCACTCGGTCCATGTCGACGCCGGTCGCATCCAATCCATCGAGCCCCTGGGATCCTCGGGACCACCGAAAGCCCGCAGGAAGATCGACGGCCGCGGCCTCTACCTCGTTCCCGGCCTGCTCGACCTGCACGTCCATCTCACGATGGGTCCGATCGCCGCCGACCCCGACCCCACCCTGCGGCTGCTGCTCGCTCACGGCGTCACCGGCGTGCGCGACATGGCGGCAGACTGCCAGGAGCCCCGCCAGCCCGACGACGTCTGCATCGACGACATGCGCCGCCTGGCCTCGGAGATCGACGCCGGCACGAGGGTCGGACCCCGGCTTCTCGGCCTCGCCGGCAGCCCGGTCCGCGGCGTCTGGTCGATCGACGACCTGCCGGAAGGAGCGCCCTCCTTCCTCGCTCCCGGTACCGCAGAGCAGGGCGCCGAACTCGCTCGCTACCTCGCCGAGCGCGGCGTCGACCTGGTGAAGATCTACAACACCGTCTCACGCGAGGCCTACTTCGGCCTGATCGAGGAGGCCGAGCGTCTCGGCCTCGAAGTCTCCGGCCATCTTCCCTTCGGAGTCTCGGTGCTCGAAGCCTCGAACGCCGGCCACCGCACGATCGAACACGCCCGCGACCTGCCGCTCGCCTGCTCGCCGTATGGCGCCGAGTACCGCACGGTGATGGAGCGGGTGATCCTCGGGGAGAACGTCGACCCACCCACCGCCGAAGTCCGCCTGAAGCGCAGCGTCGAAGGCTTCGACCCCGAACTCTGCACCGCGGTTCTCGCCACCCTGGCCGAGAACGGCACGATTCTCGTCCCCACCCACGGCACCCGCGAGATGGACGCCCGCGCCGCCGACCCGGACTACCGCAACGACCCCCGCATGGCCGTCATCGCACCCGCCCTGCTCGCCCGCTGGAACAAGGACCTCGACAACACGGCCGAGGTCGCCCCCCAACTGGCCGAGCTCTTCCTCTCCTTCTACGAACTCGGCCTCGAACTCACCGCACGAGCCCACCAGGCCGGCGTCACGATCCTCGCCGGCACCGACGCCAACGACACCATGATCTTCCCCGGCTCGAGCCTCCACGACGAACTCCAACGCTTCGCCCAGGCAGGCCTCGAGCCCATGGACATCCTGCGAACCGCCACCACCGCCCCCGCCGCCTACCTCGGCCGCAGCAACGACCTCGGAGCCATCGCCCCCGGCCAACTCGCCGACCTCGTCCTGCTGCGCGCCAACCCCCTCGACTACATCACCAACACCCGCCAGATCGAAGCCGTCATCCTCGCCGGCCGCGTCCACCGCAAGAAGGAACTCCGCAAGTGGATCCGCCAGATCGAAGCCACCAACGACAAGGCCGAGCGAAGGCTCCAGCGGGAAACGCGGGCCGCCGACGTAGAACCAGAGTCACAGAACCCCTGACCCTGGCAGTTGCTCCGCAACTGCTGGCAACGAGCACGCGTGGCAAACCAAACCCTTAGGCTGGGAAGCGTGCGGGGAACCCTTCGGGTTCCTTGGGAGTTCGCTGACGCGAACTCCTCCATCCTGGCTTGGCAGTTGCTTCGCAACTAATCGCAACGAGAACAGACAGTTAGGCTGGGAAGCGTGCGGGGAACCCTTCGGGTTCCTTGGGAGTTCGCTGACGCGAACTCCTCCATCCTGGCTCGGCAGTTGCTTCGCAACTAATGGCAACGAGAACAGACACCCAGTGGGGGGGGGAGAGCCACGGAGGCCGCTTCCAACCCACTTCGATCCGAACTCCGAAGGCGTGGTGAAGCCTTCCGCAAAGTCGTCGACAAGAGCCAGGAAGCCCTCAGAGAGAGCATCCTCCCCATCCAGGAGAGTCCAACGCGCCTTGATCTCCGACACACCGTCACTCGCGAGCCAAAAGGTCGCTTCCGCCTTGGATTCCGCCCGGGCTTCATCGGTCGCCCACCGTGGGGGAACACTCCCTTCCCAGGGGTCCTCCGCCAGATCGATCCGACGAACACCCCAAACGGGAGAACTCCGATCCAGGCCCCGCCAGGCGGGATGATCCTCGGGGATCGCACGGCCCTCAGCTTCCCTCCCGGAACGCCTGAGAATCACGGTCCGAAGGAAGTCCCGCTCGGTCGCAACAGCTACCGTTCGGTCATCGAGCAGCCCCAGATAGACATCCCGATCGTCCTTCGAGCTGTCGCTCCAGGACGTTGTCCTGACATAGAAGTCCAAGCCTTCGACCACTTCCTTTCGACCATGACCAAGACCCTCGACGATCTCGCGGATCGGTTCCTCGAAGAACACCAGCTCAACACCCGAGTAGAGATAGCTACCCAGGGCAGACGGTGGCGAAAAGTCCCGTGCCGCCTGGAGCGCGAACCGCACTTCTCGCGAGAAGAACGGCCCGGGAGGCGGCTCCTCGTCACTCATCATCGACCCATCGAAACCCAGCACATGGCCAACGGCGATGCGCTCGATCCAATGCTTGAGCTCGGGGTCCCCCCACGGATAGATCGGCACTCTCGGGAACGAAAACGCGTAGTTCACAACCTCGATCGTGTCGGTATCCACAGGCAACCACCCAATAGCCTCTTCGATCCAGGGATCCATGGGCACCGGATTCTCGGACGCGACTCGAGCCCCAGAACAACCCAGCAAACCAACAACACCCAGAAGCCCAATCCATCTAGCCATCAGCCCGCCCTCCCCGAAGTCGCCAGCCCAGCCACAATCCAACCAACCTAGCACGCAGGCCCAAACACCCAACGGCAACCCGCTTTGATACAGACACCTGAGTCACGGGAGGGTAAGGGCAGATGTTCGCGTGAGCGAACTCCCAAGCAACCGGAACGGTTGCCGCAACCCGAAGGGTTGCCGCGATCCGCGGCCAGCCGAAAAGAACCCTTAGGCTGGGAAGCGTGCGTGAGATCGTCGTGCCGCAGGAGAGACCCGCGGAGGCGTAGCGGAGCGTGAAGTTCGCAAAGCGAACTTCTAGGCTACGTCGCACAAGGGGCTCGACGAGGACACGGCGAGATTGCGTACGATCCCCAGCCAACCCCACGTAGCGGTGACCCACTTCGCAACCAACAGCCTGAGGCCGTGAAGCGTGCCGAAGATCGTCGCACCACAGGAGAACGCCGCGGAGGGGTAGCGGGAGCTACCCCGCACAAGGTGTTCGACGAGGACGCGGCGAGATTCGGTGCGATCCGCGGCCGGCCCTAAACTGCAAAGTACTTGCAGTCTGGATGATGAAACACGAGAGCAGAAACAGAGGCTTCGGGGTCCATCATGTCCCCCTCCGTCAACTCGATCCCCACCGCTTCAGGCTCCAGCGCCGCGAACAACGCCTGCTGCCCGCCCAGATCCGGACAGGCCGGGTACCCAAAGCTGTAGCGCCGGCCGCGGTATCGGCTCGCGAGCAGGCTGGCCATCGCCAGGTCGTCGGGATCGGGGAATCCCCATTCACGACGCAGTCGGGCGTGCAGCCATTCGGCGGCGGCCTCGGCGGTTTCGAGCGCCAGCGAGGCGACCGCGTGGCTCTTGAGATAGTCGCCGGAGTCCTTCCACTCGAGGCTGAGCTCGCGCGGGCCGCTGCCGGCCGTGGTCAGGAGCAGCGGCACGTGGTCGTCGGCCATCACGTAGTCGGCCAGACAGCGCTGCTCGCCGGTGGTCTGACGGGGTAGATCCCAGCTCGCCGCCGGATCGCCGGTTTCGGGATCGAAGAGAGTCAACGTGTTGCCCTTCGCTTCGGCCGGGAAGAAGCGCCACTGCACGGCGAGCGCGAAGCGGTCGCGAGACTCGGCCTTGACCTCGGCCAGCATCCTCTCGAGGTCGGCGAGCTTGGGGTCGCCGGCCTTGCGCAGCGAGGCGATCGATCCGCGCAGACCGAGATGCTTGCCGAGCAGCATCTGGGGATTGACGTAGCTCCAGATCTCGTCGAGATCGGGTCGTTCGGTGTGCAGGTCGGTGTCGGGAGGAGGAGGCGCCGGAACCTGCTCGAGCGGTTCGACCGGCGTCGACGCCGCCACCGGACCGGTCGCCGAGGCCTCGGCCGCGAGTCGATCCTTCTCCTGACTCTCGACGAGCTTCGCCAGGAGCGCCGGGCGCGTTTCGGCTGTGGTCAGCCGCTCGATCAGGTCGAGCCCGGCCATCGCGTCGGAGGCGTAGGTGCAGACGCCGGCGTACTCCGGCGCGATGCGCTTGTGGGTGAAACGACGCGACAGGGCGGCGCCGCCCACCACCAGGTCGATGTCGATGCCCACCGACTTGAGGTCGGAGGCCGTGGCGATCATCTGCTGGGCGCTCTTGACCAGCAGGCCGGAGAGCCCGATGAGATCGGGCTGGTGGTCGCGAACCGCCTGGATCAGCTGTTCGCTCGGCACCTTGATGCCGAGATTCACGACTTCGAAGCCGTTGTTCGACAGGATGATGTCGACCAGGTTCTTGCCGATGTCGTGGACGTCGCCCTTGACCGTCGCCAGCAGCACCTTGCCGCGACGCGAGCCCTCGACCGCCTCCATGTACTGCTCGAGGTGCGACACCGAGGCCTTCATCACCTCGGCCGACTGCAGCACCTCGGCGACGATCAGCTCGTTGTTGTTGAACAGCCGACCGACCTCGGCCATGCCGGTCATCAGCGGTCCGTTGATGATGTCGAGGGCCTCCGGCCAGCGGTCGTCGGCCAGCGCCTCTTCGAGGGCTTCGATCAGGCCCTCCTTCGAGCCCTCGATCACCGCCCTCGCGAGGCGCTCCTCGACCGGCAGCGCGGCGCGGGCGTCGGCCGCCATCACCACCTTGCGGCCGCGGAAGTGCTCGGTGAACGCCTCCACGGCCGCCTCGCTGCCCGCGACGTCGGTTGCGTCGAGGAACAGGAGGCCTTCCGAGAGCTTGCGCTCGTCGGCCGGGATCTCGGCGTAGCGGGCGAGGCGCTGGGTGTTGACGATCGCAGCGTCGAGGCCGGCCTGGGTACAGTGGTAGAGGAAGACCGAGTTGAGCACTTCGCGGCCGGCCGTCGGCAGACCGAAACTGACGTTCGACACCCCCAGGATGGTGCGGCAGTCGGGCATCTCCTTCTTGAGCCAGCGGATGCCTTCGATCGTCGCCTTCGCCGAGCCGATGTAGTTCTCGTCGCCGGTCCCGCAGGGGAAGACCAGGGCGTCCCACCAGATGTCCTCGTCGCGCAGCCCGAACTCATCGACGAGCAGGCGACGACTGCGCCGGGCCACTTCCTTCTTGCGTTCGAGATCGACCGCCATCCCCGTCTCGTCGATCAGACCGACGACTACGGCGGCGCCGAAGCGCGTCGCCAACTCTGCCACCCTGCCGAGACGCTCAGGACCGTCTTCGAGATTCGTCGAGTTGAGGACCGCCTTGCCCTGGCACCACTCGAGGCGCCATCTCCATCACCGAAGGGTCGGTGGAGTCGATCATCAGCGGTACCCGCACGAGACGCGTCACCTTGTCGAGGAACGCAGCCATGTCGGCCTGCTCGTCGCGCTCCGGGTCCTGCAGGCAGACGTCGATCACCTGCCCACCGCCTCGCACCTGGGCTCGGCCGACTTCAGCGGCGGCCTCGAAGTCGCCGGCCTCGATCAGCTTGCGGAACGCCCGGCTGCCGAGAACGTTGGTTCGTTCGCCAACGAGAAGCGGTCGGTTCTCGGGGGTCAGCTCGGCAGCCTCGAGGCCGGAGATCATCGCCCGGTGATGATCGGGAACCGGCCGCGGAACCCGCCCCTCCACCAGTTCCGCCAGCGCCGCCACGTGCTCGCGCGTCGTTCCACAGCAACCCCCGACGAGGTTCAACCAACCGGCGTCGAGGAAGCGACCGAAGACGCCCTTGAAGTCCTCGGGAGTCTCGAGATAGATGCCGTCCTCGTTCGGCAGCCCGGCATTGGGGACGCAGGCCGTTCGAGTGCGGCTGATCTCGGAGATGGTGCGCAGATGATCGCTCATCAGTTCGGGTCCGGTGGCGCAGTTGAGGCCGACGTAGAGCAGGTCCGAATGCAGCAGCGAAACCGCCAGGGCCTCGGCATCCTGGCCGCCCAGCATGGTGCCCATCGTCTCGATCGTCGCCGAGACCGCTACCGGCACACTCCAACCGGCCTTCTCGAAGGCGTCGCGGATCGCCAGCAGTCCGGCCTTGACGTTGCGGGTGTCCTGACAGGTCTCGAGCAGCAGGTAGTCGGCGCCGCCGACCATCAGCCCCAGGGCCTGGATCAGGTAGCCCTCTCGCAGTTCGTCGAAGGTGATGCCGCCGGTCACCGAGATGGCCTTCGTGGTCGGCCCCATCGAACCGCACACGAAACGTGGCTTCTCCTCGCTGTGCCAGCGTGCACAGGCCGTTCGGGCGATCTCGGCGGCCAGCCGGTTGATCTCGAACGTGCGATCGGCGAGGCCGTATTCGGCGAGCACGACCGGCGCTCCGCCGAAGGTGTTGGTTTCGACGATGTCGGCGCCCGCCGAGAGATAGGTCTCATGGACGCCGTCGACGACGTCGGGGCGCTCCACGCACAGGATCTCGTTGCAGCCCTCGAGTTCGGGGCCGCCGAAGTCGTCGGCGGTCAGGACGACACTCTGCAGCGCCGTCCCCGTGGCGCCATCCAGCACCAGGATTCGCTCTTCCAGGGCGGCTACGAGAGCCGCACGCCGGAGGTCGCTGTCTGCGGGTCGTGGAGGAAGAATCGGCAGCTGGCTGACGGCAACGTCTCCGAGAAGGCGAGATCGTACTACAGCGGTCGCCTAGAGGGCGAGCCGGTCCATGAGCAGCTTGATCGCTTTCGACGTCTGCATGACGTAGAAGTGGACCGAGGGGACGTCGGCTTCGAGCAGTCCCTGCGCCTGACGCACCGCCCAGTCGACGCCGATCTCGATGACGTCGCGATCACTCTTCGCCGCCATGACGGCATCCGTCAGTTCGGTCGGGATATCGACATGGAAGTTGCTCGGCAGCGTGCGCAGCTGGTCCCTGGACGTCAGGATCTTGAGACCGGGGATGATCGGCGCGGCGATGCCGATCGCCCGGCACTGCTCGACGTACGAGAAGTACGACGCGTTGTCGAAGAACATCTGGGTGACGATGTAGTCGGCGCCGGCGTCGATCTTGCGCTTCGCGTTCTCGATGTCGACGGCCAGATTCGGGGCCTCGAAGTGCTTCTCGGGGTAGCCCGAAACGCCGACGCAGAAGTCGGACGGCTCGGCGTCGAGAAGACCTTCCTCGAGGTAGGTCCCGACGTTCATCGCCACGATCTGTTCGACCAGATCGGAGGCGTAGATGTTGGCGCTGCGGCCGTTCAGCAAGGGTTTCTGGTAGCCCGAGTCGTCGCCGCGCACCGCCAGCACGTTCTCGATGCCCAGGTACTTCAACTCGATCAGCGCGTCCTCGGTCTCCTCCCGGGAGAAGCCCTGACAGAGGATGTGGGGCACGGCATCGATGTCGTACTTGTTCTGGATCAGCGCGCACACGCCGAGCGTGCCGGGCCGCTTCCGCTTGACCTTCTTCTGCAGGGCGCCGCCGCTCTGCTCGTAGTTGACCTCGGCAGCGTGGCTGGTGATGTCGATGAAGGGCGGATCGTAGCGCGCCAGGTCCTCGATCAACTCGAGCAGCCTCGACAGCGTTCCACCGCGCAGCGGCGGAATGATCTCGAAACTGATCAACGGCCGGTCGGCGCGCTCGAGATGCTCGATGACCTTCATTGGACCCGCCAGCCTAACAGCCTCAGGACGCTCCGATGTAACCCTCGCTCTCGAGGTGCAGCAGAATCCTCTGTGCCGCCTCCTCGGGCGTGTACTTCGTCGTGTCGATCACCAGTTCGGCGTCTTCGGGCTCCTCGTAGGGATCGGAGATGCCCGTGAAGGATCCGATGATGCCCGCGCGCGCCTTCGCATAGAGCCCCTTGCGATCGCGCTCCTCGCAGACGTCGAGCGGCGTCGCCGCGTAGGTCAGCAGGAATCCGCCGACCGGCTCGATCATCTCGCGGACCTCCTGACGGACCGAATGGTAGGGGGCGATGGGAGCGCAGATCGCGATACCGCCGTTCTTGGTGATCTCGGAGGCCACGTAGCCGATGCGGCGGATGTTGATGTCGCGATGCTCCTTGGAGAAGCCGAGTTCCGACGACAGGTGCTTGCGCACGCCGTCACCGTCGAGCAGCGTCACCGGCCGACCGCCGATCTCGAGCAGCTTGACGAGCAGCGCCTGGGCGATCGTCGACTTGCCGGCGCCCGACAGCCCGCTGAAGAACACCGTGAAACCCTGCTTCGAGCGCGGCGGGTGGGTGCGACGCAGCTCGGTGGCGACTTCCGGGAAGGTGAACCATGCCGGCAGATCGAGGCCCTTCGAGAGGCGTTCACGCAGTTCAGTGCCGGAAATGTTGAGCGTACGGGTCCCTTCCTCGACCTCGGAGAGGCCGACGTAGGCATCGCGATCGGGCGCGAACACCATCATCTTGAAGTCGACCATCTCGATGCCGAGTTCTTCCTCGTGCTCTCGCACCAGTTCCTGGGCGTCGTAGGGACCGTAGAACGGCTTGCCCTCGGAGTCGTTGCCCGGGCCGGCGTGGTCGCGTCCGATGATGAAGTGGGTGCAACCGAAGTTCTTGCGGATGATCGCGTGCCACATTGCCTCGCGCGGTCCCGCCATTCGCATCGCGAGAGGCAGCAGCGCGAGCTGGGCGGTGTGCGCCGGATAGTGGCGCTCGATCGCCTGATAGCAACGCACTCGCGTGTAGTGGTCGAGATCGCCCGGCTTGGTCATTCCGACCACCGGATGGATCAGCAGATTGGCTTCGATCTCCTTGGCGGCCCGCAGCGTGATCTCGTAGTGCGCCCGATGCATCGGATTGCGGGTCTGGAAGGCGACGGCCTTGCGCCAGCCCAGACGGGCGAAATCGGCCCGCACTTCGGCCGGCGTCTTGCGCAGCGTCGGGAAGTCGTAGTGGACGGGCAGTTGCAGGCCCTCGATCCGTCCCCCGACCGAGATGTTGTTGGTGCGCTGGTAGAGGTGGGCAACACCCGGGTGCGTCTGGTCGAGCGTCCCGTAGGTCGCCAGCGCGTCGCGCTCGCGGTCGTGCTCCCAGAGTTCCTCGACGTGAATGGCGGCGATCATCACGCCCTCGGTGTCGCGCAGCGCCAACATCGAACCGATCTCGAGACCCTCGGCGGCCTCCTCGGTGATGTCGAGGGTGATCGGCATCGGCCACAGCGTGCCGTCACCGAGACGCATCGACTCGCAGACGCTCTCGAAGTCGGCCTGCTTCATGAATCCGTCCAGCGGCGAGAAACCACCGGTGATCAGGAGTTCGAGATCACAGATCTGACGCGGGGTCAGATCCCACGAGGGCCACTCGCGGGAGAGGTCCTTGATTTCGTTTCGGCGGTCGGCGTCGACGATCAGGTCGACCAACTCGCCACCGTGGGGCGCGATGAGGTGGTTCATGGACGTCTTCCTCTGGAAGTAGGGAGTGGAGGCGAGAGCGGGAAGGGAGGATGACCGCGGAGGGTCCGGGCCGAATCAGGAAGCGCCGTCGCGCTCTTCGAATGGGGATGGGGAGGCTGTTTGGGAACCAGCGCGGCGGGCGCCGCAGAAGTCCTCCGTGAGGTGGCGATTCTACGGCAACGAGGTTCCTCAGTCCACCTCGCAGCAGCCCTCAGTGGCCCCAGCGAAGCTTCGAGCGGAGGCCGTCGTAGAAGCTCTTTCCGGTCACCCGAATCAGGCGGATCCGCTTCTTCGAGGAGCGCACCAGGATCTTGTCGCGATACGCCAACTCGGTCCCCACCTGTCCGTCGACGGTCAGGAAGACCTCCTCGGCACGGGTCTCCAGGGTGACTTCGACCTGACTGGCGTCGGGCACGACGAGGGGACGGTGAGAGAGGGTGTGGGGACAGATCGGAGTCACCACGACGACCGGCAACAGCGGGTGGATGATCGGTCCCCCCGCCGACAGGTTGTAGGCCGTCGAGCCGGTCGGCGTCGACAGGATGAGTCCGTCCGACCGGTAGCGGGCCATCAACTCGCCGTTGATCTCCACCCGCAGCGCGATGATCCGGGCGAGAGCGCTCTTGGTGACCACGACGTCGTTCAGAGCGTTGTAGGTCACCGACTCGCCCTTGCTGCGCTCCAGCTTCACGTCGAGCAGGGCGCGCTGCTCCAACTGATACCGACCGGCCAGGATCTCGACCATCGAGTTGTAGAGATCGGCCCGGTTGATCTCGGTCAGGAAACCCAGGCTGCCGAGGTTGACGCCCAGCAGCGGTGCGCCATCAGCATGCGTCCGAGCCACCGACATCAGGGTGCCGTCGCCGCCGAGCACCACGATCAGGTCGCGGGTTGAAGTCTTGTCGCCGCCGAACTCGATCGACAGGGTTTCGGCGGTGTGTCGATCGAGCGGCACCACCGTGATCTCACGGCGGTGGAGCCATTCCGTGAGTTCGCCGGCCACTCGAGCGGCCTCACGGCTCTGCTTCTTGGTGGCGATTCCGACCCGGCGGATGGTCGACTTGCCGCTCACGTCGTAGACCTTTCGGTGCGAAACAAGGCCAACGATTCCACGTTTCCGCCGACTCCCGCAACCGGCGACGTCATGGTGCCGAGGCATTCGAGCCCCATCGCGGTCAATTCGCGGACGCGATCGGCCACCACCTGATCGCGCAGCGTCTCGTCGCGGAGGATGCCGCCCTTCGAAAGAGAACCCCGAGGCGCTTCGAACTGGGGCTTGATCAGGGTCACCAACGCGGCCCCCGGATTCAGGTGCCCAAGGATCGCGGGGACGACCTTCGTGAGCGAGATGAAGGAGACGTCGATCGTCGCCAGGTCGGCCTTCTCCGGCAGGTCGTCGGCGCCCAGGTGGCGGGCGTTGACCCGCTCCATCACGACGACGCGGGGATCCTGGCGCAATCGGTAGTCGAGTTGACCGTAGCCGACGTCGATCGCGTAGACGCGTGTCGCGCCGCGACTGAGCAGGCAGTCGGTGAAGCCTCCGGTCGAAGCGCCGACGTCGAGGCACACCTTTCCGGCCGGATCGACCCCGAAACGATCGAGCGCCGCCTCGAGCTTGCGCCCGGCACGCGAAACGTAGGGCTCCTTCTCCCCCACCAGCACGATCACCGCGCCCTCGCGCACCGCGGCTCCGGGCTTCTGGTCCCTCCTGCCGTCGACTTCGACGATCCCCGCCATGAGCGCGCGACGCGCCTTCTCACGGCTCTCGAAGAGCCCCCGCCTCACCAGTTCCTGGTCGAGTCGCATCGGCCGCCGTCAGCGGTCGCGCTCGGTCAGGTAGCGAACCAGGTCGATGAAGAGATCCTGACGGGCCGGCAGGGCCGCCACCTGCTCCAGGGTCTCATCGCGGACCTCCGCCAGGCGGCGGCGAGCACCTTCGACGCCGTACAGTTCGGTGTAGGTCAGCTTTCGCGCTTCGGCGTCCTTGCCCGCCGTCTTGCCGAGCACGGCGGTATCGCCTTCGATATCGAGGATGTCGTCGGCGATCTGGAACAACAGACCGACGCCGACGCCGATCCGCTCCAGCGTGCGGTCCGCGGCCTCGTCGACGCCGGCGTAGAGTCCGCCGAGCCTCAGACTCGCCGTCAGCAGGGCACCGGTCTTGAGATGGTGGATTCGTTCGAGCGCAGCCTCCGGTTCAGCGGGCCACTCCGCTTCGGCCTCGAGGTCCAGCACCTGGCCGAGAATCATCGCGTCGACGGCGCTGGCAACCATGTCGGCGGCCGCAGATCGGATCTCTCCGGCGACGTGCTTCGGTTCACGGACGACGCACAGCAGCCCCTGGTTCAGGAGACTGTCGCCCGCCAGAACTGCCAGGGCCTCGTCGTACTGACGGTGGAGAGTCGGACGACCGCGGCGCAGGTCGTCGTTGTCGAGCGCCGGGAGATCGTCGTGGACCAGCGAGAACGTATGGATCATCTCCATCGCCGCGGCGGCGGGAAGCAGGTCCTCGCGAGCTGCTCCGTAGGCGTCTCCCGCCAGCAGGACCAGGCCCGGACGGACCCGCTTGCCACCCGCGAAGATGCTGTATCGCATCGCTTCGTGCAGGCGCACGGGCACTGCATCGGCGGGCGGCAGATGTCGATCGAGGGCTGCCTCGATCTCCGGCACCAGGCTACGAAGATGCTCCGGGAAGCTCGTCATTCGGGTCTGCAGCAGTCAGACAGAAGGGAAGGGCGATGACGAAGAGGGCCACGCGCTGGACTTCCGTGTCTCGGAAGTTGTCTTCGAAGAGGCCACCGACAGTATACGTCAGCAGGGCGGCGATCGCCCCGAGATGGAGGTCGGCATTGGAGCCTCCTGCCCCGCCCTCATCGCGCCAGTTGCCGTAGCCGGTCCGCAGCGCCGCTACGATCAGCCACAGCCAGGCGCCGAGAGAGAGCAGGCCCCGTTCGGCCGCCATCTGAAGGTAGGTGTTGTGCAGGTGCGATCGCTCTTCCCCGGGCGAGGACGGATGGCGGTAGATCGGATAGCGACTGCGCACCACCTTGGGCCCGAGGCCGAGCAGGGGGCGCTCCGAGATCATCGTCGATCCGGCCCAGAGCATCGCGATCCGGTCGTAGTTGGACTCGTCGCGAAGGTCCAGGATCGAGGCTGCGCGTTCCTTGACCGGCGCCGGCAGCAGGAGGGTGAGGCCGGCCATGAGGGGCACCACGACGAGCAGCGCACGAGGCGTTCTCATAGCCAACAGGAACAGGGCGCCGACCGCGAGGCCGAGCCAGGAACCGCGCGTCAGGTTCACCGCCAGGGCGACCAGGATGACCGTGAAACCGATCCACGGCAACGGCCGGCGCCACGCTCCGAAGAGCAGCGACGCCAGGGCCAGGACCGCGCACAACACCAGGAAACCGGCCATCGTCTGGTAGTGGGAGAAGGGTCCGGTCATCCGTCTGGCGGTACTGAAGACCTGGGGACCCGTCATCACCTCGTAGAGCCCCATCACCGCGAGCGCGGTTCCGACCGCGATCAGACCGTCGATGGCGATCCGCGCAGCCCGCGGGTTGCGCAGGAAGATCGGGGCGACCAGGAGCGGGAACAGGGAGTAGAGATCGTCGAGATCTCCGAGGCTCCTGGCGGGCTCGTACGAAAAGACGATCGACAGGACGAAGAAGGCGGCCAACCAGAAGACCGGCCGCAGCATCGGGCCGAGGCGCTGCCAGTCGAACCGCGCCCGCCGCGCAGGAGTCAGGGCCAGCAGCGTCGCCAGGCCCAGCAGGATGTTCGAAAGCGCGATCCCGAAGATCGTCCAAACCTGGCCGGCGTAGAGCCAGAACCCCACGCCCAGGCCACCCAACCGGCCCCTGCCACGAGCTTCAGCCATGCGGGGTCACCTCGGCCGGCGCCGCACCCAGGAAGACAGCCTCAGCTGCCGGCGATCACCGAGGCGTCGAGAGCCTCGTCGATCAGCATGATCGGAATGTCGGAGACGATCGGATACACCAGGCCGGACTCCTCGCAGAAGAGCGCGTCCTCGACCACCGGTTCTTCGTCCTGGAAGTGCTCCCGGTACTTGTCGATCAGCGTCTTGCGCGCTGATTCGACCAGCTTGACCAGCTCGAGATCACCTCGGCTCTGGGGACATACGAGAATCGCGAGCAACTCTGGATCAACAGCCACGATCGATCATCCTCCGCTCGGCAACGTATCACAGCGTCTGGCTTCAAACGCCCTCGGGAAGGGGCAGCAGGAAGGTCTCCACACTCTGCGCCCGCCCGCTCTCGGCGTCGACCGAAATCAGCGCCGCAGCCAGTCGGATGTCCCGCTTGGCGACCTCGAACGGAGCCGGCGTCTGACTGAGGAATCGCCGCAGGACCTTGTCGGCGCGCATCCCGATCACGGACTCGTACGGACCTGTCATTCCGACGTCGGTGACGATCGCGGTGCCTCCGGGCAGAACGCGCGCGTCGGCCGTCGGTACGTGGGTGTGGGTGCCGAGCACCGCCGTCGCCCGACCGTCCAGGAAGAAGCCCATCGCCTGCTTCTCGCTGGTGGCCTCGGCGTGGAAGTCCACCAGCACGATCTTGACGTCGTCGGGCAACGCCGCGAGCGCCTCGTCCATCGCTTCGAACGGCGACGGCAGGGGCTTCATGAAGACCTGTCCCTCCACGTTCATCGTGGCCACCTTGATGCCGGCCGCCGTCTGGCCGATGTGCACTCCCCGCCCGGGATTCTCGTCGGGATAGTTCATCGGTCGCAGCAGATCCTCTCGGCTGTCGAGCAGTTCGAGGACTTCTCGCTTGTCCCAGATGTGGTTGCCGCTGGTCAGACAGTCGATCTCGAGGTCGGCGATCTCGTCGAGGACTGCGGCGGTCACACCGAAGCCGCCGGCAGCGTTCTCGATGTTGACCACGGTGTAGTCGACGGCGTGCTCGTCGATCAGACGCGGCAGGAAGTACTTCAGGGCGCGACGACCGGGCCGGCCCATGACGTCGCCGACGAACAGCAACTTCATCGTGCGAAGTCCACCGAGCGCTTCTCGCGGATCACGGTGACTTTGATCTGACCGGGATAACTCAATTCTGCTTCCACGCGGCGAGCCACGTCCTTGGACAGCCACACGGTCTCTTCGTCGCTCAGGGTTTCGGCGTCGACGATGATTCGGACTTCTCGTCCCGCCTGGATGGCGAAGGTCTTCTGCACGCCCTCGAAGTCGCCGGCGATCTCCTCGAGATCCCGCAACCGCTTGACGTAGTTCTCGAGCACTTCGCGGCGTGCGCCGGGGCGGGCCGCCGACAACGAATCAGCCGCCGTTACCAGGACCGCCTCGACGGTTTCGGGATCGTAGTCGCCGTGATGGCAGGCCATGGCATGGATGACCTCCTCGGTCTCCCCATGGCGACGCAGGAGATCGATTCCGATCTGCAGATGGGTGCCCTCGAGTTCGCGGTCGACCGCCTTGCCGATGTCGTGGAACAGGCCCGCCCGGCGGGCCACCTCGACGTCGACGCGGAGTTCAGCGGCCATCGCGGAGGCCAGGATCGCGACCTCCCGACTGTGGGTGAGCACGTTCTGGCCGTAGGAGGTCCTGAAACGCAACCGACCGAGAAGGCGCACGAGCTCCGGATCGACGTCGGCGAGGCGAAGTTCGAGCAGGGTCTGCTCGCCTTCCTGCTGGATCAACTCGTCGAACTCCGCACGCACCTTCTCGACCACCGTTTCGATGCGCGCCGGGTGGATCCGGCCGTCGGCGATCAGGCGCTCGAGGGAGACTCGGGCGATCTCGCGTCGGTAGGGGTCGAAGCCTGACAGGATCACGGCCTCGGGCGTGTCGTCGACGATCAGGTCGACGCCTGTCGCCATCTCGAGAGCTCGGATGTTGCGCCCCTCGCGGCCGATGATGCGGCCCTTCATGTCGTCCGACGGCAGCATCACGACCGACACCGTGGTTTCGTTGACGAAGTCCGAGGCGGTTCTCTCGATGGCCGTCGCGATGATCTTTTGCGCCTCGCGGGTGGCCTTCTCGCGCGCTTCTCCTTCGATCCGCTTGACCAGATGGGTCGCGTCCACCCGCGCCTCGCTCTCGAGCGATCGGACCAGCTCCTCGCGAGCCGCCTGGGCGGTCAGGCTGGCGATCTTCTCGAGCCGCTCCTGGCACTGCGCCAGTCGCTGCTCCAGTTCGCTCTCCTGCAGCTCCAACCTCGCCTCGCCCTCCGCCAGCAGGCTCGCCTTCTCTGCCGCCACACGCTCGGAAACGACGAGGGCCTGTTCCCGGCGACTGAGATCGTCAGCGAGCCGCAGCGCCTGACGCTCGCGCTCGTTGATCTCGCTGCGTTCCCGCTGCGCGACGGCCTCGAACTCCTCGCGCGCCTGCAGCGCCTGCTCCTTCGCGGCCAGCTCGACCTCTCTCAGGCGAGCGGCGGCCTGGCGATCGGCCTCCTCGAGCCGACGAGCAGCCTCTTCCTCGGCGCGGCTCTCGATCCGGCCGGCGACCCGCTTGACGATCCACAGCCACAGCAGCGGCCCGGCAGCCACTGCCAGCACTACCAGGGTCAGGATCCAGTTGCCGTCGATCAACGAAAACTCCCTCGATTGAGGCGGAACGCAAACGCGCTCCTACCGTCCAGGGCGTTGACGCCGAATCAGCGATCAGGCCGAGAAGCTGAAAAAGAAATGTTGCATCCCCCGTCGAGCCGTGTGTGCCGCGCGTTTTAGAACCTGAAACGCAACAGGTGGGTGTCCACCCCGCGAGTCTTCAGCTTCCCCGTACTGTCGGGGCTTGCACGGACCACGTGGGAGTAAGACTCCCTGGGCAAACGTGTTGGTTCTAAGAGTCGTTGGCACATCACCAACTCCACAGGGGATGCAAGGTCGATCTTGGGGTTTCAGTCGGCGCCTCGGTCATGGTCATGCCTGCAGCGCCTGGTTCAAGTCTTTGGTCAGCTTCGCGATCTTCGCGTCTTCGTTCGCCGCGCTCTCGCCCACCGAGCCCTCACGGACCCGGACCAGCTCGTCGGCGATGTTCAGGGCAGCCAGAATGGCGATCTTGGTGCGGTCCACACTCTTGAGGTGCGCGGCCACTTCCTGCATCTTCTGATCCACGAGGGCGGCCAGCGAATGGAGATGCTCCGATCCGTTGTCGCCCCTGACGTGATAGGTCGCGCCGAAGATCTCGACTTCGACCGTGGTGATGCTTTTGTTGCTCATTGCCATCCGGCGGCTCCGACCATCGTTCCGAGCCGATGACTGACTATACACCCGAGGCCCTGGAGAACCCCCCACTCGCGAGAGTAGCGTTCGAACCCGGTCAGGCCTCGACCAGGGACGCCAGGCGTCCCTCGAGTTCACCCAGCCGGCGGCGAAGATCCTCGTTCGTCGGAACCTCGTCGTCGGACGGCGATCCGGCGTTCGAGCCAGATTCCGAGTCAGCCGCCGCCAGGGCTGCCCTGGAGGCTTCCTCGGCCGACTTCACGGCCGCCTCGGCTTCCTTCACCTGCGCCTTCGCCGCGGTCAGATCCTTCTCCAGCCGGGCGTTCTTCTTCTCGAGTTCGGCCAACCGTGCGACGGCCGCGGCAACCGCCTTTTCGAGTCCCGCGATAGCTGCCTTCTGAGTCATGGCGAGAGCCTACCGCAAACCAACTCGCCTCGATTCTTGACACTCCTCGCGACGGCCTGCTACGTTGCCCGAGTCATGGTCCAGTGCGGCTTCCCCCCTTTCTTTATCGACTTCACCGCGGGCGCGGTCTGGTCGACCCGCACCGGCTGATCCCAGCCAGGACGAACGACGACCAGAGCGCGACCGAGGGAACGGCCCCCGGCGAGGCAACCGGTCCGTCCCGACCCCTCGACAACGGTCCAGATCGAACCTCTCCTTCAACGAATCCCCGAGCATCCGGAGCAAGTCCATGAGTATCGACCTCGAGTCCCTGGCAACCACGGCTCAACGGCAACTCGAGTCGGCCACCGACGCTGATTCCCTGGAAGCGTGGTGGCGCGGACATCTCGGCCGCAAGGGCGAAGTCCAACTGCTGACACGCCGCATGGGCGAAGTCGATCCCGCCGACCGGCCGGCGTTCGGACAACAGGTCAACGCCCTCAAACAGTCGCTGCTCGAGGCCTTCGAGGCCAGGAAGGAGTCGGTCCGCCTGGCGGAACTCGAAGCCACCCTCTCCGGCGTGGGCATCGACGTCACCCTCCCCGGCCGACGCCGCCACATCGGCGGCCTGCACCCCTCGACCCAGGTCCTGCGCGAGATGGCCAGGATCTTCGGCGACATGGGCTTCCAGACCTACCGCAGCGCCGAGGTGGTCACCGACCAGCACAACTTCGAGTGGCTCAACATGCCGCCCGAGCATCCGGCCCGTGACATGCAGGACACCTTCTACACCACCGATCCGGGAGTCCTGCTGCGCACCCATACCTCTCCGGGCCAGATCTCGGCGATGCGTGAGATGCATCCCGAGCCGATCCGGATCATCCTGCCCGGCATGAGCTACCGCTGCGAGCAGATCACGGCGCGATCCGAAATCCAGTTCCACCAGATCGAGGGACTCGCCGTCGGGCACGGCATCACCTTCGCCGATCTCAAGGGAACGCTGACCGAGTTCGCGCGGCGCTACTTCGGCGCCGATCGCAAGACGCGCTTTCGCGCCAGCTACTTCCCGTTCACCGAACCGTCGGCCGAGATGGACGTGAGCTGCTTCCAGTGCGACGCCGAGGGGTGCCGCCTGTGCAAGTACACCGGCTGGCTCGAGATCCTCGGCTGCGGCATGGTGCACCCCGTCGTTCTTCGAAACGGCGGCTACGACCCGGAGGAGTACTCCGGCTTCGCCTTCGGAACCGGCCCCGAACGCATCGCGATGCTGAAGTACGGCATCGACGACATCCGCAACTTCTGGGGCAACGACCTCCGATTCCTCGAACAGTTCTGAGCCACGGGACCTAGATCATGAGAATTCCGCTTTCCTGGCTTCGCGACTTCGTGGACGTCGAGCTCGACGCCGACGCGTTGGCCGAGACCGTCACCAACGCCGGCCTCGAAGTCACTCGCGTCCACCGCCTCGGGGTCGCCGGCGCAGATCTCGAGTGGCACCCCGACCGGGTCGTGCTCGCTCGCATCGTGCGCGTCGATCCCCATCCCGACGCCGACAAGCTGGTGCTCGCCACGGTCGACGACGGCGGCTCGAAGCCACGCGTCGTGGTCACCGGCGCGCCCAACCTACGGCCCTTCCTCGACCGCGGTGATCTCGAGGAGCCGCTCTACAGTCCCCTGGTCAAGGAGGGCGGCACCTACCTCGACCCCTACAAGGACGGCAAGCCGACCCGCCTCAAGGGCAAGAGCCTGCGCGGAGTCTTCAACGACGCCATGTTGTGCTCCTGCGCCGAACTCGGCCTGGGAAGCGAGGCCGACGGCATCCTGATCCTGCGCCCGCAGGACGTGGCGCCGGAGAGCGGCGTCGAACTCTCTGCGGGACTGCCGCTCGTCGATCTGCTCGGCGACGAGATCCTCGAGATCGACATCATCCCCAACGTCGCGCGCTGCGCCTCCGTTCTCGGCGTCGCTCGCGAGGTCGCGGCCCTCACCGGTTCGTCGCTGCGTCTGCCATCGTTCGAAGCCGTGTGCGAGGGCGAGCCGTGGACGGAGTCGATCGAGATCACGACCGAACAGCCGGAGTTGAACCCTCGCTTCGTGGCGATGCTGGTTCGTGGCGTCGAGAGGAGGCCCAGCCCCTACTGGCTCCAGCACCGGCTGCGCAACGCGGGTCAGCGCCCGATCGATCTGATCGTCGACATCTCGAACTACGTGATGCTCGAAATGGGCCAGCCCAATCACAGCTTCGACTACGACTTCCTGGCTGAGCGAGCCACGCGCTACGACGATCAGGGCACCCTGCGCCTCATCACTCGCCTCGCCCGCGAGGGCGAGAAGCTCCTGACGCTGGACGGCGAGGAGCGAGAGCTGCACGCCAACAACATGCTGGTCACCGACCCCGAAGGTCCGCTCAGTCTCGCCGGCGTCATGGGAGGCCTCGAAAGCGAGATCGGCGACTCGACCCGCAACGTCCTGGTCGAAGCCGCCGCCTGGAACTTCATCAACATCCGCCATACGAGCCGCCAGCACGGCCTGCTCTCCGAAGCGGCCTTCCGCTTCAGCCGCGGCGTCCACCCCGACCTCGCCCCACTTGGAGCGCGCCGAACGGCCGAACTCCTGCGGACGCTGGCCGGCGGCACGATCGCCAGCGACGCGGTGGACTTCCATCCGGCCCCGGTCGAACCGGTGGTGGTGAGCCTGCACCCGCAGCGGGTCCGGGAACTCAGCGGCCTCGACCTCGAAGCTGACGAGATCGCCGAACTGCTGCGCCGCCTCGAGTTCGAAGTCGTCCCGAAGGACGACGCTCTCGAAGTCACCACACCGAACCACCGACTCGACATCGAAGGCCCGCACGATCTCGTCGAAGAGGTCTGTCGGATGTACGGCTACGACCGCATTCCGTCGACCGTGCTTCGCGACACCCTGCCGCGCCAGCGCGGCAACCCGAGCCTGGAGCGCGAACAACACATCCAGGACCTGCTCGTCCAACTCGGACTGCGCGAGATCCTGACCTACCGTCTGACCACCGAGGCCAGCGAGGAGAAGATCCGCGTCGAGCCCGAAGCGGAGAGTCGTCGGATCCGGGTGATCAATCCTTCGACGCAGGACCGGGTTGTCATGCGGCACCACCTGCTGGCCTCGGCGCTCGAGATCGCCGGCGCCAACAGCCGCTTCACCTCGGCCCTACGGCTCTTCGAGATCGGCCACACCTACCATCGTCGAGACGACGGACTGGCCGACACCCCGACGAAGCTTGCGATCGTCCTCGCCGGTCCCCGCCACCCGGCCAACTGGGAAGCAGGCAGCGAGGCGTCGGTCGACTTCTACGACCTGAAGGGCGTGCTCGACGCCCTGGCCGGCTCCTTGCACGTGACCTGGACCTGGACTCCGACGGAGCATCCGACGCTGCGTCCCGGACACAGTGCCGTACTCACCCTCGCCGACGGTACCGTTGCCGGCTTCGCCGGTGAGCTGCACCCCCTGGTGACCGAGGCGTACGACATCCGCCTCGACGACGGTGCGGTCTTCGCAGCCGAAATCGACATCGAGGCGCTGTCGGCCCAGATCCCCGACCTGTGGTCGGTCGACGAGATCCCCCAGTACCCGGCGATCCGCGAAGACCTGGCGATCGTCGCCGCCGCCTCCCTGCCCGCCAGCGAGATCGAAGAGACCATCCGCTCGGCGGCCGGGCCCCTGCTCGCCGGACTCGAACTCTTCGACATCTACGAAGGCGAGGGCATCGCGGCAGGCGAGCGCAGCCTGGCCTATCACCTGGTCTTCCAGTCGAACCGCAAGACGTTGTCGGACAAGGATGCCCAGAAAACCCGCAAGAAGGTTGTTGGGGCGTTAGAGAAAATCGGCGCCAGGCTCAGGTAGGGCCGGCTGGGGATCGCGGCAACCCTGCGGGTTGCTTGGGAGTTCGCTGACGCGAACTCCTGCCCCATTCTCGCCGAATGCTCGTCGAAGGGATTGTGCGGCGTAGCTCCGCTACGCCTCCGCACCCTTCTCCTGTGCTTCGACGATCTCACGCATGCTTCCCAGCCTAGCGGTCTTGGGTCCTTCCTGGAGGGACCCTCCACAATGGCCGGGAGGGCCAACCCTGCGGATTGCGGCAACCCTGCGGGTTGCGGATTGCGGCAACCCTGCGGGTTGCTTGCGGGGCAGTTGCTTCGCAACGGCCGGCAGCGAACAAAGGCGATACCGTCCCGAGCTCTATCTATGCGAGCTTCTGGCTAAGGGGAGGAGTTCGCGTCAGCGAACTCCCAAGGAACCCGAAGGGTTGCCGGAACCCGAAGGGTTCCCGGCGTCAAAACGAAAACGGCCCGCCTAGGCGGACCGTTTGATCTTCGATCCGGAGTGGATCTACGTCTTTTCTTCGGACTCCTCGGAGTCGTCGGATGCCTCGGCGTCGTCGGCCGGGGCTTCTTCTTCGGAGGCTTCGGGCTCGGCGGGGGCTTCCTCGGAAGCTTCTGCTTCTTCGGCTGCGGCTTCGGGGGCCTCGTCGGAGGCTTCGGCCGCGGGTTCCTCGGCCTTGGGCTCTTCTGCGGCCGGTTCTTCGGCTGCGGGCTCGGCGGGGGCTTCTTTCTTGGGCTTGGTCTTCTTGGCCTTGGGGGCGGGGGCTTCCTCGACCACTTCGACCGGCTCGTCGATGGGCAGGCCGAGGGCTTCCTTGGCGGCGTTGGCCAGGGTGGTGAAGCCTGCGGGATCGTGGATCGCGATCTCGGAGAGCATCTTGCGGTTCAGATCGACCTCGGCGGCCTTGATGCCGGCCATGAAGCGGGCGTAGGTCAGGCCGTTGAGGCGGGCGGCGGCGTTGATGCGCACGATCCACAGCCGGCGGAACTGGCGCTTGCGCTGGCGACGGTCGCGGTAGGCGTAGGTGAGAGACTTCTCAACCGCCAGCTTGGCTACGCGGTGCGCCTTGGACTTGGCACCGTAGTAGCCCTTGGCCTGTTTGAGAATCTTCTTGCGCCGCTGGGCGCGCTTCGGACCACGCTTGACTCTGGACATGGGGAACCTCGTTTCTTTCTGTAGCCCCGCAGGGCGTTGGTGGTTCGACCGTGAGGGACAGGTTCACCCCCGCAGCGGTCGTGACGGACCTTGCGGCCGTCCTAGCTGATCATTTCGCGGATCTGCTTCTCGAATGCCTTCGAGACCAGGGTCTGCTTGCGCAGGTTCCGCTTTCTCTTCGTGCTCTTCTTCGTGAGGATGTGCGTGTGGAAGGAATGGCCGCGCTTCACCTTCCCCTTGGAGGTGAGCTTGAACCGCTTGGCGGCTCCACGCTTTGTTTTTCTCTTGGGCAAGATCTTCTCCTTGTGCGGAAACACGTTCCCGCCGGAACGCCGCAGCATACCAACGTATGCCGCTTCTGAAAAGGCCTTTCGGCTAGAGTTCGAGTCCTTTCGATTCGATCTTCTCGACCGTGCTGGCCGCGAATTCCGCCACGTCGACGGCACCCCGGTCTTCGCCGGCCCGGGTGCGCACCGCGACGGCGCCGGCTTCGACCTCGCGGCCGCCGACCACCAGCATGTAGGGGATCTTCTCGAGTTGCGCCTGGCGGATCTTGTAGCCGAGCTTCTCGCCGCGATCGTCGACGGTCACCCGAACCCCGGCCGCCCGGAGTCTGGACGCGGCGTCGTGCGAGTAGTCGTTGAACTTCTCCGAGACGGGCAGGATCGTCGCCTGCACCGGAGCCAACCAGAGCGGAAAGGCGCCGGCAGTGTGCTCGACGAGGATTCCCAGGAAGCGTTCGAGTGAGCCCAGCATCGCCCGGTGGATCATCACCGGGCGCTTCTGGGAACCGTCGGCCGCCACGTATTCGAGGTCGAAGCGCTCGGGCATCTGGTAGTCGAGCTGGCAGGTTCCCAACTGCCAGGAACGACCGATCGCGTCGCGGACCTGGAAGTCGATCTTCGGGCCGTAGAACGCACCGTCACCCTCGTTGACGACGTACTCGATGCCGCGACGGTCGAGCGCGCTCTTCAGTGCGCTCTCGGCCGTCTCCCACATCTCGTCGCTGCCGATCGACTTCTCGGGCCGGGTCGAGATCTCGATCTCCACGTCCTCGAACCCGAAGGCCCGGTAGATCTCGAGAATCGTGTCGACGACCTTGAGCACCTCGTCTTCGACCTGCTCGTCGGTGCAGTAGATGTGACCGTCGTCCTGGCAGAAGCTGCGTACCCGGGTGAGACCCGAGATCACGCCGCTCTTCTCGTAGCGGTGCAGACGCCCGAAGTCGGAGAGCCGCAGGGGCAGGTCACGGTAGGAGCGCAGGCGCGTTCCGAACACCAGGCAGGCCGCCGGGCAGTTCATCGGCTTGACGGCGAACTGGCGATCGTCGACTTCGGTGAAGAACATCGCGTCGCGGTAGTGATCCCAGTGACCCGACTGATGCCACAGATCGACGTCGAGGATCTGCGGAGTGATCAGTTCGCCGTAGCCGTCGCGAGTGGTGTACTCGCGCATGAGATCGGCGAGCAGGTTGTAGACCAGGGTGCCCTTCGGGTGGAAGAACGGACTGGCCGGCGCGTGGGCGTTGAAGCTGAAGAGATCGAGTTCGGGGCCGAGCCGACGGTGATCGCGGGCCCTCGCCTGCTCCTGCTGCTCTTCCCAGGCCGCCAGCTCTTCCTTGGTGGCGAAGGCGGTGCCGTAGATGCGCTGCAGCATCTCGTTGGACTCATCGCCGCGAAAGTAGGCGCCGGACGTTTCGAGCAGCTTGATGGCGCCGATCTGCTTCGTTCCCTGGGCGTGGGGTCCGCGACACAGGTCGGTGAACTCGCCGTGGCGGTAGAGCGTGATGGTCTGCCCCTCCGGGATGTCGCCCAGACGATCGACCTTCAGGGTCTCGCCGCGCTCACGAAAGAACGCCTCGGCCTCCTGGCGAGACACTTCGATGCGCTCGAAACTGTGACCCTCCTTGAGGATCTCGCGCATCTTCTCTTCGATCGCCACCAGGTCCTCGGCGCTGAAGGGCTCGGTCTTGCGGAAGTCGTACTGGAACTTCTCCGAGTGGTCCACCCGACCGACATCGATCTCGACATCCGGCCACAGCCGCTTCACCGCGTCGGCCATCACGTGCTCGGCACTGTGGCGCAGAAAGCCACCCGACTCCTCGTTCTTCGTGGTGAAGATCTTGAACTCGCCGCCGGAAGTCAGCGGCAGACGGAGATCGATCTCCACCCCGTCGAGCTCCGCACCCACCGCGGCCTTCGCCAGCCCAGGACCGATCGAAGCCGCCACGTCGAGCGCCGTGGTGCCGGCGTCGAAAGAACGCTCGTGGCCGTCGGGAAAGACGAGAGTGATGCTGGAACCGGACATCATCGAAGGCTCAGGGTCGGACGGGAATCGGGAAGTTCGGACCGGCGGGAGGGACGTTCCCTGGTAGGCGCTAGCGGACTCGAACCGCTGACCTCTACCGTGTGAAGGTAGCGCTCTAACCAGCTGAGCTAAGCGCCTGAAGGGGACTGACGGGGTTCCGGGATAAGAGAGCTGGTAGGCCCGAGCGGACTCGAACCGCTGACCTCTACGATGTCAACGTAGCGCTCTAACCAAGCTGAGCTACGGGCCTGAAGAACTCTCAAAACACGGAGACCGTGAGCCGCAGACGATAACAAAATGAGGGCCACGAATAAAGGGCAAGCGGCTGGGGATCGCGGCAACCCTTCGGGTTGCTTGGGAGTTCGCTCACGCGAACTCCTGCCCCAATCTCGCCGAATGCTCTTCGATGGGCTTGTGCGAGGTTGGCAACCCTTCGGATGGCGGCAACCCAAAAAGTTGCCACGCACAAGGGACTCGCCGAGGACGCGGTGAGATCGCGAGCGATCGGCGGCCAGCCCTCATCGACAAACCCCCTTAGGCTGGGAAGCGTGCGTGAGATCGTCGAAGCGCAGGAGGCGACCACGGAGGGGTAGCGGAGCGTGAAGTTCGCGAAGCGAACTTCCAAGCAACCCGAAGGGTTGCCACGTCGCACAAGCGCTTTGACGAGCATTCGGCGAGATTGGGTACGATCCCCAGCCGGCCCTCATCGACAAACCCCCTTAGGCCGTGAAGCGTGCGTGAGATCGTCGAAGCGCAGGAGAACGCCGCGGAGAGGTAGCGGAGCTACCTCGCACAAGGTGTTCGACGAGCATTCGGCGAGATCGCGTGCGATCCGCGGCCGGCCCTAACCCACGCCGTTACTTGATGCGGTATCGCAACACCAAGAAATAACTCGAGCCGCCCAGGCCGTCCTCACCATAGAACCCCGCGATGCCCTCGTTGAAGGTTCCGCTGACGTCGGTGAGTCTCGCCTCGGCGCCGATCGACAGTTTGTTGAAGGCGTAGCGGACGCCGACGACTCCGTGCCAGCCGGTTTCCGAATCGCTGACGCTCTGGTCGAGGCTGGTGTTCTTGTAGTCGAGGAAGGTCGCACCCACACCGATGTGCGGCTGGAACTTCTTCTGGGACATGAACAGGTAGCTGAAGGTCAGGGTCAGCGGTGTGATCTCGAACTTGTCCGGGATCCGGGTGATGACGGGCGGGGTGGTCGGGAAGGCTCGGAAGCCTGAGACGTCGCCCGTTTCGTAGCCCACGGTCACGATGAGGTTGTTGCGGATCACGACGTCGAACTCGATCCCCAGCATGCTGAAGCTGTCGCCGCCGTAGAGGAGGTCGAAGGTCTGCTTCATGTCGGACATGTCGTACATGCCGTAGCGCAGGCCGATGCCGAAGCCGACCCCGCCCGAAGCGCTGCTCGAGGTCTGGGCCGAAGTGACCGGCGCCAGCAGAGCCAGCACGAGGACCATCAAAACGGATTGCTTGATCATCTTCACCTCACACCCCTCCCTAGAATCCGAGGCCGAGCCCGAGATGGGCGGCCAGCAAGTCGATGAGTCCCCAACCGGTGTCGTTGTCGAAGCCCGGCGCGCCGACGTCACGTGTCGTCAGCCGCAGGACCTCCCGGATCGCCGCCGGCGGATAGCCGTTGGCGATCAACAGTGCCGCCGCAGCGGCTGCCTGGGGAGCCGCCATGGAGGTTCCCACCGAGTAATACCCCCCCAGCTCCGCCGAGCCGGCGACGGGATCGAAGACGAAACTGAGTCCCAACGAGGCATCCACGAACATCGGATCGCTGGTGGAGCCGAAGTCACCGACCGGTGCGGACAACTCGACCTCCGGGCCGTAGCTCGAATAGTCGGCGCGGTTGTCGTCGAAGTCGGTGGCGGCGACCGCGACCACTTCGTCGTAGGCGGCCGGATAGTCGACCTCGCCGGCGAACCCGGGCTCGTCACCGCTGTTGCCCGACGCGGCAAAGATCAGGACACCCGCCGCCGCCGCTCGACGGACGGCGGTCTGCATGACCGAACTCGGAGCGCCGCCACCGAGGCTCATGTTGATCACGTCGGCGCCATTGTCGGTGGCGAAGTTGATGGCGTCGGCGATGTCGGAGGCGAAACCTCCGAAGGGGCCGAGAGCCCGCAGGGGCATCAGGACCGCACTCGAGGCGATCGACGCCATCGCGAAGTCGTTGTCGGTCTGCGCCAGGATCTGAGAGGCCACGAAGGTGCCGTGTCCGAAGCGCGGCGAATCGACACCGCCGAAGGCAGCACCCTCATCCCACGGCTCGGCATCGTCGTCCCAGAAGTCCCACCCGGGAACCGTTCTCGAACGGTCCATGTCCGGCATCGTGAAGTTCGGGAAGAAATTGGCCGGACCGACCGCCACGCCCGAGTCGATGACCGCCACCACCACACCGCCGGCACGCCCGAGGTTGTAGGGCAGGGCCCGCTGCAGATTGATGCGATCGAGCTGCCACTGTTCGGGCGCCCACGTGTCATTGAGGGTCACCGGTGGCAGCAGCGAGGGATCGACGTCGGCAGCGGCTACCGCCGTCATCGACGGATAGACCATCGGATCGAGTTCCGCCCACAGCACTCCGCTCATCCCGCTGGCGCGGGCGAGGAGCGCCTCGGCGGTATCGCCCTCGGCGACTTCCAACCGGGTGTAGGCACTGCGTTCGGAGAACGACGAGCCACTGGCGCCGACCGAGTCGGCGAGTTGAACTCGCTGCCAGGCCGGGATCGACGGATCGAATCCGACGAGGATGTGCCCCGGGGCGTACATCGCGCGCCCGGCACGACTGAACATCGAAGCCCGACGAATCGTCAGTTGCCGATCGCTGGCTGGCGAGTTGTTCCTGGCGGCAACGCGTGCTGCCTTGCGCTCGATGCGCGCGGCCCGCTTGGCGCGTCGCTCGGCCTGGCGTGCAGCCTTGGCCTTGCGCCAGCCGGAGTTGGCTTTCGCGGCACGATTCGCCGCAACCCGCGCACGTCGCTCGGCCTGACGCGCGGCTCTCGCCTGACGCCAGCCGGAGTTGGCTTTCGCCTCGAGACGAGCGGCCACGCGCGCCTTTCGCGCTGCCTGACGCTCCGATCGGCTCTCAGCGACCGCCCCGGTCGCGAACGTCGCGCCGAGAACCAACACCAGGAGTCCAGACCTCCACTTGTTCGATAGACATCTCATCGTCGGCATCTCCAATTCTCCATCTCGCGGCTCCCCCTCCCGGGTCGCCACGACGAGTGCATCGTGAGGCGGTGTGAGAGGACATTCTCACAACACCTCGTCGGATGGCAAAGCCATCTCCGGCGAGGATCGACCCTCGAAATAGATCGTTCGCGTATGGCCCAACCGCCTCCACGCAGGAGGCGACCTCGGCCTTGGAGAGCCGGGCGACACCACCCTGATCGTCGCCGTTCCGCAGGCTGGAGAAGAAACAGGAGGAAAACAGGAGGAGAAGAGGAGAAAAACAGGAGGACTCGCCCGACCCGAAAGCTAGATCATCGTCAACTTCACCACCTCAAAGTCGGAGATCACCATGCAGCGAGCCTTTCAAACCACTTGCACCACCTCACGGCGTGGACTACGGATCCTGGCCTTGCTGGCGGCGACGGGCCTCACAGTGGGCTCCGAGACGCCCCTTCAAGCCAACGGTGGCACGTCCCACATCATCGTCGGTCTCGAGGCCCGCAATCGCGTTCGCAGCAAGGCACTCAAAACCATCCTCGAGAAGCATCGCACTGCCTTCACGATCGGCGTCGTTCACCCCGACGTCTACCGACACGTGAGACCCCTCGCCGTCGAGTGCGGCGAGAACGGGAACCAGAAGTGCACGGGAGACGGACACATCGATCCAGATCGGCCGGACAAGAACTGGATCAACGCCTACTTCGAACTCATCGAGGAACGAGAGCCGGGGGAGAACCTCGGAATCCAGAAAGCCTTCCTCTACGGAGCGATCGCACACATCGTCAACGACGCCCACTTCGACCCCTCTTTCGTCAATCCGACCTCCAGCCACGACACCATCGCCAACCGGTGCGTGATCCGGGAACCGGATGACGACATTCGAGAGCGGGGCCCGTGGGAAGCCGGCTTCCATTCCGACATCGAACTCGACATCTGTCTCGCTGGGAAGCTCCAGGGGAAACGCGTCTATGACGGGAAGATTCGACGGTTCTGCAACAACATCGGGAACCTCGACGCCTTCGTGAACCGATGGGGAGACATCTACCTGCTCGAGGCCGACAAGGCGAGAGTCCGAAACATGGCTTTGCAGGCCTACGAACGAGCCGGCATTCCGATCCAGAAGCGGAAGAGTTTGAACCAGGAATCTGCCGAGATCTGGGGAGACGCTCCAACAGGTACCCTCATCCCCAGAGCCCTCAAGCTACTGCCAAAAACTCCAACGAAAAGCCTGAACGGTATCTGGGAACGATGGTCGGAGAAGGACGCCGACAACAACGACGAATGGCAGCCTGCCGATCGGCCTTCGGGCAAGTGCGCCTTTTCCAGGCTCCAATTTCGGAGGTCTCTCGAGGAAGAAGCGGACCTCGCCGGCTACTTCATCCGCAAGACCGACGACGCCATCAAACGCATGAGGGAAGGGGAAGGCCGGCATTCCCACCCTCACCAAGATCAGCAATCGACAGGTCGTTCTGAGACAGGGGCCGACGCCCGGGCTGATCGCCACGGAAGATGACCCCATTTTCGCCTGCACTGACCCGAAAGCCGGGAAGTTGACCGAATGTAGCGACAAGACCGGCTTCTAGACCGCGAAAGCCACCCCCCAGCGGACCCACGAGGAGACCGCTGCTTCCAGTCGAAGCTGTAGCTGATCCCTCTCCAAGGGGGTACTCGGGGAGATAGGATGCTTCCCCGTGCATCCTGATCTGCCTCCCTTGTCGCCGCAGCGTGCGCTCTCCTCATCGCCGGGGTTCCCGGCGTGAGCCCCGAGACGTCCCAGACGCCTTCGGGGCGCTATCGACTCGGGGATTTCGAAGTCGTCTCGGACCTCAACGTGCTGCTCTCGGACCAGGGTGAGCTGCGTCTCGAGCCCGCCACCATGAATGTCCTGGTGTACCTGATCGAGAACGCCCCACGAGTCGTTCCGGCAAGTGAACTCCTCGACCAACTGTGGCCCGATGTCGCGGTCGAAGAGAGCACCAGTCATCGCCGCATCAGCCAACTGCGTCAGGCGTTGGGTGACAACGCGCGGGATCCGAGTTACATCGAGACCGTCACCAAGCGCGGCTACCGCGTCATCGCACCGATCATCCCCATTGATCCCGAGCGGGAGGATCCACCAACCGTCGCCGAGGAGGCCCCGGCCCCTGAGTTCGAATCGACCCTGAAGCCGGCTGTCCAGGAGGCTGCCGCGGCAGGCACCAGGAAAGTCCGGCGCCCGATCGCCACGGCCCTGGCGGTCGCAGCGGCCATCGGCCTGGCACTCTTCGGGGGTTGGAGGCTCCTTTCGAATGGATCCGATCCCGGTCCGAAGCCGAACGCCGTCCAGGAAGAGATCACGATCGCGGTCCTCCCCTTCGACGACTTCAGCCCCTCCCCCGACGACCAGTACCTGGCGGCCGGCTTCCACGAAGACATCCTCTCGAGCCTGGCCCAACTCGACGAACTGCGGGTGACCTCGAGAACCAGCGTGACCCACTACACCGGATCGACGCTGTCGCTACCCGAGATCGCCCACGAACTCGGAGTGGCCTACATCCTCGAAGGCAGCGTCCGGCGGGTCGACGATCAGCTCAGGATCTCGATGCAGCTGATCGAGGCCGAGAACGACGACCACCTGTGGGCCGAGACCTACGATCGCCGGCTCGGCGATCTCTTCGCGCTCCAGAGCGAGATCGCCGAAGACGTCGCCGACCAGCTCTCGATTCGGCTCACCACGGATTCGGCAGCCATCCTGGCTCGCTTCCCCACGTCACAGATCGACGCCTACGAACTGGTGCTCGAGGGCCGCGCCCTGATTCGGGCAGGCAGCAGGGCCGATCTCGTTCAAGCTGTCGCGGTCTTCGAGGAAGCCCGGCGCCGTGACCCGATGCTCGCCGAGGCCCATGCCGGGCTGGCGGAGGCCCTGTTCCTGCAGAGTTTCAGCGGCGCCGAATGGCCCGACCTTCGCGATACCAGCCTTGCCAGCATTCGACGCGCACTCGAGATCGACCCCGGGTCTGCCCAGGCTCATCGCATCTACGCCCACATCTCCTCCGTATGGGAGAACCGCGATGACCTCGCGGAGACTCACTACCAGAAGGCTCTCCAACTCGAGCCCGACAACACCGACACCCTGGTCGCCTACTATGGCGGCTTCACCACGATCCACCAGGGAAACCCGGCGAAGGCGCTCCCCCACCCTCGAACGGGCACTCCTGCTCGACCCCTTGAGTCCCGACGTTCGCTTCTACCTGGGGCGGACCCTGGTCGATCTCAACCGAGCCGACGAAGCCTCTGCGCTCGTCTCGCGCGGTCTTCGGGCGGCGCCGGAGTCCATTCAGCTCCTGGATCTCCAGACCGCGCTCGAGTTCCGCAAGGGCAACCTCTTCAATTACATCGGAGGCCTACAGAAGCTGATCCAGGCGGACCCGGCCTTCAGCGAACTGCTGGCCAACACGGCCTCCCTCCTCCTGGCGATCGGCGAAACCGAGGGAGCCCGTCGCTGGGTGCAGAGACTCGAAGACGCCAGCCCTTCCCACCCGGAGACGTTCGGGATCCTGCGAGTGATGGCCATCGTCGAACGAGACGTCGAGGGTCTCGAACAGGTCCTGTCGCGATGGCAGACCCTGAACTCCGATCGGCGACTCGAGAGGACGTCGGAGGGCGTCGGCGTTGACTTCGGAACCAGCACGCGGGCCTCCCTTCTCACTCTGCAGGCCGACCTGGCTCACCTCGACGGTCGCCTCGATGACGAGAGCGATCTTCGCAAGAGTGCGGTCGAGGTTGCCACCCCTGTCTTGATGGGATCCGACGGATCGCTGAAGCTCTCGATCGAGACCATCCCAGTCGCGCTCACTCAGACGGAAAATCTCCTGCAACTAAGCGAGGCCCGCCAGGCCGATCTGCTCCTCGAGGCGATCCTCGACTACAACGACTCCTACGACGAACTGGTCAGTTTCCGATTCGCCGCCCTGACGCTGGCCGACGGCAAGCAGGCTGCCCTGGAATTCGTGGAAACCAAGGTCGCGAACGTGCACTTCTTGCCCATGCTCGACCGTATCCGCGACAACCCGTTCGGCCTGTACGACGACCTTGCTGCCGATCCTCGCTTCCTCGCCTTCCATGACGCGGTCGAAGACCGTTACCGGGCGCTTCGCGAGCGTCTGCGGGCGGAGCTGCCCCAGATGCTCGACGCCACGGTCGGCCTCTGAGCGATCCCGTCACGGCACCGCTGAGCCTCCACCCGGTGCCTCCCGGCATCGACCGCTGCTAGCATCGTCCCTTGCTCGAACTCGCCGACATCTACGCCGCCCGGGATCGCATCCAGAACAGTGTCTACTGTTCGCCCTGCGCCTTTTCCCAGACGTTCTCGAAACGCTGCGACACCAAGGCGTACTTCAAGCTCGAGAACCTGCAGATGACCGGCTCCTTCAAGGAGCGGGGCGCGCTCAATCGGATTCTCGAACTCGACGACGCCGAGCGGGCCCGTGGCGTGGTGGCTGCGTCGGCCGGCAACCACGCCCAGGCAGTGGCCTACCACGCCCGCCAGGCCGGCATCTCCGCAACCATCTTCATGCCGCGGCGCACTCCGCTGATCAAGATCGCCAACACGCGCAGCTACGGCGCCAGGGTGATTCTCGAAGGGGACAGCTTCGACGAAGCCTACGCAGCGGCGGCGGATCTCGAACGACAGGAGAATCGCGTCTTCGTTCATCCCTTCGACGACGACGCCGTGATCGCTGGCCAGGGAACCGTGGGCCTGGAGATCCTGGAGCAGGTCCCGGACGTCGAGGTGGTGGTCGTACCCATCGGCGGCGGAGGTCTGATCTCGGGCATCGCGATCGCCATGAAAGCCCTGCGGCCGGAGATTCAGATCATCGGAGTCCAGGCCGCCGCCGTGCCGTCGATGCGGGAAAGCGTCCGCTCCGGCTGTCGCGAGACCGTCGAGAATCGCGACACGATCGCCGACGGCATCGCCGTCAAACGCCCCGGCGAGAGGACCCTTCGATACGTCGAGCGCTACGTCGACGACATCGTCTGTGTGAGCGAGAACGAGATCGCCAACGCCATCCTGCTGCTGCTCGAACGCGAGAAGACCGTGGTCGAAGGAGCGGGCGCCGTGGGGCTGGCCGCGGTCGCCAACGGCCACATCCCGGCGGTCATCGGGAAGCGCACCGTGATGGTGCTCTCGGGCGGCAACATCGACGTCAACCTGCTGTCGCGCATCATCGAGCGCGGCCTGGCGAAGGACGGTCGGCTGGTCAAGATCGAGGCCACCATCCAGGACGAACCCGGCGCCCTGGCCAAGCTCCTCCAACAGGTCGCGGCTGAAGGCGCCAACGTGATCGAGGTCCACCACAACCGCGCGTTCAACGAACTCGGCCTGGCGAAGGTCACGGTGGCGCTCACTCTCGAGACGCGCGGACGCGACCACCTGCTGAAACTCACGGCCTCACTCAAGGCCTCCGGCTTCTCGCTCCACAATATGGGCGGGGCAACGCTGCAGGCGACGTTCGACGAGTCCGAGCCGCGCTGAGTCCCCGGGCCGGCAGCGCCCCGACTCTAGGCCAGCGGTTCGCTGCTGACCGCGACCTTCAGGTACATCTGCTCGTTGAACTGCTCGTGACGGACCTCCGCTGCCAGTGAATGCAGCAAACGCAGACTGATGTCGTCTTCCGTCGGAGCCTCGTCGTGCTCGACGGCCGAGAGCAGGGCCTGCAGGTTCTCCGAGCCCGGACCGCAGCCGAACTCCAGAACCACCAGACCGTCCTCCTCGCTGGCCGCCAACCGAATCGGCAGCTCCTGGTCGGAGCGTAGGGACCGAACGGCTTCGATCAGGAACAGCAGCGCCTCTTCTCCGGCGAGTTGCAAGCGCGCGGTGGCCGGGGCATCCCATCCCGCCAGCTGGGCCCGCTCCGCGAGGAAATCGCCGAGCGGCGTGACCGAGGCCTCGCTGGCCGGCAACTCCAGGCGCGCCCGCGACGGTCGGCGGATCGCCAACATGCCGGTCAGGATCACGGCGCACAGGCCCCCCGAGGTCATTCCGTTGCCGAGCAACACGTAGACCGAGTCGGGAATCTGGTCGGGGAAGATCAGCCGGTTCTGGAAGCCGATCCCGATCCAGAACGACATGCAGACAACGAAACCGTCTTCGTAGGACAGTCCGCCTTCCGACACGAGGCGCAGCCCGTGAGCGAAGAGGAAGACCAGCAGCACGAGCACGTAGGCACCCACCACGGCGTCGGGCACCGACTGGATCAACGCCGAAGCCTTCGGCAGCAGGGCCAGCACCATGATCAGCGCACCGCCGTAGAGCCCGACCCTGCGAGCTGCCACACCCGTCACATCGACCACCGACAGACTCGTCGAGTAGGTGGTGTTCGGCAACGTGCCCAGCAAACCGGAGAGTAGATTCCCCATCCCGTCCGCGTTGACGGCACCCTGCACCCGGCGATGATCCAACGGCCGCTGCGTTCTCGACGAAAGACGCTGGATCGCCACGCCGTCGCCGTAGGTCTCGATGGCGCCGACGATCGTCACCAGGATGAACGCCGGCAGCAGGCCCCAGAGCCGAGCGTCGAAGGAAAGATCGAGACCCGGCCAGCCCGACGTCGGCAGACCGAACCAGCCGGCGTCACGAACGAGCGACAAGTCGAGCAGTCCGGTGAAGGCGGCGGTGACACAGCCCACCACGACTCCGAGCAGGGGTCCCCACAGTCGCAGCTGACCCTTCGAGAAGAGTGAGATCGAGACCACGATCACGAAGGTCACGACGGCCGGGATGAATCCGATCATCGAGCCCTCGGGCGTCCCTTCGGGCAGCGACGTCAGTCGACCGAAGCAGATCGGATACACCGAGACCGCGATCAACATCACGACGGTGCCGCCGACCGTCGGCGTGATCACCGAACGCATGCGCGCCAGGTTCATCGAGAACAGGAACTGCACGAGAGCCGACAGGGCCACAAGAGTTCCCAGCAGGGGCAGCCCACCCTTCGTCACGGCGGAGGTCGACACGGCGATGAAGGCGCCCGACGTGCCCATGAAGAGCACGTACCCCGCTCCGATGGGTCCGATCGGATAGGCCTGCAGGATGGTCACGGCGCCACTGACCAGCAGGGCCGCGAAGACAGCCCACGCCATTTCGTCGGCACTGGCGCCGGCGGCACGAAGGACGATCACCGGCACCAGCACGATGCCGGCAACGATCAGGAGCACGATCTGGAAGCCGAGAGCCGCCGCCAGGGGGTGCGGAGGTTTCTCGTCGACGTCGTAGCGCAGGCCGTCGGATTCAGTCTTGGTCACGGGCGTGCGCCGATTCTCCATGAATCCGAGTTCGACAACAACTCGAGGAACGACTGCTGCGCCGGATCCTTGGCAAGGAAGCGCCGCACCCACTCCTGGCCGGAGGGCGCCGTCACGACGACGCCGAACAGCCTGGCGTCGTTGGCCAGACCTTCGTCGAAGGTTTCCCGGTAGCAGCGGCGAGCGCCTCGAGCGCGATCCGAGCGGCGTATCGGCGGGCGCGAACCAGGTTGCCGGCGTCCTCCGCGCCCGCAGGCTCGGCACGCAGCAGTTCCTCGACCTGCCGATCGGAGAAGAGCGCATCGACGGCGTCGCCCTGCTGCGCTGCCAGAGCCTCCCAGTCGGGCCGCGCTGCGGTCATCTCCCCCGAGCGCAGGGTCCGGGCCACCGCGAAGGCCCGCCCGAGGGCGGTCGAGGAGGGACAGAACTCGTGCGCGAGGCCGATCCGAACGGCCTCTGCGCCATCGATCGACTCGCCGTTGACCGCCATCTCGGCGGCCCGCCGCGGTCCGATCAGGCGCGGCAGGCGCTGCATTCCGCCGTAGCCGGGAATGATGCCGAGCTTGATCTCCGGCTGCCCCAGCAGGGCGTTCTGCGTGACGATCCGGTAGTGGGTGCTCATGGCCAGTTCGTTGCCACCGCCGAGCGCGAAACCGTCTATCAGCGAAACGACCGGGATCGGCAGGTTCTCCAGGGCAGTGAACACCGCCATGTTGGCGTTCGCCAGGGCTTCGATCTGCTCGGCGGTCCTGCCGACGAAGCCGCCCACGTCGGCACCGGCGACGAAGGCGCGACCCGATCCACGCACGATCATCGCGCTCACCGGCTCACCTGCCACCGTTGCCGCTTCGGACAATTCGGAGACGAGGGCTGACAGTTGATCGACCAACTCCTCGTTGAGGGCGTTGAGAGCCGCGGGACGGCAGATCGTCAGGATCGCGACGCCGTCTTCGACCGAGACGTCGAGCAGCCTCCCCGCGTCGGGATCGGCGGTTCTCACACGCCGTCCGAGGAAGGCCAGTTCGTAGTCGGCGATGCTGCGTCCCGGACGGTCGGCCTGCACCAGGGCGACGCCCTTCGGCTTCGACATCGTCCCGTCGAGCATTCGCTGCTGGATCGCCGGCAGTTCCTCGAGGGACACGATCTCGAGGTCCTCCTGCTCCATCACGATGCGACCCTCGGCCAGCAGGCGAACGGTCTCGCGGGCCTGCGAGTCGCGGTACATGTGGGAACCGAGAACCGCGAGATCGCTGTGCGCGCGCACCACGATCCATCCGCACGACAATTCGTCGCGCTCGTCGTGGTCGCGGCACACGAACGAACTGAAATGAAGGGTGCTCTGGTCCGGCCGATCGACGACGAAATCGGGATTGTTGCCCTTGCCGAAGACGCCCCAGATGGCTCGTCCCAGAGCGCGGGCCTGGTTCATGAAGCCGCTCGTGTAGTCGTCGTTGGGCGTTCCCTCCGCCGTCAAGGGATCGGGCATGTCCCTCGGCAGTTCCAGTCGGTCGCGATCGATGACGTGAGCCTCGTCGATGCCGAGTTCCCGCAGCCTGCGCAGCCCGTCGCTGTCGTTCTTCGAAGAGGCCACCACCGCCACCTCGCAGGAGCGCTCGAGCGCTGCCTCGACGAACTCGAGGGCGTAGGCGTCGGCACCCCAGACCAGTCCCCGGCGACCCGGCGGCAGGCCGATCTCGGCAAGGATCTCTGCGGCCGACGAAGACCGGAAGATCACCTGCTTCTGACGCATCCAGACCCAGCGAGCGTCCATCACGAAACGGCGGCCGTCGCAGAAGAACGTCTCCTTGTACTCGCCCTTCAGTCCTCGGCCGGTCGCTCCGAAGAAGGCCAGCCGACCGCCGGGCGCCAGGGCCGAGACCAGCAGTGGGAAATTGGCGCCGCCGGTGTGTTCGAAAACCGCGTCGACGAGACGGCCCTCGTTGGCGGCACGCACGGCATCCCGAAAGGGCTCCGTTCTCGCCTGCCAGGCTTCCGGGTCCTCGTCGGCGGCGAGCACCCCGAAACACTCGGCCGGCACTGAACGTCGGTCGAGGAACGCGTCGGCGATGCCGCGAGCGACCAGGCTTTCCATCAGCGGCACGTTCGATCCGATGAGAACCACCCGCGCTCCCAGCGAGCGGGCGATCTGGGCGCCGGCGAAGCTAGTCCCCTTGCCGCCGCCGAGGACGAGGACGGAATCCCCGGGACCCACCTGAAGACGTTCGACCACCGCGCGGTAGGCCGTGCCGTAGGTGAGCAGCAGCGCCGCCAGACGCTCCGGACTCATCGCGCCCAGTTCGGGCGGCACCGCAATGGCGCGCTTCTCCTCGACCACCGCGAACTGGGCGTTGAAGCCATCGTGGGTCTCGTAGCCGCGGATCGACCCACCGGTCCAGGAGTCGAGAATGACCGCCTGACCGACTGCGACCGACGACACCGAGGCGCCGGCGTCGACCACGATCCCGAGGGCGTCACTACCGGGAATGTGGACCGTCGCGGCGTCGCCGCGTCCGAATACCGGCACCGGCAAACCCAGCGCGGCGAAGTTGGTGTTGAAGTTGGGGCCCGTAGCGAGGATCGACACCAGCACCCTCCCGGCATCCGACGGACCGAGCCTCGGGGTTCTCGCCGACTCGCACCGCAGGACTTCGATCGGCGGCCCATAGTCGTCCCGTCGGAGGGTCAGGGCGGACATGGAATCGGGGAGTCGACTCGAAAGCTTCGGCGGTTCTGCCAGGGACCAGGGTCGGGACGATCGATCGGGCATTGGGACCTCACGGGGTTGGAGCGGCGGGGCTGCCGGATTCTAGGCCACCTCGGGCGATTCGGGCCGCCCTTCCTGATAGAATCGTCTCGTCCGTGTCCGACGAACCTCCCTCTACCAACCGCCGCTCCGCCCCGAGTCGTCGCGACCATGAACGCGCCCGTGGGTGCGCCGTTCGATGACGCTCCTGCTCAGTGGCGGTCCGCCCGTCGAATTCGGCATTTCTCCGGGCTGGGCGATCGCCCTGGCGATCTTCTTCGTCTTCCTGAACGGCTTCTTCGTCGCCGCGGAGTTCGCCCTGGTCAAGGTTCGTCCGACCCAGATCGAGGGGCACCTGCTCGGTGGAGGCATCCGCGCCCGCCTGGCCGCCCGGATGATCCGACACCTCGACGCCTACCTCTCCGCAACCCAACTCGGCATCACTCTCGCCAGTCTGGCCCTGGGATGGCTGGGTGAGCCCGCCTTCGCGCGCATCCTGGAACCTTTCCTGGAGCGCTTCGGCCTCGGGCCGGCCGTGATCCACACCATCTCGCTCGGCGTTGCCTTCGCCGTGATCACCGTGATGCACATCATCGTCGGCGAGTTGGCGCCGAAGTCGCTCGCCATTCGCAAGCCGGAACCGACCACTCTGTGGGTCTCGGTACCGCTGTACTACTTCTACAAGATCACCTATCCGATGATCTTCGTGCTGAACGGCAGCGCGAACTTCCTTCTCAAGCTGATCGGGATCGAACCGATCTCGGAAGGCGACTCCGCCCACAGCGAAGAGGAACTGCGTCGCCTGCTGGCTTCCGAGTCCGACAACGACCTGTCGGACCACAAGCGCGAGCTGCTCGAGAACGTCTTCGAACTCTCCGAGCGGACCGCCCGTCAGACCATGGTGCCGCGAGCCGAAGTCGTCTATCTCGACCGCAACAAGACGCTCGCCGAGAACATCGAGATCGCCAAGAAGAGCGGTCACACCCGCTATCCCTACTGCGAGGACGACCTCGACCACGTGCTCGGTATCGTCCACATCAAGGACATCTTCCAGGCGGAGAATCCGCCCGAGAGTCTCGACGAACTCCGCCGTCCGGTTTCGTTCGTTCCGGAAACCCTTCCCGCCGATCGCCTCCTTCGCCGAATGCGGTCGGAGAAGGTCCACCTCGCCGCGGTCCTCGACGAGTTCGGCGGAGTCAGCGGGATCGTCACGCTCGAGAACGTACTCGAGGAGATCGTCGGCGAGATCCAGGACGAGTTCGACACCGAAACGCCGGACATCGTGCGGCTGGCGCCTCACCGCTACAAGGTTTCGGGCTCGGTGCTGGTCGCGGAACTCGAGGAATTCCTCGACATGGAGATCAGCGACCGCGACGAAGACACGATCGCCGGGATCGTGCTGTCGGAGATCGGACGCCGGGCCAGGGCTGGCGACAAGATTCGATTCCAGGACCTCGACATCGAAGTCCAGGAGATCGACGGCAACCGCATCAAGTCGCTGCTCGTCAACGTCGACGAACCGGCTGCTACCGCGTCCTTAAACTGAGTCGACCTGTTCGATTCAGGCGGCAGAGGACTGCCGTAGCGTCTCCAACACGCGGGCGACGATCTCACCGGTCGCCACGCTCTGGCGCTCCCGGGCGGCGCTGCGTAGCGAGAGTTCGACGTTGCCATCTTCGAGCGAACGAGCGCCGACCACGATCCGAATCGGGATCCCGACGAGATCGGCGTCCTTGAACTTCACTCCGGGGCGCTCGTCGCGATCGTCGAAGAGCACTTCGACGCCGGCTTCGGTCAGCTCTGCGTAGAGCGTCTCGGAGGCCGACCGTACCGCCTCCTCGTTCGGGTTGAGCGCCGCCAGCAGGACCTGGAACGGCGCCAGCGGCAGCGGCCAGACGATGCCGTCGTCGTCGTGGTTCTGCTCGATGGCCGCGGCCACCGTGCGCCCGATTCCGAGTCCGTAGCAGCCCATGATCATCGGATGCGACTGCCCTTCGGAATCGAGGAAGGTCGCTCCCATCGGTTCGGAGTAGACCGTTCCCAGCTGGAAGATGTGACCGACCTCGATGCCGCGGGTCAGGCGCAGACTGCCGTCGCAGCGAGGACAACCCTCACCCTCGCGGACCTCACGCAGATCGACCCAGGCCTCGGGTTCGGCGTCTCGTCCCCACTGCGCGCCGACGAAGTGGGCGTCGGCCTCGTTGGCGCCGCACACGAAACCGACCCGATCCTGCGCCGACAGGTCACCCACCAGCGTGACATCGTCCGCGAGTCCGATCGGTCCCGCGAAGCCCGGCGGAGCTCCCGTCGCGGCACGCACCGTTTCGTCGCCGGCCAGCGACAGGTGGAGCACGTCGAGGTGGTTGAGCAGCTTGGTTTCGTTCACCGCACAATCACCGCGGATGACCACCGCCACGGTGCCCTTCTCGGTTTCGTAGAGCAGCGTCTTGACCAGTTGATCGGGCGTGATCTCGAGGAACTTCGCCACCTCATCGACCGTCGTCATGCCGGGAGTCTCGACCTTCTCCAACGGCCTCGACTCGCCGATCGGCGCCGGCGGAAGCCGTGACTCGGCACGCTCCAGGTTGGCCCCGTACTCACACTCGGGGCAGCTGACGACCACGCTCTCGCCGGTGTCCGCCAACACCATGAACTCCTGCGACTTCTTGCCGCCGATCGTTCCCGAGTCCGCTTCCACCACCGTGTAGTCGAGCTGGCAGGCCTCGAAGATGTTGCGGTAGGCCTGGGCCATGTCGGCGTAGCCCTCGTCGAGACTGGCGGCATCGGCGTGGAAGGTGTAGGCATCCTTCATGAGGAATTCCCGGCCCCGCATCAGTCCGAAACGCGGTCGGATCTCGTCGCGGAACTTGGTCTGGATCTGGTACATCGAGACCGGCAGCTGGCGGTAGCTCTTGACCTCACCCCGCACCAGATCGGTGATCACCTCTTCGTGCGTCGGACCGAAGCAGAAGTCGCGCTGATGGCGATCCTTGATCCGCAGCAGTTCGTCGCCGTACTTCTCCCATCGTCCCGAGTCCTGCCACAGTCCGGCCGGCTGCACCGCAGGCATCGCGAGTTCGTGGCTGCCGATCGCGTCCATCTCGCGTCGGACGATCTCCATCAACTTCTTCAGTGAGCGCCAGGCCAGGGGCTGGTAGGTGTAGATCCCGGCAGCCAGCTTCTTCAGCATGCCGGCGCGCACCATCAGCCGGTGGCTGACGACCTCGGCATCGGAAGGGACTTCACGTGTCGTATGGAGAAAGTACTGGCTCCAGCGCATGGGGATCTCCGGGATCGAAACTAGTTGGCGTGAGTGCTGCGGACGCTCTCGAGCAACCGGGTGCTGTCACGCATGAACTCCATCATGCGCTCGTGCAGGGCGCCCTTCTGTTCGTCCAGAGTGCGCGCTTCCGACAACACATTGCGTGCCTGCTCCTCCTCCCCCGAGGCCAGCAGGGCCATGCCGAGGTGAGTGAGCGTGGTCGAGGACATCCCGAACTCCGTGGACTTCGAGAGGAAGTCGACGGCCTTGTCGAACTCGTGGCGCTTGTAGTGCACCCAGCCGAGCGCGGCGAGCGGGAACTGCTTGAGTTCCTCGGGTGAGAGCTCCAGCGAGCGGCGAGCGTAGTCGAGCGCCTGGTCGAGATCTTCCTCCATCTCGGCGAGGTTGTAGGCCATCTCGTAGTAGGCGATCGTACGGGCGAAGTTCGAACCGCTTTCCGACAGCAACCGGGTACCGACCTGGTTGCCCTCCCTGAACCGGCCTTCGCTGCGCAGGGCCTCGATCAGGGTCGCGCAGGCGGTTGCCTTGAGCATTTCACTCGGATCGAGTTCGAGGATGCGACGGGTGGTGATCTCCGACTCGTGGTGGCGATTCATGTGAAGGCAGGCGACTGCGTGCGACAACAGCACCGTCGGGTTGTCCGGCTCGAGTTCGAGAGCCTGGCGGTAGCACTCGAGGGCGCGCGAGGCGCGCTCCGCCTCCAGCAGGCGTTGCCCCTCGCGGAGCTGAACTCAGCCACTTCGCCCGTCACCTCGGGCAGCGGCACGGCGAGGTCGCCGGAGAGGTAGTGCACCAGATCCTGGTAGCGCATCTTCTTGGGATTCAACTGCTGAGCCCGGCGGAACGAATCGAGCGCCTTGCGGGTCCAATGACGGTCGAGATAGGCCAGGCCGAGTAGATGATGGGCCTCCTCGAAGGTCGGGTCGAGTCGCACGGCCTCGCGCAGCGCCTCGATCGCGGGGCCGCGCTGGTCGAGTTCGTAGTAGCAGTTGCCCAACAGGTAGAGCGCCTGCGGAACGCGATCGATCTCGACGGCACCGCGCAGGAAGATGACGGCCTTCTCGAGTTCTCCGCTGGCGGCGGCGATGGCGCCCAGGCTGAACAGCGGCAGGAAGGCGTCGGGATAGAGCTGCAGGGCACGTTCGAGGAATCTTCGGGCGGCCTCGTGCTCCCCTCTTTCATAGAGAATCACGCCGGAGTAGACCAGCCCGTCATAGTGGTCTTCGCGCGTCATCAGGACGCTCGAGAAGTACTCGAGAGCCCGGTCGGCCTCGCCTTCGTTGAAGAAGATCTCACCGAGGAAGTAGGCCAGTTCATAGTTGGCGCGATCCAGCGCCCAGGCAGCCTCGAGGCTGCCCACCGCCTTGTCGAGGTCGAAGCACAGGAGCGCGAATTCGGCCTCCTCGAGATGCTGCAGGAAGGCGCTGCGGCGCTTGCCGCTGTAGAGCGCCGCGATGCGCCCGCGGCAGTTCGCAAAGCGATCGCGCTTCTCGAGCGTCAGCAGTTGCGATCGCGCCCGCGACTCCCAGGTCTCGTTCCACTGGTCGCGCGCCAGGACTCCCCGCGCCTCCAGTTCCTCGGCCAGCGTCGACAGGCCGGTGTGATTGATCAGGACGTTCTTCTCCTGCTTCTGCAGCAGGCCGAGAACGCTCCGTACCGTGTCGGTCGTCTTCTTCAGGACTTCTTCGAGAATCGAGATCCGCTCGAGCAGATGCTCGTCGAAGGAGAAATTCTCTTCGGGTTGGCTCTCGAACGAAGCTTCCTCGGTGCCTCCGCCTCCCGACAGCACCAGAAGCTTCTGGTGACAGCGGGTGCAGAATTCAGATTCTTCGTTCTGGGGCGACCCGCAAGCCTGACAGAACATTGGATCTCGATCCCGGCCATCCAGCCGTTTGGAGGTGGTGTGTCGAGGTGGTCCTGGCCACCGCTGCGGCGAGGCTACGGTATGGCCTGCAGCCCGTCAACCCGCGTCAGACCCCCTCGAGCCAGCCCTCTCCACGCCCGAATCGGGTCCGCAGGGAGGCTCCGATTCCGATCAGCGTCGCCGCCGACCACACCCAGGTGCCGACCCAGGGGACGAACTTGAGCGGCGCCAGGATCGCCAGCCCGATCAACGCCTCCTGGAGAAGCGCTCCGAGGCCGACGCTCCAGCGTCGGCGGACCCGTGAGCCGAGCCACGAAAAGACCGCCACCATGCCCCAGAGTTTGGTGAACAGGGCCAGCAGCACGGCGAGAAGGATCAGCGGGACCCCGATCATCACGCCCAGGAAGGCGCTCGCCAGCGCCGCCGCGAGGATCATCACGAGAACCGCCACCAAGCCGATCCCGAAGCACAGGAGAGGCTCCTCACCCACTGAACGCGCCGTTCGGCCGAGAGCCGGGGCAGCAACCCACAGCAGCGCCAGGAGGGTCAGGATCCAGCCGGCGATCAGGCCGACCTTCGCGCCCAGAACGGCACGAGAGAAGGGAGACAGGCCTACAACAGGGCCCTCCGCGAGCACCAGCCAGGCCGTCGAAGCCGTCGGGTACGCCGCTCCGCGGCCTGCGAGGACCGAACCAGGCGAAGCGATCAGTCGCCCGCCGAGGACGAAGGCGTCGCCCGACACCCGAGATCCAGGCTCGAGCCGGACATCGCCGCCGACCGCCACCACATCGCCCTGCACCTCGCCCCTCACCGTCACGCTGCCACCGACGGCGACCGCTCCGCGCATCGCGCGCCCTGCGACCACCAGGTCGCGACCCGCGGCCACGACCTGTCCCTGGGCGACCGTGCCCTCGGCGATCAGCACAGCGGCGCCTCCACCCTCCGAATGCACGCCCGACGACTCGGCCTGCTGGGCGGTCGAGGCTGCGGCCGACAGGGTCAGCGTCGAGACCAGGATCAGGAGCGGAGTGCGGAGCACGCTCCCATCCTATCGGTGCCGGCGCCGCCAGGGCCGACGTCGGAGCGGAGACTGCCGAGGGGCCGCGAATCCCGCACCTACCGCGGACGAGCCGGGACCAACTGAAGCGGCGTTGCGCGCGGCTCGTGGCAACGCGTCAGCGCGTGCCATGTCAGGAGATCCGGGTCAGCGGTTGCCACGGTCGCGGCTGGCGACCCGCGCCTCGCGCCGGCGGCCGACCAGACGAATCAGGCCCGCCGACAGACCGATCAGGAGGACTGCGACGGCCAGGGTCGTGGTGGGACTCTCCCTGATCGCCTCTCCGAGCGTGGCCCGCGCGCCCGACCACGAAGCGGCCAGGAATCCGCCGCCCGCCAACAGGCCGGTCGACACCAGATCGATCAGGCCTTCGAGTGCGGCGATGCCGGTGCCGGCCTCGCTGCCACCGAGCAGGAAGGCAGCACCCAGCGCCATCAAGACGGCCGCGACGGCCGCCGCCATCCCCAGGGGGAAACGACGGGAGCTCCACGAGGCCTGCGGCAGGCGCGCCATGACGCGTGGCACCAGGTCCCGATGTGCCTCGATCCGGACGGATTCGAGCAGCCGGACAACCGGGTCGTTGCGCTCGGCGACTTCGAAGTCGTCGGCGGGTTCACGAAACGGGTCGGAGGAGTGCAGCGTATGGGTCATCGTCGGTCGGTCATCCTTCTGTCGTAAATCGTTACGGAGTCCACATCGGAAGGTTGCAGTCGGACGAATCTTTCGAAAAGAAGTCCCGGACGGGCCGTCAATCGGTGATGAAGTCGGCGAGTTGATCCTTGAGCAACTGGCGGCCGCGGAACAGTTTGTTCTTGACGGTACCGAGGGGCATCGACTTGATCTCGGAGATCTCTCCGTACGACAACTCGGCATAGTGGCGCATCTCGATCAACTCGCGATACTCGTCGGGGAGGTCTTCGATCGCGCTCTCGATCGCTTCGGCACGCTCACGGTTGCGGGCGTCGCCATAGGCGTCGGGCTCACCGCTGGGAAACTCCCAGGTCGAGCCGCCGTCGTCATCGGGGCGCTCCATCGACACGACGGGGAGCTTGCGCTTGCGGACCACGTCGATGGCTGCGTTCTGCGCCACCCGGAACAACCAGGTCGAAAACTTGTACTCCGGGTTGAAACGATCGAGCGCATTGTAGACACGGAGAAATACGTCCTGGGAGAGATCGTGGGCATCGTCGACGTTGCGAAGAATGCGATACAGATAGTTGACGATCCGCCCCTGATAGCGGCGCACGATCTCGGCGTAGCGATCGTCGGCTCCCTCGAGCACGGCCGCGACGATCTCTTCATCTGTGGCCGTAGACATGGGCTCGTTCACTCGCTCTTACGACCGCAGGAATCCAAGGTTGCGCTCTGCGGAGGCCGAGGAGGCCTCACTCCATCGGATCCGCAGGATCGATCCAGCGGGCGGCCAGGAAGAGGCCGCCGCCGATTGCCAACATCATCACCTCGGTGCGGATGTCGTCGTTGTAGACACCGACGGGGATCGCCATCCCGACGATGATCAGCGCCAGGACTTTCAGGGTGAAGGCGAAGCTGTGCAGCATCGGCGTCAGTCTAGCAAGGCCCCGCCGTCTTCAGCGCCGCGTCGAAGGCAACTCGACGACCCCCAGAATGCGATCGCCGGGCTGGATCGCGTCGACGACGTCGAGGCCGGTCTCGACCTCGCCGAACGAGGTGAGTCCTGGGTCTTCGCGGGGCGCGTCTTTCAGGAGCACCCTGAAGATACTCCCCGCCGTATGGGGGCGCGACCGCTTCATCACCAACGATCCACGTCTCAGGGGGCCGGCGTGGAACTCGTCTCGAAGGTGGTAGCCGGGGCCACCCCAGCCGTCACTGCGCGGATCGCCGCCCTCCACCGAGATCCCTGGCTCGACCCGGTAGAACGGCAGATCGTCGTAGAAGCCCTGTTCGCCGAGTTGGATGAAGTTCAAGCAGGTCAGCGGCGCGGCCGGACAGTCGAGGCGCACCACGAAAGAGCCCCGATCCGTCGTCACTTCCAGGCGACGGGGGCTGCGGGTCCGGCGCAGGATGTCTTCGTAGACCTCGGTGCTTCGAAGTCCCTGGACCTCACCGAGCGCCGGAGCGGGCAGCCCCAGCCGGCGCAGCCCGACGGCCGCCTGGCGCCGGATCAGGTACTCGTCGGCAGCCCCCAGGGCCTCGAGGATCGCCGCGCTGCTGATGCGCTCGAGAGGTTCGGCCCGGGCTCTCGCCACCACGGCGTCGATGCCACTCAGGGCGAGTTCAGTGACCTCCCTGCCGGTGCCGGCGAAGGCGGCGACGAGCAGCTCGACGCGCAGCATCGGATGGTCGGCGAGCCACTGCAGGGCGGCGGCTCGCACGCCGCCGTCGAGGTCGGCCAGGACCCGGCTCAGAACGCCTTCGACGGCTCGCGAGCGGTCGAGCTCGGCCGAGAACGCCGCCTGCCTCACTCCCGCGAAGGAGTCGCGCTGCAGTTCCGAGTAGAGCGACCGCGTCATCGATCCGGGCGTCGCGGTGGCGGCCAACGTTCGCACGAAGCGATCGTCGTCGAGAACGGCCGCGGCGATGGCGTCGGGGGCGCGTGGATCTCCGCCGGCGGCCAGCGCCGACGTGGCGGCCATCCGCTCGATGACGCTGCTCCCTTCGGCGATTTCCATCAATGCCCTGCCCAGTTCCTCGTCCAGCAGCCACTCGGACGACGCCAGCAGCGCCGCCGCTCTCACCGCCAACGTCGGGTGGGAGAAGCGTTCGAGGAGCTCCGACCTCCATGCGGGTGGCGGCGCAGACACTCCGCGAGAGATCAACTCAGCAGCCGAGTCCAGGGCCGCAACAACGACCTCGACGTCCGGATCCTGCAAGAGGGTCGACAGCCGATCCAGGTCCTCCGCCTCCCCCACCCGGGCGATCGCACCGGCGGACAGCGACCGCACGCCCGCATCGGCATCACCCAGCAGACGGCGCCACAAATCGACATCACGACGTCGTGGATCGTCGGCCAGGGCCAAAGCAGCATGGCGGCGAAGCGCTGCCGACTCGGATCCGAGACCTGCGAGCGCAACCGCCCGAATCTCCTCGCTCGCGAACGGGTGGGAGCCCGCAAACCGCAACAACTCGGGCATCAATCGGGCCTCGACCTCCGCTGCCGGGAGGTCCGTCAGGGACTCGATCACCACCGGCAGGGAGACGCCGCTGCGCGCCAACGCTGCGACAGCCAGGCGGCCGACTTCACGATCGTCCTCGGCCGCCGCGAGTCGAAGTACCGACTCGGACGACAGTGAACCCAGCACTCCGAGCGAGAAGACCGCCGCGCGTCGCACCTCGACCGAGGGGTCGCGAGCCAGTCGCCGCAGGGCAAAGAGTCCCTGGGGATCGCCGATCCTGCCGAGAACGGCCGCCAGTTCGCGACGAGCCTCGGGTCCCGCCGCCAGTGCCCGTTCGACGGTCAGGCCTTCGTAGACCAACCGATCGTTGAGCAATAGGACGAGCCCGCGCAGCTCCTCGTCGGGCAGTGGTGCGGCCGGAGCAGGGCCTGAATCCGTACCGACGCCGCTCGCCGGCAACCCGCTCGAAGCGCAGCCTCCCGCGAACACGAGTGCGAGAACCACGACGAGGGCGAGGCTGAGCACACCGCGATCGAAGGCCATCGGGCGCATCGTACGCCATGCCCGTCGGGGGAACCACGGTGTCGGCTCCCGGCTGTGCTAGTTTGCCCGCGGTCCGACGATGCCCGAGACACCCCCAGCAGCCGTCCGTGCCCGAGGGCTGGGCAAGCGCTTCGGCCGACACTGGGCGGTCGCCCATATCGACCTCGAGATCGCTGCCGGCGATTCCGTCGTGGTCGCGGGGTCGAACGGCTCCGGCAAGACCACCCTGCTGCGCCTGGTATCGGGACTGTTGAGCCCCTCCGAGGGCGAGCTCTTCGTCGACGGTCTCGACGTCGCGACCGAGACCCTGGAGGTGCGGCGACGACTGTCGCTCGTCAGCCACCGCACCTACCTCTACGAGCGACTGACGGCTCTCGAGTCGCTGCGTATGTGGGCACGACTGTCGAATCACCCTCACGACGAGACCCGCCTGGTAGCGCTCCTCGAGGAGGTCGACCTCGTCGATCGCCGACACAGTACCGTCGACACCTTCTCGGCCGGAATGCGCAAGCGTCTCGCCCTGGCGCGGTCGAGAATCGAGGCACCGAGCATCCTTCTCCTCGACGAACCCTTCGCCGCCCTGGACGTGCCCGGACAGGCGCTGGTCGAGGCGTGGGTCGAAAAGGGCCGCGACCGAGGCCAGACCGTCGTGGTCGCCTCCCACAATCTCGAGCGCGCGGCGCAGCTGTGCCGGACCGCGATTCTCATGCGGGCCGGTCAACAGATCTGGAACGGCCCGGCGGCCGAGTTGCCGCGAGCGTTCGCGAAGGCGCACTCCAAATGATCCGCCAGGCCGTCCTGATCCTGCGCAAGGATCTGCTGCTGGAATGGCGCGGACGGGCTCGGATCCTGTCGGTCTTCCTCTTCGGACTCGTCGCCCTGTCGCTCTTCTCCTTCGCCGTCGGCCCCGACAGCCTCGCTCTCTCGCGGACCACACCCGGCTACCTGGTCCTGACCCTGCTGCTCAGCTCCACGCTGGCCCTCACCGAGTCCTTCCGCGTCGAGACCAGCGACGAGGCGCTCGAAGGGCTGCTCCTGCTGCCCGTCGATCCGACGGCGATCTTCTATGGCAAGGCGCTGGCCAACACGCTCTTCCTGACGTTGCTGGGTCCAGTACTGGCCCCGGTGGCCATCGTGCTCTATGCTGTGGACGTCGAGGCCGGCAACGTCCTTCGCCTCCTCGGTCTCTGGGCCCTCACCGCTGCGGGGCTGTCGGCTCCCGGCACCCTCTATGCGGCGATGACCAGTCGCATCCGAGGCCAGGAAGTCCTGCTGCCGATCGTCCACTACCCGCTCGTGATCCCTCTTCTTCTGGCAGCCGTAAAAAGCATGGACCTGGCACTCTATGGCGACGTGATGGGTCAGATGGGGTCGTGGGTCACGGTTCTCGTCGGCTTCAGCGCCGTCTACTGGCTCTTGGGTGGCATCCTTTTCCGTTTCACCATCGAGGACTGACGCCATGGCAGGAACGAAATCGAAGTGGATCGGCATTCTCGGTGTCGTCCTGTTCGTGATCGGCAGCTATATCGGGCTGTTCGTCGCCCCCGCCGAACGCCACATGGGAGACGTTCAGCGGATCCTGTACGTGCACGTACCGACGGCCTGGAACTCCATGCTGATCTACTTCTTCGCCTTCGTCTTCGCGGTGACCGCACTGTGGACGAACGACGAGAAGTGGACTCACCGGATGATCGGAGGCGTCGAGGCCGGCGTGGTGCTCAACGGCCTGCTGTTGATCCAGGGCATGATCTGGGCGAAGCCGACCTGGGGCATCTGGTGGACCTGGGGCGACGTGCGCCTGCTGTTCTCGTTCCTGATGTTCCTTCTCTTCGCCGGCGTCCTCGCCCTGTCGAGTTTCGTCGACGACCGACGTCGACGCTCCACCTGGACCGCCGTCGCCACCATCATCGCCTTCGTCGACGTCCCGCTGGTCTACTACTGCGTCCGCTGGTGGCGCAGCCTCCACCAGGTGCAGTCGACGCCCGAAACCATGGACCCGGCGATGGTCCTGCCGATGCGGATCAACGCTTTCGCCATCCTGTTCATCGGAATCTGGTTCATCGCGCAACGAGCCGCCATCGAAGCGCGGCGTTCGCGCGCCGAGAATGTCGACGCTCCCGCCCGGTTGAGCACCCTGGAGAGTGCCTGAAATGCAGCCAGAAGGCGTTATAGTTGGTGGCTGGAACTACGTGATCGCGGCGTTCGGGATCACGACTGCTGGACTCCTGATCTACGCCTGGAGTTTGTACTCCAGGGCCCGAGGCGGCAACGATGACGACTCCTCCTAGCGACCTCAAACGACGACGCATCTTCACCGCGATCGCGGTCCTGGCGATTGCCGGCGTGCTGTCCTTCCTGGCCTTCGGAAACGGCGAGTTGGAGACCAACCTGGTCTACTACTGGAGCCCCGAAGAACTCCTCGACGCCGGCGATGACGCCGTCGGCGCCAGCGTCCGCCTCGGTGGACTCGTCGCGCCCGGTTCGATCGTTCGCGAGCAGGACGGACTGACGCTTCGATTCGCCGTCACCGACGGCAGCGAGACCGTGCCGGTCTTCGCCCGCAGCGTTCCACCTGCCATGTTCCGTGAAGGAATCGGGGTCGTCGTCGAGGGCACGCTGAAGAACGACGGCACGTTCGAATCGACCCGCCTGATGGTCAAGCACGACAACGAGTACCAGGCGCCCGGCACGGAAGACAACCGCAACATGCAGGAACTCGCCAAGAGCCTGCAGTTCGGAACCGGCGGATGATCTCCCATCTCGGGCAGGGGCTCGTCCTCCTGGCCCTTCTCCTGTGCGCGATCGGGGCGCCGCTCGGATTCGTCGCGGGCGCCACCCGATCCACTCAGGGACTGGCCTGGACCCGACGACTGGCGCTGGCCTTCTCGGGCGCCATGATCCTCGCCAACGCGGTGATGGAGTACGCCCTCCTCACCAACGACTTCTCGGTCTCCTACGTTGCCCACGTGGGCTCCATCGCGACTCCGAGGGTGATCTCCTTCGTCTCGCTGTGGTCTTCGCTCGAAGGGTCGATCCTGTTCTGGGGATTCATGCTCGGCGCCTACACGATCGCGCTCGCGGTCCTGCAACGCCGGGGTCACAACGACTACCTGGCCTACTCGCTGGCGACCATGATGAGCGTCGGCCTGTTCTTCAGCTTCCTGATCGCCGGCCCCGCGAATCCCTTCGCGCCGACTCCGGCGCCCATCCCCCTCGACGGGCCCGGCCCCAACGCCCTGCTCCAGAACCACATCCTGATGGCGGTCCACCCGCCCATGCTCTACCTCGGCTACGTCGGCATGACGGTACCCTTCGCGATGGCGGTGGCGGCCCTGTTGAGGGGACGTCTGGGAGCCACCTGGCTGGTCCCCCTGCGCAACTGGCTGCTCGTCCCGACGGCCTTCCTCAGCATGGGCATCATGCTCGGAGGCTGGTGGTCCTACGAAGTCCTCGGATGGGGCGGCTACTGGGCCTGGGACCCGGTCGAGAACGCTTCGTTCCTGCCCTGGTTGACGGCAGTCGCCGCGCTCCACTCGGCCCTGGTGTTGGAACGTCGGGGAACCCTGAAGGCATGGACCGTGATCCTCGTCCTGCTGAGCTTCATCCTCACTCTCCTGGGCACCTTCCTGACGCGCTCCGGCGTCGTGAATTCGGTGCACTCCTTCACCCAGAGTCCGATCGGACCCGCCTTCCTGGCGTTCCTCGGCGTCGTTCTGATCGCCGTGATCGTGCTGCTGGCGATGCGCATCGACACCCTGGTGGCCGAACCGGGCCGGGTGGTGCTGGCCCGGGAGGGAGCCATCCTGGTGAACAATCTGCTCCTCGTAGCGCTCACGTTCACCGTGTTCATCGGCACCACCTACCCGATCCTGGCCGAGAGCCTGCGCGGCACCAAGGTCAGCGTCGGCGAGCCCTACTTCAACCGCATGGCGGTGCCGATCTTCCTCTGCCTGCTGATGCTGATCGGTGTCGGACCGGCCCTGCCCTGGGGCCGGGGCGAGAAGGGTGCGGCCCTGAAGGCCCTCCTGCGTCCGCTGCCGGCGGCGGCCGTCGGCCTGCTGATCGCAGCCGTGTTTGCGGGCTGGAATCCCGCCCTGCTGGCCACCGGTGCGTTCACCGGCTATGCGCTGTGGGTCACCATGGCACAGAGCGGCCGCCCGATCGGCGCACGCCGCAAGAGAGGCGAGTCGCTGTCCGCGGCCACCCGCGGCACGCTGCGCCGCGCTCCCCGCCTGATCGGCGCCTACGTCGCCCACACCGGCTTCCTGGTGACGTTCGTCGCCATCGCGATCTCGTCGTCGTACCAGACCGAGAGCGAAGCCACGCTCATTCCCGGCCAGACCCTGGCGATCGGCGACTACGCCGTTCGCTACGACGAAGTTCGGGTCGAACAACGCCCCCACCACGTCTCCCAGGTGGCCGCTGTCACCATCCTGCGTGACGGCCGCGAGATCGGCGAACTCGAACCCTCGCTCAATCACTATCCGACCGAGATGCAACCGCTCGGAACGCCGGCCGTGAAGACCCGACTGGGGCACGATCTCTACCTCACCCTGATGAACGTCCAGCGCGACGACTCCATCGGTCTGCGAGCGATCCTCACTCCCGCCGTGCTGTGGATCTGGATCGGTGTCACGATCATCGTCGCAGGCACCATGATCTGCCTGATCCCCCCGGCGGTGCCGCGCCAGGAGGTCTCGGCGCCGTGAATCGCATGGTGCTGCTCGTCGGCGGGCTGATCGCCATCCCGCTCATCGTGTTCCTGGCTCTCGGCTTCGGTCACGACCCCAACGTCGTCGAGTCTCCGCTGATCGGCAAGCCGGCGCCGTCGTTCTCGCTACGCGGTTTCGACGACGCGGCGCTCGAATCGACGGATCTGGCCGGCCGGCCGGCGGTGATCAATTTCTGGGCCTCGTGGTGCCGGCCGTGCGTCTACGAGCATCCCCATCTGGTCGCAGCCGCCCGGGACTATGCCGGCAGGGTCAACTTCGTCGGCATCGTGCCCGCCGAGGACACCGCCCAGGCCGTCGCCGCCTTCGAGAGGCAACTCGGCCGCTGGTCGCCGGCTCTCTGGGACAGCAACGGCAAGGTGTCGATCGCCTACGGCGTCTTCAAGCTTCCCGAGACCTACATCGTCGATTCCGAGGGCATCATCCGGGAGAAGGTCGCCGGACCCATCGACCCGGATGAACTGAGGGCGACCCTGGACAGTCTGCTGTGAGACTGAAACCGTCACGCTACGCCACGATCCTGACGCTCGCTGTCGTCGGCCTGCTGGCTCCGGTCGTCTCGGGCCAGCCGGCTGGGCCGGAACTCGGCGTCCAGGAGTTCGAACTGCTCGGCGAGCCCCAGGGTCGGCGGCTCGAGGGCGAGGCCCTGCAGGAGGCCACCCTGGAACTCGGATCCACCATGCGATGCCCGGTCTGCCAGGGCCTGTCGATCGCCGATTCCCCCACTCCATCGGCCGTCGCCATGTTGTCGCAGGTTCGCGACCTCTTCGCCCTGGGCTACACGAGCGAGCAGATCCTCGACTACTTCGAGAGTTCCTATGGCGAGTTCGTCCGACTCTCGCCACGCCCCGACGGCCTCAACCTGCTGGTGTGGCTCGCTCCGATCGCCGTCTTGGCGTCGGCGCCGCAATTCTCTGGACGCGCGTCGTCGCAAGTCGATTCGACCGACTCGGCGGTCGAGGGAGACGGCCTCCGTGAGCGACCCGAAGGGTGAAGAACTCGACGACTACCTCGCCAGGGTGCGACGCGATACGCGGGCACCGGGAAAGACCGCTACATGAACGCCCTCGGATCCTTCCTGGCCCCGGAGTCGTGGTGTTGGCCGTCGGCCTGCTGGTCGGCGCGGTGGTGGTGTGGCGACTGCGCCGTTCGAGTTCGGCACCCTCCAGGCAGACGCCGAACGAGGATCTCCAGCTCGAGGCCAGCGACCTGCGGGAGCGCCGCAACGTTCTCTACGAACGCCTCGAATCGGAAGGCCTCGACGAGTCGGAGCGGGATCGCCTGGAGCGCGACGCCGCGCGCGTCCTCAAGGAGCTCGACGAGGTCACCGCCTCGCTGCCCGCCGAACAACGCGAAGCCGCCTCGAGTCCCACCACGGCGCCTCCCAACCCCTATGCCGGCTTCGTCGGCTTCGCCTTCGGCGCCGGGCTGGTCGGGCTCTTCATGCTGCTCTTCTTCTGGGCCCAGCGCGACGCGGCTCCGACTCCCGAACAGCCCATGGCGCAGTCCAGCCCGAGCGCCGGAGCGGGGCCCGACCTCGCCAACACCGAGCCCGAGATCGCCTCGCGTATCCAGCGGATCCGGGCCGCCCTCGACCAGAACCCGGGAGACGTCGGCATCCGCAAGGCCTACGCCGAGAGCCTGCTCGCAGCGGGACTGCTCTACGACGCGTACACCGAGGCCGAGATCATTCTCGACGCTCGCCCGGGAGACGTCGACGGCCTCTACTTCCAGGGCCTCGTCCGGCTCTCCATGGGCCAGGGCGACGCGGCCCTGGAACTCCTCGACCAGGCTCTGACGACAGCGCCCGACTACGTCAACGCGCGACTCGTGCGCGGCATCGCCTACCTCCGAATGGATCGGCGCGAGGACGCGATCCGCGACTGGGAGGCCGGCCTGCAAGCCGCCGACGGCCAGCATCCCGGTCTCGATCAACTGCTGGACATGGCCAGGTCGGGAATGACAGCCGAAGAGATCCTCGGCGCCGGGCCCGGTGGTTCGCGATCCGGGCCGCCTGCCGAAGAGCCGGTTCGCACGGCCGAGGCACCGTCGCCGGGAGTGATCGGTGCAGCCCCCGGGGGTCCGACCTATCGTCTGCGACTGGAACTGCAGGCAGGAGCGGTGCCGCCGCCTGGGGCCGTCCTCTTCGTTTCGCTGCGCGACCCCGAGCTTCCGGGACCGCCGGCCGCCGTCAAACGCATCGACCGGCCGACGTTCCCGATCGAGATCGTCCTCGGCTCAGCCGACAGCATGCTGGGCCGCCCACTGCCCGAGAGCGGAACCCTGAGTGCCCGCCTCGATGCCGATGGCAGCGCCTCGACCCGTGGCGAAGCCGATCTCGCCGTCACCGTCGAGGCGGCTGCGGGAGACGAACTGCGGCTCACCCTGGTGAGCCCGTAGGTCGCCGTTGCGCGGCTCTCAGGCCCCGTACTCGAGTCTCTCGGCCAGCATCTCGGGAAGGCCGGCAGCGAGAATCCGACGCTGGGCGCGCCGCATCGGGTAGCGAATGCGGTGCCATGTGGCCACGCCGGCGTCGCTGTCGTAGATCATGTAGGCCGCCAGCGGGTTGCCGTCTCGGGGCTGACCCACCGACCCCGGATTGATCAGGTAGCGGCTCCCAGGCTCGATCTGGATCTCACCCTTGTTGCCCTTCAGGCGCTCGCCGTGAGTCTCCCTGCCCGTCTGTCGGAACAGCATCGGCACATGCGTGTGCCCGAAGAAGCAGACATCGAACTCGGCGCCGGCGAAGGCCTCCTCGGCATCGGCGGTGCGCAGCAGGTAGCGATCCTCGTCGATGGGAGCTCCGTGACAGATCGAGAAGTCATCCACCTCGACCGGCCCTTCGGGAAGATCGATCAGGTAGCGCTTGTTCTGGGGCGTCAGGCGACTTCGGCTCCAGATCGCCGAGGAGATCGCCACGCGGTTGAAGTCCTCGCCATCTTCGAGCCCGGCGATGACCTTGTCGTGGTTGCCTCGAATCACCACGGTGCGTCCCTTGAGATCGCGAACCTCTTCGACCACCTGATTCGGACAGGCTCCATAACCGACCAGGTCGCCAAGCACCAGAACGGCATCGAAGGTCTTGCGACGCACGTGATTGAGGACCGCACGCGTCGCGTCGTAGTTGCCGTGCAGGTCGGTGATGATCAGATACTTCATGAGAGTGGGTCCAGGAGGCGCTCGATCCTACGCGCGATGCTTCGCGCCTGCTCGCTGCCTTCGATTCGAACTCGATGGTCGCAACGGGCGTAGGCCTCGAGACGGGATGAGTAGAGTCCTCGCACCTGTTCCTCAGATTGGAAGAGAGGCCGAGGGGTGGGCGATTTCATCAGACGGGCGAGAAGGATCTCGAACGGAGGATCGAGCCACACGACCGTACCCGAGGATCGCATCCGCTCGATGTTCCCCGAGTCCTGCACCGCCCCACCGCCGGTCGCGACGACCCTCGAGTCGAGGCCGCAGATTGCTTCGAGGGCCTGGCGCTCCCTTCTCCGGAAGCCCTTCTCACCCTCGGCGGCGAAGATCTCCGGGATCGAGGTTCCGGCATTGCGCTCGATCTGATCGTCGAGGTCGGTGAACTCGCAGTCGCGCAGCGTAGCCAGTTCGCGGCCGATCCGACTCTTGCCGGCGGCCATGAAGCCAGTCAGGAAAACGAGCATGAGAACAGGGGCAAAGAGTCGCGCCGGAACCTAGCCGACCGACCTGGGAGCGCTCCTTGAGGAAGCGCTCCATGAATCCAGTCGAGATGTCTCCACGAACGAAGGCCGGATCGCGAAGGATCTCGCGGTGGAGATCGAGCGTGGTGTCGATGCCCTGGATGACGAACTGGTCCAACGCCCGACGCAGGCGGGCGATCGCCTCCATGCGATCGTTTCCATGCGCGATCACCTTGGCGATCAGGGAATCGTAGAAGGGCGGAAACACATAGCCCTCGTAGGCGTGCGTGTCGACGCGGATTCCGGGACCGCCCGGCGCGTGGAAGGTCTTGAGCAGCCCCGGGACTCGGCGTGAAGGTCCTCGGATGCTCCGCGTTGATCCGACACTCGATGGCATGTCCGCGAGCTTCGGTCACCGACCCCATTCCCAGTTCTTCACCCGAGGCGATCGCGATCTGCTCTCGGACGAGGTCGACCGAAGTGACCATCTCGGTGACCGGATGCTCGACCTGGATCCGAGTGTTCATCTCCATGAAGTAGAAGCGGCCTTCCGCGTCGAGCAGGAACTCGATGGTGCCGGCGTTCTCGTAGCCGACCGTCGTGGCGACGGCAACCGCGGCATCGGTGATGCGGGCACGCAGGTCCGCATCGATGGCGCGTGACGGCGCCTCCTCGATCAACTTCTGGTGGCGTCTCTGAATCGAGCACTCCCGTTCACCGAGGTGAATCACCTTGCCCATCCGGTCGCCGAGGATCTGGACCTCGATGTGGCGCGGGTCGACGAGGTACTTCTCGAGGTAGAGACTGCCGTTGCCGAAGGCCGAGATGGCTTCGCTCTGGGCAGTCAGGAACTGGGTCTCGATCTGCTCCGGCCCCATCACGACCCGCATGCCGCGTCCGCCGCCGCCGGCCGCGGCCTTGAGGATCACGGGATAGCCCACGTCCTGGGCCATCGCACGCGCATCGGAGGCATTGCGCAGAGGTTGCTGGCTTCCCGGAAGCACGGGGGCGCCGGCCGCCAGCGCGGTCTCGCGAGCCTTCGCCTTGTCGCCCATCAGTCGAATCGTCTCCGGCCTCGGCCCGATCCAGGTGAGACCACACTCCTCGACCACTTCCGCGAAATGAGCGCTCTCGGCAAGGAAGCCGTAGCCCGGATGGATCGCCTCCGCGCCTGAGATCTCGGCAGCCGAGATCAGCGCAGTGACGCTGAGGTAGCTGTCGCGCACCGCTGGAGGTCCGATACACACATCCTCGTCGGCGTAGGCGACATGCAGGCTGTCGTTGTCAGCCGTCGAATGGACGGCGACGGTGGAGATCCCCAGGTCCCTGCAGGCCTGGATGATCCGGAGCGCGATCTCGCCCCGGTTGGCGATGAGGATCTTGGAGAACATGACTTCTTGAGAACGCCGCCCAGCAAGGCGGAGCAGACGACTCGATCTCGTGTCAGTCGGCTTCGATCGCGAACAGGCGTTCGCCGAACTCGACGGGCTGACCGTTCTGCGGGAACACCTTGGTCACCACCCCGGAAGCGTCGGCCTCGATCTCGTTCATCAGCTTCATCGCCTCGATGATGCACACGACCTGTCCCTTCACGACCCGGTCTCCCGGGGTCACGTAGGGACTCGCCTCGGGACTCGGAGCGGTATAGAACGTACCGACGATCGGCGAGGTCAGAAGATGCCCCTCATCGACGATCTCGACGGTCGCCGCAGCGACCTCCTGCGCTTGCGGCGACGCCGCAGCGGCAGCAGCCGATTCCACCTGGCGGACCGGAGCGACGGACACTTCGCGCCCTTCCACCCGGAAGTGGAAGTCGGCGCCGGAGATCTCGACCCCCGAGAGATCGTTGTGAGCCACCATCTCGAGGAGCTCCTTCATCTGCTCGAACGTCAGCACCTGCAACTCCTCTCCATCCAAGAATTCGTTTGTTCGACGTCGTTCACTGCAGTTCATCCGCAAAGACGAGCGGCGCTCGCCGCAACTCGAAACGGGCCCTCGCGGCCTCGGCGTTGTGATCCGCGAGGAGCAGCAGGGCGTACTCCCGCGACAGCAATCCGAGCATCAGGAGTCCTTCTTCCGTTTCCAGGCTGAGTTGGCGGAGAGAGCCGACTCCCGCGTCTTCGTAGTCCCTCAGTATAGCGCGTCCCGCGGCTCCGATCTTCGCTCCGAGGGCGTCGGCATCGAGATCGCGATCGAGACTGAAGCGTTCGATCACCAGTCCGTCGAGGCCGATCAGGGCCAGGACCCGAACCCCTCCGATCCGCCCGGCGATCTCGGCGAGGCTACGAAGCAGCATGGCCGCCCCGGGGCCGGTTGCGGGCCGCATGAAGCGTCTCGAGATAGCGCTCGAGCGCTGCCCTGCGACGCTCGACGAGAAGGTGATTCGGATCGATCGCCGCCGCCTCCTCGTCCTCGAGCCTCTTCAGGCCTTCTCTGGCCTTCTCGTGAGCGGGATCGACCTCCAGCAGGGCGCGGTAGATCTCTGCGGCTTCTCGTCGGTGTCCCTGACGCAGGTAGACCTCGGCGAGCGTGGTCGTCATCGGGGAGCGCGCCTCAGGATCGTCGATCGCTGGGAACTCGAGAGCTGCCGCAGGCCCGAGATCGGGAACCGCCTCGGGATCGGAGTCCTCCTGAGGCACAGCCGGGTCTTGGTCTCCCGGACGACCGGGAGCGTCTCCCGGACGACCGGGAACGTCTCCCGCCGAGGCGGGAGCGTCTGCCGCAGAAGCGGGAGCGCCTTCGGCAGCGTTGAGCGCCAGCACCTCGTCCGGCATCCCGGCCCCACTTTCTCTCGTAGGGATGACCCTCTCACCCGATTCCCGCATCAGGGCGGCGAGCGTGTCGTCGGCTTCCTGAACGGATGCTTCGGGCGGAACCGGGTCGGATTCCGGAAGCACCTCGCGCGAGAGAAATGACGAGTCGGCCAGTTGCTCGACCAGCGGCCGATCGTCGGACTCCGCTTCGCCGGTCCGCGACTCCAGCGACGGCCGCTCAGGTCCAGGGTCGGCGGGCGCCGCCGAGGCCTCGCCCCGCGCCCGCTGTGCGAGGAGATCGAGTTCCGGATCCTGGGGGTTGAGGAGACGATACTGCTCGAGCATCCTCACCGCAGGCTCGCTCTGCCCCGCGTCGCCATAGGCACCGATCAGCAGTCGGCAGGCCACCATCTGGGTGCGGTCGGTGCGAACCACGGTCTCGAGAGTTCGAATCCCGTCCTCGGAAAGACCCGCTTCGAGCTGGGTTCGACCGAGGGCTACCCGGGCAGCCAGGTAACCCGGCTGCAGCTCGAGGCCCTGACTGAGCGTCTTGATCGCCTCGCGCAAGCGTCCGAGCTTGCGGTACTCCTCCGCCACCGACACGAACACCCGCGAGCCTGGCTCTTCGTTCAGGCGACGCTGCAGGGTCTCGAGCCTGGCTTCGGAGCCCGCCATGAGATGTCTAGATGCCGCTGACCGAAATGATCTCGGAGCGGGTATCCGAAGCGATGCTGTTGGTCACCGTCAGGGTGACTGTGTAGGTGCCGGCCTCGGAGTAGGCGTGGCTCGGGTTCTGCAACGTGCTGGTGTTGCCGTCGCCGAAGTTCCAGCGCCACTGTTGCGGTCGACCCGACGAGGTGTCTTCGAACACCACCGTCAGACCGCTGCTCTGGAAGCTGAAGCTGGCCACCGGGCGACGCTGGATGGTCACGGTGTCGGTCGCCTCGATCAGCGCGCCATCGGCGCCGGCAACCTGGACCCGGACCTCGAACGTATCGCCGTTCACCAGGGCCAGTTCGCCCTGCTGCGCGGTCAGTCCGTCTTCGGCGCTTCCCGTGATGTCGGTGAAGAACGATGTCGCCGCCGGAGTCGAGGGTGCCGACCGATGTCGAGAAGTTGACGTTCGCGCCACCCAGCGGAATCCCCTGGTCGTCGCGGACGAGCGCCAGCAGCGCCACGCTGCCACCGAACTCGGGAACCGAGCCCGGACTGGCCTGGAGCGTGATCGACGTCGGGAAGATGCCGATCTGGACGTCGACGGTCACCTCGGCGGCGGCGCCGGCGTTGGCTCGGACCGTCGCGGTCCCGAGATCGTTGTTGCCGACGAGAACCGCACGGGCGACTCCATCGTCATCGGTCACGCTGCTGGTGGGCAGGACGCCGCGGTTCGTGCTCAGGAAGATCGACGTTCCAGGATTGACCGGAAAGCCGTCGGCCTTTCTCGCGACCACCGTGATGTCGGAAACTCCGGTGCCCTTCATCCGATCGGGCGACGCGCTGATGGTCAGCAGCGAACCCGCTGGTGCCGTCGGGCTGACCGAATTGCAGCCCCCGAGGAGGACCAGCACCAGGAGCGAACAGAGAAGGGGCAGACCACGCATCAGCGTGAAGTATACGGCATCACCGGAGATCCAAGAGCCACTTCGAGCGACCCCGCCTTCGCCCAGGATCGTCGAATCCGACTCGTCGCCGAGAGACTCGATCCCGGACGCGGGCTGCGAATCGTCAGGGCGATTCGTACAGATAGCCCGACGAAAGCGTCGCGCTGCTCGGCTCGGTCGTGAAGTTCCGTGTGACCTTGACGTCGACGAACCCCGCCGAACTGCCCGGCGGTACGACGACCTTGATCTGTCCCGCAGAACTGGACTTGACGATGCCGGGGTCGTCGCCGAAGAAGACCCTGAGCGGCGTTTCGAAGCCGGCGCCTCGAACCGTCACGGTGTTGCCACCTTCGGTCAGGCCCTTCGAGGGACTGACGGATTCGACATAGAAGGGCTTCGGTCCGACGACGTTCACCTTGGCCTCGCCCTCGCTGGCCTCCAACTGCGCCACGATGCTCGCCTCGCCGGCGACTCCACCCGCAGTGAACAGGATCTCCGACACACCATCCATGAGAACGGCCGAGACCACCTTTGCGGCCGCTCCACCGAGACCGCCGAGGTCGGTCGAAACGACGACGGTCGCCTGGTCGGGAGCCGGAAGGCCGTCCGACTTGCGGTGCACTTCGACGGTCACGAGTCCGGTTTCACCCGTCGTCACCGTCGTCGGGTCCGCAGCCACCAGGACGGCCCATTCCGCCGACTCGCCTCCGTCGGGGACCACGGGATTCTGGCCGGGAGCGGTCGGGCTGTCGGCAGGACAGCCGAGGAAGAGCAGCGAAAGTGCCAGCAGGGCTGCGAAGCCGAGCCTGGAATGGTTCTTGGGATGCAAGGTCATCTCTCCGTCCCCCTTCAAGGTGTGAACTCGACGGTGAACGAGGCCCAGGGGGTCTCGACCGCCTCTCCGGAAAGGGTGTGTCCGAAGAAGCGAAGGCTGAAGTTGAGCTTGATGACGTTCAAGCCCGTCTCCTTGTCGAACGATCCGTTCTCGACGAACAGATCGGCCAACGGACGGCTCTCGATCTGCTCCGAGGTCAGAATGCGCAGGTTGTCGTACTGGTTGTTGCCGCCGACCGGCACGTTCCCGAACAAGCCCTGAACGAGCGGCGGCGGCGTGATGGTGCCGGTGTCGGCGCGCGAGTAGACCACTTCGTAGGACTCGATCTCGACGTCCATCAGGGGACTGCTCTCGCCCGTGGCGCTCTTGACTTCGCTCTCGATCGTGATCTTGCCGATGGCCAGGAAGCCGGCGGCACGCAGCGTCGAAACGAAGACCTCTGCCGGCAATCCATCGAAGTCCGAGATCGTCAGGACGACGCCGCCGCCGTCCGAGTTGTCGAGGCGACCGGCATCACAACCGCTCAGGAGGAGAGCGGCGGCGACAATGAGGGGAATACCAAACCGTTTCATACTGGTCTCCATCGCTCTACAGCTGAATCACCCTGGGGGTGACGAAGATCAACAGCTCTTCGTTCTCGTTACGACGACTCTTGTTCTTGAACAGGCGGCCGAACAGGGGCATCTCGGAGAGACCCGGAACCCGGTCCTCGCTCTGATCGGTCGAAACCTCGTAGATGCCACCGATCACGGCCGTACCGCCGTCGCGAACCAGCACCCGCGTGCGAGCTTCGCGAGTCGCGATCGGAGCGTTGGTCGCGCCAACCACGGCGAAGGCGAGCTGAGGTTCACGCTTCTGGATTCGCAGCTCCATCAGGATGGTGCCGTCCGCGGTGACGTGGGGTGTCACGTCCAGTCGCAGGGTCGCGTTCACGTACTGAACCGTGACGGTGTTGTTGGCGACCGTCTGGATCGGGATCTGCAGACCGCTCTGGATCGAGGCTCTCTCGTTGTTGAGAGTCGCGACCTTCGGCGAGGAGATGACATTGACCAGACCTTCGCTCTCGGCGGCGATCAGCGCCACGTCGAGTTCGAAGGTGTTGAGGATGTTGCCCAGACCGATGTTCAGGAATCCGTTGTTGCCGCCGGTCTGCAGGTTGACGCCGCCCTCGAAGTCGCCGTTGTTCGGGAACTGCAGTCCGGTGGTGTTGCCGGTGGCGGCCGACGACACGCCGGCGGCGGTCCAGTCGATGCCCAGCGACCTCGACCATGACTTCGTGGTCTCGATGATCCGGGCTTCGATCATCACCTGCTCTTCAGGGGTATCGAGGTTCTCGATGATCTGCATGACCGAGTCGAGGTGGCCCGGCAGTTCCTGGATGATCAGGGTATTCGTGCGCTGATCGACCACCACGCTGCCGCGCTGGCTGAGGACGCCGCGCCCTCCGGAGCGCAGGATCGCCGCGACCTCGTCCGCCTGGGCGTAGCTGACCTTGCGCATGATGGTCGACAGCGGGACCGACAGCGACTTCGCCGCCGCCAGTTCGATCTGCTCCTGAGCCTCACGCGAAAGCAACTGGACCGGAGCGATACGAAGGATGTTGCCGTCGAGCTCCATCCCGAGTCGATGGATCTTGAGGATCTGCTCGAGGGCCTGGTCCCAGGGCACGCTCTCGAGTTCCACGGTCACGCCACCTTCGACGCCCGGCTGGATCACCATGTTGAGTCCGCTGACGCGGGCGATCGTACGCAGGACTTCGGTCACATCGGCGTCCTTCAGGCTGAGGCTGATCGGATCGCCGATGTACTGCTTGGTTCCGGTTACGTTGCGCACCCCGAAGGTCGGGACCTGGGCCGGGTTGGACTCGAGGCCGGCCGCGCCATCGCCGCCGACTCCGACCATCGGCTCGTCGTCCGACGACGAGGCCGAGCCGGGAAGAATCGAGATCGGTTCGGGGTCCGGCGGCAACCGGGTCCGGTGGTTGAGGCGGAGCAGTCGCCACGACGGTCTTCGGGCAGAAGACGGCTCCCGCAGCCGACTCCTGGGGCTCGAATCGCGCCAGGACGGGCGGTTCGCTCTCGGCAGGTTCATCGAGCATCGGCTTCTGAGTCTCGATCACCAGGGCGAGCGGCGCGACCTCTTCAGGAGTCGGAGGAGCCGCACTTGCCGGGTTCCTCGGCTGGGGCCGTCGACACGGCGGCTGGAGTCGGCGCAGGCGCCAGAGGAGTTCGGGCACTGCCACGACGGTCTCGGGAACGGAGTCCGAGGGTCGGATCGCCTGCGATCGCCATCTCCGCCGAAGCCGTCTTCGAGGCAGCACGGTCGTCGCCCTCCATCGGCTTGCTGCTCGGACTCGGCTCCGATGTCTTCGACTCCGCAGACCAGGGTTGCAGCCACAAAGCCGTCAGGCAGGGTACCGGCGTCGGACACCGAGTTCTTGAAGGTCGAGTTCACGGAAGACTCGACTTTCGGGGAGGCTCGGCGGCCGGAGACGGGCTGGGCCGCCATCACTACAGGAGGCGGGGGTCGGCGTCGAACTCGCAGCAGGCTTGGCAGGAGCCGGGCTCGGCGTTTCTTTCGCGGGAGCCTTGGCCATCGCTCCTTTCAGACGCGGACTATCCACCAGCGTCGCCGTGTTCCGCGACGTCGAGTCGAAGACCACCTTGAGGCCATCGGCATCGCGCTCGACAAGTGGCACGCCGGGGCGGCTCAGATCGAATACGACTCGGGCCACTGGATCAGGATGGGACTGGAACTGGGCAATGCGAACCCGAGAAACACCGTCGCTAGCCACTTCGAGGCCCGACTGTGAGGCTGCCTTGACGACCCCACGCAGATCGATCACGAAACGATCTGGCTGAGAAAGCATGAACGCCGAATAGTCGAAGATGCCATCGCCGCGGATCCTCAGTACGGTGTGCCCCCGACTGACTTCAGACTCGACTCCGAGAAGGCGAGTCGCCCGAACACCGCTCGAGTCAGGCGCCTTCCAGGGAACGTCAGCCGTTCCCTGACCGTCAGTTCCTGTTGCACCTTGCTGCGATGCAGCTCTTCGGCGCGGCAGCCAACCATCCTTCGTCGAACTGCCGGCTCCTTCTCGCCACGGCGTGGTCGGCGCCGGATCCGCGGTCAGCCTCGGCTATTCGAGGCCGACTGCCATGTCGGTCCGATCCACGCGGGTTGAAAGCTCAGCAGAAGAGAGGTGCCCAGACTGTCGAGCGAGTGCTCCGCCTCGTCGCGCAGGGTCATCAACCAGTCGAGTCAGCGGACGGCTGCCACGCGCTTCGCTCTCCACCGCGACCTCGGCTACCAGTCCGACGATCGGCTGCAGGTTCTCCACGCTCGGCGTCACGACGCTGTTCGGCAGGTCGATCGCCAGTCGTCCATCGGGGGTCCGGTACTGTGACCAGATGAGGGGGCCGTCCGCGAGGACCCGGACTTCGATTCCTTCGCCGGCCGGGCGGATACTCAGACCATGGATCTCGGCAGGCGTCTCGAGAGTGACCGGCTCCTGGGCCGGAAGCACCGTTGCCGCCGCCAGCACCCAGAGCGCGAGCGCCACCAGGTTCTTGCTCTTGTGTGGGTTCCACATTCGCTACAGCCTCCGCCGGTTCATCGGCCCTTCTGGTTCAGCCTCTTCACGACCTCACGAAACGGCTTGATCGCCGCCGGGTCGCGAACGCCTTGCTTGAAGACGATCTCTGCGTACTCGTCCTTCTTGAATCGAATCTCGACCACTTCGCCATCGAAGAGCTGATCGCCCTCTCGCAGCACGAAGCTCGTGTCCTCTCTCGACGCCACGACCTGGGCCACCGGCCCGCGCGGAGTCACGAAGATCCCACGCACCGTCACGTCGTCGATCAACAGGCCGGGGACGCCCTCGGGGCGCGGACCTCGAGCAGAAGGACGGTCGGTTCTGATCTGCAGCGATCGGAACGGGTCCCGACGGCTGCCGGGGTCGTAGCCCAGCTGATCGTCTTCTTCGATCGCCTGTTCCTGCTGCAGGATGCGTTCGATCGTGTCGAGCTCCGGAGACCCGTCTTCCCGAGTCGGGCTGCCGTCCTCCTCGGTGGGAGGCTGGCTCTCCTGGTCGGCGACCGTCTCCTCTTCTTGCGCGACCGCGACACCCGACGCCAAAGCGCCGGCCGCCATCAGCAGCAGGAGGACACGGAGAAGACGGTTCACGAGTTCCCTCTCGGCGAGTTGCCGGCGTTGTTGCGATTCTGATTGCCGGCGTTGTTGCCGTTACCGTTGCCAGTCTGGTTGCGCTGCGGTGGCGGCGGCTTGTAGACGAACGTCTTGGCGGTGAAACGGGCTGCGATCGAGTGCTGCCCCTCAGCCTGTTCCTGGATCCGGAGATTGTCGACGTTGAAGATCCGCGAGAAGCGGCTCATGCGATCGAACAGCCTGGCGAGCTCGTGGTAGGTGCCCTCGAGTTCGAGAGAGATCGGCCACTCGTTGTAGAACTCACGCTGGATCTCGGCTCCGGGCGTGAACTTGCTGAGCACGAAGTCACCCTGTTCGGTGAGGGCGCGGAAACGACGGAGCAGATCGGGAACGTCGCGGCGCGGGGGCAGGATCTCGAGCAGCTTCTCGAGTTCGGCTTCGAGGGCTGCGACCTCGGCTCGGAACTGCGGCAGCTTGGCTTGCGCCGCCCGACCGCGAGCGATGCGCTCCTCGAGCTGCTCGAGCCGGGTCTGCTGCTGGACGCGGGTCTCGAGCATCCCCTTCAACTGGAACCGGTGGCCCGCGAAGATCAAACAGCCCGCGGCAACCACGCCCACCCCAACACCGAAGTACCAGGGACGTCCTTCCAGTCCTGTCTCGAGTGCCATCGAGATCTCCTAGCGAGCCGCCACCGGCGCTTCGGGCTCGGCCTCGCGCGCGGATCGGATCGGCACGACCCGGTAGTTGAAGATGATGTTGAAGGTGTAGACCTGACCGTCCCAGGTGGTGTTCTTGAGGATCGGTTCGGTGAATTCCTTGACCCGTGCGAGGTTCTCGATGAACGAAGCGACGGAATTGGTGGTGAACGAGCGGCCTTCGATCGTCACGGAGCGAGCGTTCAGAGTCATCTGGTCGAGCCACAACAGATCCGGTAGCGCTCTGGACACCTGGTCCATGATCCGGACCGGGCCGCGCTGATTGGCGCGAAGATCCGTGATCACGCTGACCTTGCGCTCGAGTGCCTTCTTGCGCTGGGAAAAGCGCTCGACTTCGTTGATGATCGACTGCAACTCGGCCATCGTGCGGCGAGCCTCGGCGATCTCCTCGCTTCGCTTCTCGATATCGCGGTCGAGCAGGAACCAGTAGCCGCCGTAGCCGATGGCGCCGATCAGGACGACGATCAGCAGAGCCCAGAAGGCCGAGTTCTGCCCCTGCATGCCGGCCACCGGCTCCTGTGCGCCGGCGAGGCGCCGCGAGAGTCTTCTTGCCTTCGCTGACCAGATTGATGCGGATCATGGCGTCAGTCCCCCAACCGCCTGCAGGCCAGGCCTACTGATACAGCCAACATCGGAGAGACGCTGGCCAACCATTCGGGGTCGTAGTCGCCTTCCTTGTAGTCGATCCGGCGCAGCGGGTCCATCAGCTCGATGAACACGCCGAGGTTGTCGCTCAGCACTTCCTGGAGACCCGGTGTCAGCGAACAGCCGCCGGAAACGACCATTTCGTCAACGGCGCTCTCTGCCCGAAGTGGCAGAGAAGAAATCGAAGGTCTTCTGGATCTCGCCTGCCATCTCGACACCCGACCCGGTTCAGCACCGGCTGGGCGTCAGAGGAGTTGTGCCCGTCGACCTCGTTGCCGCGCTTCAAAGCCTCGGCCTGGTCGAAGGAGAGGTTGAACTCGCGCTGGAGGGCTTCGGTGAACTGATTGCCGCCGAACGAGATGTCGCGCCAGAACACCGTGTTGCCATGAGCCAGGATGTTCAGCGTCGTCACGCCGGCGCCCATGTTGACGAGAGCCGTCACCCTCGACGCGTCGACGTCGTAGTTGATCTCGTAGGCGTTCTGGATCGCGAATGCATCCACATCGACCAACGCCGGCTCGCGACCGGCCTGACTGATCACCGAGATGTAGTCGTTGACCTTTTCCCGCTTCACGGCCACCAGCAGGACTTCCATCTGATCGGCCATCAGGGCGTCATCACCCAACAGCACGTAGTCCATCCGAACGTCGTTGATGTCGAACGGAATGTACTGCTCCGCTTCCCACTGGATCGACTCGGCCAGTTCCTCGGGCTCCATCGCCGGCAGCTCGATCTTCTTGATGATCACCGAGTGACCCGACAGCGAGGTGGCGAAATTGGGATTGCGGATGCGGTGATCCGTCGCCAGCTTCTGGATCGCATCGACCACCAGCGAGGAGTCCATGATGGAACCGTCGACGATCGCCTCGGGAGACAGCGGCTCGAGCCCCAGCGTGCGAAGTGAGAACTTCCCCTTGCGCTCGCTCAACTCGACCATCTTGACGGCGAAGCTGCCGACATCGAGACCGACCACACCTTTGCTGGAGGAGAACATACCCATGGTTGAAAATCACCAATAGATCAATGAACGCCAACAGTTAGGTGGCGTTTGCTAAAGCTTTTTCTCAGCGTAGCAACAGGGAACATACGTGTCAATAGACAAAAGCGAATAAGTCAATATATCAACTTCCTCTCAAGTTGGGAAGAACTTTGAGAAAAAGTCATTCCGGCCTGCAAGGCTCGGTCCGGAAGACCCGGTCGGGAGGGCCTCGGCGGCCCCGTCTGGGCGACCCCGCCTGGGCGACCCCGCCTTGGCGGCCCCGTCTGGGCGACCCCGCCTCGGCGGCCCCGCCTGGGCGACCCCGCCTCGGCGGCCCCGCCTGGGCGGCCCCGTCGTCACGGACTCCCTCCGACTAGTTCAGACGCGAGACGCCGCCCGGAACGCTCTGCGAAGGCAGATCTCCGCGAGTGCCCCGTCGACGGCTGACGTCGTGGATTCCGGCGAGTCCCTGCAAGGCCTCGCAGAGAGCGTCGAGTTGGCGCTGGTTCTCGATCTCCACCACCACTTCGATCGTCGCCCGGCCGCCCTCGGCGCGACGCGCCTGGATGTCGCGAATGCTGCTCTGACGTTTGGCGATCGTTTCGGTCACGGTCGCCAGCAGACCCTGGCGATCATCGGCATGCATCAGGAGCCGTACCGGGAACAGGCGGGCCTCGTCGGTCGCCCACTCCACTTCGATCTCACGCTCCGGGTGGTAGAGCAGATTGCGGACGTTGGTGCAGTCCTCCGAATGCACCGATACGCCGCGCCCCCGCGTGACGAATCCGACGATCGGCTCTCCGGGAACGGGATTGCAGCAGCGCGCGATCGTCGCCATCAGATCGCCCTCGCCCCGCACCCGCACCGCAGAACTCGCGTCGAAAGGCAGGATCCTCTGAACCGCGCTGCGAAAACGACCGGGCGCCGGCTTCGCCGCCGCCTCCTGCAACTCTTCCGGACCGGCCAGCTTCTCGAGCACCTGACGCGCCGAAGTTCGACCGAATCCGATCCGCGAGAACAGATCCTCGGCACGTGAAAGCCCCTCGCCGCTGAGGTAGGACTTCAGGCCGGCGCCATCGAGCAGCCGGCGCAGGGAGATCCTGTACTTGCGGGCCTCCTGCTCCAACAGCCGGCGTCCGATCTCCTCCGCCTCCCGCTTCTGCTGGGTATTGAGCCAGTGGCGGATCTTCGACCGCGCCCGTGAGGTCGTGACCATACCCAGCCAATCGCGGCTCGGGTTGCGGTTGGGATTGGTCTGGATCTCGACGAGGTCGCCGTTCTGCAACTCCGTGCGCAACGGCACCAGCTTGCCGTTGACCAGCGCTCCGCTGCAGTGATGACCCAGGTCGGTGTGGACGCGATAGGCCAGATCGAGCGGCGTCGCTCCCTTGGGCAACGACTGGACGTCCCCTTTCGGGGTGAAGACATAGACCTCGTCGGAGTAGAGCTCGATCTTGAGGTCCGACAGAAAGGTCCTCGGCTCCTTGCTGTTGCGTTGCCATTGCAGGAGGCGGCGCAACCACAGGATGTTCGAATCGCTCGCCGTCGCCTGGACCTTGCCCTCCTTGTAGGCCCAGTGTGCGGCGATGCCCTCTTCGGCGACCCGATCCATCTCCTTCGTCCTGATCTGGACCTCGAAGGGCTGATCGTCGCGATTCACCACCGAGGTATGCAGAGACTGGTAGAGGTTCGGCTTGGGAACGGCGATGTAGTCCTTGAACCGGCCGGGCAGCGGCTTCCAGGTCTGGTGGACCACGCCCAGCGCTGCGTACGAGTCCTTGACGCTCTCGGTGACGATCCTGAAGGCGAGGTAGTCGTAGACCCTCGCCAGATCGAGGCCGCGCTCCTTCAGCTTGCGGTGGATCGAATAGAGGTGCTTCTGTCGGAAGCTGATCTCGGCTTCGATGCCGGCCGCGTTCAGCTCCTTCTCCAGTCGCGCACGAATTCGCTGCGTCGCCCCTCGGCGGATCTTGGTCCGCTCCTTGAGGCGACGCTCGAGGTCCGCATACTGGTGGGGATGCAGGTGGAAGAAGGCCAGGTCTTCGAGTTCCCCGCGCACCTTCGACATTCCGAGCCGATGCGCCAGCGGGGCATAGATCTCGAGCGTCTCGCGAGCGATTCGCTGGCGGCCGTCGGCGCTCATGTGCTCGAGGGTCTGCATGTTGTGCAGCCGATCGGCCAGTTTCACCAGGATCACGCGAATGTCGCGAGCCGAAGCCAGCACCAGCTTCCTGAACGTCTCGGCCTGCGCCTGGTCGCGTCGCACATACTCGTGCCTGCCGATCTTCGAGACTCCCTCGACGAGTTCCGCGATCTCCTGCCCGAAACGGGACTTCAACTCCTCGAAGGTGGCGGGGGTGTCTTCGAGTACGTCGTGCAGAAGAGCCACGGCTACGCAGGTGGGATCGAATCCGAGATCCGCGAGCAGCCAGGCGACCTGAAGCGGGTGCGTGAAATAGGCCTCACCCGAACGTCGCTTCTGACCTTCGTGTTGATGCTTGGCGTACTTGGCGACCTCGACCAGCCACTCGCGGTCGAACGGGCGTCCGTTCTCGTCGAGGCGGCGAAAGACATCTTCCAGGCGCTTCGCGCCGAGCGCTGACGATGGGGGGTTGATCCTGGGTGCGGAGCGGGCCATGGTTCACCTTCTCGTTGCGCGGCGCCGGACCTACGACCGCTGGAGCCTCGAAGCCACCGCAGCGGGAGCGGCCCCGGTTCGACGGGCCGCCGACCGAGCGGCGCGATCCGCAGAACGAGTAGGCAGTATAGACCTTCGCCCCCTGCAAGCAGCGGGACTTCGAACGCCGCGTGACGGCGAAGCGAACCGACGGCCGGGGTTCAGCCGTTTCGATGGGTGAACTTCTCCCACGCCAGCATCACCGGCGAGGCGATGAAGACCGAGGAGTAGGTACCCACGACGATGCCGATCAGCAGCACGAAGGAGAAGCCGCGGATCACGTCGCCGCCGAAGAGAAAGAGCGTGCCGATCACCAGGATCGTCGTACCGGAGGTCAGGACCGTGCGCGACAGCGTCTGGTTGAGACTCTCGTTGAGCACATCGACGAGCGGTTGACGCCGACTGCGGCGCAGGTTCTCGCGAACGCGGTCGAAGATGACGACCGAGTCGTTCACCGAGTAGCCGACCACGGTCAGGAAGGCGGCGATGGTGGTCAGGTTGAACTCGTAGCCGAAGAACGTGAACAGACCCAGGGCGATGACGACGTCGTGCATCAGGGCCACCAGGGCGCCGACTCCGAAACGGAACTCGAAACGCCACCAGATATAGAAGAGCATGCCGGCCAAAGAGAGAATGACGGCCCAGGTTCCCTTCTGCCTCAACTCCGAACCGATCTGCGGGCCGACGTTCTCGGCCGACAACACCGCGAACGCTCCCAGGGAGGCCTCCGCCTCGAGCGCCGCCAAGACTTCCGGACTGACGCCGTCGACGCCTCGGAGTTCGTCCCAGCTCGAGAAGATCCCGAGATCGCGGCGGACCAGGAAGATCGCGTCGGCAACCTCGTTGTAGTAATCCGCGGCGTCCACTTGGCCGTCGGCGCCGACGCCGTCCGGGTCGCGCGACAAGAGGAACCCGGCCGTCGCGGCCCGACCCTGCTCGTTGAGATCGACCACGCCTGCGGCCGAGTCGTAGCGTCGCTGCAGAGCCTCCACCACCAGGCGGCGGCTGCCCTCTTCCTCGCCCTCGATCAGACGCGTCTTGATGATGACCTCGTTGTCCTCCGTGTCACCGAAACGCTGGATCATCGGCGCCTCCTCGAAGATCCCATCGAGCAGGTCGCGCAATTCGTCGATCTCGTGCGGCTCCTGGAAGCGAACGATCAGCTGCGTGCCGCCCGCGAAGTCGATGCCCAGATTGATCGAGCCCGTGAACAGGAGGACCAGGCAGAAGATCGAGACGACGATCGAGAGCGACACGAAGACCTTGCGGTACTTCATGAAGTCGATGTGGGTGTTGGCAAGCAGTTCCATGGCCGCGCACGAACCTCAGATGGAGAGTTGCTCGACGCGCGACTTGCGCGACAGCAGGAGATCGAAGATCCATCGACTGGTGAAGACGGCGGTGAACACCGAAGCCAGGATGCCGACAGAGAGGGTGACCGCGAATCCCCGGATTGGGCCGGTTCCGAACTGGAACAGGAAGACCGCCGCGATCAGTGTGGTGACGTTGGCGTCGAGGATCGAGCTGAGGGCCTTGGCGAATCCGGAGGCCACCGCCGACTTGACGGTCCGTCCCGCTCGCAGCTCTTCCTTGATGCGCTCGAAAATCAGCACGTTGGCGTCGACCGCCATGCCGATCGTCAAGATGATGCCGGCGATGCCGGGAACCGTGAGCGTGGCGCCGAAGTAGGCGAGTGCGCCGAAGACGATGATGATGTTCAGAGTCAGGGCGGCGACGGCGTTGAGGCCGCTGCGTCGAAACACGATCAGCATGGTCAGCACGACGAGCACGCCGCCCGCCAGGCCCGCGCGGATACCGCGATCGATCGAGTCCTGACCCAGAGCGGGACCGACGGCGCGATCTTCGAGGTAGGTGATGCCGGCCGGCAGCGAACCCGAACGCAGGACGGTCACGAGGTCCTCGACCTGCTGGAGCGTGAACTGACCCTCGATCTGCCCCGAGTCGGAGATCCGACTCTGGATCACCGGAGCGGACTGAACCTTGCCGTCCAGAACGATCGCCAGGCGGCGGCCGATGTTGGCGCCGGTGGCGTCACCGAAGAGACGGGCGCCTTCCTGCTTGAAGTAGAAGAGTACGATCGGCTCGTTGAACTGACCGAGTCCGGAGCGCGCCGTGCGCAGGTCCCGCCCGGTGACGATCGGCCGGCGCTCGAGCGCCAGATAGGTGGTCGAGATCACATTGCCGTTGTCATCGACTTCCTCGCTCGGCAGGATCTCGATGTCGTTCGGAAGCGTACCGCCGTAACTGGCGATGATCTGGGCCTCGGAAGAGGCTTCCTGCTGGTTGCGCGCCACCATCCTGAACTCGAGGAAGGCGGTGTTCTTGATCAGGGCCTTGACGCGCTCGGGATCGTCGACGCCGGGCAGCTGCACCACGATCCGGTTGCTGCCGAGCCCCTGACGATGGATCACCGGTTCGGCGACGCCGAAGGCATCGATGCGGTTGCGAATCGTGCGCAGCGCCTGGAGAACCGCCTGTTCCCGGATGTCGCTGACCTCGGCCGCGCTGCGTTCGAAGCGCAGCACGTCGCCACTGCGCCTCCAACTCCAGCTCGGCAGGAGCTTGTCCATCGCTTCCTCGACGGCCGAATCGCGGCCGGCGGGCACCCCGCTGATCTCGAATCCGTTGTCGCCGACTCGCGTGCCGCGGGCCGTCTTGATGGACGACTCTTCGTCGAGTTCGCGCAGGATCGAATCGAGATCCTTGTCGGTCTCCGCGCGCAGGGCGTCCTCACTCTCGACCTCGAGGACCAGGTGGATGCCGCCCCGCAGGTCGAGCCCCAGATTGATCTTCTCCGACACCGGCTGGGTGAGGAGCAGGCACACGCCGACCACCACGGCGATCACGACGCCGCGCCACAGGAGGCCCTGACTCATGGGTTGACTCCGGGCTGCGCCTCGCCCTCGAGGCCGGCAATCGCCGACTTCGCGACCTTCACCTTCACGTCATCGGCGATCTTGACCACGGCCGTCGTAGCGTCGGTCGACACCACTTCGCCGTAGAGGCCGCCGTTGGTCACGATCCGGTCGCCCTTCTTGAGCGCCTCCACCGTGGCCTGCAACTGCTTCTGGCGTTTTCTCGCCGGCGCGATGATCAGGAACCAGAAGACTCCGAAGACCAGGATCAGCGGAACGAGCTGGATCAGCGAGCTGTTGGTCTGGGCGAGCACGAAGGGCAAGTTACTTACGGACATGACGCACCTCAGGATCTGACCGGCATCTACGGCGCTCGCGCAGGCGTGGGATTCGACTCAGGGAGTTCGGAGAGCTTCCGGATTCCTCGATTCGCCACCGGAAAGGGTGCCTTCGAGGCCCCACGCAGCTGCCGAATCATCGAGCGACCCGGACGCGAGAGATTGTCTCAGATCGGCCATGAAGTCAAGGTAGAAGCGGAGGTTGTGGAGGGTCAGGAGGGCCGCTCCAGAGGGGTGTCCGCCGCGAATCAGATGGTGGGCGAAGGCGCGACTCGTTCCGGCGCAGGTCGGACACCGGCAGCCCTCCTCGAGCGGTCGCCCGTCGGTGCGGAAGCGGGCGTTCTTGATTCGCAGCATTCCCCGGCGTGTGAACACGTTGCCGTGGCGCGCGTTGCGCGCCGGAAGAACACAGTCGAAGAGGTCGATTCCGTGACGAACGGCATGCAGGATATCGGCAGGAGTCCCGACCCCCATCAGGTAGCGGGGCTTCTCTTCCGGCATTTCGGGCCCCCACCGGCGCACCGTCTCGCGGTGCAGTTCGGTGCCTTCGCCAACACTCACGCCACCGAGCGCGTATCCGGGGAAGTCCATCTCCACCAGGTCCGAGAGGGCACGCTCCCGAAGTGCCGGATAGAAGCTGCCCTGGACGATGCCGAAGAGCGCCGTCGAATCGCGCCGCCACGCCTGACGCGCCAGTCGCGCCCACTCCGTGGTGCGTTGCAGCGATTCGGCAGCCACCTCTTCGCTCACCGGCCACGGTGGGCACTCGTCGAGCACCATGGCGATATCGACGCCCAGCCTCTCCTGCATCTCCACCACGCCCTGCGGAGTCAGCTCGAGCAGCGAGCCGTCCAGGTGAGAGCGGAAGCGCACTCCGCCGTCGTGAACGTCGCGCCACTCCGACAAGCTGAAGACCTGATAGCCGCCGCTGTCCGTGATCAGGGGTCCATGCCAGCCGGTGAAGGCATGGAGACCGCCGAGACTCTCGATCACGTCGATACCGGGCCGTAGCGCCAGGTGGTAGAGGTTGCTCAGCATGATGCTGGCACCGGCGTCACGCAGATGGTCCTGGGTCAGGCCCTTGACGATGCCGTAGGTCCCGACCGGCATGAAGCAGGGCGTTTCGATCACGCCATGGTCGGTTTCGAGGCGCCCCCGACGGGCCGCTCCTCGACGCTGCAGCACTTCGAATCGCAAGGCGGCCTCGTGATTTCCGGATCGGAGCCTCGCATGCCGACGGGCCGGCGCCCGGGCGAGGCGGCCGTCTTCAGGGCTGGGCGCGTTCCCGGACTTCGATCTCCGGCGGCAGCTCGAGCGTCAGGGTCTCGGGAGGAAGATCCTCGTTGATCACGACGTCCCTGAAGGTGTAGTCGGTGACGTCGCCGTTGGCCTCGACGTAGTGCAGGTGGACGGGCATGAAGCGCTCCGGATCGACCTCGACGTCGATCACCTGAAGACGCTTCGCCACTCGTTCGTAGCGCGGATCGAGTTTCAGGCTGTAGGGCGCTCCGAGACCCACCGACTCAGGCCAACGCACCCGCAACTCGAAGTACTCGAGCAGCGTCTCCAGCGAGCCGCTCGCTCCCATGTACTTGAGGATGCGATCGGAATGCTTGCCCACGTGAAGTCGTCTCGGCCGTGCCGAGATCCTTGTACCAGGTGATCAGCTTGCCACCCTCGATCACGATCACCTTCGGAGTCGGCTCGAAGTACTCCCAACGGACGAAGTCCGGCGCGCGGTAGTAGAAGGCGCCGCGCGAAACCTCGGGTTCGAGGAGCATCTCGCTCTCGCTGCGCTGTTCGAAGGACGCCTGAAGCGTTTCGAACGCGCTCTGCTCGATCCGCATCCGCTCGATGAGCGCCGACATCCGATCGATCGACGGCATGGCCTCGTCCGACGGATCGGGCAGGTCGCCGCGGGGGCGAGCACCCAGCGAACCCTGCACCACGAGCAGGGTCAGGAGGGCCATGGAAAGGCGTCTGCGCATCCGGCGATCCTATCAGTCTCCTGCCTCCTCAACACGATCGACACGCCGCCCGATTCCGACAACCGTCGCTTTCTTGACTCTGCAGGGTCGCGGTGCTACCTTGCCGCCGCCAACCTTGGCTGGAGGCTTCTCGATGGCAGATCTAGGGACGAAGTACGATTGCGCCGAATGTGGAACGAAGTTCTACGACCTCGGCAAGCCCGATGCAGTCTGCCCGAAATGCGGTTGGAATCCGCAGGAAGAGGCAGCATCAGAAGGCAAGACTTCGAAGTCCAAGAAGTAGGAGCGCCGCACTTCTGCCATCGGTCCTGAGCGCATTCGCTCTCGGCGGCAACCAGGGCGAGGTCGAAGAGGCCTTCGTCGAGGCCGTCGTTGCCCTCTCCGAGCATTTTGCCGAACTGCGCGTCGCGCCGCTGTACCGGACGACTCCGGTCGGCAACCGCGATCAGGCGCCGTTTCTGAATTCCATCGCCCTCGGCACGACGAGCGAGGCTGCGGAAGACCTGCTCGCCTTCGCCCAGGCCCTCGAACGGAGAGCCGGGCGTCGGCGTGACCTGCGTGGCGGACCCCGCCCGCTGGATCTCGACCTGCTGTTCTGGGGCACCCGAAGTTCGAGCGACCCTGAACTGATGCTCCCCCACCCGAGGACCCTCGAGCGGCGCTTCGTCCTCCAGCCGCTCGCCGATCTCGAGCCCGGTCATCTCCTGTCGGGGCGACCCGTGATCGACTGGCTGGCCGCATCACCGCCCGACGGGAACATGGCTCGACTTCCCTGGAGGCAGCGGCTCCTCGACCCGAAGATCCGATTCCCGCCGTCCTGAAGGGAGGGTCGGCACTGTCGGCTAGCGCTTGTCGAGCGTCTCGGCGACCTGGCGGGCGACCTGCGTATCCTCGGCGAGAAACTCGGGTCGAGCAGTGGCCTCGGCGAGTTCCCGCAGTCCGTCGAGCGCCTGGTCTCGGCGCTCGGGGACTTCTTCGATCCAGATCTCGTAGAGGAACTGCTGGTTCATCCGATCGCTGGGGTCGGCGTCGTAGGCGGCCTGCAGGAGCACCACGGCCTCCTTTCGCTTGATCCAGCCGGTCACCAGGGGCACCTTCGGCGCCACGGCGTGCATCCGCCCGAGAATCCGATAGGGACCGCCCCGCTGGACCTCGGGCGCCAGCAGGATGGCGGTCTCGGCATGAGTCTTGATCTTCTTCGCAACACCCCGACGCAGCGCCTTCATCGCGCCCTGGTTCTCTCCAAAGAACCCCCAGTGGACGGCGGCCCAGAAGTGCAACTCGCCGGAGCCGTCCCAGGCCGCGGCCTGCTCGGCCAGTTCTTCGGGGTTGGAGTCTCCGAGGTCCGGCGAGCCGTGGATGGTGGTCATGATGGCGCTCACCACCTCGACTGCGCGCTCGGAGACCTCCATCTTCGCCGCCGCTTCGTCCGCCACATACTGGATTTCGAAGTCGAGCGCCTGCAGCAGGCGATTGATCAGTACCAGGTCGTCGGGCTCGGCGGCCACCCACTCCGTCAACACCTCGACGATCTCACCGATCGGCTCGGCGCCGGCCGATCGGCCGTCGAAATCGCACGAGCGCTCGGCCCACAGCCGATCGATCTCCGCCAGGCGCTGTTGCCGACTCGGTTCACCCGCGAGAGCAGGCGCAACCAGGCCTGGGAAGAGCGCCGTGAACAGCAGGAAAGCGGAAGCACGCATGGGGCCAAGTTAGCAGAAGCGAAAGCCTTTCGCCTGCTAGCATCGCCATCCGATGTCGGACTCAGGAGCCATCGCGATCTTTCCGCTGCCGAACGTCGTGCACTTCCCCGACACCGATCTCCGGCTCCATATCTTCGAGCCTCGCTACCGGCAGCTGATCAGCGATCTCGTCGAACGACCCGAGGAGGAAAGGCTGGTCGGAATGGTGCTCCTGAGCGGCCCGCCGGTCGACTCGAAGACACCTCCACCGGTGTACCCGATCGGCACCGCCGGCCAGCTGGTCCGGGTCGAGGTGCTCCCCGACGGCCGCTCGAACGTCGTGCTGAGGGGTCGCTTCCGCTTCGCGATGAAGAGGGAGTTCCCGTCGCACCCCTACCGCCAGGCGATCGTCGAGCATCTCGCCGACGCGACGTTCAGGGAGGCCCTGCCGGAAGTCGAGGAACTGCGTGAGACCACCCTGCAGATGCTGAGCGATCTGCGCCTCCGACTCGGCAAGCGGTTCCCGGTGGCCGCCGAGATCGCCGACTGGAAGGACCGCACCACCACCGAACTGGTCAACACCGTCGCGGCCGAGCTCGACCTGCCCCCCGAGAACAAGCTCGACCTCCTGCAACGCGAACTCGATCAACGCGCCGAGCGACTGCTCTCCATCCTGCGAAGTCGCCTGAGGACCCTCGACCTGCTCGAACCCTTCCGCGGCGCGACCTCCAACCCGGAGCTGAACTGAGCACCGTGAGTCTTTCGCTCCGCGACCCGATTCACGACTACATCCGCATCGACGACCTCGAAGCGGACGTTCTCCAGACCCGCCCGCTCCAGCGGCTGCGGTCGGTACGGCAGCTGGGGCTGGCGAACCTGGTGTTCCCGAGTGCCGAACACAGTCGTTTCTCGCACGCTCTCGGAGCGATGCAGCTGTCCGGACGGGTCTACGACGCCCTCGCCATCAAGGCCCCCGACCTCTTCGACCCCGACCCGGTCTCGACCTCCCGCCGGGCCGTCCGGCTCGCCGCCCTCCTTCACGACATCGGCCACGCCCCCTTCTCCCACTCCTCCGAGGAACTGTTCGCCGACGGCATCGATCACGAACAGATGACCCGACGTCTACTCCACCTTTCCGAACTGCGCACGGTCATGGAGCGACACGACCCGGGGTTCGACCTCGATACCGTGGAACGTATCCTGTCCGGGGACGGCGACGCCAACGAACGCCTCCTGGGCCAGATCGTGTCGGGAGAGATGGACGCCGACAAGATGGACTACCTGTTGCGCGACTCGCACTTCTGCGGGGTTCGCTACGGCACCTACGATCTCGGACGATTGCTCGAAACCATGATTCCGCTGCGCGATCCCGACACCGGCGAGTGGGGAATCGGCATCGAGGAGGGTGGAGTCCACGCCTATGAAGCCCTGGTGCTGGCGCGCTACTACATGTTCACGCAGGTGTACTTCAACGTCACCGGCAAGGTCCTGGAACTGCATCTGAACGCCTGGCTGCAGCGCCAGGGGATTCTCTGGCCCGGCGAGCCCGAACGCTTCCTGCAGCACGACGACATGAGCATCTGGACGCGCATGAGGGACTCCGACGACGACCATGCCCGGGCGATCCTGGAACGCGACCATCACGTGCTGGCGTTCGAGACCCGGGAACACCTCAGTCGCGCCGAGAGCCGGCGGTTCACGGAACTCCAGGCGACTCTCCGGCGCGACTACGACGAGTCCGAGGTGCTGATCAGCAACGCCGCCAAGGATCCCCACCGACTGAGCGAAACCGAGGTCTGGGTGCGGCGTTCGGACGGCGGCCTCGAGACCCTCCAGGAAGCCAGCGATTTCATCAGCCACCTGAGTCGAATCGACCGCTACCGTGTCTACACCCCGGCTGCCAGCCGCGACGCGATCGGCAGGCGATTCCGAGAAGCCTGGTCGAACGCCTCCTGAGTCGGCGCCGAAGAGTATCGTCGGCGATCAGTAGGCCGACACGACGAGTTCGCGACCGGCCGGGTGAAGCACCGGCCCCGGGCCTTCGGCCTTCAGGGTGATCCGCAGGCGTCGGATCGGACGACCTTGGACCAGGTATTTCGCCTCGTAGTTCGTACGTGCCCCATCGGGCCACGGCTGGTCGAAGGACTCGATCTCGATGCCGGGGTGGCCGAGCAGCAGGGCCTCGACCTTGCGGCCGTAGTCGGCATGATCCGTCGCGAAGTCGCAGTGGGCTCCCGGCTTCAGGAGCGACAGCACGAGATCGAGACTCGCGGGGTCGAGCAGGCGCCGGCGACGGTGCTTCGTCTTCGGCCAGGGATCGGGAAAGTAGATGTGCAGGGCGTCGGCACAGCGCGCCGGAAGATGGGTCGAGATCACATAGAGCGCCTCGCCCCGGATCAGGCTGAGATTGTCGAGTCCTGAGGCGCGGGCACGGTCCCTGACCAGTTCGTAGTACTCGGGCGCCGACTCGATCCCCAGGAAGCGGGTCTCCGGCTCCTCGGCCGAGCGCCTCAGCAGATACATGCCGGTGCCGAAACCGATCTCGATCTCGAGCCGCGGGGCGGTGTCCTCGAGCACTTCGCCGATCCGATCGAGGGCGACTTCGCCTCGAGCCAGGCTCAGGGTCTCTCCCTCCGCGCTATGTCGGTTCGGACGCAAGTCGACGGCCCTCCCCCTCGCCTCAGAGAAGATCGTCGCGCCCGCTGCGGCGCAGTTCGGCAACGATTTCGCGGACGTCCTGGGCGCGCTCCTTGGGGATCACCAACACGGCTCCTTCGGTTTCCACCACCGCCAGGCCCTCGACGCCGAGGACGGCGATCGTCGTGCCCTCCGACCACAGGACGTTGTCGCGAGAGTCGACGGCGATCGCCCGACCGTGGATCGCGTTGCCGTCGGCGTCGGAATCGAGGATCCCGGCCAGCGCGTCCCACGAACCCACGTCGCTCCAGCCGCAGTCGAGAACCACCGTCGCCATCTCGTCGAGTCGTTCCATCACCGCGGTGTCGATCGGAATCGACTCGAGCGCCGCGTAGGTGGTGGCGAGATCGGCGCCCCCGGCCAACTCGCCGAGCTTCGACATCAGCGTCGGCTGCAGGCGCTCCAAGTCTGCCAACAGTCGACCTGCCTGGAACAGGAAGATCCCAGAGTTCCAGACGTGACGACCGCCCTCGAAGAACTGCCGGGCCAGGGCGAGCTCCGGCTTCTCCAGGAACTCCTCCACCGCGAACACCCCGCGTTGCGCGTCGACTGCCGCGCCGACTTCCATGTAGCCGTAGCCGGTCTCAGCCCAGCGGGGCCGCACCCCGAGAGCCATCACCCGGTTGTCGGCGGCCACCGAATCGACGGCGTCCTGGAGGCTGGAGCGGAAGGCCTCCTCATCGGCGATCCAGTGGTCCGAATGCAACGACACCACCACCTCGTCGCGGTCCTCGGGCGAAAGCGACAGCAACGTCCAGGCGATCGCCGGGGCGGTGTTGCGCCCCAGCGGCTCGGCCAGGATCTGATCGCGAGGAACCTCCGGCAACTGCGCGGCCACCTCTTCGACCAGATGCTCCCCGGTGCAGATCCAGACGTCGCTCGGTTCCAGCATCGGCAGCAGACGATCGAGCGTCCGCCGCAGGAAGGATCGACCGCCGAGAACGTCGAGCAACTGCTTGGGGCGCCGGTGACGGCTCGCGGGCCAGAAGCGGGTGCCGCTGCCGCCAGCAAGGATGAGCGCCTTCATGGCGGCGCGAAAGTTATCACGGCGAAACAACGAATCCGGTAGGGTTGAAGCATGGAACAGCCCCCCGAAAAGGCCCGGGTCCTCCAGCACACGCGACGCCCGAAGACCCCCAGCGTCACGGCGGAGACCGTCATGAGGACCTGTCCGATCTGCAGCAGCAGGCTCGAGGAGCGCAAGTGCAAACTCTTCTGCCCTGATCCTGTGTGTGGCTACTTCCTAAGCTGCGCCGACTACTATTAGGGCGCGGATCGCGGCAACCGTTCCGGTTGCTTAGGAGTTCGCTGGCGCGAACTCCCACCCCAATCTCGCCGAATGCTCGTTCGTCCCCTTGTGCGACATAGCTCCGCTATGCCTCCGCGGGCCGGAACGGTTGCCGCGATCCGCGCCCGGCCCTAACGCCGCCCTAGTTCGTCCCTAACTAGGGCCGCCACATCCTCGTAGGGAACCGCACCGGACAAGTACCGGCCGTTGATGAACATGGCGGGGGTGCCGCTGACGCCTACGACCTGGCCGGCTTCGAGGTCGGCCTGGACCTGGCGGGCGTATTTGTCGGAGTCGAGGCAGGTGGTGAACTCTGCCGTGTCGAGGCCGAGGCGGGTGGCCTTTTCCTTGAGCTCGGGCACGCCGAGGGCCGACTGCTCGGCGAACATGAGGTCGTGCATCTGCCAGAACTTGCCCTGCTCTTCGGCGCACAGGGCGGCTTCAGCCGCCTTGCGGGCCTGGGGGTGGTTCGAGAGGGGGAAGTTGCGGAACACCAGGCGGACCTGGTCGCCGTAGTCGGCGATCACGCGGTCGAGCGTCGGGGTGACGCGGGCACAGTAGGGGCACTGGAAGTCGGAGAACTCGACGATGGTGACGGCCGGCGAGGCTGCGCCCTTGGCGGGGAAGCCGTCGGCGGCGACTTCGAGCCGGAAGGCGTCGAGCAGGAGTTCGACCTCGTACTTCTCGCGCAGCGCATCGAAGTGGGCGGCCTCGGCGGCCTGCAGGCGATCGCGCTCGAGCAGCTGGCGGATCTGACCCTCGACCTGCTCGCGAGGTCGATTGACCCGCGCTCCGTTCGCGTTCCACCAGGCGTCGACATCCGCATCGGTGACCGTGCCGGCGTTCGTTCGGATCTCCGCGACGATCTCGTTCTCGGTCAGCCCGCGATCCTCGGACTCGAGGGTCAGCAGCTGACGTCGGATGGCACGCTCCGTCGCCGCCTCGACGACCTCGTGGCGGGTGCGATCGGCGTCGACCTCACACTTGAGCCGCTCCATCGCCACCGCATCGAGCTGATCGACCACCGACTCCTCGACACTTTCCGCGAGAATCGGCTGACCGTTGACGGTCGCCACCACCCCGGGGAGATCCTTCTCGGCGGCCATGCCCGGCAGTACGACCAACACGACGGCAACGAGGAGGACGAAGGAGGAGAGCACCATCCAGCGGCGCAAGGGGGCGTGCTTCTCGGAGCGTTCGGTTGGATTCTTCATGTCGGGATTCTCCTGGCTGCGAAGTCGCACCGTTTCGACTGCACGGGGTTCGATTCTCGGCGTCGCCGAACGAGAGCTTGCGGTGTTCGAAGGCTGCGGTGAATCCGCAGACCGATGCCTCCTCTACGGCTGCGGGACGCGGGGCGGATGCTATCAGCCGACGGCGCCGATCCTCTCCGGGTAGCGGTCGGCGACCGCCGCGAGATGGCGGGCCACCAGACCCTCCAGAATTCTCTGGGCGGGAATCGAACGACGCCGCATGGCGGGGGCAGCGTGCAGCAGGTCATCGGCCAGCTCGAGCACTCCCCGGCTCACGGCTCGCGGCCAGTCGGCGTCTCGCGTAGCCGCCACCAGCGCCGAAGACACGAGAACCCAGGAATCCACGGCTCGCGGCTCGTCCCACTTCGAGACCGACAGGAGAACCGTCGGCAGACCGAGCAGCCAGGCGTCCGATCCGCTCTCGACCCAGGCGTCGATCGTCTTCTTCACCGACTCCGAAAGGTCCGCGACCGCGTCCGACTCCGGCATCGCCTGGCTTCCCAGGTAGACACTCATCGAACGGCTTCTCAGGGTGGGTAGCAGAACGTCGGGGCTCGGGCACAGCAGGAGAAAGTTTCTCGGCGCCGACTCGGGCGGCTCCTCGAGGATCTTGAGAAGAGTGTTGGCGGCCTCGCCCGAGAGCGTCTCGGCTTCAGCCACGATGAAGACCTGACCCCGAGCCTCGAACGGCGACAACTGGGCGTTGCGCAGCAGGCTGCGGGTGGCCTCGGCAGACGTCGCCGTTCGCAGGTCGCGTTCGAGAACGTGGAGGTCCGGGTGGAATCGTTCCGGTTGCCGGGGCCAGGCCAGCCGCGAGCAGTGCCGGCACTTGCAATCCTCCGGGGTCTGCGGGCGGTTCTCGCAGAGCAGCGTTCGCGCGACCGACATCGCCACCTCCATGCGCTCATCCTGGCCGGCGCCGTGCAGGATCACGGACGGATAGAGGCGGCCCTCCTGGGCCAGGCGGAGAATGGCCGGATCGGGACGCATCAGTCGGTTCTCGAGATCAGCGAAGCCAGGGCTTCACGCACGAAGGCAAAGGTCTCCTCGATTCCCCCCGAGCCATCGATCAACCGGATGCGCTCGGGCTCGGCCGCGGCACGCTCGAGAAAGCCGCGCCGCACCCGTTCGTAGAAGGCCAGCACTTCAGCGTCGAGACGATCGGCGCCGCCGCGGTCGCTGCCACGTCCGCGAGCGGTCTCCGGTTCGAGATCGAAGAGCAGCGTCACATCCGGTCGGCGTCGGCCCGTCGCGATCTCGTCGATGCGGTCGATGGTTTCGAACGGCAGACCACGCCCGCTGCCCTGGTAGGCGTAGGACGAGTCGGTGAAGCGGTCGCACAGAACGTGGTTGCCGGCCGCAAGCGCCGGCTCGATCACTTCCTTGAGATGAAGACGCCGACTGGCGAACACCAGCAGCAACTCGGTCACGCCGTCGATCACCGCACGGCGATCCTTGAACACACGCCGGATCTCCTCGCCGACCGGAGTGCCGCCGGGCTCATGGGTCATGCGGGCGTCGATCCCCTCGACTTCGAACCACTCGAAGACCCGGCGCAGGTGGGTGGTCTTGCCACTGCCGTCGAGACCTTCGAAGGTGATGAAGAGCGGCGCCATGGGCGGCCAAATTACCACGCGATCCCTCTCGCCATGGAGGCCAGCGGGTATCATGCGAAGCCTGAGAACGACCCGGAGAGTGCCATGCGATTGCGTCCCCTGATCCTCTGCCTCACCGTCCTGCTGCCCACCACCCTGGCCTGCGGTCCGAAGGCCGAGCCCGAGGAGGAAACGGTCGAAGTGTGGAGAGTCGAGAACCCGGGGCTGGGACTCACGATCGCCGACATGTCGACCGAATTCCAGATGGTCGCCAACGACGACGAGACGCTCGAGTTCCGTCGGGTCTCCGAAGACGGCACGACGGCTCGACTGTGGTTCGAGATCGGACCCACCGAGAGCGGCGGCATCAACCTGGTCGAGATCGTCAACGCGCAACGAGACATCTACGAGGCTCGCCCTGCCGGCGACTTCAAGGGCAATCGTGAGCTCATGATGCCCGACGGCCGTCCGGCGTTCTACTCGCGCGGCCAGTTCGACCACGACGGCGTGCTGCACGAGGAGATCCGGATCACGGCGCTGCACCCCGACCGCAACGCCACGCTGCAGGTCTTCTATCGCTATCCGGAGGCGGGTCAGGAGAACTCTTCCGAGCGACTCAACGAGCTCCTCCTCATGATCGGCGAGGTCGAGGCCTACGGCGCGAGCGCCGGCCAACCGGACGCCGCAGCCGCCGACGCGGCCGAATCGGACGCGTCCTAGCGGAAAGCTCCTCGCCCGGTCCACCGGCCGCACGCCCCGCGCTGCCGCAAGCGCCGGGTGGGCGAGCGACGACGGGAGCCGAGTGCGTCTTCAGGCGTAGCCGGTCCGGTCGGCGCGACCCGACCACCAGGGCCGGCAGAGTTCCGTCACACACTCGACTTTTCGTTTACTTATACGTTGTTGTACACTTGTCGATGCTCTGATTCGAGGACAGCATCATGCCCGCGACCCTGAACCAGCTTCTGCGCCAAACCGTGCAGGAAGGGGCCAGTGATCTCCACATCACGACCCATTCGCCGCCCCAGGTGAGGGTCGACGGCGTGCTCCATCCGCTCGCCGAGCCGCCGATGTCCGCGAGCGAGACCAAGCAGCTCGTCTACTCGATCCTCACCGACACCCAGAAGCACAAGCTCGAGGAGCAGCTCGAGATCGACTTCTCCTTCGGCATCAAGGGACTGGCCCGCTTCCGCGCCAACGTCTTCCACCAGCGCGGCGCCATCGCCGCCGCCTTCAGGCTCATTCCGCACGAGATTCGTCCCTTCCGCGAACTCGGGGTCCCGCAGGTGGTCGAGCGCCTGTGCGACAAGCCGCGCGGGCTTGTCCTGGTGACCGGCCCGACCGGCTCCGGTAAGTCGACCACCCTGGCCGCCATGATCGACAAGGTCAATCGCGAACGCCACGAACACATCGTCACGATCGAGGATCCGATCGAGTACCTGCACTCCCATCAGTCCTGCATCGTCAATCAGCGCGAGCTCGAATCGGATACCCACAGCTTCGGCAATGCACTGCGCTCCGCCATGCGCCAGGACCCCGACATCGTCCTGATCGGTGAGATGCGCGATCACACGACGGTCGAGTCGGCGCTGCGGCTGGCCGAGACCGGTCACCTCACGTTCGCCACCCTGCACACCAACTCGGCGGCCCAGACCATCAACCGGATCATCGACATCTTCCCCGCCCACCAGCAGTCGCAGATCCGCGTTCAGCTGTCGTTCGTCCTCGAGGGCATTCTCTGCCAGTCGTTGCTGCCCAAGGCTTCCGGCTCCGGCCGCTGCATGGCGATGGAGATCCTGGTGCCGAATCCGGCCATCCGCAACCTGATCCGTGAAGACAAGATCCACCAGATCTACGGCATGATGCAGACCGGTCAGGCCAAGCACGGCATGCAGACCTTCAACCAGTCGCTGGCCACCCTCTACTTCCGGCGCATGATCAATCTTCAGCTCGCGCTGACCCGTTCCTCGATGCCCGAGGAACTACAGGAAATCATCAATCGCGGCCCCACTGCCGTAGGGCTGCCGGCCTCCAACGCACCCGCCGCCAGGAGATAGTCGATGCCGCGCTACATCTGGAAGGGAAAGCTCCGCTCGGGACAGCTTCAACAGGGCGTCCTGCTGGCAGACTCCCGCAACGCAGCCGTTGCCACCCTGCGCCGCCAGCAGATCACCGTCACGACGATCCGCGAACGCGGCCGCCAGATCCCACTCATTCCGAAGCTGCCCGTCCGGATCAACTCGAAACGGCTGGCGATCTTCACCCGTCAGTTCTCGGTCATGCTCGACGCCGGTCTGCCGCTGGTGCAGTGTCTCGAACTGCTCGGCACCCAGGAGGAGCACAAGCCCTTCAAGGAGATCATCCAGCAGGTGCGCGTCGACGTCGAATCGGGCGCCTCGCTGGCCGACGCTCTCGCCAAGCATCCAGTCGCCTTCGACAACCTCTACGTCAACATGATCAGCGCCGGTGAGGCCGGCGGTATTCTCGACATCATCCTGCAGCGCCTGTCGGTCTATATCGAGAAGGCGGTCCGGCTCAAGCAGCAGGTGCAGTCCGCCCTGATGTATCCGGTCGCCGTCGTGGCGATCTCGGCCTTCGTGCTGTTCATCATCCTGTGGAAGGTCATCCCGGTCTTCTCCCAGTTGTTCGCCGGTCTCGGCGCCGATCTCCCCTACCTGACGCGAGTCGTCATCGCAGCATCGAACTTCGTCGGCCGCTACGTCATCTTCATCTTCGTGGGCCTGATCCTGCTGTCGATCCTGATCGGGCGCTACTACAAGACCCACAACGGGCGGCGGATGATCGACCGCACCCTGCTTCGTGCGCCCGTCCTCGGTTCGCTGCTCTTGAAGATCGCCATCGCCCGCTTCTGTCGAACTCTCTCGACCCTCACCTCGTCAGGCGTCCCGATCCTCGACGGCCTGGCCATCACGGCCCGAACCTCGGGCAATGCGATCGTAGAAGACGGCATCATGGCGGTTCGCAAGAGCGTCGAAGAGGGCAAGACCATCAGCGAGCCGCTCGGCCAGACCAAGATCTTCCCGCCGATGGTCGTCTCGATGATCAACGTCGGTGAGCAGACCGGCGCCCTCGACCAGATGCTTTCGAAGATCGCCGACTTCTACGAGGACGAGGTCGACACGGCCGTCGCCGGCCTGATGAAGTTGATCGAACCGCTGATGATCGTCTTCCTCGGCGGCGTGATCGGTACCATCGTCACTGCCATGTATCTGCCGATGTACTCGATCCTGCAGTACATCGGATAGCTCGCCCCGGCAGGCCCGGGAGATCCATCAGGTGTCGCGCACCCACCAGCAGCTGAAGTGGCTGATCGCCATCCGCATGGTGGCGATCACCAGCATGGTGCTGCCGTATGTGCTCTACCTGCCGGGACTCGGAACCAGCGACGCCGGACCTCGCTTCCTCTACTACCTGGCGGCGGGCACCTACGGCCTGAGCCTGCTCTACATCGGCCTGCTGCGAACCAGCGCCGCGCCGCAGGCCCAGGCTTTCCTGCAACTGGTCGGTGACCTCCTGATCGTCACCGGCCTGGTCTACTACTTCGGCGGCGCATCCAGCGCCTTCTCGCTGCTCTATCTCGTCGTCATCGCCGTGGGTTCGATCCTGCTGCCGCGGCGCATCGACCTCGTGCTGGCAAACCTCGCCTGGGCGCTCTACGCCAGTCTCGTCCTCGCCCTGACCAACGAATGGATTCAGCCCGCCGGCAACGTTGCGCCCCAGTCGAGCTTCCTGACCTACAACCTGGTCATCCACCTTCTCGGCTTCAACGCGGTGGCTTTGCTCGTCTCCTACGTCTCGCGCAACATGACCCGGATCGAGCTCGAACTCGAGCAGAAGCAGGAGGACCTGGACAAGCTCGAGAGCTTCCACCGCGACGTCACGCGCTCGCTGTCGAGCGGTCTGATCACCACCGATCCCAGGGGGATCGTCGAAACCATCAATCCCGCCGGCATCGGACTCCTGCAACGCGACATCGAAGAGATCGTCGGACAGCCGGTCTACGAAGTCGGGGTCTGCAACGAAGAGCAGTGGCGGCGACTCGTGCGTGCCAGCCATCTCTTCGGTCGCCAGCGCGAGGAATCGAGCCAGCGCCGGCCGAACGGCCAGACCTACATCGTCGGCTACCACGCGACTCCGCTGCTCGAGGACGAAGGCGGCCAGCGTGGTTTCATCGTCATGTTCCAGGACGTCACGCGATTTCGGCAGCTCGAGCAGGAGGTCCGGATGAAGGATCGAATGGCCGCGATCGGCGAGCTGTCGGCGGGCATCGCGCACGAGATCCGAAATCCACTCGCCGCCATCTCGGGCTCGGCCCAGATGCTCGCCGGCAATCCGCAGGCGGGCTCCTCCGGTCAACTGCTCGAAATCATCAAGAAGGAGAGCGGACGCCTCGACCGGACGATCGAGGGCTTCCTCAGGTTCTCCCGTCCCACCGAGATGTCGGCTTCGGCCTTCGATATCGCCGCCATGCTGCGCGAGAACGTCGACCTGCTGCGCAACAGCGAGGAGTTGCACCGCGACCACCAGATCGACATCGAGCTCGAACCCGAGAGCGCCGAGATCGTGGCCGACAAGGACCAGGTCTCCCAGATCTTCTGGAACCTCTCGCGTAACGCCCTCAAGGCGATGCCCCAGGGCGGCCGGCTGGTCGTTCGCGGCACTCTCGACGGCGGCCACTATCGGATCGAGTTCCGCGACACCGGCCGCGGAATGACGGCCGAGGAGCGGCGCACCCTCTTCCTGCCCTTCAAGACCAGCTTCCACGGCGGCACCGGACTCGGCATGGCAATCGTGTATCGTCTGGTCGAGGAGCACCGGGGAGACCTCTCCGTGGAGAGTGCCGTCGGCAAGGGTACGACCGTCAGCGTCGTGCTGCCGGTGGAAACCACGAACGAGCCGGCGCTCGATGCGGAGGCGTGACGTGACAGCTCATATCCTGGTCGTCGACGACGAGAAGAACCTGCTCGACTTCCTGGCCCTCATGCTTCGCGACGAGGGCTACGAAGTCACCCCGGTCTCGTCCCTCACCCACGCGCGACGCGAACTGGCCAACGGCTCCTTCGACCTCGTGCTGTGCGACATCATGATGCCCGAGGGAAGCGGCATGGACCTCCTCAAGGAGATCCGCAGCGCCGACGAGCGCTCGAACGTCATCATGATGACCGCCTACACCTCCAGCGACACGGCGGTCCAGGCCATGAAGCTCGGGGCCTACGACTACGTCTCGAAGCCCTTCGACGTCGAGGAACTCAAGATCCTGGTCCAGAAGGCGCTGGAGAAGACTTCCCTGGTCGACGAGAACCAGTACCTGCGGCGCGAACTCGAGGGCAAGTACACCTTCTCCAACATCATCGGCCGAAGTCCCCGCATGCAGCAGGTCTTCTCACTGATCGAGCGGGTGTCGAAGACCTCGTCCACCGCCATGATCCACGGCGAGAGCGGCACCGGCAAGGAGCTGATCGCACGCGCCATCCACTTCGCCGGGCCGAGAGCCCAGAACCGGTTCCTGTCGGTGAACTGCGGCGCGATGCCCGAAAACCTGCTCGAGAGTGAACTCTTCGGCCACGAGCGCGGCGCCTTCACCGGTGCGGTCAAGACCAAGCCCGGACTCTTCCAGGAGGCCAGCGGTGGCACGCTGTTCCTCGACGAGATCGGAGAGACGACGCCGGCCATGCAGGTCAAGCTGCTGCGCGTCCTGCAGGAGAAGACCCTGCGCAAGGTCGGAGGCACCGCAGAGGAATCCGTCGACGCCCGCATCATCGCCGCTACCAACCGGGACCTCGCCCAGTTGGTCGAGCAGGGAGACTTCCGCGAAGACCTGTACTACCGGATCAACGTCATTCCGGTGAACCTGCCGCCGCTGCGCGACCGGCGAGAAGACATCCCACTGCTGGTCGACTACTTCGTCGGAAAGTTCTCCGAACAACTCGGCATCGAACGCGTGCGGATCACCCAACGCGCCATGGAGCAACTCGAGCGCTACGACTGGCCCGGCAACGTCCGGGAACTCGAGAACCTGGTCGAGCGCACCATGGCTCTGAGCACCGGCGAAGCGATCGATGCCGGTGATCTGCCTGCGCAGATCCGTACCGGCAGTCACTCGAGTGCATCGCCGACCCTGCTGCCCAGGGACGGACTCGATCTCGAAGCGCATCTCGAAGAGATCCGGCGCGACCTGATGGTCCAGGCCCTGGAACGAACCGACTGGGTCCAGACCCAGGCCGCCGAGCTTCTACAGATGACCTTCCGGTCGTTCCGCTACTACGCCAAGAAGGCGAATCTCACCGGCCGCGGTCGGTCGTCGGACGACGACGAGACCGAAGGCGACGAACTCGCCAACTGAGCTTGGCGATCAGCCGGCACGCTCGAGGAAATCGTCGAGCTGCTGCTCGTCGGGAGGCGCCTGGCTGTCGGACCTGCCCGCTCCTGCGCCGCGTAGCGCAACTGCTGGATCTCGGCGAGGATCGAAATCGCGATCTCTCCCGGGCTGTCGCCGCCGAGAGGCAACCCGATCGGGGCCCTGAGATCGACACCGTCGAGGGCCAGACCCTGGCGTTCCACTTCCTCCCGAACACGGACGATCTTGCGACGACTGCCGAGGACGCCGACGTAGCGAAGGTGCGGCACCTGCTGTCGGAGGACCGCCGCCAGGGCGGCCGAATCGGTCTCCCAACAGCGCGTCACGACGGCAACGTAGAGTTCTCGCTCACGCACTGCCGAGAGAAAGTCCTGGCTGTAGTTCCGATCGACCTCGACACAGGTCGTTGCGGCCGGGAACAGGGAGTCCTGCCTGAACTCCGCCCGATCCTCCGCGACCACCAGGTCGTAGCCCGCGACTTCGCCGGCGGCGGCCAGCGCCTGGCCGACCGGACCGCCTCCACAGATCGTCAACACCGGAGTCGCTGTCATCACTTCGAGAAAAACCTCCGCCATTCCGCCGCAGACCATTCCGGTGGGTTCTCCGCGGACCGCCTTCTCGGTGAAATAGTAGCGCTTCACCTCGGCTTCGGGGTGGGGTTCCAGCAGACGCTGTCGCGCGTCGGCCACCACCAGCGCTTCGAAGGCTCCACCACCCAGGTTGCCTTCAGCAGTGCCGTCTTCGCGAACCAGCATCTTCCAACCCGGTTTGCCCGGGGTCGAACCCTCGCTGCGAATGATCTGGCACAGGGCGACCCTGCCGTCGCACTGAAGACTGTCGGCGGCCTGCCGGAGAACGCGCCCGAAAACCCTCTGGGTCAGGCCGACTTCTCCTTCGAACCCGAAGAGGTGGAATCGGGCTTCGACTCGACCTTCTTGGCCGAGCTGTCGTCACTGGACGACGAACTCGAGCTGTCGCCCGAACTGTCGCCCGAGTCGCCACCCGACGACTTGGTGCCGGTCGAGCCACCCTTGCCGTAGTCGGTCACGTACCAGCCGCTGCCCTTGAACTGGAAGGCCGGCGCCGACATCAACTTTCGCAGCTTGCCGCCACAGCTGGGGCAGGTCTCGAGCAGGGGGTCGTTGACTCCCTGCATCTCCTCCCTGCGCTCCTGGCACTTCTCACACTGATACTCATAGATCGGCATTGTGCTCTCCGCGACCCGATGGAACGGGCCTCTTCTGTTCTTCATGGCTCCCGCGAGCGCCGACGGCGTCTTCCTGACGGAGGGTCGGCGAGCCCACCGGCGAGCCCGAAGTGAGTCGCACAGTATAGCATTGCCGGCCGAGGCTGGGGCCCCGCGAAGGGCCCGCCACCGCGGCCGCTCCGGGAGTTCCGGCGACCGGGAACAAGCCTTCGGGAGTCCGACCATGATCTCCGCTCAGGAAGCCTGGAACCGCATCGACCAACGCCTCGATGCGCTTGCGGGAGAGGACCGTTCGCGCCCCGAGGCCGCCGGAGCGGTCCTGACGACCGGCGTCGCGGCAACGGTCGACGTGCCCTTCGCCGACGTTTCGGCGATGGACGGCTACGCACTCTCCGGCGAGCACGACGGGTATTCGGTCACCGCGACGATCGCCGCCGGCGACTCTCCGGGAGCGCAGATCGTTGCGGGTCAGGCCGCTCGAATCATGACCGGAGCGATCGTTCCCGCAGGCGCGGACCGGGTGGCGCCGATCGAGAACACCGACGGTGGAACGGAACGCGTCGTGGTCGACGAAATGCCGACGGCGGGCGCCCACATTCGTCGGCGGGGCGAGGTTCTCGAGCGCGGTGCTGAACTGCTCGGCCCGGGAGCCTTCCTCACGCCGGCCGCGCTGGGCCTGCTCGCGACCCACGGCATCGCCAGGGTCGAGGTCCACCGCAGCCCGACCGTGGCCATCCTGCCGACCGGCGACGAGGTCGTCGCACCCGACCTGACGCCGGCGCCCGGACAGTTGCGGGATTCCCACACCGACTTCCTCTCCGCGGCCGTCGAGGCCACGCGCGGCCTACCGAACCGCCTCGGCATCGCCCCCGACGACCCTGAGAAACTCGGCGCGATGATCTCTCGCGGACTGCAGTCGGACGTCCTGTTGATCTGCGGCGGCGTCTCGATGGGTGAGTTCGACTTCGTCGAGGCCGAACTCGATCGCGCCGGCTGCGAGGTGCTGGTCAACGGCGTTGCCATCCAACCGGGCAAGCCCCTGGTGGTGGCGAAGCACCCGGGAGGCTGGGTCTTCGGCCTGCCCGGCAACCCGGCCTCGGCGATGATCGGCTTCTGGCTCTTCGTGCGTCCGCTGCTCAATCGACTCGCCGGTCGCTGCGACGCCTTCTGGTCGGGTGCCCGCAAGGCCGTGCTGGTCAACGAGATCCGTCCGGCCCACGGCCGCAACCTCTACCTGCCGGCAACGGTCCGGGGCGGCGCCGAGGGCCTCGAGGTCAGCGCCAGCCAGCCTCAGGGATCCCACGACGTCGCGGCCTACGCCCACGGCACGGCCCTGCTCCAGGTTCCAGCCCATTCGTCTCCCCAACCGGGCGACGAAGTCGAAGTGTTGATCTTCGACCTGCCGATACCGCCGCGCTGACCCGACCCGCCGACGACCCCGGCTTGCCGACGATCCCGGCTTGCCGACGATCCCGGCGTGCCGACGATCCCGGCCTGCCGACGATCCCGGCCTGCCGACGATCCCGGCTTGCCGACGATCCCGGCCCGCCGACGATCCCGGCTTGCCGACGATCCCGGCTTGCCGACGATCCCGGCGTGCCGACGATCCCGGCGTGCCGACGATCCCGGCCCGCCCAGCCCAGTGCGGGACCCGCGCAGGGGACCTCGCCCTCTCCGAACGGCCGAGAACGCTCGCCTGACGTCGCGGCTCGAGCCGACGGCAAGGGCCGAAGAATGGCACCCACCGAAGCTGGCAGCGATGTTGCAATTTCAATCTCCCGAATGCGAAGCGAAATCGGCCGCAAATCCAAGAGTCCCCATGGAATCAGGGCCCAGCGGACCACCCGACTCCTTCGAAATAGAGATCTGACCTTCCGAAACAGGCAAGAAATGGATACGAGAGTTACAAAAATTGTCGACTCCCACGGGCCTTTCACGCCGAGGAGGACGAACCATGATGCCCGCTGAACCACCGCGATTCGGAGTCGCCGAACAGGAAGGCGAGAGTGCCGAGGCCGAGTTCACGCTCGAAGCCCCGGTGATCTGCCCTGCCTGTCAGGAAGCCATCTACAACCTCAAGGTCATCCGCATGCTGCGCACGCGGGTCAACTTCACATCCACGCTACCCAGACGAGGGAGGGCCATCGCATGCCCCAATTGCTCCACGCTCCTGTCCGCCGAGCTCGGCGCTCTACACTGACGCCGCCGATCATCGACCTGGCCTATCTCGTCACCGTCCTGCAGCGCGAATCGCGCACTGCGGCCATGGCACGGCGCCAGTCGCTGTGCGCGCTCACGGTCGAGGCCCCGCGCCTGCCGCGAATCCCCCCGCATCGCGGTTTCTGAATTCTGCCATACGATGGCGGTGGGTCGCCTCGGAGGGCGTCCCTCCGCACAGTGGCCAATCACGTCTACATCGCGACCAGCCTCGACGGCTTCATCGCTCCCGAGGACGGCAGTCTCGACTGGCTCGAGGCCATCCCCAATCCCACCGGCAGTGACTGGGGCTGGGCCGACTTCATCGCGCAGATCGACGCCATCGTCATGGGGCGCAAGACCTTCGAGAAGGTCCTGTCCTTCCCCGACTGGCCCTACGAGCTTCCCGTCTTCGTTCTCAGCCGCACGCTCCAGGAGCTTCCCGACAGCATCCGGCAACATGCACGCGTCGTCGACTCCACGCCCGCACGGCTGATCGATTCGCTGCGCGCCGAGGGCCACAGGGAGCTCTACATCGACGGCGGCCAGACCATTGGCGGATTCCTCGACGCCGACCTCATCGACACCATGACCCTCACCCGGGTTCCCGTTCTCCTCGGCGCCGGCATCCCGCTCTTCGGAGCCGGTCGGTCGATCCGCCGTTTCGAGCATGTGAGCACCGAAGTCCTGGACGACCACCTCGTGAAGACCCGCTACCGTCGCGCAGTCGAATGAACCCGGAGATGCCATTGCACGAAACCAGGGCAGCCACCCACGGCTTCGGACCGATCGAACTGGCCGAGCCCCTCGAACTCGAGCGCGTGCCGACGCCGGCGCTGGTGGTCGACGTCGCCGCGCTCGACCGCAACCTCGAACGCATGGCGAAGCACGCGCGCGAGGCGGGGATCGGACTGCGTCCCCACTCCAAGACCCACAAATGCCCTCACCTGGCTCATCGCCAGTTGAGCGGCGGCGCGGTCGGGATCTGCGCCGCCAAGGTGGGCGAAGCCGAGGTCATGCAGGCGGCCGGCGTCGGACCGCTGCTGGTGACCTCTCCGGTGGTGACCGCGGACAAGGTCGAACGCGTGGTGACCCTGGCCGAACGCGACCCCGACTTCATGATCGTGGTGGACAGCGATCTCGGCGCCACCCTGCTCGATCGACGGGCCCGAGAGCGCGGCGTGACGGTCGGAGTGCTGGTCGACCTCGACCCGGGCATTCGTCGCACCGGCGTCACGCCGGGAGCGCCGGCCGTCGACTTCTACCAGCGGGTGCTCGACCTCGAAGGCCTTCGAGTCCGGGGTCTGCAGGCCTACGCCGGACACATCATGCACGTCGAAGGCTGGAAGAAACGCAAGGAGAGCAACATCGAGGCGCTGGCCCGCTGCTTCGAGACCCGACACGCGATCGAGAGCGCCGGCCACGAGATCGAGATCTTCACCGGCGGCGGTACCGGCACCTTCGACATCGACCCCGGCCTCGACGAATTCACCGACCTGCAGGTCGGCTCGTACCTGTTCATGGACCGTGAGTACCGCGATATCGGCGGCCCGGCGGGCGACCGTCTCGACCATTTCGAGCCTTCGCTCTTCGTGCTCGCCACCGCGATCTCGCAGCCCGATCCTGGATTCATCACCGTCGACGCCGGCTTCAAGTCGATGGCCACCGACACCGTCCTGCCCGAGGTGGTCGGCATCGACGGCATCGCCTATCGCTGGGGAGGCGACGAGCACGGCATCCTCCGACTCGACGCACCCAGCCGACCGGTCGAACTCGGCGACACCCTCCGCCTTCTCGTGCCTCACTGCGATCCGACCGTCAACCTCTTCGACGTCTACCACCCGGTCGTCGACGGTCTCGTCAGCGAGCTGTGGCCGATCGCCGGGCGCGGCAGGTCGCAGTAGCCATGGCCGGGACCGCCGACGTCTGGACGAACTGGTCGGGCAGCGTCACCTGCCGACCCCAGAGGCGCGAAGAGCCCTCGAACGAGGAGGAACTGGTAGCCCTGCTGCGCGACCGCCCCCGCCAGCGCGTCCGCGTCACCGGCTCGGGTCACTCCTTCGTGCCGCTGTGCTCGAGCGACGAACTCCTCATCAGCCTCGACCGACTGCGCGGCGTGACGAAGGTCGATCCCGAACTCGGTCTGGCCGAGATCTTCGCGGGCAGCAAGCTGCACGAGATCGGCGCTCCCCTGCGAGCCGGCGGCCTGGCGCTCGAGAACATGGGCGACATCGACCGCCAGTCGCTGGCCGGAGCTCTCTCGACCGGCACCCACGGCACCGGACGTGAACTCGGCAACCTGTCGACGGCCATCGTGGGGGCGCGCCTGGTGACTGCCGACGCCGAAGTTCTCGACCTCGGCCCCGACGACCTCGAGACCCTCCTGGCCCTGCGCGTCTCGCTCGGCGCCCTCGGCGTCGTGACGCGCTATCGCCTGCAACTGCGACCCACCTACCGTCTGCACGAGAAGATCTGGTTCGAGCCGGCCGACGAGTGCCTCGGACGCCTCGGCGACCGCATCGCGGCCACGCGCCACTTCGAGTTCTTCTGGACCCGCCGCCACGATCGCTGCCTGATGAAGAGCCTCGAGATCACCGAGCGCGATCCGGACCCGCTCGACGATCGCGAAGGGGAGGTGATCGACCACAGCGACATCGTGTTCCCGACGGCACGCGACCTCCGGTTCAACGAGATGGAGTTCGCCGTGCCGGCAACGGCCGGAGCCGCCTGCTTCGGCGAACTCAGGTCGTTGATCGACCAGAAGCATCCCGACGTCGAATGGCCGATCGAGTACCGGACGCTGGCCGCCGACGACGCCTACCTCAGTCCCGCCCACGGCCGCGACACCGTCACCCTGTCGGTCCATCAGGCCGCCGACCTGCCGCACGAGGCCTTCTTTGCCGACTGCGAGGCGATCTTCCGCAGCTACGAGGGCCGCCCGCACTGGGGCAAGATGCACTCCCACAGTCCTGGAGACCTCGAATCCCTCTATCCGAAGTGGCAGCGCTTCCACGACGTCCGACGGCGGCTCGATCCGGACGGCCGTTTCCTCAACCCCTATCTGGAGTCGCTGTTCGGTCCCTCCTGACCCAGGGGTCCGGAAGAGCGAAGGAGCCGCCCGCGACGCCGTCAGTCGCCTAGAAGTAGCCTGCCAGCTTCACCACCAGCCGCGTGGGCAGGCCGACCACGAACGCGGCGTCGGCGCTCGGCGGCAGGCCGCCGAACTCGGTCCCCGACGGGCCCAGCGGCGCATCGAGGCGAGCCGAGAAGAGCATCCGTTGCGACAGGTCACGGGTGGCCTCGATCGCCGAGAACACACTGCCGTCGCGCAGGTTGACGATCAGGCTGGGGCTCACCATCAGGAGCGGCGTCCACTGCACCGTGACTCCCGAGACCAGGTAGGGCCGATTGACCACGAACACCTGACCGCGGCGCAGTCGCGCCTGCAGAGCGGCCGGCAACTCGGAGAGATCCGGCCCCTTCCCAGGCACGCCGAAACCGTTCCAGTAGGCCTCCACGAACCACTGCGTTGCGCGCTCACCCCAACTGAACGCGCTGTTCCAATTGGCGACGCCCGAGATCACCGTTTCGCCGCCGTCGAGGAACGTCGCCGTCGAGCCCACTCGCCACACCGAACCGCCGGCCGAGCCGGTCAGCCCCAGGCCGAGCACGCCGTCGCCCCAGTCCTCGGCTGCCAGCACGTCCAGGCCGATCCTGCCCGGTCGGTACCACTTCACAGCGTAGGAACTGAGGGCCGACTCGACCTCGCCGGTGGCGGGATCACGGCGCGGCGCCACGACGCCCTGCACGTCGTCGCCGCGATCGAACAGCCACTGGCCGTAGACCATGTCGGTCCCGGGCTTGTACTCGACGTCGACGGCGTCGAAGCTGAACGGCGTGAACAGGTCCATCGTCTTGAAGACGACGCCGTTGCCCCAGGTCAGAGCCTGGCGCCCGACTCTCGCCACCGCATGCTGGGTGCTGTAGCTCACCGAGGCCCGGTCGAGTTCATGAGCGAGGATCGATCGGCTGCCGGCATGGATCTCGCGGCGCAGGTCGAACCACGAGTCGGCGGGTGGCTCGACCAGGTCGGGGAAGGCCCCCACCAGCAGCGCCGCCGACTCGGTCTGGTCACCTGCTCGGCCCGAGAGCCGATAGGCCAGGTCGAACCGCCACCTGCCGACCTCTTCCTGGAACATCAACCGGAAGTCGAGCGCACCGTCGAGCATCCAGTCGTAGCCCAGCTGTTCCTCGAACGAGTCGTCGCCGGCAAGGGCGGGCAGCGCGAACAGCTTCAGGTGGCCCGACACCGGGGACTCGGCAGGGCTCGGTGAGGCCACCAGGCAGAGCAGCAGGCCGGCCGAGAACGAGGCGACCCACCGACGCAGGCCTGAGGCTCTCATCGTTCAGTCGGACTCATCGGCCTCGACCGCGCCGTCGCGCAGCCGCAGCTTGCGGCGCGTGAAATCGATCACCAGCGGGTCGTGGCTGGCGACCAGGATCGTGGTGCCCTGTTCGCGGTTGATCAGCGTCATCCGTTCGAGCAGCAACTCCGTGTTGTGCGAGTCGAGGTTGGCGCTCGGCTCGTCGGCGATCAGGATCGCCGGACGCCCCACCAAAGCCCGCGCCACCGCCACCCGCTGCTGCTGGCCGCCCGACAGCCGGGCCGGCCGACGTTCGGCGAGTTCCGCCACGCCCACGATGTCGAGCGCCTCCATCGAGCGTCGGCGACGCTCGTCGCGACCGACTCCCTGCAGCTGCAGGATGAACTCGACGTTCTCGCGAGCACTGAGCACCGGCACCAGGTTGTAGGCCTGAAAGACGAAACCGATCTTCTCGAGTCGCAGGTCGGCCAGTTCGCCCGGAGACAGTCGATCGACGCGTCGGCCGTCGACTTCGATCTCCCCCGAGGTCGGAGGCAGCAGACCTCCGACCAGATGCAGCAGCGTGGACTTGCCGCACCCCGACGGCCCCGACAGGCTGACCAACTCTCCGGCCTCGACCCGCAGATCGATGTCGCGAACGGCATGGATCTCTTCGTCTCCCTGGCGGAAGATCTTGTTCAACCTGCGGCATTCGAGAATCGACACTTGGGTTCTCCCCTCTCCTAGTCGGTGCTGATCGCCTCGAGGGGCACTTCGGAAGCGGCCTTCCAGGCCGGGTAGAGGCTGGAGACGACGCCCATCACCCACACGAAGATCGCCATCTCGACGGCCATGCGAGTGCTCAGCGTCGGCACCAGAACCGATCCGCCGCCCCAGAAATCGCGGGCTGCCGAGAATCGACTCAGGTCGATGCCGTCGGACATCGAGGCCAGGGTGAGTTGCCCGAGCACGAAGCCCGCTGCCACGCCCAGCCCGACCAGCAGAACCGATTCGAGGAACACCTGCAGCACGATCAGCCGCGGTCTCATGCCCAGCGCCTGCAGCAGGCCGATCTCGCGCTTGCGCTCCATCACGGCCATCAGGAGGGTGTTGACGATCCCGAACGCCAGCACCACGAACATCACCACCATCCACAGGTAGATGATGCCGTCGGAGAAGTCGATCAGAGCCGCCGTCAACGGCAGCAGTTCGTTCCAGGGACGCACGTCGGCCTCGGGCAGGGCGTCGCGAAGCTCGGCCACCACCGGCTCGAGAGCGCCTTCGTCGACCACCCGAAACGACACGCCCGTGATCCGCTCCCCCAGTCCGAGGTTGGACTGCAGCCGTCGCTGACCCACGAAGACGTAGGCGGTCTCGACACCTTCGGTGGCCCCGGCATAGATGCCGACGATCCGATATCCCTTTTCGACGCTGCCGCGGTCGACGGAGCGAGCCATCACCACCACCCGCTTGCCGAGCCCGGTGCGCAGGCGCTCGGCCAGTTTGCGGCCGATCAGCAGACCCGCATCGTCGGCGTCCTCCAGGGTCCGCCCCTCGACCACCGCGCCCGCGATGAACGACAGTCCGACCTCGTCCTGCGGGGTGATTCCCACCACCGTCACCGGACCGGTCTCGCGCTCCGAACGCACCACTCCGGGAACTTCCACCCGGGTCGCCCAGGCGCTCACGCGACTCCTCTCGAGGATCGCCAGGGCTTCCCCCGAGGGCGGCGGCAGGGTGCGATCGATGCCGGGATCGTCGAGATACCCCGGCGCCCTCACCTGACCGTGCCCGGTCAGATTGTCGATCGCCTGGTCGACCGTATTGACCGACCAACCGTTCATCAACCCGCCCATGAAGAGCATCGACCAGACCCCCACCGCGATCGACACCGTCACCAACAGGCTGCGACGCGAATTCCTCCACAGATTGCGCCACGCGATCGGCAACAGCAGGAGGACCTTCGACATCGTTCCGCCGCTCACGCCGAGCGCATGGCCTCGATCGCGTTCAGTCGCCGGATGCGCGCAGCCGGGATCATTCCGGCGGCGGCCACCGCCAGACCCAGCATCGCCGGACCGGCCAGCATGGTCAGCGCGTCGACGCGCGGCCGCAAGCCGCCCTGCATGCCGTACTCGGCCAGCAGGCCCTCGACAGCCCCGAACGTGATCGGATGCAGATTGAACCAGATCGCCAGTCCGCCACCGAGGAGGGTGCCGGCGCCGAGTCCGAGCACCGCCAGCATCGCCGTCTCCCACCAGACCACCCGACCCAGCAGGGCCGGCCGGATCCCCAGGCCCAGCAGGGTGCCGAACTCCCGAGTGCGCTCCAGCACCGACATCAGGAGCGTATTCAGCACCGTGAACGCGACCACCACGATCAGCGTGCCGTAGACCAGTCCCGAACTGGTCATGTCGAGCCGAATCGCCTGCTTCAGGCCGGGGTTGGTGTCGTTCCAGTCCAGCACCTCGAGGGACTCCCCTGCCAGCGCGCTTTCGATTCGCCCGACCACTTCGTCCAGCAGGCCGAGATCCTCGACCACGAACGACACCAGATGCCCCGCCCCCTCGAGAGCGAAGGCCTCCTGGAAACGCCCCAGAGGCATCTCCGAGAACTGTCTGTCGAGCCCGTCGTCGCCGCTTTCGAAGAGGCCCACCACCTGCAGCGCATCGACTGCCACCGACCCGTTCAGGTCGCTGCCGAGGAGACTCACCACATCGCCGACCCTGACGCCGAGATTGCGGGCCAGCGTCACCCCGAGGACGATCTCCGCGGAATCCAGTCCCTCGAGGTAGCGGCCTTCCACGACCCGACCGGGGAGCGTCGAAAGAGCCGGCTCCCTCTGTGGGTCGGCGCCGACGATCGCCGACCCGTAGCTGTCCTCGCCCACCGCCAGGACGGCGAACGACATGGCGCGAGGGGCCGCCGCCTCGACCCCCTCGACCGCGGCCGTCGCCTGCAGCACCGCGTCGAGATCGGGGATCGTCGTTTCGATCCGGGGCTCGTCGCGATACCCGGGCGCCTGCACCTGACCGTGACCGTCGAACACCGCCAGCGTGTTGTCGATCATCGTCGCGTAGGAACCGAGTTGGAACGCCAGCATGAACACCGTCACCGCCCCGGCCACCGCCATCGCGGCGAGCGTCAGCGCGGTGCGGCGAGGCTGACGCCAGAGGTTGCGCCAGGCGAACGAAATCAGCACCTCGTCGCTACTCCTTCGGCGGCTTCCAGGGTCGGGGGTTCTGCAGGCTCGAGCGCGAGAACAACGCGTTCGGCAGGTCGAGATCGAAGCGGGCATCGAGGGTCTCGACCTCGGTCCAGCGATCTTCCTCCTCGAGGGTCGTCATCCGCATCACCACCGGGTAGACACGCCCACCCAGCGGCGCGATCGTCTCCGACGTCATCGTGCGCAGGGGCTCCATGTCCTGATCGAAGAACACCTGTTCGAGAACGATCCAGTCGTCGCGGATCCTGAGCTCCTGCTTGCCCCAGACCACCGGCGCGTCGGCCTTCGGCGTCGCCAGGATCGAGTAGACCTCGTGATCGTCCTCGACGTCCACCGCGGTCACTTCGAGGTCGTAGTCGAGGACCAGACGGTCGCTCTTCGCCAGGTCGTCGTAGGAGAACTCCGACCCCATCCAGCTCTGGCCCATCATGCTCGAAGGCAGCTTCATCACCTGGTTGAGCTTCGGCGTGAACATCCACATGTCCTCGTCGAGCTTCAGCAGCGCGTTGCCGGCATCCTTCGGTGGATCCGTGAAACGGGTCAGGGTGTCCTTCTCGCCCCGCGTCCACGACTCGAGCTCCATCGTTCGCTCGAAGGTCGGCCGATGGATGGTCATCTTCGCGGTGGCCCACGAACTCCCCCCGCGCCACAGGTCGATGGCGTTGCCGACGATCTCGGCCGCGTCGGGAGGTTCACCCCAGGCCGGCGACAGCGGCAGGACAAGCGCCAGCGCCAGCATCGCAACCATCCCGCATCGGCGAACGCCGACGTTCGTACGGCTCGCAGCGTCGGCATCCGTTCGAGAGGAACTCGAAGTGCGTCTCATGGACCCAAGGTACCACTCCCCGACTCCCTCCGTGCCCCCGAAAATCGAAGCCCGGACCAGGACATCCTGAGGCCGGAAAGCGTGCCTGGCAAGTTCGTTCTTGGGAGTTCCACAGGAGAGGCCCGCGGAGGCGTTGGCAACCCTTCGGGTTGCGGCAACCGTTCCGGTTGCTTGGGAGTTCGCCAAGGCGAACTCCTCGCAGTGGGGGTGAGGTCCTGCGGAAGACGTTGGCAACCGTTGCCCGCACAAGGGACTCGACGAGCCCACGCCGAGATTCGTTGCCAGCAGTTCGCGAAGCGAACTGCCAAGCAACCCGAAGGGTTGCCGCGATCCTCCGGCCGGCCCTATCTGAACCCTGTCAGTCCAGTTGGAAGTGATCACGAAACGCCGGGATCTCGACGTTCGAGTAGCCCCGCGCCGCCAGGGTCGCGGCCAGCGCCTCCTGCCGTTCGGGCGCCCCGTGCACCAGGAAGAGCTTGCGCAACGCCTTCGGGTCATGGTTCGACAGGAACTCGACCAGCCCCGGTTCGTCGGCGTGGGCCGACATCGAGTTCAGCACTTCCACCCGACAGCGCCGGCGGTACTCCTCGCCGAAGATCCGAACGATCGGTTCGCGGTCGATGATCCGCTTGCCGAGCGTGTGGTCGGCACAGTAGCCCACCATCACGACCGTGCTGTTGGAGTCCGAGATGTTGTGGCGCAGGTGGTGCAGGATGCGGCCGGCCTCGCACATTCCCGAGGCCGAGATCACCACCGCCGGGAAGTGGCTCTCGTTGATCTTCTTCGAACCGGCGACGTCCCGAACGTAGGTCAGGCGCTCGAACTCGAAGGCGTTGTGATCCTGCATCAGGTACTCACGCAGCTTGGCGTCGTAGCACTCCGGGTGGGCCAGGTAGACGCCCGTGGCGCGCACCGCCAGCGGGCTGTCGACGTAGATCGGGAGTTCGGGCAGACGGCCCTCGTTGGCCAGTTGATCGAGGGCGTAGATGATCTCCTGCGTCCGACCCACCGCGAACGCGGGAATGATCACCTTGCCGCCGCGCGCCGCCGTCGACTGGATGATCTCCTGCAGGCGCTCGCGGGTGCGACTCGACTCTTCATGCACTTCGCCGCCGTAGGTCGACTCGGTGATCAACCAGTCGCATTCGGCCATCGGCTGGGGATCGCGCAGGATCGGCCGGTTCGGGCTGCCGACGTCGCCGGTGAAGCCGAGTCGTTTCGTCTTGCCGCCCTCTTCGACGCTGATCACCATGGTCGCCGAACCCAGGATGTGGCCGGCGTCTCGGTACTCGACCGACACGCCCGGCGCCGGCGAGAACGACTGCCGGTAGCCGACGCCGATGAACTGCTCGAGAATGCCGAGCGCGTCCTTCTCGATGTAGAGCGGCTCAGCGGGTGGTTGACCGCGCTTCTTGTGCAGCTTGTTGACGAAGCGGATGTCCTTCTCCTGGATGAAGGCGCTGTCGAGCAACATCAGCGAACACAGGCTGTGCGTCGCATGGGTCGCCCACACCCGGCCGCGGAAGCCGTCCTTCCACAGCTTCGGCAGCAGGCCGGAGTGATCGATGTGGGCATGCGACAGCAGCACCGCGTCGATCGAGGCGGCGTCGAAGGGCAGTTCCCGGTTGAGTTGCTCGGCTTCCGCCCGCCGACCCTGGAAGAGCCCGCAATCGAGCAGCAGCCGTGTGCCGTTGTCGAGTTCGAGCAGGTGCTTCGACCCCGTCACGGTCTGGGCGGCGCCACAGAAGGTCAATCGCATCGTTCCCGTCCCTTCCTCAGTCGAGTTCGTCGAGCGCGGCCAGCAGCCGGTCGACTTCCTCGAGGGTGTTGTAGTGCAGCAGGCCGACTCGCACCATGCCGTCGGGGCCGATCCCCAGCGCGGCAGTCAGCGGAACCGCATAGAAATCGCCGGCCCAGGTGAAGACTCCTCGTCGGCCGAGATGTTCCGAGACTTCGGCGGCAGGATGCATCGAATGGATGAAGGAGACCGTCGCCACACGCTCGTCGAACCGCTCCGGCTCGGTCAGCCCGAGCACCAGGATCTCCGGTCGCGCCGCCAGTCCTTCGAGCAGACGCAGGAACAGGGCTTCCTCGTGCTCGCGAATCGCCGTATAGGCCGCCTCGAGGGCCTCGCGCCGAGTCGCCGTTTCGCCGGCGCCGACCTCGCGTCCCAGGTTCTCGAGATAGGCGATGGCGGCTCCGGTCCCGATGATGCCTTCGTGATTGGCGGTGCCGGTCATCCAGCGGCCCGGAATGTCGTCGGAGGCCGGACGCACCTTGTCGACCGGCAGCGTCTCGAGATCGCTCCGCGAGCCCCACAGGATGCCGACGTGGGGGCCGAAGAACTTGTAGGCCGAGCAGGCGAGGAAATCGCAGCCCCAGGCGCCGACGTCGATCAACCGATGCGGCGCGTAGTGCACCGCGTCGAGGAAGACCTTGGCTCCAACGTCGTGGGCCGCCGCCGCCACCTCCTCGACCGGATTGACGGTCCCCAACGCGTTGCCGGCGCACCCCACGGCCACCAGCCGCGTCTTCGAATTCAGCGCGGAACGAAGCTCGTCCAGGTCGAGGGTGGCGTCGCGGTTCAGCCCGACCGAACGAATCGTCGCGCCGGCCGTCTGCGCCGCGATCCGCCAGGGCGTGTAGTTGGCGTCGTGCTCCGTGTCGCACACGACGATCTCGTCGCCCTCCTGCCAGGTCGAGGCCAGGGAGCGCGACAGGGCGAAGGTCAGTGAGGTCATGTTCGGGCCGAAGACCACGCAATCCGGATCGTCGACCCCGAGCAGGTCGGCGGCGGCCGCCGAAGCCTGCGCGAGAAGTTCATCGCTCTCGCGACTGGTCGCGAACGACCCATGGACGTTGGCGTTGGTCCGACCCAGCGCCGAGCCGACGGCGTCGATCACCGACTGTGGCACCTGGCTGCCGGCCGGGCCGTCGAAGAATACCGCCGGCCGGCCGTCGACCTCCCGAGCCAGGGCGGGGAAGCGGCGCCGGACGGCGTCTACATCGAATCGGCTCGTCATGCAGTCTCCCTGGACGCAGCCGTACTCGAACTCGACAACGGCTCGTCCGATCCTAGCCCACCCGCCAGGTCCAGAACGACCGGTGCTAGGGTTCGGCCATCCAACTCGCACACGTCTGATCGCGCACCGTCAGCGGCCGAGCGGCCCGATTCGGGGCGCCTTTGCCGGAGAAGTCACGATGACCGTATTCATGATCGGCCAGTCCACCATCAAGGATGCCGACGCACTGAACGCCTACGCCGCGAAGGCCGTGCCCACGATCGCCGAGCACGGCGGCAACGTCCTCGTCTTCCAGGAGAACCCCGAGAACATCGAGGGCGAGGTCGTCAACCGCCGCACGGTGGTTCTCGAATGGCCCGATCGCGACACCGCCATGGGCTGGTACAACTCGCCCGAATACCAGGCCATCGTCGGGCAACGGCTCGCGGCGGCGCCGGGCACCATGATCCTGGTCGACAAGTTCGAGGGCTGAACGCGACAAACTGATCCGCCGCCTGCTGGCCCACGTCGATCTCGACCGGACCGTTGTCGTCATCACCGGCGACCACGGCGAGTCGCTGTTCGACAACGGCCACTGGTCGCACGGCGACGCCTCGGCCCCGACCAACCAGGATCCGTCGGCCAGGGCGTCGACCTCTTCTCCGCCGATCGCCCGCACGCACAACTCCTGGTGAGCAAGGGCCGCCCCGAGGCCCTCCTGCTCGACGGCGACCAGCGTCTGCAACTCGAGTTCTCCCCCGACCTCGGCTCCGTTCGCACGAAGGGTTTCCTCTCCCCGACCGGCGACTACCTCGCTACCGCTCCTTCCGGTGCCGATCAAGTCGACTGGCCCGGCGTCCTCCAAGAGCAGGCCAGACTCCTCGGCCGACGCTGAATCCCCGTCAACGCTATGATCCCGCCCACGGAAGCGCTCGGGGGCTGGTGCCTCCTGCGGTCTTCAAAACCGTTGTCGGGCGGCGATTACGTCGTGCGGGGTGGGTTCGATTCCCATGCGCTTCCGCCACTCGCGGAGCGAGTTGCGGGATCGCATGGGAACTCGGTCGTCGCGGTCTCGCTCGCGCTCGACCCCTCAGGAGCGATTCCCATGCGCTTCTTCCCCAACCATCATCGAGGCAGCGAATGAGAATCGGCGGGCACACCGCCGCCCTGTCGGACGTCGCTGCTTGAGGGCGATTCCCTCCCTTGCCGAGGTGGTGATTCGCCCCCTGAGGGGAACGCACGACCTCCTGGGGTGTGACTGTCCCAGCGCCTGATAGATTCGCGCCACCAACTGCTTTCGAAGGAGAAGAACGATGCGAGACGATCGATCCACCCTCAATCCTGCCGGCGCCGCTCGGCGGCGTTTGATCAAGGCTGCCGGACTCGGTCTGGTCGCGTCGCAGGTCTCGTTCGACTGGAGGAAGCCGAGCGTGAGCATCGGCAGCACTCCGGCCCACGCGCAACCCAGTGTGACGCCCGCGGCCTGCACCGTCGGGTTCACGGTTTCGATGTCGGCGAACGCGTCCTCGCAGAGCTACTCCATCCAGCTGGTCTCCGAAGGCACTGGGGACTCGGGCTTCGGCACCGGAACGAGCGTGAACGCCAGCGCCGACGTCCTCCGGACCCTGACAGCCAGCTACGTCCAGCCGAGTGACGACACGATCATCAACGACATTCTCTACAGCGTCCGGAGCCTGGGAACGATCGATCTCACCTGGTCGGCGACCTGCTGCACCGCCGACTTCTCCGCCAGCACCCAGATCACGGGACCGAGCAACTCCGCGAGTTCGACCGGGGTCGCGTCCGGGTTCGCCTCGTGGGCCTCGGAGGACGGCGAATGTTCTCTCGGCCTTCCCTCTTGACCGGCAGCTGAGGGCGGCCGATCGGTACGGCCGGGCTCGGTCGGGTTCTGGCTGCCGGTAGCTAGAGCCCGAGGACCGTGCAGCTCAGAGACTCGACCTTCTCGAAGTGGCGGTCGAAGGTCAGGAGGTCGCCGCCGCAGTCGATCGTTGCGGCGGCGATCCAGATGTCGTTGACGGGAATCGGGGTTCCGGCGCTTCTCAGTCGCGCGAACACCTCGCCATAGCGGCGGGCCACCGAGGTCGTCACCTCGTGCACGACCACCGGCGCAGCCTCGAGGAAGTCCGACAGGGAGCGGCGATTCTCCCGGCCCCGCTGTCCGTGGCGGAAGGCGGCTTCGAGTTCGCCCAGGACCGTCGTCGTCAGGATGACGGTGTGGGCGGCAGCGACCGCAGCGACCACCTGCCGATGACCTCTTCGCAGGTGGGAGTAGGCCGAGGTGTCGAGAACCAGGCGCGACATGTCAGCGCCACAGCTCGGGGTCGATCACCCTCTGGACCGCCAGGCCCTCTTCGAACTCGGCGACGTCTTCATCCGTCCAGGTGACGTAGCGGTCGAGCCAGGATGCCTGCGAGCCGGCGCCGACGGCCTTCTCGAGAATCTCGACGACCGTCTTGTTGAGACTCTGGCCGCGCTCGCCGGCGATGCTGGCGAGCCGATCCGCGACGTCGTCGGGAACTCCACGAACCGTGAGTTGACGCATGGTTGCCTACCCATGATAGCTCATCGACCCCGGTGCCGGCCTACTGGGATGCCTCACGCAGTCCTCCTCGCCATCGTTACATCCTCTAGAACAGCAAGGGACGCAACGAGCCACGGGCCGACCAAGAAGTCGAAGAGGAAGAAGAAGGGAACGGAGCCGGAACCTCCCGGGCGGGCGCAAGCCTGCGAGTCGGAGGCGAACGGACGACTCAGCGGACAGTCCTCGTACTCTGAGACCCCGAAACCACCGACGCCTTCCCCACCCTCTCGGACGGCGGGCGACCAGGGTCATCGAAAGAAGTACTGCGTCTCGAGAACCCTCGACCGAGGCCGCTCCAGAGGCGACCGAGGGGCATCTTGGCTTCGCCCAGTTCCCTCTGGATCGCCGCGTTGATCACCTCGTTGATGCTCGACTGCCGATAGACGGCCAGCATCTTCAACCGGCCGTGGATCTCGGGGTCGAGGCGCAGGCTGAGTTTGCCGGAGCCGAGGCGCTCGGGCTGCTTGCCAGTGCGCCCGCAGTGCTCGAGGTAGTGGTCGACGGCTTCGCGGAAGCGGGCTTCGAGTTCCTCACTCGTTCGGCCGTCGAACAGGATGTCGTCGCGGTCGAGGTTGACGACTTCGCCGCGCAGCACGCCATCTTCGCCAAGCGAGAGCGGCCCTGCCAGATAGCCCCTATGGATCATCATCGATCATCCCCCTCTTCTCCAGGAGCGACTAGAGCCTCGAGAAGTTGGACGACCGCGCGCCACTCGACGTTGGCCTTCACCGAGGAGATCGCCTCCAGGGTCCTTCTCGACTTCCTTCTCACTGATGGTATCGCATTTCGGTATCATCCATTGAGGCCCTGCCAGATCGCCCAGGCGCCTCCCTCGACAGCGAGGACGCATTCTCGGGGTGGATTCGCTCTCCGACCCCGAGACGAGCGGTGTTGATCGAGCCGAGTCTCAGGTGAGCGACGAGCCGGAGCGCGACCGCAGCCAGGTCGAAACCGGCCGCCATGACAGCTGCAGCGCGGTCAGCGCGAAGAGAACCACGACCGTGGGGCTCTCGAGGAGTCGCCAGTACTCGTTGTCGAGGATCAGCATGGACTGCGAGAAGGCCTCCTCGATCGGGGCGCTGAGGACGAGACCCATCACCAGCGGCATGGCGGCGAAACCGCGCTGCTGGGCGAAGTAGCCGAAGATGCCGGCGAGGAGCATCAACCAGACGTCGAAGACGGACCCACCGGGAGCGTAGGCGCCGACGACCGCGAGGCTGAAGACGGCCGGCCAGAGCAGGGCCCTGGGAATGGTGGCGATGCGGGCCAGGGCGGGGGCGCCGAGCAGGCCGATCGCCAGGATGGCCAGGTTGGCGATCAGCATGGCGAGGACGATGCCGTAGACCGTCGCGGGAGCCTGTTCGAGGATTCTCGGGCCGGGTCGTACGCCGTGGATGCCCAGTCCCACGAGCATCACGGCGGTGGTGCTGCTACCGGGGATGCCGAGCGCCAGGGTGGGCACCAGGGCGCCGCCGGTGGCGGCGTTGTTGGCGGCTTCGGGGGCAGCGACGCCTTCCGGGCAGCCCTTGCCGAACTCCTCGCCGCGGCGCGACCAGCGCTTCGCCTGGTTGTAGCCGAGCAGGGCCGCGATGGTCGAACCCTCGGCCGGCAGGACGCCGACGAAAACCCCGATCGCCGACGAACGCAGGAGGGTCCAACGGAATTCCAGTGCGTCACGCCACGGTCGAGCGCCGCCGATACCGTCGGCGATCACTCGCTCGACACGGCTCTTCCCCGCCTGGCGCAGCAACTCGGCGATCGCGAAGAAGCCGATCACGATCGGCACCAGGCCGACGCCGTCTTCGAGTTCGGGGCGCCCGAAGTCGAAGCGCGTGACCCCCGTCGTCAAGTGGACTCCGACGGTACCGAGCAACAAACCCACGACGCCCGAGATCAGGTTGCGGACGCGGGACTCTCCGGCCACCGAGGCCAGCATCGAGAGAGCGAAAATCGACAGGGCGAACAGCTCCATCGGCCGGAAGGTGGCGGCGATCGCCGCCAGGCCGGGCGCGAACAGCACGAAGGCGACGAGACCGAAAACACCGCCGAAGACGCTGCTGATCACCGCAATCCCCAGCGCCCGCGAGCCCTCGCCCTTCAACGTCATGGCATAGCCGTCGAGGGCGGTGGCGGCGGCGGGAGGCGCCCCGGGAGTGTTCACCAGGATGGCGGTGATCGAGCCGCCGAACGTGCCGCCGCAGTAGAGCGCCGCCATCGAGGCCAGCGCCGGCACCGGATCGAGGCCGAGGGTCAGGGGCAGCAGCAGGGCGACCGCCATCGGCGAACTCAGCCCCGGCAGGGCGCCCACCACGACGCCCACCAGGGCACTCGCCACGATGATCGCCAGCACCCACGGATCGGTGACCGCCGACAGGCCTTCCCCGAGGGCGCTCAGCATCGCGAGTTCAACCCCCGCCCCACCAGGCTCCGCGCTGGAAATGCACGCCGAGCAGGTCGGAAAACAGCAGATCGAGTACGCCGGGGAGGAGAATGGCGAGGCCAACCAGACGCCACGGTCGACGTTCGCCCCACAGCATCGCCAGGCAGGGAGCGGCCAGGGCCAGCACCGGGAAGGTGCCCAGCCGCGGCAGCAGCAAGACTGCGGCCAGAAGGACGACGCCGGCCGACAGCGTCGTGCGAGGCACGGCGAATCCACCGCGTCGTTTCGCACTCGAGGAACGCCGGCCTTCGAGCGGCAGGAGCAGGGCGAGAAGCAACAGCGCCGCGAGCAGGAGGCGAGGAAAGAAGGCCGGCGACACGCCCTGGGTCAGCAGACCGGGAGCCGTCTCGAACTGACGCGTCACCAGCAGCAGCGCGACGGCCGGCGCGGCGACCAGGGCGGCGTCGACCAGGTCACGCGACCGCGCCACCGTCTACTCCAGCAGTCCGAGCTCGCCGAGCCAGACGACCGCCTGCTCGTACTCCGACCGGATCTGCCGGTTCCACTCCTCCGAACCGGCAATCGATGCCGCCGGATCGAGGCCCAGGCCGACCAGGAAGTCGACGAAGGCGGGGCTCTCGAGAGCTTCGACGATCCCGTCGGAGAGCGTCCGGACCCGGTCCTCCGGCGTGCCGCGCAGCACCCAGAAGCCGCGCGTGGTCGACACCTTGATGGGATGGCCGAGCTCGAACGACGTCGGGATCGTGGGTCGATCGCGCAGCCGATGGGGACTCAGGAGCGCCAGGGCGCGCACCGAGCCGTCGTCGAGAAAGCCGGCGACCTCGCTGAGATTGGCCAGGGTCGCGTCGACCGACCGCGACAGCATGCCCTGCAACATGCGGGCGCCGCTGCCGAAGGGGACTGCGGTGAATTCGAAGCCGGCGGCGGCCGCCAACCGGGCGAGGCCGATGTGCTCGGTGCCGCCGATGTTGCTCACGCCCCAGTCGAGTTCGGCCCGCCGCGAGGCCGCCACCAGGTCCCCGAAAGTCTGGAAGGGGCTGGCTGCAGGCACGACGACCAGGGTCGGGTCGTCGACCGCGCGGGCCAGGCCGACGACGTCGTCGATGGTCAGCGGTGACTTGCCGCGGGCGAGCGTGTAGAGATGGGTCTGGGTCAGGCTGAGCAGCGTGTAGCCGTCGCGGGGCCGGGCTGCGGCGTAGCGGTGGGCCGTCGAGCCCGATCCGCCCCACTGGCTGACCACGCTCAGGTCGACGCCCAACGTCTGCCGGGCTCCCGCCGCCATCAGGCGGGCCGTCATGTCGGTACCGCCGCCGTACTTCGAATGGATGACGACCTCGATCCGGCGCGAGGGGAAGGGCTCCTGCGCCCACGACCGGGCGGCGAGGCCCACGCCGAGGGCGTACGCCACAGCCAGCATGGCGAAGAGGCGCCCACCGAGCCGGAGTCTTCGTGCTTCCCCCATCGGATTTCCGCGCGAGTATAGTTGCGCCGCTCCCCATCCTGCTTGCCGGCGTCGACACCGTTTCCATGCCCTCAATCCCGACCGACGACCGCCTGCTGCGCCATGTCGCCGGCGACCGGCCCGCCGCCTTCGTCCTCGGCAGCGATCGCGCCCACGGCCTGGCCTTCGTTCGCAGCCTCGGTCGCAAGGGGATTCCGGTGGTGGCGTTCAACGCCACCGCAGGACCGGGACGCCGCTCACGCTACGCCCTCGACGTCTCGGTTCAACCCGAGCCGGGAGGCGAGGACCTGCTCGAGCTGCTGCTGCGGATCGGCGACCGACTCGAGCAGCCGGCCGTGCTGATCCCGACCTCCGACCAACACACGCTGCTGATGGCACGCAACCGCGAGGAACTCGGCCGGCGCTACCGGATGAGGATCGCCTCCACCGAACTCCTCGAAACGATCGCCAACAAACGCACCCAGTACGACCTCGCGCGCGAGATCGGCGTGCCGTTCCCCGAGACCCGGGCGCCCGTCGACCGCGACGAGGTCGTCGCACTCGGCACTCGCATGAGCTACCCCTGCATCGTCAAGCCGGTCTACTCGGACCTGTGGCGGGCGTATCGGGCGACCCAGGGCTTCGAGCGCTGGAAGAAGCTCGCCGTCGTGAACTCGCCCGACGAACTCGTCGAGGCCTGGGACGCGATGTCGATGTCGGGCGTCGAATTGCTCGTGCAGGAACACATCCCGGGCGGCGACGACCAGATCTTCAACGTCTTCACCTACAGCGACTCCGACGCCCGGCCGATCGCCGCCCTCGGTCGGCGCAAGCTACGCCAGTGGCCGATCGGCCACGGCAGCGGCTGCTACCTGGTCAGCGTGCGCAACGAAGAGGCGATCGAGCAGGCCCTGCGACTGCTCCGCGAGATGGGCTACGTGGGACTCGCCGACGTCGAGTTCAAGCGCGACGCGCGCGACGGGACCTTCCAGTTGATGGAGACCAATGTGCGAAGCGCCACCCACGTCAGCATGGCCGTCGATCTCGGCGTCGACTTTCCGTACATCGCCTACCAGGATGCCCTCGGGCGCGAGGTCGCCCCGTCGATGGACTACCGTGAAGGCCGCTACTGGCTCGACCTCGGCCAGGACTTCGGCTCGTTCCGGCGCAGCGAGGAGCGACTCGGCTGGATCGGCCTGGCTGCGATCGATCGCCCGTGCCAGGAGCCACGCCTTCTTCGCCCTGGACGATCCCGCACCGGTCGTCGCGAGGTTCGCCGAGCTGCTCCGCGACGCCCGACTGCGGCTGCGCTGAAGGCTGCGGCGGCTCAGGCTCTAGTCGGCCGCTGCGCCGGCCGAGGCTCCGAAACGCTGGCGGATCCAGGCCTCGACGTAGTCGAAGAAGTTCACCCAGGTGTTCGAGTACTGCCCCGGCGTGGTCTCGCACTCGACACACGGGCGGTGGTCGTGGCGGGCGCCTTCGATCACCACGAAGTCCTTGTCTTCACTGGCGGCGATCTCCAGGTGGATCTCGCTGAAGCGAACGTAGTTGTAGGCCGACATCGCCGTGATCAGCAGCGGCACCGAGATCTTCGGCAGCGCACAGGGGACCGAATTGTTGCTCGAGCAGTGATCGACGCCGTCGATCGAATGGGTGGCGCGAATGGCACGGGCGCTGAGGAACGAACGCAGGGTCAGCACCCAGGTTCCACGATCGAAGCTGGCGTTCTCCTCGCGCAGCCCCGGGTTCGGAAGCCGCACGCTGTCGACGATCTGCACCGAGACCGTGCCGTCGTTGCGCAGCAGCTTCTGCGGCTTCAGGGTGGAGGCGCCGATGCGCGTATCCATCAGCGCCAGGGTGGCGCGATCGCCGCGCACGAGAGTGAAGACGTCGTCGTCGGGGTAGGGACCGCGCCCCTCCTCGATCGCCGCCAGCCGCTGCTGGGCGATGTCGATCAGGCGGTTCATGCGGGCGGCCTGGGCGACCAGGTAGCGTTCACGGAAGCTCGCTGGGTACTCCGACAGGCCGTCGGGGTTGTAACCGTTGCGCGGATCGAAGGGGTCGAGGGTCGGATCGATCTTCGGAGCCGCATTGTGGGCCAGGATCTCGTCGTCGTTGATCACCGCGCCGTTCAGCCGCCGCACGCTGTTGGCGGCGTTGCCGGGGTGGGCGTCGACCAGGATCAGGCCGTCCGCAGGAGGCAACCCGGCGAGTTCGTCGCCGCACTCCGACAGCTTGCCCTCACCCTGGCAGTAGCCGACGCCGTTCTCGGCCACCGCCTGGTAGAAGCTCATCGTCGGTCCGCCGCCCGAGAACCCCCAGAGCAGCACCGCTTCGACGCCGGGTTGGGCTCGCAGGAACTCGACCCCCGAACGGATGTCGAGAGCGTTCTTCTCCCACAACACCGCGGCTTCGTTGTTGTCCGAGCGCGGATTGAGACAGAGCGCCAGGAAGCCTCGCGCCGCGAGTTCACCGCAACCCGAGTAGCCGAGGAAGTTCGCCGTGCGATGCGCGATCAGGATGGCGACCGTCGGCGCCGGGCCCGAGTCCGGCCGGTAGAGGGCCGCCTTGACGGTTCGCGGCGAGAACTGCACATAGGTCGGGTCGCTCTGGGCACTCGCGGTCGTGGTCGTCAGCAGCACACCGACGACCCCCACGAGCGAAGCCCAGCTCACCGAGAACGTCTTCCTTCCCGCCACCGATCGCTGCGCGTTCATCGTCATCCTTGCTCCCGAACCCTTCCTGCTGCTCGACCTCGCGATTCGCCGGCCCCGATTCGCTCGCCACTCTAGTCGATCGCTCGGCCTCGAGGACAGCTTCCCCACCCGCCCCCCTTTACCCCGTCTCCCCTCCATCGCGGGTCGAGGAACGAGCCGCGAAACCGCCCTGGGTCCTATATCGTTGGGCACCCTCTCCGTCCGACGATCGCCGCGCGCAGCATGAGCCGAAACCCGATCCGAGTCATCATGATGGCGAAGGAGGCCTACGCCCTCCGCCTCGCGGCCGCGATCCGGTCGATCACCGACAACCTCGCCGACGACCGCAGTCTCGAGATCCTGCTGATCGAGGACGGAACGAGCGAGGCGACCCGGCAGCGACTCGAAGGGTCATGGAACCTCGACCGGACCGCTCTGCGCTGGCTCGACATCCGGCGAGCCGACGTCCCCACCATCGACACCGTCGAAGGACTCGAACCGCTCTACTTCGCCCGCACCGCGGCCCAGGACTATGCCGCCTCCTGGGACCGCGCCATCCTGCTCGACCCCGACGTGCTCGTCCTCACCGACCTCGGCCGCCTGTGGGACCTTCCCCTCGGCGAGCATCACATCCTCGCCACCCGCGATCCCTGGATCACCCACCTCTCCCACCCCGACGGCGTCGCCGACTGGCAGGCCGTGGGCCTCGACCCCAACGACGCCTACTTCAACGCCGCCGTCATGCTGGTGGACCTCGACAAGTACCGCCGCGACGACGTCGCCGCGGAGGCGCGAGCGTTCACGCAGGCCTTCGGAGAAGGCCTGCGCTACGGCGAGCAGGATCTCCTCAACGCTCTGCTCACCGACCGCTGGGGAGAGCTCGATCCTCGCTGGCAGGTCCACCCCCGCATCGTCGACCGTCCGCGTCTTGTGCCCGACTACCTTGCCGGAAGCACCCTCGATCGGATCCGCGACGATCCATGGATCTACCACTTCGGCGGCCGGCTCAAGCCCTGGGACTACCGATCGCCCTCCAAAGCCGATCGGCTCTTCTTCGAGGTGCTCGACCGAACCGCCTGGAAGGGCTGGCGGCCGCCGATCTCGCTGCGGGGCCTGGTCTATCGTGCCTACGACTCCCCCCTGCGCAATGTCCTCCACCCGCTCGAGATGTGGGCTCGGTCCTCGAGGCCCTTCAAGGGTCGGGCGGCCGGAGGCGGGATCACGCCAGGCTAGCCGCCACCCTGCTAGGTTTCCCCCCCGTGACCTCTCCCGTTCTCTTCGCGATCTTCCTGGCCCTGGGCCTGGCTGAAGCCCTGCGAAGGACGGTCCCCCGGGGATCGGGCCGACTCCCTGGCCGGGCGGCAGCCGTCATGGGAATCATCCTCCTCGCAGGGGGGTCGACGATCGCTGCGATCTGGATCGTGCGACCCTCGTGGCTCGGGTGGATCTCCCTGGCAGCGGTCGCGATCGCAGCGACGGCGTGGTGGTTCTCGCGCGCCGGCTACGGCGCAGCTCGCAACCTGCCTCCCGGCTCGCTCTCCCCGCTCGACTCGATCCGTGCCGTTCTGGACCGCGATTTCTACCGCCAACAGTTCGAGGCCCACGGACCGATCTTCAAAATGCTGCAGTTCCACCGACCGGTGATCTGCGTTCTCGGGATCCCACGCGGCAAGCGCCTGATCCGCGACCACCATTCGAGTCTGTCGGCGGCTCTGCAGGCCTTCTCGCAAGACGTTTCCGGTGGCTTCCTGCGCTACATGTCGCCGCAGGTGCACTCGCACTACGCACCCAGAATTCGCGCGGCGATGAGGGCCGAGGTCGTCGACGCGGCCGGCGCCGATGTCGACGCCGAACTGCGACGCGAACTCGAACGCTTCGCCGATCGGCCCGGCAGCGGCACGGCGCCGGGTTTCGACCCGAAGCCCCTGACCGAAGCGATCGCCATGGCGGGTCTCGCTCGAGCGGTGCTGGGGATCTCCTCACGGGAGACCGTGCAGGAACTCGATCGTCTCTATCGACCCCTCGTCGACCAGCCGCTCGACCGCACCGTCGACGCCGCCGCGCAACGCTCTCTCGACAGGCTTCGCGAGATCGTTCGGGGACGACTCACGCAGCCGGCCGCCCAGCTACCCTCCTCAGCCCTCGCCGCCCTCGCCGCCGACGACCACGGTCCTCTCGACGAGATCGTGATCGACAATCTCATCTTCATGATCGTGGTCGGTCGACGGAACCTCTCCGGACTGATGATGTGGATCCTCGAGCTGCTGGCGCGCCATCCCGAGTCGGCCCGCCGCGCAGGGTCGGGGGAATCGATCGCGGTCGGCGAAACGCCGATCGAAGATCGCATCATCAACGAAACGCTGCGACTCTCGCAGAGTGAGTACGTCTATCGGGTTGCCACCGAGGACCTCGACTTCGAGGGTTTCCGGCTGCCGCGCGGCTGGATGATCCGTTGCTGCGTCGCCGAGAGTCACCGCGACCCCAACGTCTTCGAGGACCCCGAGAGCTTCCGCCCCGACCGCTTCCGACAGCGTCCCAATCCCCAGACCTTCTCTCCGTTCGGCAGTCACCATCACGCCTGCAACGCCGTCGACGTGGTGTTCACGGTCTGCAGGAGTTTCGTGCGCGAGATCTCCACCGGCTTCGAGTGGCAGCGCGTCGGCGACGGCCCCATCACCCGGCCGTTCCGTCATTGGGAACACTGGCGGCCGAGTCCCGAGTTGCGGATCACCCTGAGGCGATCGCCATGACGGCCGAGAAGACCGGCGCGGGAGACCTGGAATCGGACCTGTCCTTCCCCGAGTCCGGGAACCGACTGCGGCGTTACTGCCTTCCCTCCAACCTGGCCGAAGCCTTCGACGCCCTGACGGCCGACGGCGAGCACGCACGAGCCGTGGCCGGAGGCAACGACGTCGTGCGTGAACTCCGGACCGTCCCCCAGCCGACCGAGGTCCTGGTGGACCTGAGTCGGGTGACCGAACTCACGACCGACATCGAGACCACGGCCGACGGGAGGCTGCGTCTCGGTGCGCTCGTCACCCACCAGGACGTCGTCGAGTCAGCGCTGCTCGACCAGCTCGCCCCCCTGCTGAGCGAAGCCTGCGGCTGCGTCGGATCGCCGACCCTGCGCCGGCGGGCGACGCTGGTCGGCAACGTGGTCGGGGGCCACGCCGTGAGCGATACGCTCTGCGCGCTGGTCGCCCTCGAGGCGACGGTGGAGATCGCCTCGCCTTCCGGGGTGCGAACCGTGAGCGTCGCAGAGCTCGACGCCACGACACCGAGAATCGCCCGCGCCGAGATCGTCACCGCCCTCTCCTTCGCCACGCCCAGCCCCGCTCAGCGCTCGGCCTACGTTCGTTTCGCGCCCCGGGGCGGGATGACTCCGGCGAGGGTCAACGTCGCGCTCCTCCTGGACCTCGACTCGGACCTCGCAGTCGGCCGAGCGAGGATCGTCGCTTGCGGCCAGAACCACGGCCGCCGCCGTCTCCACGAGGTCGAGGAACTCCTCGTCGGACGTCGCCTCGACGATGCCCTGATCGAAGAGGCATCGCGATGCGCGCGAGCCTCTGCCTGGCTCACGCCACCCGACCTCTACGAGCGCCGGCTCTTCGGCGTCGCCGTCTCGAGGGGACTCCACCGCCTGCTCCAAACGCCGCCGTCGGTAACCTCCTCGGCGGCGCCCGCGCCGGCGCGACGCCGCACCTCCGGCGGGGAGATCAGGCGGGCGCAGCTCGATCTCACGGCCTCCCCGATCCTGTCGGCCGACGTCAACGGTTCCGCCATCCAGGCGCCGTTGCGCGCCGGGCCGCGACTGCTCGACTGGCTGCGCGGCGACCTCGGTCTGAGCGGCACGAAGGAAGCCTGCGGCGAGGGCGTCTGCGGATCGTGCACGGTGCTTCTCGACGGCGTCCCGACCCTCTCCTGCCTGGTGCCCGCGCCGGCAGCCGACGGAACGACGATCACCACGGTAGAGGGCCTGCATTCGGGGGAAGTGCCCGCAGAGCCGCTCCACGAACTGCAGCAGGCCCTGCTCGATCACGGCGCCGTCCAGTGCGGTTTCTGCACGCCCGGCTTCCTGATGGCGGCGGTCGCCCTGCTGGCCGTCGACGCGACTCCCGACAAGGCGCGAATCGACGACGCCCTGGGCGGCAACCTGTGCCGCTGCACCGGCTACCGGGCGATCGTCGAAGCGATCGAGTCGGTCACTCGGAGGACTGCGCCATGACGCTTGGAGCGAGCGTTCCGAGCGCTGACGGCGTCGCCAAGGTCGGCGGTCGAGCCTGGTACCCCGACGATCGCCCCCACGACGGCCTCTACGCCCGACTGCTGTTCAGCGATCGCCCGCATTCGCGACTGGTGTCACTCGACACCTCGGCGGCGAGCGCGCTGCCGGGCGTGGTGGCGATCTTCGGCGCCGCCGACGTTCCCAACAATCTCTACGGCCTCAAGGACGCCGACCAGCCGGTCTTTCTCGATCCTCGAGCGCCGGCGCAGGGCGCTGCCACCGGTACCGACGTCAGCCGCTGGGAGGCCGACCGGGTGGTGCTCGTGGTGGCGGAGTCGGAAGCCGTCGCCGCTCGCGCCTGCCGACTCGTCGAGACGGCCTGGGAGGATCTGCCGGCGGTCACCACGGTCGACGAGGCGCTGCGAGACGAGATCCTCCTCGAACCCGGGGCGACCACCAACACGCTCGCCCACCTCGAGCTTCGGGTCGGCGACGTCGAAGCCGCCTTCGCGGCATCCGAGGTGACGGTGCAAGCCACCTACGAGATCCCGGGCCAGGAACACGCCTACCTGCAGACCGAAGCCGCGACCAGCCGGGTCGATCGCGAAGGTCGCGTGGTGGTGGAGGTAGCCGGCCAGTGGGCGCACGGCGACCGCCGCCAGATCGCTCACGCCCTCGGCCTGCCCGAGGATCGCGTGCGGGTCGTCTACCCCGCGATCGGAGGCGCTTTCGGCGGTCGTGAGGACGTCTCGCTGCAGATCGTCACGGCACTGGCGGCGTGGCGCCTCCATCAGGCCGGAGACCCTCGACCCATCCGCGCCCGCTGGACTCGCGAGCAGAGCATCGTCGGCCATTTCAAGCGCCATTCGGTGTGCGCACGGACACGCTGGGGCGCCTGGGCCGACGGACGGATCTCGGCGATCGAAGCCGACATCGTCGTCGACGCCGGCGCCTATCGGTCGACGTCGGAGGTCGTCCTCGCCAATCTCCACTTCGCCGCGGCCGGACCCTACGCGGTCGAGGCGATCCACCTCGACAGCCGTGCCGTGCTGACCAACAACGTCCCCGGCGGGGCTGCGCGCGGCTTCGGAGTACCGCAGGCGGCGTTCATCGCCGAGCAGCAGATGAACAAGTTGGCCGAGGCCCTGGCGATGGACCCGGTCGAGATCCGCCGCCTCAATGCCCTGCGCGACGGCAGCCTGAGCCTCGGCCAGACGCCGATGCCGGAGGGAGTGAGCCTCGACCCAGTGCTGAAGCGCTGCGCCGAGGCGGCTTCGCGACCCGTTGCCCGACGCGAAGCCACCCTGCGCGAGCGACGCGCGCTGGCGCCGGCGTCGTCGCTGCGCCGCGGCCGAGGCTTCGCCTGCGGCTTCAAGAACGTGGGCTACTCCTACGGCTACCCCGACTGCAGTACATCGACCCTCGAACTCCACGGTGAAGAGACCATCGATCGTGTCGTGCTGCGCCAGGCGGCCGCCGACGTCGGCCAGGGCGCCCACACCGTCTGCCGCCAGATGGCAGCGGCGGCCCTCGACGTCGCTCTGGAGGTGGTGGAGCTGGTCACCGGCGACACCACCGAAACCGACGACTGCGGCTCCTCGTCGGCGTCGCGAATGACGTTGATGGCGGGGCGCTCGATCCAGGAAGCGGCGCGCCTGGCACGGGCGAAGTGGAGCCGCAGCGAGCGACCGGCAGTGGCCACCGGAACCTTCCGACCGCCGGCCACCACCCCCATTGACGCCAGGACGGGCCACTGCCTCCCCCACTTCGCCTACGCCTACTTCGCCGAGGCCGTCGACGTCTCAGTCGACATCGACACCGGCGAGATCCAGGTCGAGCGAGTGGTGTGCGTCGACGACGCCGGCCGCGTGATCCATCCGCTGCAGGTCAAGGGCCAGCTCGAGGGTGGCGTCGTGCAGGCGCTCGGCTGGGCGCTCACCGAGGAACTCCGCTTCGAGGCCGGGCGCATCGCCAATCCGACCCTGTCGGGCTACCTGATCCCGACCGTCGCCGACGCACCGACCGAGATCGAGTCGGTGATCGTCGAAGTGCCCGATCCCGTCGGCCCCTGGGGGGCACGGGGCGTCGGCGAACCCCCTTTCATCGGCCTCGCTCCGGCCCTCACGGCGGCACTGCACGACGCGACGGGGATCTGGTTCGACCGGCTTCCCCTGTTGCCCGAGCGAGTGAGTGAGGCGCTCGCAGCCGCCGAAAGGAGCCGCGACGAGTGAGCCTTCCCGACTTCCTGGTGATCGGCGCGGGCCGGTCCGGCACCACATCGTTGCACCACTACCTGCACCAGCACCCCGACGTCTTCCTGCCCGGGGTCAAGTCTCCGAGCTACTTCTACTGCCTCGACGAGTCGCCGGAAACCGCCGCCCGCCGGCACCGCGAAACCCGCTCCGTCTTCGTTCGCAGCCGAAGCGCCTACGAGGCGCTGTTCGAGGGCTCAGAGCACTACCAGGCCGTCGGCGAGGTATCGCCGGCCTATCTGGCCTCGACCCGCGTCGCCGCCCGGATCGCCGCTGAGCTGCCGGATGTCCGGCTGGTCGCGATCCTCCGCAATCCGATCGAGCGGTTCCATTCGCGCTTCGTCGCCCGCCGTCGTGACGGCCTCGAACCGGCGCCCGACCTCGAATCCCTGCTGGCAGCTGAGAAGAAGCTGCCCCTGCGGCCCGCCGACGCGGCGGGAACCTACCTGGCGGCAGGCTATGTCGACCGGGTCCTGGAGACCTACTTCCTGCGCTTCCCACTCGAGCGGATTCTCCTGCTGCTCCATGACGACCTGCGTGACGACGCGTCCTCGACGATTCGTCGGCTGTTCGAGTTCCTCGGGGTCGACGCCGGAGTGCAGATCGAGACCACGGCCCACAATCGCAGCGGTGGAACCATCCCCAACGCCACCCTGCGGTTCCTGTGGACGCGCTCGGCACCGCTGCGCCTGGCGCTGCGCGGCGTCCTGCCGAAAGCCGCCCGCGACGCCGTCTTCCATCGCGTGACCCGAAGCCTCGAACGGCAGCCGATCCCCGAGAGCGTTCACGCCGAACTGGCCCGGCACTACCGCGAAGAGGTCGAGCGCCTGGGTCGCAGGACCGGTCGCGACCTCTCCCACTGGCTGCAGTTCCAGGAGCCGGGGACGGCGTCGATGCGGCGAGAGGAGCGACTGTAGGGAGCCACCGCGGCCGACCCGGTGTCAGACCTCGAGCCAGTGGGAGAGATCGCGTCCGACCATCGCCTCGAGCTCTTCGATCTCGCCGCGATAGAGCTCGACGAGCCCCGCCCGGGTGGCGGGTTGGATCTCTTTTCGATCGAGCGAATCCAGGAAGATCCTGCCCGCAGCGGTGCGCAGGCCTGGGCCGAGGAACGGTCGCAACCGGGTACGTAGTTTCACACTGCCGGTCCAGACTGTACGCAGGAGCGGATTGCGAACGGTTCCCGAGCGGTTGAGTCGGACGCTTTCGGCCGCGAACGCGCAATCGACCTCCAGGAACTCGAAAACTTCACGAACGAAGGCCGAGGCGTCTCTCTGAAGGTCCTCGAAGAACAGGACCTTGATCTGTTGAGACGGAAAGCGGTCGAAGTACGACCTCAGAAAGCGTGCATAGCGCCCGATCGCGACAACGTTTCCGAACACCACGCCGTCCTCCCACCCTTCGAGATCGACCTCCGTGCGGTCCTCGAACCGGCCCGGCGGCTCGATCCCGTCCCGCTGTCGCCCCAGAAAATGGGAGTAGGCGCGGTCCACGGGATTCCTCAAGACGGCGATCAGCCGCATCCCGGGATCGAAGTCGTGGATCCGGGCCGCTGTCGCCATCGACTGCAGGTAGACCGGAGACACCTCACCGCGCGCGGGCCGGTCGCAGGACCCTTCGAAGAGACCCAGGTACGACTCCCGATCGACCACCCAGTGCCGTCTCATCGAGCGCGCCACCGCTCCTTCCCAAACCGGCATCGGATCGTCGGCGACGAAGAAGTTGGGCGATTTGTCCGGCGGAACGAAGACCTCCGGATGCTGCCGCAGGATGTCGTGCAACGAAGTCGTGCCGCAGCGCCCGGCTCCGATCACCAGGAAGTTCGGACCGCAGCCGCTCTTCACGGGAGCCGTCAAGATCGTCGCGCCCGGGGTTCACGGCCGTCAAGCGGGTGGCGTGGATCGTGGGCCGGAGGGAAGAGCCGGTCGAGCACAGCCCAGCGTAGTTCGCTCAACTGACGGGCGTAGGTTCCCCGGTGGTAGCGCGTCAGGTGACGCTCGTAGGCCTTCGAGGGAACGACCTGCGACGGGTGTCGTAGCGGCCACCCGAGATCGCCGACCCCGTCGAGCCTCATCGGATGGCGCCTGCCGTGGCGATGGGTCGCGTCGTCGCCGTCGCCGATGTTGCGGACGAAATTGACCGCGGGAATGACGGCCAGACCGTGGTGGCGAACCGTCGTGTGGTACCAGGCGCGCGTCCACTGCCACTTGCGCCCTGCCCGCGCCGAGCGGAACTTGCGGTCGAGCGCCCTGCGCAGGGGCGGTGAGGCGGGCCCGTCGCGGCCCTCGGGGTCCTCTGGATCCGGCATCAGATCCGGGTCGAAGAGGCGCCACGCACGACGCCACGTCGCCCACCCCCAGACGTGCCCGACACCGGCGAAGAAGTAGCTGTCCGAACTGAAGGTCTCCTCGGGTCGCATGTTGAGACCCGAGATGTGCAGGATCCGGGGGTCCTCGGCGTAGCGCTCGAGCAGGTCGCCGGCGAACGGAAAGAAGCCGGGGGCCGGCAGGCAGTCGTCTTCGAGGATCACCCCCGATTCGACCTCCTCGAAGAACCAGTCCAGAGCCCCGACCAGGGATCTCACCAGACCGAGATTCGAGTCCCGATACAGGGTCCGGATCTCACACGGCCAGTCGACGCCTTCGACCAGGCGCCGAGTTTCCGCACACAACCGCTCGTCGTCGGGACGATCGGGGCGCGGACCGTCGGCGGCGACATACAACACGGCAGGGCGAGCCCGACGCAGCGAGTCGATCATCCGTCGCGTCACCTCGACCCGATTGAAGACGATCAGGAGAACGGGTGGAGCGTGCCTCGGAGGTACGGAGGAGTTCACCGGGGTCGTCTTCATCTGGGAGATCGCCTCCAGCCATCCGCTAGGCTCACTGGCCGATGAGGATCCTGTACCTGATTCAGTCGCTGGGGGTCGGCGGGGTCGAGCGCCAGTTTATTCAACTCGCCGAAGGGCTTTCGGAGCGCGGCCATTCGGTCCGCCTCTGCGCCATCCACGTCTATACAGAAGGCTGGGAATGGCTGCAGCAGTCACGGCGAGTTCCCGTCGTGGCCCTGCAGGACGAACCGCCCAGCGGAGCCGTCAGCTCGCTGGGCCAGGGCATCTCCACCATCAAACGGCTCAGGCGCATTTTCACCGAGGACTCGACCGAGATCGTCCACACCGCCAACACCGGTCTCACCGCCAGCCTGGCCTGGTTCGCCTGTCGAGGTCGCAGCAAGCCCCTGACAGTCTGGGCCCAGAGAGGCGGCATGGGACTGACCCGCAAGTCGAAGCGGGCCTTCCACCACACGCTGTCCAACCGGTTCAGCCGCTTCATCTCGGCCGGCACCCCGGCCCTGATCGCCAACTCGGAGGCGGGCTGCGACGCTCTTCGACGAGACGGCTTCCGCTGCCGCTCGTTTCACGTCGTCCCGAACGGCATCGACTGCCGGCGCTTCCAACGCGACGAAGCGGGGCGCCAAAGCCTGCGACGGCACTGGGGCTTCGAAGACGCCACCCCCGTGATCGGATTCGTCGGCCGTCCCGCCCCGGTGAAGCGACCCGAGGACTTCCTGCAGGCCGCTGCGCTCCTGGTGCGGCGAAGACCCGAGGTCGGTCTGGTTCTGGTCGGCGGCATCGACGCCGCCCAGCAGGCGCCGTACCGGCACCTGGCCGACGAACTGGGACTCACCGGCCGGGTTCGCTGGGAATGCGACCGGAGCGACATGCCGTCGGTGTTCTCTGCCCTCGACGTCCTGTGCCTTTCCTCGGAGTCGGAGGGGCATCCGAACGTGATCGCCGAGGCCATGGCCTGCGGCACACCCTGCGTTGCAACCGACGTAGGCGCCGTCACCGACATCCTCTCCTCGCACGGCGTGGTGGTGAAGCCGATTCGCGATCCCGCCGCCCTGGCCCTCGGGTTGGAAACCCTGCTCGACCGCCTTGCGACCCTGGACCGGGGTCCTCTGCGAGACTCGATCGTGTCGCGCTTCAGTCTCGAAACATTCATCGAGACCATGGAAGATCTCTATTCCAGAATCCTGGCCGACCAAGGCAGCGGCCGGCACTGAACTTCAACTTCCGGTCAGCTGCGGCAGCGAGTTCAGGTGGAAGACCCAGACCACCAGCTTCTTGGTCTCGAGCCCCTCGGAGGGGCGATTGCGCAACCTCGGCATCAGGGTGTCGAGTCGCAGACCGGCGACGCTGATGCGATCGACCCGGAAACCGAGGTGCCTGAGCAGACCGTCGGTCAGCCCGTAGAACGGCTGCGTGAAGCTGTTGCCGATCACCACGATCGGCGAGGCGCGATCGACGAAGCTCCAGCGTTCACCGATCACCGCGGCCGGATAGCGTGGGAAGACGCTCACGCCCTCGCCCTCCGGCAGCTTGCCGGCGGCGATCAACTCGCGCGCCATCGACCCAACGGCGGTGCGGTAGACCGGCTCCATCGGCGCCAGGTGGGCTCGACCGCTGTTGCGCCGAACCTCTTCGTACCAGGGGTAGGCGCGCATCCGATCCGCCAGCACCTCGGCCGCCACCTGGGCGCCGTAGGGGCTCCAATGGAAGTCGAACGGCAGGTAGACCTTCTCGCTGAGCGGATCCCCGTCGGGTCCGGCGACCTGGCGCTCGGCGGCGGCCCGGAAGGCGGGCACCAGGTCGACGATCTCCACCCCCTGCTTCTCGAGCGCCAGGAAGAGCTCACGAACCCGCAGATCGGCGATTCCGCGATCGGGAGTCGGCCCGACCTGCTCCGGGAAGATCACGCTGCGGTGCGGAATCGGCACGACCAGCAGATCGACCCCGAGCTCACGCAGGGCCGCCGCCTCGCGCACCAGCAGGCCGTCGGCCACGCCCTCGGCGAGCTCGCGGGCGACGCGCTCGTGCCACACCAGACGCCCGTTGGCCGCCTGCACGAAGAAGTCACGGCCCAGCTGGGCGTCGTCATCGAGCCGTGACAGCGCCTGGAACCACGGCACCCACTCTGCCTCCGCCTCGAGACCCTCGGCGATCTGGGCCTCCAACCCGGCGATCCGGCGCTGGGCCGCGAGCTCGCCTGCCGGCGGGTCGACCGGCGACTGCTGACAACCCAGGGCACAGAGTCCGATGAACGCGGCCGGCAAGAACCAGCAGACGGGTGCGAGACGCTTCATCGCGGCTCCACCGAGTCGGCCCACCACAGCGGTCCGTCGAGGCCGACGGTGTCGTACCAGCAGGTATCGGCGAGACTGTGTCGATCCTCGAAAGGCACCAGTTCCAGGGCCATCTCCGATCCCTCCCGGTAGCGCACCGGCTCGCTGGGTTGCCAGTCCTGCACGCCCCAGTGGGCGACGAAGAAGCCGTCTTCTGCCCCGGGCAGGTCGACGCCGCCGGGGAGATCGGATTCGAGGGGTCGGTAGCGGTAGATCACGAAGCAGTCGCCGTAGTCGAGCGGCACCGGCAGCGAGGTCTTCTCCTCGAGCCGCGCCCGGGTGAAGACCGGTCCCGAGGGCTCGTCGTGTTCGAGCCCCGGATCCACCCGCTCGGGAAGAACCACCTTCTGCCAACCGCCCTCGGCGAACATCAGGTCGCGGCGGCTGAACTGCCACACCACCAGGTCCTTGCCCGCCAGCCGCTGGGGTTCGATCGCCAACGCCTGTCGCACGCGGGTGGCGCCGCCGGCAGGCACCACGATCGTCTCGACGAACTCGCCCAGGGCATCGGCGAGTTGTTCCGCGAAACCACCCCGGGTCCCCTGGCCGAGTCGCAGATCGCTGAAGACGCCGGTCATGCTGTCGCCGAGCAGCAGCACCCGCGCCGGGCGGTGATCGGGTGGACGACCCTCTTCGGTGGCGATCACCTGCTGGAGCGTGACCTCGCGATCCACGACCCGCGAAGGGTCGCCGGCCGCCAGCAGGATCTCGAGATCGCCACGACCCTCGAACGTCACGCGGCGATGATCGAAGACCCTGCGGCGACCAGGATCGAGCAGACCGCGTTCCTCGACGACCTTCGCGACGTCGCCGGCGACCGCCGCCATGCCCACCGGCGACCAGTGGGTGTCGGTCACCAGGAACGCCTCCTCGCCGCGAGAGCGCACGGCCATCAGGCCGTCGGCGGCATCCACCAGCACCACGCCCTGCGAACCGAGTCGCTCGGCCGTCGCCGCCCAGCCCGGGTTGTCGAGCGCCGTTTCCGACGCCTCGCCGCCGATCAGCGGATCGGTGCGCACCCCGGCCTTCGACGGAACGGTCACGACCACGAGGCCGATCCCGAGCGTCTCGAGCTGCCGATGGAAGTCCAGGATCACCGACTCGGGCTCACCGAACGCCTCTCCGATCGCCAGCCTGCGACGCGCCGTCGGTGAATCGAAGGCGGGAGCGGCGACGTAGCGAAGACCGTCGCGCAGGTAGAGCCACTCCCCGCGCCCCCGCACGACCTGATCGGTGTTGCGGTCGAGCAGGTCTGCCACCCGCGGCGCCCATCGCGCCGCCACCCTGCCGACCCTCGAGGACCCCTCGACTCGGACTTCGAACTCGCGCAGCGACCTCTCGCTCGGCAGGGCCGAGAACAGCGACAGCACCGTCGGACGGGTACCCTCCCGCGCCTCGAGCGCGATCTGCAACAGCGCCGGCAGCGCGATCACCGCGAACATGGCGAAGCGGAAGACACGTGAACGCGGCGACGAACCGATCGCCTCGGTGTTCGCGCTGCGCTGGCTGGGTTCGGACATCAGAACTGGAAGTACAGGAAGGGGTTGTCACTCTGGGTCGTGAGTTCGATCACCGCCACCACGAAGAGCGCGAAAGTGGCAGCCATCCTCGGAACGCTGGCCGGCAGTACCACTGCGCCCTCGACCCAGTCCTGCGTCCTTCGCCCCACGACCACGATGAGCGCCGCCGCTGCCATGACGATGAGCGTGAAGGGCTGGAAGACCGCGCCCTCGATCAGGCGCGACGCCGCCGTGGCCGGCACGACGCCGAAGAGGTGCCCGAAGTAGCCGACCGCGTCACCCAGCGAAGCGGCGCGGAAGAAGACCCAGCCGAGCAGCACCAGCAGGAACGTCGCCGACCTGCGCAATCCCGGCGGCAAGCGCACGAAGAAGCTTCTGCCGGGAGTGGCGCGCTCGAGTGCCAGCAGCACGCCGTGATAGCCGCCCCACACCACGAACTGCCATTGCGCCCCATGCCAGAGGCCTCCCAATAGCATGGTCAGCGCCAGGTTGACGTAGGTCCGGGCCCGGCCCTTGCGGTTGCCGCCAAGAGGAACGTAGAGATAGTCGCGCAGCCACGTCGAAAGCGACATGTGCCAGCGGCGCCAGAAATCGGTGATCGAGTCCGCCATGTAGGTCGAGTCGAAGTTCTGTGGCAGGCGGAAACCGAACATGACGCCCGAGACCGATGGCCATGTCGGAGTAGCCGGAGAAGTCGAAGTAGATCTGGAAGGCGTAGGCCAGCACTCCGAACCAGGCCAGCGCCGGCGTCGGCGCGTCGGCCTCGAAGACCAGGTCGGCGATCGGGCCGACGTTGTTGGCGATCAGGACCTTCTTCGCGAAGCCGATCGTGAAGTAGCCGAGACCGCGGGCGCGCAGGTCGTTCGAGGCGACCCGCTCGCGAAGCTGATCGGCGAGATCGCGATAGCGCACGATCGGCCCGGCGACCAGCTGCGGGAAGAGTGCGACGTAGGCCGCGAAGTCGCCGAAGCTGCGAGCCCGCTCCACCCGGCCGCGATAGAGATCGATCGAGTACGACATCGACTGGAAGGTGTAGAACGAGATGCCGACCGGCAGGACGATCCCCAACAGAGGCAACTCCGTGCCGCTCGCGCCGAAGCCTGAGAGCAGGGCGTTCAGATTCGACGACACGAAGTCGGCATACTTGAAGAACCCGAGTAGCGCCAGGTTGACGACCACCGAGACCGTCAGCGCCCGGCGGCGCTGGACATCGCTCGCGCCGGGCCGCGTCATCGCCAGCCCACAGCCGTAGTCGACGACCGTCGACGCCCACATCAGGAGAACGAACCAGGGGTTCCACCAGCCGTAGAAGACGTAGCTCGAAACCGCCAGGAAGCGATTGCGCCAGCCGGCCGGGACCAGCGCATAGCCCGCCAGCACCAGCGGCAGGAAGTAGAAGAGGAAGATCTCGGAGGTGAAGACCATCGGAATCCCAGCGTCCCGGCCGTCCGCGGCCGCGTGGCCGTCTGCGGCCGCGTGGTCGTCTGCGGCCGCGTGGCGGATTGCGGCCGCGCCGAACCCGACGTCCCCCGGAGACCGGCCGCTCTTTCGCCCCGAACTCTCTCACAGCGCCGACGGCGCCGAACGACCCGGCAGCCTGCCGATCGGCCGTCGTACGGGCCGGGCCCGGCGGTCCGACGGGCGCCGCCCCGGACCCTCCGAGCTACTCGTAGAGCGAGTCGCCGAGAAGCTGCTCCACCACCGCGACCGCATCGTGATGGGCGGTGAGGGCCCGCAGGTACTGGGCGCTGAGGCGGAACAGCGTGCGCTGGGAATCGAGCACGTCGTCGTAGGCGTAGCGGCCGGCGTCGAACTCGGCGAGCAGGCGCTGGTAGACACTCCGGGCCTGCGGCAGGACGTCGTCGCGCAGCGAAGTGGCTTCGAGATAGGTCGAACGCAGCCGGTCTTCGGCGGCAGCCAACAGCGCCAGCAGATCGGCGTGCGTCGCCCGACGCTCCTCTTCGGCCGACAGGACGTCGTAGCGCGCCGTCAGTTCATTGCCCCGGTTGCGGTCGAAGATCGGCAGCTCGATGTCGATGCCCACCACGAAGGCGCTCAGTCCGAGAGCCTCGACGCGGCGCGCTCCCAGCGATGGCTCGATGTCGGGAACCCGTCCGGCGTGCTCGAGAGTCACCCGGGCCTGACGGCGTTCGATCTCGGCCGCCCATCTGCGCAGATCGGGACTGCCCTCGACGCGAGAGGAGATCTTCTCCAACGGCGGCGGCTCGCGAAGGGCTTCGAGATCACCCTCGACGCGGCTGAACCGCTCTTCGGCGCCGCCCCAGATGGCGGCCAGATTGGAGCGCGCCGAAAGCAGTTCCGAGCGCACGCTGTCGCGCTCCACGCGCGCCGCGGCCAGGGTCACCCGCGCCCGGCTGGCATCGAGTGGATCGGCGAGCTCCTCGACGACCTCCTGATCGACCTTGGCGAGCGAGTTCTCGGCGATCCGGACGAGCTCATCGGCCAGCGCCAGTTCTTCCTGCGCGGCGAGCGCCCGCAGGAAGAGCCGCGTCGTCCGCGTGAACACCGCGATGCGCTCGATCTCGTAGTCCCAGTTCGCCACCTGTTCGGCCCCGGCGGCCAACCGACGACGCTTCGCACGCTTGCCGCCAAGCTCCACCACCTGCGACAACCGGATCGTGCTCTCGGCGGCCTCGAAGCCCTCGAGCTCGCCGCTTCCGGCGATGTCTTCGCTGGTCAGCGAGAGAGTCGGGTTGGAGAGGCGCCCCGCCTGCAGGGTCTGGGCCTCGTGAGCCCGCAGCTGCCAGGCGTACGAGGCCAGTCGCGGACTGAGGACCAGGGCGGCACGCAGGGCGTCACTGAGGCGCAGAACGCCGGTCGGCTCGTCGGCCCGCGGCCCGGCATCGTCGAACTCGCCGAGCGGCGGCGGATCGAAGGTTTCGAGGCCCGCCCCGAGCACTGCCTTCGGACGCTCCGAGCCCGGGGTCGAGGACTGTGCGCCGACGACGCCGAACCCGTGTGTCGCGATCAAGAACGCGACCACGGTGATCTCGCGCACCGTTCTGACCGGCCCGCCGGGAGCGCTGCGATCGCCTTGCTGATGTTCCATGGAGTTCCCTCTTCCGAGGCGCGATTCGACCACAGCCATCGACCCTCGGCAATGCAGCATCACGGTTCCACGACCAACCACCGGTGGCTCCTCCCGAAGCCCCCTGGACAATCCCTTCTGGAACCTCGCACGCGTTTGGGTTAGGCTAGTGCGGTCGAGGCGACGGATACGGGTCGCCTCCACCTCGGAACTCGAATCCGGGCTGGAGGTCACCACCGAACTCAGCTCTCCGCCCTCTCTTCCTGTTCGAGGCAAGACGATCGAGCAGGCTAGGACCGCAAGGCGGCTCGTGCTCTCAGCGAGAGACAGCCCCTGAAACGGGCCGAGAGTGTGGACGTCGATCGCAGCATCCGGCGCCTCTCCACCTTCGACTCACAATCGCTCGCGGACCTCGGCACGGCCTCAGGCATATCGACCGACTCCGCTCCGCCAGGACAACCCGAGATCACGCCGCCCATGACCGAAGCCGAAACCCAGCGCGAACGTCCGCAGCGCAAGCGCCGCACTCGTCGTCGCAGCCGCCCGTCGCAGAACGACGGAACGACCGTTCCCCTCTTCAAACGGGTCGGCTCCCACTTCCAGGCCGGCGACCGCAAGCGCGGCGGCGAGTACCAGCGAGACGGACGGGTGAAGATGGTGGTGCGCGGTGATCAGGCTCGCGGCAAGGTCGACGGCAGTGAAGACAAGGCCTACAACGTCGGCCTCGACTGGTCCGGCGTCCAGTCCGATCGCGTACTGCAGGCCAGCTGCGACTGCCCTCGGTTCGACCGCGGCAGGGCCTGCAAACACGTCTGGGCCTGCCTGCTCGAACTGGCCGAGACCTCGTCCGATTCGCAGCCCGTCGGCGGCAACCGCCTGAAGCTGCACAAGGTCGTCAACGGCAAGCCGAGGACCGAGGAGCCGCCGCAGGCCCAGAAGCGCTCCCGGGGCCGATCGAAGCGTCGGGCGCCGCGCGCCACCTGGCAGTCGAAGATCGAGGCGCTCGGCAACAGCATCATCAAGGCCGGCGCTCCCGATCCCGAGGCCTCCGACGGATCCGACTCCGACGAACGCGGCGCCGAGTACCGCTTCCTCATCAATACGCCGGCCAGCCAGGAATCCGGAGCGATCGTGCTCGACCTCTTCGGACGCAGCCACGAACCGAACGCGAAGTTCAAGCGCATGACCGCCGATCCGAACGAGGTCGCCGGCCTGTTGTCGGCCGACGGCAACGGTTCCAAGGCGGCCATCGTCACCTCGCTGCCGATCGAGCGCCCGAACCGCCAGGGCCGCAACAACCGGGGGCGTGGCGAGGCGCAGGCCGGCGTGCGCCGGATCCAACTGCCGCAGACCGACCTGGGCACGCTGCTGCCGGTGCTCTGCGAACGAGACCTGCTCTCATGGTGGGACGGCCGCACCGTCGGCGAACCCCTGCCGCTGAAATGGGACGGCTCGGAACCGTGGCAACTGGTCGTCAAGCTCGAACTCGTCACCGCCGGTCGCGCCCGCCTCCACGGCTCGATCGAACGCGGCGAGGAGTCGGTCGATCTCGACCACGTCGCCCTGATCGTGCCGCTCGACGACGACCCGGCCCAGTCGACCGAAGCGGTCTTCGTCCACGACGCCAGAATGGCCCGACTGACCATCAACGGCCTCGCCGACCTGGCCTGGATCCAGGGCCTGCGCGAATCGAACGAGATCCTGATTCCGAAGGAGAACCTCGAGGAGGCGCTGACCTCCCTTCTGCAGATCCCCGGCATTCCGCGGCTCGAGGCCACCGACGAGATCGGTCTCGTTCAGGAGACCGCGCCCATGCACCCGCGCGTCTTCCTCGAACCCGATCCGGCCTCGGTCAGCGCCGACCCGCAACTGTTGTGCGAGCTGTCTTTCGACTACGGCGAGTTGACCGTGGAGGCCTCTGAGTCGCGACCCGTGATCGTCGACTGGGAGGAGAAGAAGTTCGTCCAGCGCGACATGGACGCCGAGCACAAGGCACTGGTGCGCCTGCTCGAACTGGGCGTCGAACCGATTCCCTCGGGCAACGGCCACGAGCTCGAACTCGACCCCCACAAGCTCTCGCTGGTCGCCGAACCGCTGCTGGTCGATGGCTGGGCCATCGACGTGCGCGGCACCACGCTGCGTCCTCCCAGCAAGCCCTCGCTGCGAGTCGAGAGCGGCATCGACTGGTTCGAGCTCAGCGGCGAGGTCGACTTCGCGGGTGAAGGCATCGAGTTCCGCGAGATCCTCGACGCCATCGCCCGCGGCGAGGACTATGTCGAACTGGCCGACGGTTCGCAGGGACTGGTTCCCGCCCAATGGCTCGAGGCCTACGGCTCGCTCTCCGAACTCGCCCACGGCGAGAGCGACGAAGGGCTTCGCTTCCTCCCCTCCCAGGCGCTGCTGGTCGACGCCCTGCTGGTCGCCATGCCGTCGACCGATGTCGACGCGGAGTTCGCCACGCTGCGCGATCGCCTGCGTTCCTTCGAATCCATCGAACCGAAGAAGGAGCCTCGCGGCTTCGGCGGTACTCTGCGCGGCTACCAGCGCGAGGGGCTCGGTTGGCTCGAGTTCCTTCGCGAGTACGGTCTCGGCGGCGTCCTCGCCGACGACATGGGTCTGGGCAAGACCGTCCAGGTCCTGGCCCTCATCAAGACCTGGAGAACGCCGGCCAAGAGCACGAAGCTGCCGATCCTGGTGGTCGCTCCGCGCAGCCTGGTCTACAACTGGATGGACGAGGCGAAGCGCTTCACGCCCAAGCTCAAGGTGACCCAGTACCTGGGCGCGCAGCGCGAGAACCTCAAGGGCGAGTTCGATCAGTGGGACGTGCTGATCACCAGCTACGGCACGCTACGACGCGACGCAGCCTTCCTGGCCGGCATCGAGTTCGACACGGTCATCCTCGACGAAGCCCAGGCGATCAAGAATCCCGAATCGCAGACCTCGAAGGCGAGTCGACTCCTCAAGGCGCGCAACCGGCTCGCCCTCACCGGAACGCCGATCGAGAACCACCTCGGGGAGCTGGGATCGATCCTCGATTTCCTCAATCCAGGACTTCTCGGCAGGCTGCCGAAGCTCGATGTGCTGATGTCGGGCGGCGCGCCGTCGAAGGCTGAACTCGAACTCGTCGCCCAGGGCGTGAAGCCCTTCATCCTGCGTCGCACCAAGGGCCAGGTGCTCAAGGACCTGCCGCCGAAGACCGAACAGGTCCTCAGCTGCTCGCTACACCCGGCGCAGCGCGAGATCTACGACCAGCTGCGAGCCTCGTATCAGGCCAGCCTGCTCGAGAAGGTCGAGAGCGAAGGCGTCGCAGGTTCGACCATGCAGGTGCTCGAAGCGCTGCTCCGTCTACGCCAGGCGGCCTGCCACCCGGGTCTGATCGACGAGCGTTTCGAAGGGGTGGGGAGCGCCAAGCTCGAACGACTCTTCGACAGCGTGTCCGAAGTCCTCGAGGAGGGCCACAAGGTGCTGGTGTTCTCCCAGTTCACCAAGCTCCTCGGCTTCGTCCGCGCCCGCATGGACGAGGAAGGCATCAACTACGCCTACCTCGACGGCCAGACCCGCGATCGCGGCGCCGTGGTCGACACCTTCCAGAACGACCCCGACTGCAACCTCTTCCTGATCAGCCTCAAGGCCGGAGGCGTCGGCCTCAACCTGACCGCCGCCGGCTACGTCTTCCTGCTCGACCCGTGGTGGAACCCCGCCGTCGAAGCCCAGGCCATCGACCGCGCCCACCGCATCGGCCAGACCCAGCCGGTCTTCGCCTACCGCATGATCGCCGAGGACACGGTCGAAGAGAAGATCGTCGAACTCCAGCAGTCGAAAAAGCAGTTGGCAGAGGCGATACTGGATGGCGGCGAAGGCACATCGCTTCGTGATTTGACCGCAGACGACCTCCGGGTGTTGCTGAGTTAGGGCCGGCTGGAGATCGCACCCAATCTCGCCGAATGCTCGTCGTGAGGATTGCTCGACGTAGCTCCGCTACGCCTGCGCATCCTCCCTCCTGCGCTTCGACGATCTCGGGCACGCTTTCCAGCCAGAGGGTATTGAGGGACTACCCGGGTGGGACATCTCAAGTCTCGGTGCCTCCGAGCAACCAGGACGATTCGCTCCCCTTCTTGTTGCCGGTAGTTGCGAAGAAACCGCCAAGCAACCCGAAGGGTTGCCGCAATCCGAAGGGTTGCCGCAATCCGAAGGGTTGCCGCAATCCGAAGGGTTGCCCCTCCCCTCTTTGTTGCCGGCAGTTGCGAAGCAACTGCTAAGCAACCCGAAGGGTTGCCGACGAGCATTCGGCGAGATTGCGGCAGGAGTTCGCGCTAGCGAACTCCCAAGCAACCCGAAGGGTTGCCGCGGCCGGCCCGGCCCGGCCCGCGGCGCTAGCCGCCTAGTAGCTTCCCGACGCCGTTGGCCAGACGATGAAACGACTTGGCCGGGAACGTGATCCGGACGTCGGTGTCGTCCGCCAGGACATCGACTACGAAGTCGTTGCCTTCTCTGGCGATCAGGACGTCTTCGTGGTCGGTGCGCACGGAGACGAGGGTAGTGCCTTCGGGGAGGTCGGCCAGGGAGTGCAGGACGCCTTCGATCAGGGGTCGGTACTGGCCGGCCTCGGCGCGGATGTCGCGGAGGTCTTCGTCGGGGATGGCGAAGCGGGCAACGACGAGGCCCAGGTCGGCGAGGCGGGTGGGGACGGGGACCTTGATCTTCACGTCACTGGTGTCGACGTCGCAGACCGCCATGCCGCCGGTGGCGACCCAGGCGGCCATCGAGGCGAGGGTGGCGCCGCCCGTCAGGACGGCCGCCAGGAAGATTGCGCCGAAGATCTTGAGCATCGACCTAGACCTCGGACTCGTTCGACGAGTCGACCCAGATCCTCACCCGGGTGTCGCCGTCGCGGACGCTGACGATCTCGCCGTCGCCTTCTTCGGCCAGGGCGCGGACCGCGGCTTCGAGGTCGAGCGTCTCCTCGTTGGCGAACAGGCCGTCGAGCACGCTGAAGGGCAGTCTGACATCGACCTCGGCGCCGTTCTCGGAACGCTCGATGGTGCGGGCCACCAGGTAGTTGCCCTCCTTCGAAACGCGCACCGATTCGTTGTCGGAGTCGACCGTCACGAAGGTGGCGTCGCCCTGGTTGCGGACTTCGTTCCAGAACTCCCGCAGATCGGCGAGTTCGACTTCCATGTCGTCGAGTTCCATGCGCATTTCCTCGTGGACCTCGGCGGGCAGCAACCGCAGGGCGCTCTCGATCAGGCTGAGGGGCAGGTTGACGACCACGTTGGCGTTGTCGCCGCCCTCTTCGTTGACGTGGATGTGGAACCAACGTTCCTGGGCCGCCGCCGGGAGCGCGACGAGCGCCAGCAGCAGCAGGCCGACGAAAGCGAAACGGGTGAATTTCTTGAGGTGGATTTCATGGGGGGGGTCTCCTTGGTTGGTCATTCAGGAAGACGAGACCTCCGCCAGGAAGGTTTCAGCGGCCAGGAAGAACTTCGCCGGCAAGCGGCCGGCAGCGGCGAGCAGGCGACCCGGGACTAGCCGCGGCGCAGGTTCATGGCAGGTCCCTGCCAACCGGGAAAGATCACTCCACCGCCGCTGACTCCGAGGTGGCTCTCGGCAACGCCGGCGAACACCGACCGGAAGTCGGTCGTCACCGGCAGATCGCGGCCTTCGTAGAGGCGATCCTCGTCGAGGCCGCCGGGGCTGCCGTGCACCTTGCCGCCGTCGATCTCGTTGCCGAGAACGAAGAGACACGAACCGTGGCCGTGATCGGTCCCTCCCGATCCGTTCTCGCGCACGGTGCGGCCGAACTCCGTCATGGTCATCAACACCACGTCGTCGCGACGCTCGCCGAGGTCGATCCAGAAGGCGGCGATCGACCGGGCCAGATCGTTCGAGCGCTGGGCGAAGCTGCCCTGGGCAGTCCCCTGCTGGACGTGCGTGTCCCAACCACCGGACTCGGCGAAGGCGATCTCCAGACCGACGTCGGCCTTGATCAACTGGGCGACCTGGCGCAGGGAGCGACCGAGTTCTCCATTCGGATAGCGCGCCCCGCGTGCCGGCCGATAGGCGTCGAGATCGAGACCGGCGAGTAGATCGACGGCTTCGAAGGTTTCGCTGCCGGCGTCACGCAGCAGTTCCTGCGAGGCGTCGGCGTAGAGCGCCTCGAAGCCCTGCCCGGCCACTCCGGAAGCCGACGGCGCGCCCGGCAGGCGAACCTGGAAGTCTTCGAGGCGCGAAACCGCCAACGCCGGCTGATCGCCGTAGAGCGAACGCGGCAGGGCCGCGGTCATCGACACCGAGCGGAACGGCGTCGCTTCATGTCCGAGCAGGCCGGCCACCCGATTGAGCCAGCCCGAAGGCGTTCCCTTGCGGCCGGGAGTGCCGCTCTCCATGTAGTCCTGGGCGTCGAAGTGGGAGCGGGTCGGATCGGGGGAGCCGACCTCGTGGACGATCGCCAGGTCGCCGTCACGCCACGACTCGAGCAGCGGCTCGAAGCCAGGATGCAGGCCGAAGTCGTTGCCGAGATCGATCAGGCGATCCTCACCCGCCGAGCGGGCACCGCCCATCTCGAGTCGCGGCCGCAGCTTCGCCAACCTGCGTTCCTCAGCCAGCGGCGTGACCGCCATCAGTCCATCCATCGCGCCGCGCTGGAAGACCGTGACGAGGACCTTCCTGCGCCCCGTCTCGACGGCGGCCGCAGTCCGGCTGAGGAACGCCGGACCGAACCCCGAGTTGGAGACTCCCAGGGAAACCAGCCCCAGGCTCCCCGTCTTGATCAAGGCACGTCGTGTCCACATCGTACGGCTCCCCTTCAACGGCGCTGGAACTGCGGCGATCCCAGAATCAACCCGGTGACCTGCTCGATCGCCGAGGGCGCCCCGGTCGGCAGGCTTCGCCGGCGCAGTTCGCGCTGCGCCAGATCGTAGCGATCTCCCCACAGCATCGGATCCATGCGCTCGAAGTCTCCGCCCTCCATCAGGCCACGCCCGCCGTAGGGCATGGAGTCGGCTGCTTCGCGAGTATCGCGCGCCGCCAGCCGCTCGGCGACTCCCGGATCGTGCACCAGCGGTTCGAGCAGGCCGACGGTCTCGGTGACGTCTCGCGCCGGCATCAGCAGGCTCGCATACTCGACCAGGGCCCGCTCCAGGCTCTCCGGCTCGCGTCCGCCGTCGAGCGCCACGAGATCGGCGTCCACGCCGATCACACGGCCCGCTGCCAGGTTCAGCCCGAAGTTCATCCGCGACATCAAGGAGCCCGTATTGACCCAGGCGCTGCCCCTGTCCGGGAAGCCCGTCGGCGCCTGGTAGGCATAGAGCGGTTGCCCCATGCGGGAGATCCACGAGGCCAGCGGCAGGGGATCCTCGACCCGACCGCCGATCGCGCGAGTCGCCGAGATCGCCAGTTCGAACGGCGACTTGATCTTCTGGCGAACGCTCGCCGAGTCCCAGAACTCCGAAGACCAGGCCAGGGTCCTGAGGACGGCGGCCGTGTTGCCGTTCGTCTCCTGGAAGGTCCGGGTCATTCTCTCGATCAGCGCGGCCGGAGGTTCGTCGCTGACGAAGCGAACCGCCAGTTTGGTGGCCAGATGTCGCGCCGTCGAGGGATGCCGGGCGAGGATGTCGAGCACCTCGAGTCCGTCTTCGACTCCGCGTCCCGACTTGAGCTTGACCCCCAGCACCGTCTTCTTGCCGGCGTCGTGGGCGTCGGCGCGGAAGAAGAAGTCGCCGTCGAGAACGAATCCAGCCTGGATCCCCCGACTCTCCAGGCGTTCCAGGCGGGCCTCGACGCCCTCGGCGCCGGGGCCGCGGGGAATCGCCGTCCAGCCCGTGAACGCCCGCGCGACCTCGATCACGTCCCGCTGGTCGTAGCCGCCGTCGACTCCGAGAGAGTGGAGTTCGAGCAACTCGCGCGCGTAGTTCTCGTTGAGGCCGGTGGATCCGGGGCGAGGAGGCCGAGGCTGTCGAGCGACGCCGCCCATGCGCGAATCCAGGGTCGTCCGATCGCCGGCCTCCGCCGTCGACTGCGCGTTGTCGAGGTAGTAGAGCATCGCGGGATGGGTCGCGGTCTCGATCAGGATGTCCGAGAAGGGACCCAGGACCCCCGGCAGGATCGCGTCTCTCTCGTAGGACAGCACCGACCCGCGGGCCTGGTTGTCGGTCAGCGAGACGTTGAAGTGGTTGAACCAGAAGTCGGCCATCACCGCCACCAGCTGGCGCTCCGACTCGACCGCCCGCCAGATCTTCTGCGAAACCAGATCGGACATCAGCTTGCGCTGACTGCGGTAGCCCTGACTCTGGGCCCACTGAGTCAGGGCGATTCTCTGCTGGCGGGCCGGACCGCCGACGCCGGCGGCGCCGTCGTCACCGGCCTCGAGAACGCCGGCTTCGGTCGCCATTCGCAGGAGCTGGCCGGGATTCGGATAGGAGCGTGCGATCTCCTCTCCGGTCATCGACCAGGCCTCGATCGTCGCCAGCCGCGTCTCGAAGGCGGGATCGGGACCGCTGCCCGTCAGTTGGCGCTCGAGCCAGGTCTCGAGCCCCATCGCGACCAACGCATCGACCTCTCCGGGCCGCGGACCGTAGGCGAAGCGATCGAGGAGATGGGCCGCCGCGGACCTCTCGTCGAGTCCCGCTGCGCGCCAGGGAAGTTCGTCTCCGGCAAGACCAGGGGCAGCCAGGGCCAGAAGCAGGCACCCACCGACCAGCGGAGAAGCATTCATCTCGATCTCTCCCTCATCAAGGATGAAACTCCTGAAGCGTCGATTTCATGCGCCCCTGAACGAAGATCGCCAACCAAGACCCGACATCAGCTTCAACCTTCGACAAACGCCGCCGATTCCGACTTCCAGCCACCAGGCGGCCAGAGGAGCAGCGAATCGGACCCGTCGGCCCGCCGATCTCGAAGGACCATCACCCCCTCCCCATCGAGGAGCCCGCCTCAGAGTTCCTTGAAGCGCTCGCGCAGCCGGGCCAGGTCGCCGCCTTCGAGAAACCGAACTCCCATTCCGGAGGGTTTGACCGATTGCAGAAGCGGCGGCGTCCGCATGGCGTGCACTGCAACGGCCCGGACTCGAAAGACCGCTCGACTGGAGCGGATCTCGGCGATCATCGAAGCCTTCGGTGGCAGCGGTCTGGGGGTCGAGACGAACATTCCCGTAGGCGAGATGTTCGAGGTGTACCCGAGGCGCAGGGCAGAATCTCCCGGTCTCCGGAATCTGACCTCGAGTCGACGACGTTTGCGGTCCATGGACACAGCTTCGTTCTGCGAAGTTACACTATCTATAGCAATCTAGCTATATTCACAGGGCGTAGAGAGAAGCACTGCTAGCATGCGTCCCATCCAACTCCATCCAGGCTCATGAGCGATCCAGACAGCAGCGGCATCTTCCAGCGCCCCGACCTCGACCAGACGCTGGTCGAAGACACCGATCAACATCGGGTGCCGCGCCGAAGCACGCTGGCCGGCTTCACCGAGGAGCTGGCCGAACGCCCGGGCATCGCCCTGGCCCAACTGGAGCCCTTCAGCCGCCTTCAGGTGGAGACTCGCAACACGCTCTACGACTTGACCGTTCTCGACCCCTGGGAAGGCCGCCTCGTCATCCAGGGTGGGCGCTACTTCCCGACGCCGACCTCGGTCATCCTGATCGGATCGAGCTTCGGCGGCAGCCTGCTCAAGCTTCGCTGGCTCGGATCGGGCTTGCGTATCGAGCTCATGGCGGGCGACGTCAAGGTCGTCACTTCGCCGGTGAAGACCGTCGACGTGCTTCCTCCCGAGTCTGTGCCCGGCCCCTTCTAGGGCCGCCACGTTCCGTCCCACCGGAGGGCCGTACCCGACGGTGCAAACTCCTCATGCCGGCGCTCTCCGGTCGACCTGGGTTGACATTTCGACGCCAAGGGCGTAAAAAAGGCGTAAGTCGAACGAACCACCTCTCGATCTACTCCAGGAGACAGCCATGCAGACATCCATCGCGACCCCGACCCGGGTCGCCCCTCCCCGCCCCGACGACGGAGCCTTCAAGCTCTCCGGGATGTCCCTGGCCGACTTCGCGACCGCCGGCGTCGTCCTGCGGGTCCGTTCCGAGCGATTGGGCGAAACCGTCCTCTTCGCCAGCGACAACGCGATCATCGAGCGTAGTGAGACCCGCGCCGTCTACCGCGCTGCCGAGCTCGCCCGACTCCTCGATCGGGGCACCGCAACGCTTCTCGATCACCACCGTCTGAAGCGTCGGGTCCCCAGCGCCTGACGTTCCCGGACCGGGCCGCGACTCAGGAGAAGTCGTTCAAGGAAAAGAAAAGAGAAAAAAAAGAAAAAAAAGAAAAAGAGAAGAAAAAAAAAGAAAGAGAAAAAAAAAAAGAAAAAAGGAAAAAGAAAAAAAAAAAGAGAAAGGAAAAAAGGAAGGAGAGAAGGGAAGAGAAAGAAGAGAGAGGAGGAGGGAGAAAGAAAGGAGAGGGGAAGAGAAAGGAGAAAGGGAAAGGAAAAAAAGGAAAAAGAGAAAAAAGAGAGAGAGAAAAAAAAAAGAAAAGAAGAGAAGAAAAGAAAAAAAGAAAGGAGGAAGAAAAAGAAGAAAAAAAAAGAAGGAAAGAGGAGGAGAAAGAGAAAAAGAAAAGGAAGAGAGGGAGAGAAAAGGGGGAAGGGGGAGAAAGAGAAAAAAAAAGGGGAAAAAAAAAAGGAAAAAAAAAAAGAGAGAAAAAAAAAAAAAAGAGAGAAAAAAAAAAAAGAAAAAGAGAAGAAGAAAAGAAAGAAAAGAAAGAGAAAGAGGAAAAGAGAGAAGGAGAGGGAGAAAAAAAAAAGCGCCGGAAACGACCAGCGTCCGACCGGAACGGATCCCGTTGACGAGACTCCAGGCCGAAGTCACCAGGAAGTCGATGCTGCCGTCGCCGTCGACATCGCCCATGCCGTCGGCGTCGAAACCGAGGGTCTCGCCGGGAATCTTGCCGGTGTAGGTGCGCAGCGTGCGACCGTCGACTCCCGAAAGCACCGCCACGCGACCGCCCGACGGGGCCGCCAGCGGATACTGCCAGGAGCCGACCACCAGGTCGTCGAATCCATCCCCGTCGACGTCGCCGGCTCGCGCCGGGCCGATGCCGAAACCGCCTCCCGCCACGGTCCCGGCCAGCGACCAGAGTCGACGCCCATCGACGCCCGAATGCACATAGATGCGACCGGTGAAGGGACCCTCAGTGGCGTCGGCCCAGTCGGAGGCATAGACGTCCTCGACACCGTCGCCATCGACGTCGCCGACCACCGAAGCGAACATCCCGCCGAGCTGGCGCGCAGTCGGGACCGGATCGATCTCGAAGGCCGGTTCCGGGCCCAGGTTGTGGAACACGCTCACCCGGCCGCCTCCGGCAACCCCCGGCGAGCCGACGATCAGCAGGTATCCCTCGCCGGACCGGCCACCGGCGACGCTGCTGCCGAGCGCCGCGCCCACGTCGCCCTCAACGCTCCACAGCCGGGAGCCGTCTCTACCGGAGTGGAGATAGGCGCGACCGGCACCATCCGCACTCCCGGGGGAACCCAGCAGGAGATCGGCAGTGCCGTCGCCGTCGACGTCACCGACGCCCGCCACTTTGGTCGCGAAGGAGCCCACCTCGTCCTCGCCGCCCTCGATGCGCAGCAGCTCCTCGCCGCTGTGCCCGGCGAGGACCACGGCGTAGGCGCCTCCGGGCGCTCCCGCCACGACGTCGGGAGAACCGTCGCCATCGATGTCGCCGGCTGCCTCGACACCCATGCCGAGCTGATCGCCCGGCGCCCCCTCCACCCGCCAGAGCAGGGCGCCCGAGGAACCGGAGTAGACGTAGACCCGGCCGGCGGTGTTGCCGCCGGGAGCGTTGCCGGGCGCCGACACGACCGCGTCGGCGGCACCATCGCCGTCGACGTCGCCGAGGTTGCGTGCCTCCCAGCCGAAGACATCGCCGGCCGCCTCGCCGCGCCAATCGTGAAGGATCCGATGACCTTCGACGAACGCGTCATCGAACTGCTGCGGAAAGATCTCGGCGAAACGCGGATCCTCGGCCACCTGCTCGACCTCTTCCTGCAGATGCAGGCCGGACACATCGACGATCGGCGTCCGTCGCATGAGCGTCAGCACCTCGGCGGCCTCGTCGAGACGTCGACCGGCGATCAGGCTCAGGAAGCGCTGCTGCAACGACGCCGCCATCGCTGGCGGTTGCCTGGCAGCCTGCTGCGCGGCCTCCAGCGAGGCATCGATCTCGCCCACCTTGCGCCGCGCGGTCGCCATCGAAAGCCAGGCCGCAGCGTTGTCGGGCTCCTTCTCCACCAGGGGGCTGAGGACTTCGATCGCTTCCGCCCACTGTTCTTCCGACAGCATCCGCTGCGCCCGGGCCAGCGGCTTCTCTCCTGCTTCGATCGCCGCGTCCGAGGAAGAATCCGCCTCCGATCCGCATCCGAGAACGAGTCCGAGGCAAAGAACCAGGCTGAGTGAACGCATTCGACCTCCGTCGGGCGAGCCGCCCGAGGCCGAATCTTCAGCTCCGTGGGTCGCTCCAATCCGCTGCGGAACGGTTTCTCCTGCCACCTACTACGACAGCGGTAGTAGAAGAGTTCACATCGCCGACCCGCGACCTCTCCAAGGCACTCCGCCAAGGGGGCGAAGGTTCGCGTCGGGCTCTCCGATCGCGGAATGGGGAAGGTCGAAACGCGCCCGCCCAGCGGACCCCGCTCACTCGCTGTCCTGCTCCGGCAGGAGCGCCTCCTCGTCGTTCAGGATGTCCGAGAAAGTCTCGCCGAAGATGTCCCAGATCGTCGAGAACAGGGCCGCCACGATGGGACCGATCAGGATTCCGGCCGCTCCGAAGAAGGCCAGTCCACCGAGCGTGCTCACCAGGATCAGGAGGTCGGGCATCTTCGCATCCTTGCCGACCAGTCTGGGCCGCAGGAGATTGTCGACCGTTCCGACGACCCCGGCGCACCACAGCGCCAGCAGGATCGAAGCCAGCAGCTTGCCGGCAAGTCCCAGATAGACGGCCGCCGGCACCCAGACCAGCACCACGCCGACGCCCGGAATCACCGACAGCACCGCCATGATCGTGCCCCAGAAGACCGAGCCTTCGATGCCGGCGACCGCGAAGGCAGCGCCGGCCAGGGTTCCCTGCACGATTCCGATCGCCACCGTCCCCTTGAGCGTTGCACGCGTCACCTCGGTGAAACGGTCGAGCAGTCGCTGGCTGTCACTGGCGGCCAGCGGCAGATGCTCCAGGGCGCGATAGAGCAGCTGCTTGCCGTCGGCGAGGAAGAAGAACATCGCGTAGAGCATCACGAAGAACTGCAGGAAGAAGCGTGCCGCGCCACGCGTGCCGGCTGCGGCTCCGTTGACGACCAGACTCGCGGTCGTGCTGGCGAACTCGCCGACCTTCTCGAGCACCGTGTCGCGATCCGGCAACCACTCGGTCACGAAGGGGATCCTCTCCATCAAGGTGTCGAACTGGGTCGGGTTGTCGAGTTGGCGTTCGATCCAGGGTCTGACCGAGCGGGACACAGCAACCGCCTCGGAAACCAGAACGCTCACGAAGCCCGCTACCGGGCCGATGATCAACAGCAGCATCAGTAGGAGCACGATCCCCGAAGCCGCATACCGTCGACCCCCGAGCCAGGCGGCCAGGCGTGTCGTGATGCCGTTGCCGAGTCCGGCGAAGATCGCCGCCAGAAGCAACGCCATCAAGAAGCCGCGAATCATGAACAGGAAGAGAACGCTGATCCCGATGACCAGCAGCAACATGAAACGCCGCCTGAAGTCCTGCCGCTCGCTCATTCAGACCTCGACCTTCCGGTCCGGAAAACTAGAGTGGAAATCGCCCCGCCACAGTATCAGCGCCGTAGCGAAGATAGACTCGCGACATCTCGATGAGCTTCCTTCAAAAAGCGCTGGGCGACCTCGCGCACTGGAGGCAACTCCTCGTTCTGGACCTGAGCGCCCGCGCTGTCACCCTGATCGTGGTCACCCCGGTCCTGTCGCTGCTCCTCAAGCTCTTCCTCATGACGGCCGACGAAGGCGTCGTCACCGATGTCGACATCGCCCGTTTCGCGCTCCACCCGCTCGGTGCCCTAGCGTTTCTCCTGATCGCCGTCGTGACCCTCGGCGTGCTCTTCATCGAAGCCGGTGCCGTCATGGCCCTGGCGATCGGCCGGCAAGCCGAGCCCGAGTTCTCGTGGTTCGACGCCGTACAGCACTCGACGCGGAGGTCTCGGGAACTTCTCCGTCTGGCGCGAACGATCCTGCTCCGCGGCCTCCTGCTGCTCCTGCCCGGCTTGATCGCCCTGGCAGCGATCTACCTCCTCCTGCTGGGCGACTTCGACATCAACTACTACCTCACCGAGCGGCCGCCGGAGTTCCAACGCGCGATCGTCCTGGCAGTCCTGGTTTCGGTCATCAACGTGGCGATCCTCCTGACCGTCTTCACCGGCTGGATCTTCGCGCTGCCGATGGTCCTGTTCGAAGGGCAGCCCGGACACGAAGCCCTGAGCGCGAGTTCCCAGGCTACCCGCGCGCAGCGAGGCAGACTCACGCTCGGCGTCCTTGCCGCGATCGCCGCGGCCGTGGTCGTGACCCTGGTGACCAGTTTCGTCCTGGGTCGGATCGCAACGTCGATCGTTCCCATGACCCTCGACCACCCCGCCCTGGCGGCAACCGGCCTGGCCATCGCGGTCGCGGTCCTCGGCCTCGGCGGCCTCGCGGTCTCGGTCGCACTCAACGTGTTGGCGCCGCTTCTCGTCGTGCGACTCCATGAGACCTTCTTCGGTCTCGACCTGGCTCGGTCCCCGGGCTGCCCCCGCCCCGCGCCAGCATCACAGCGTCGTCGTTTCTCAGCTCCGATCCCCGTGCTCGTGCTCGCCGCGGCCGCGCTGGTGATCGCAGGTGCCTACACGGCCACCCGCGGCATGGGAGCCGACCAGACTGCGGAGATCATCGCCCACCGTGGCGCTGCAGCCGACGCCCCGGAGAACACCCTCGCAGCGTTCTCGAAGGCGATCGACGACCAGACTGACTGGATCGAACTCGACGTCCAGGAAGGCGCCGACGGGCGTATCCTGGTCGCCCACGACAGCGACTTCATGAAAGTCGCCGGCGATCCCCTCAAGGTATGGGAGGCCACTCCCGAGTCGCTGCGCGACCTCGACATCGGCAGCTGGTTCGGGCCCGGTTTCGCCGCCGAACGCACACCGACCCTCCGCGAGGCCCTGGAACTGGCCCGGGGAAGGGCGCGGGTGCTGATCGAACTGAAGTACTACGGCCATCAGGACCGACTCGAAGAGCGCGTGATCGACGTGGTCGAAGGCCTCGACATGAGCGACCAGGTCGCCGTCATGTCGCTGAAACTCGACGGGGTTCGAGCGCTCGGGGAGCTTCGGCCCGATTGGCGGGCCGGGCTTCTGAACACTGCGGCGCTCGGTGACCTGACGCAACTCGACCTCGACTTCCTGGCCCTGAACTCGGCCGCGACGACTCGCCGAATGGTCCGCCAGGCCCATCGCCACGGCGTCGACGTCTACGTCTGGACCGTCAACGACCCGGTCCAGATGTCGATCATGCTGAGTCGCGGGGTGGACGGCATCATCACCGACCGGCCGAACCTCGTCCGCCGGGTGATGGAGCTGCGCTCCGACCTGAGCCCCTTCGGACGAATCCTGGTCTGGATCGCCGGTGAGAGCGGACTGCTCCCCACCACCGAGCCGCCGTCGGACCCGACCGACGCCTGATCCGCCTGCGGCGCAACTCCGTACAAGGCGCCAGATAGTAGACTCCCCACCCGCCGTCATTGCGGCGTCGAACCGGAAGGACTGCCCGATGAACCTCGTTCGTTTCACCAGACCCCTCACCCTCGGGCTCCTGCTCGTGGCTGCGGTTGCCGCCGAAGCCCAGGCCGAAGGAGCGCGCGCCCGCTGGTTCGACCTCCTGACTCGTGACGCCGAGGCGGTCGGCAAGTTCTACGGCCCGCTCTTCGACTGGAAGTTCATCCCCTCCCCGAACGGTGGTTGGACCGCTCAGCACAACGGTGCGACCGTCGCCGGCGTCAGCCAGCTCGAAACCACCGCCCCGGGAGTCGGGCACCAGACCTGGATCGTGGGGTTCCAGATCGACGATCTCGACCGCGCTCTCGCCGACACCACATCGGCCGGCGGCGCCATTCTCCAACCCACCAGCGTGGCGACCGGCTTCGGACGTTGGGCCGTCGTCGCCGACCCCCAGGGAGCGCCGCTGCTGCTCTTCTCGGCGGACACGAAGATCGGTGGGGAGCCCACCGCCAACAGCTTCTTCTGGGTCGAACTCTGGACCCGTGATCCCACCGCCTCGGTCGACTTCTACCGCAAGGTCCTCGGCTGGGATCTGCACAGCGAAGATCTTGGAGGGCGCCCGTACACCTACTTCGTAGCCGACGGTGAGCCGCGAGCCGGCGTCGCCCAGCTCGAACGCGGAGAGCTCGAAGCCGCCTGGGCGACCTACATCGCAGTCGACGACCTCGAAGCGAAGCTCGATCGGGTCCGGGAACTCGGCGGCCGCGTTCTCCAGGAACCGCGACCCGACTTCGCCGCCGGACGGGCCGCCGTCATCGAAGACCCCAACGGGGTCGACTTCTTCCTCTGGCAACTCGGGAGCGCCCCATGAGAGAAATGGCTCGAATCGCGGCTTTCATCACCATCACAGTCGCTCTTCTCACCGGGCTCTCGGGCTGCACTGCTTCGAGCGGGCTCTACGAACCGGGGAGTACCACCCAGGGTCGCAGCGGTAGCACCACTGTGGTGATCCACTCCGGCTACTACGGTCGCGGCTGGGGCTATCCGGGCTACTACCCGGGGGCAGGCCCGATCGGGCCGCCGCCGGTGTACCGTCCGCCGATCGCCGTGCCCTACAACTGACGTGAGCGTCGTTCTGGAAACCACGCTTCCAAGCCAGCACCACCGAACCACCGCATCGACCGACAGCGACCTCAGCCCGGTTGGGAGATAGGCTCGCAACGATGCAGAACTGGATCGATCGGGCACCCGGCTATCTCGACAACGTACTGTTCACGGTCGGCGACTCCCAGGTCACCCTCGGTCGGGCACTCACCGGCCTGGCGCTCTTCATCGCCACCTTCATCGTCGCTCGGCTGATCGGCCGAGCCATCAATCGCGCCCTGCAGAGGCGCGGCCTGGGGGAGGAAGACTCACCGCAGGTCTACGCCCGCACCGCGCGACTGACGGTGCTGCTGCTCGGCACCCTGGCCTCGCTTTCCGTCGCCGGCCTCGATCTCTCGGCGCTCTTCGCCGCAGGAGGCCTGGTGGCCGTCGGCGCCGGCTTCGCGATGCGCAACGTGGTCGAGAACTTCATCTCGGGCATCATCCTGCGGGTCGAGCGCTCCCTGAAGCGCGGCGACATCATCGGGCTCGACGACGGTCGCATGGTGCGCATCAAGGACGTCGGCATTCGCGCCACGATCGCCCGCGACCGTGACGACCAGGACATCGTCATTCCGAACTCCCTGCTGGTGCAGACCAACGTCGTCAACTACACCTTCGACGATCGGCTCTACCGGCTGCACGTCGGCGTCGGAGTCACCTACTCCTCGGACATGGACCAGGTTCGAGCCGTGCTCGAGGAAACCGCCAGGGAGATCCCCTTCCGCACCAAGAAACGCCGACCGAGAATCCTGATGACCGGCTTCGGCAGCTCCAGCGTCGACTGGGATGTCTCGATCTGGACCGAGGATCCCTGGGCGTCACGCCAGCACAGCTCGGCGTTGCACGAGGCGATCTGGCGTTCGCTCGCGAAGGCGGGCATCGTGATCGCCTTCCCGCAACTCGACGTCCACTTCGATCCGCCGAAGGACAGCGGATGATCCGCCTCCGGGACGTCGAATTCGGCTACCCCGGCAGCGACTTCGTTCTCAGGGTCGCCCACTTCGAGGTCGAACAGGGGGCCACGGCCGCGCTGGTCGGACCCTCCGGTTGCGGCAAGACCACGCTGCTCAACCTGATCGCCGGCATCCTCGAACCGGAGCGCGGCGCGATCGAGGTCGGGGAGACTCTCGTCTCGGATCTCTCCGACGGGCAGCGCCGCGCCTTCCGGGCGGCGAACGTCGGCCTGGTCTTCCAGGAGTTCGAACTGCTCGACTACCTCGACGTGACCGACAACGTCCTGCTCACCTGCTCGATCGGCGAGGGGATGAAGATCGATGCCGCGGCTCGGGAACGCTCCGCCCTGCTGCTCGACCAGGTCGACCTGCACGACAAGGCGAAGCGACGTCCCCAGCAGCTATCCCAGGGAGAGCGACAGCGCGTCGCCGTCTGCCGGGCGCTGGTCACCGGCCCCAAGCTCATCCTGGCCGACGAACCCACCGGCAATCTCGACCCCGCCAACAAGCAGCGGGTCGTCGACACCCTGGTCGCACGATCCCGCGCCTCCAACGCCACCCTGCTGATGGTGACCCACGACCGCGATCTGCTCACGTCTTTCGAGCAGGTCATCGACTTCTCGTCGATCGCCGGAACCGATTCACCGAGCGAGCCGACGTCGTGAGAAGCGTTCTCCATCTGGGACTGCGCTACCTGGCTCACCACCGGGCGAAGACCGTGGTCCTGACCCTGTCGCTGACCCTCATCCTGTTCCTGCCTCTCGGCCTCAGGACCCTCGTCGAGCAGGGCTCGGCCGACCTGATGTCGCGCGCCGAGTCGACGCCCCTGCTGGTAGGTGCGAAGGGCAGTCCGCTCGAACTGGCGCTCTCGGCGCTCTACTTCGACATCGACCCTCCGCGACCGCTGCCGTGGCGAACCCTCGCCGCAGTCGAAGAGACCGGACTCGCCACGGCCATCCCCCTGCACCTCGGCTTCCAGGCTCGAGGCCACCGGATCGTCGGGACCTCGCCCGACTACTTCGACTTCCGGCGCCTCGAGATCTCGACCGGACGCCACACCGCGATCGTCGGCGAGTGCGTTCTCGGCGCCGAAGCGGCCCGCGACCTGGGGCTCGAACCCGGCGATACCCTGACCTCGTCTCCCGAAACCGTCTTCGAACTCGCCGGGGTCTACCCGCTGCGCATGCACGTCGTGGGAGTGCTCGAACCGTCGTGGAGCGCCGATGACCGCGCCGTCTTCGTCGACGTCAGGACCGCCTGGATCATCCAGGGGCTCGGCCACGGGCACCAGGACCTCGAGAGCGCCGCGCCTTCGACGATCCTGCAGTCTTCGCAAGGCAACATCACGGCCAACGCTTCCCTCGTCGAAGCGAACGAGATCACTGCAGCCGAATATCGACAGCTTCCATTTCCACGGCGAGACCGGGGAGTTCCCGATCACGGCGCTGCTGCTGGCCCCTCCCGATCAGCGCTCCGAAACGATCCTGCGGGGGCGCTGGGAGGATCCCGATGTCGAAGACCAGCTCGTCGTGCCCCGGCAGGTGATCGCCGATCTGCTCGAAACGATCCTGACGATCCGCAGCTTCGTGCTGGCAGGGTCGGCGCTGATGGCGATCGCCACCTTCGCGACCGCCATCCTCGTCTTCTGGCTGTCCCTGCGCCTTCGTGCCCGAGAGATCTCGACCCTCCACAAGATCGGCGGCTCGCGACGAAGGATCTTCGTCCTGCTGGCGTCGGAGGCCGGGCTCGTACTGGCCCTGTCGATCGGACTCTCGACCGCCCTGGTCGCCCTGGTCGCGAGCTACGCGGCCGATATCGTCAAGACCTTCCTGACCTGAACGAGGTGTTCCCATGCCCTGGAATCGACTGCTCTCGAGACTCGTCGTCACCCTCCTCCTCTTGGTGTCCCTCGCCTGTGGTGAGAGCGACAACACCGCCCCGGCCGTCGAACCGGAGGAGGCATCCCCGACCGGGACGCTCGCGATCGTGACCGCCAATCACCCCCTCGAGTGGATGGCCCGGCGCCTGGCCCCCGACGCGCAGATCGCAATGCCGGTACCCGAAGGCGTCGATCCGGCGACCTGGCAGCCGCCCGCCGAGGTCATCGCGACCGTCCACCAACCGGCCGACCTCATCGTGCTCAACGGCGCCGGCCATGACGCCTGGACCACGCGGTCCACGCTTCCGCGATCCGCGCTCGTCGACACGTCGGCCGGGTTCTCGGACCAGTACATCGTTCGGGAGAACGCCCTGACCCACAGCCACGGACCCGAGGGCGAGCACAGTCACGAGGAAACCGCCTTCACCACCTGGATCGATCCGCGACTGGCGAGCCTGCAGGCCCGCGCCCTGGCCGACGCGATCGGCGAGCGGTCGCCGGCCACGGCAGAACAGACCGAGGCCAACCTGACTGCACTGCTCGACGACCTCTCGAGTCTCGACGCGCGCCTCGAGGCTGCCTTCGAGGCCCTCGGAGAAACCCCGCTGGTGACGTCCCACTCGACCTACGCCTATCTCGCCCGCCGCTACGATCTCGACATCCGATCGGTCCATTGGGAACCCGACCAGACCCCCGACCGGAAGGCCTGGCACGACCTCGAGCATGAGATCGGCGATCGCCCGGTGCGCTGGATGGTCTGGGAAGCAGAGCCCCTCGAAGAGACGCGAACGGCCCTCGAGCAGCGTGGCATCGGCGTCATCGTCTTCGACCCGGCGGCCAATCCGAGCGCAGGCGACTATCTCTCCATTCAGCTCGCCAACGCCGAACGACTCGAAGCGGCAGCTCGCGCGATGACCGACTGACCGATCGGCGACGAGTCGGCGCTCAGGGCTTGAAGGTCCACGCCACGTAGAGCAGACCGATGGCGGCGATCCAGCTGCCCACGACCCGGACCGCGATCTGCGCCCACGGGCGCCGGGCGGCACAGACGCCGGCCGAGGCCAGCGCGATCACCACGAAGACCCCGACGGCGATTCCCAGCAGGCCCGCGCGGCTGTCACCGTCGGCGGTCATCGCTGCGCCGTCGAAGACGCCGTGGGTCAGAGCGAAAGCCGTCGCGACCACCACCAGGACGGGGGCAGGAAGAGCGGCGTCCGGCTGCCACCAGGCCACCCAGCACCAGGAAGGACAACCCGCTCCAAGCCTCCGACGGCTCGAACCGCAGCACCGCCCCAAGCGCTCCACCGATCAGCCACGCGGCGGGCGTCACCAGCAGCACCGACCGCCCCGTTGCCGTTCCCCCCTGACCGGCCAGCAACGCCAGCGCCAGCAGGGGCAGCAGATCCTGGGGCGTCGCGAAGAGGTGGCCGAGCCCGTCATAGAACGGTCCGAGACCGGTCGAGACAAGATGCGCCCGGGCCGGGAGGGTCACCGCCAGCGAGGCCGCTGCGGCGCTCGCCGCAACTCTCCAGAATCGCCCAGCAGACTCGCGGGTCATCGCAACGCGCTCCACAGGAACCCGAGGCCCACCAGCGCGATGACCCCACCCCACGCGCGCACAAGCAGGCGGCCGCGAGTCCATCGATGCATGGCGCCGAGTCCGATTCCCGAGGCGTGCAGCAGGCCCGTCGAGACCACGAAGCCGATGCTGTAGACCAGCCCGCTCTCCCCCTGCGGCAGCTCGACTCCATGAGCATGACCGTGAAAGAGCGCGAAGACGCCGACCACCGCAGCGGCGATGCCCGGTGAAGGTCGCCACTCGGCAGCCACGGCCGCTCCGAGAGCGAGGCCGGAGAGCGCGATTGCGAACTCGACGCCGGGCAGCGGGATGCCGATCAGGCCGAGGGCGCCTCCGACGGCCATCACCATCGGAAAGGCCACCGGCAGAAGCCACAGCGAAGGACTCCCCAACTGGGCGCCCCACAAACCGACCGCCACCATCGCAACGACATGGTCGAGTCCGGCAATCGGGTGAAGCAACCCCGACACGAGGCCGGCAGCCGAGGGGTTGGCGACATGAGCCGAGACGGTCGGGCCGAGGATCAGCGCCGGCAATGCCACCAGGCAGCAACGCCGAGCCCTCATCGCAGCGCCTCGAGGAACACCGCGGCGCGGTCGAGGGTCCAGAAGGCTCCGAGCGTCCCGATAGCGTAGACCGGGACGGCCTCCACCCAGCCCCGCCATCGGAACTCGAGCGTTCGCAGCGCGCGCGCCAGCGCCGCCATGAGCAAGACGAAGGCCACCTGCCCGAATTCGACTCCGACGTTGAAGAGCAGCAGCGCCAACGGCACTTCGGACTTCGGCAGCCCCATCGACACCAGACCGCTGGCGAATCCGAAACCGTGCAGAAGGCCGAAGGCGAAGGCGACCAGCCAGGGGTGTCGAATCGTCAGGCTGGTTCCTCCCCGCCGCGCCCGAATCACCTCCGGGGCGAGGAAGAGGATCGACAGCGCGATCGCCACGTTGAGGGGCACGACCGGGACGCGAGCCACTCCGAGAGTGGCCAGCGCCAGGGTGATCGAATGCGCCACGGTGAAGGCCGTGACCGTCTCGAGCAGCGACCATCCGTTCTTCACCAGCAGCATCAAACCGAACACGAAGAGCAGGTGATCGGCGCCGAGCAGGATGTGCTGGAAGCCGAGCCACAGGTAGGCTCGGGCGCCTCGCGCGGCCGAGGTCGTCGCCCCGATCTCGACCTGCGGATGGGTCGGAGTCGCCATCGAGATCTCGACCTCTCCTTCGCTGCGCTCCACCCGGACGAGAACGTCGGTCAGGGTCGTCTGGAGTCCGTCGATCCGCACCGGGCGCCCCAGCAGATCGGGGCGGCAGAAGACGATCGCGCGTTCCAGCAGTGCCCCGGGCAGCAACACGCCGTCCTCGCTGCCGACGACTTCACAACCCTCCGGAAACACCGGGACGAGTTTCAGGAGCATCTCTCCCTGGGCCGGCTGCTTCCACAGCACATCCCAACGCTCATCGCCGAGTTCCCGCAGTTCGAGGTATCCCGGCCGCACCTCATGTCCCAGCGCGGGAACCGCCGAGAAACCCCAGGAGAAAAAAAAGGCGAGGCCGAGGAGAAGGATTTTCAAGACCCGCGCATCCTACCTTCCGAACGCCCTCCGTCGTGCCGTTCGAGCACTCTCGATGCGCAGGAACGAAGGCAAGCCGAAGTGCCTCGACATCGACTCCTTTCCGCCGGCTCCGCGGCCGTCTGCCAGGTTCCAAGCGGTCGCAAACCGCCCTTTCGGGCGGGCGCGATCGTGGAATGTTCGTGATATAGGAATAAGAGAAAGTTGCTGGAATCCGTCCTCCGAAGAGGGACACGGCTCCCCGCACCTCCGGATCGAAACGCGATGTCCGTGTCCACCCTCAGACCACTCCCCCACCTTCGGTCGCCCACGCCGACGACCGTCCCCGGCCGCTGGCGCGGCCTGCTCTTCGCCCTTCTCGTCGGTCTCTTCGTCGGCGCCTGGCCCGGGCCGACCCAGGCTCAGGAAGCCGGCCCCCACGGCGACCTCCAGCGACCCTGCGGCGAGTGCCATACCGTCGAAGGATGGCTGCCGCTGCGCGAACCGCTGGGCTTCGACCACGACACGACCGGCTTCACTCTCGTCGGCAACCACCAACAGACCGAGTGCTCGCAGTGTCACGCGAGCCCGGTCTTCTCGCACGTCGCCGTCGCCTGTGCCGACTGCCATGCCGACGCCCATGCCGGTGAACTGGGCTTCGAGTGCGAGTCCTGCCACACGCCCCACAGTTGGGAGAATCGGCGCGACTTCTTCGACTGGCACAACCGCACCCTGTTCCCCCTGTTCGGAACCCACGCCACCCTGGACTGCGCTTCCTGTCATGAGGATCAGCGCCCCTTCGAGTTCGCTACCACGCCCACCGAGTGTGCCGGTTGTCACCTCGACGACTATCGCAGCACCGCCGATCCGAATCATCTCGAGGCCGGCTTCCCGATCGACTGCGAAGTCTGCCACTCACCGCTCGCCGCCGGCTGGCAGGGTGCGGTCGCCTTCCAGCATCCGCCGTCCTTCCGGCTGACCGGCGGCCATCTGCGCGCCGACTGTCAGGACTGCCACTCGAACGGCTTCGCCAACACGCCCACCGACTGCGTTGCCTGCCACCTCGACGACTACCAGGGCACCACGGATCCCAATCATTCGATGGCAGGCTTCCCGACCTCCTGCGAGGAGTGCCACGGCGTCGACAGCTGGGACACCGCCGCTTTCGACCACGATCGAACTGCCTTCCGACTCACCGGCGCCCACCTCACGCTCGAATGCGACGACTGCCATGCGGACGGCTTCGCCAACACGCCCACCGACTGCGCGGCCTGCCATCGCGGTGACTACGACGACACTCGCGACCCCGACCACGCGGCGGCCGGATTTCCGCTCGAGTGTGAGCTCTGCCACAGCACCGACCGCTGGCAGGGGGCCGAGTTCGATCACGACCTCACCGCCTTCCGACTGACCGGCGCGCACCTCGTTCTCGACTGTGAGAGCTGCCACGCCGACGGCTACCAGGGCACACCCACCGACTGCGCCGCCTGTCACCGCGACGACTACGACCGCGCCGACCCCGACCACGCTTCGGCAGGGTTCTCGCTCGAGTGCCAGGAATGCCACAACACCAGCGACTGGGACGACGCCGAGTTCGACCACGACCGCAGCGCCTTCCCGCTCACCGGTCGACACCGCAGTCTCGACTGCGAAAGCTGCCACGCCGATGGCTACCAGGGAACCCCCACCGACTGCGCCGCCTGTCACCGCGACGACTACGACCGCGCCGACCCCGACCACGCTTCGGCCGGGTTCTCCTTTCGAGTGCCAGGAATACCACAACACCAGCGACTGGGACGATGCCGAGTTCGACCACGACGACAGCAACTTCCCGCTCACCGGTCGGCACCGCAGTCTCGACTGCGAAAGCTGCCACGCCGACGGCTACCAGGGAACCCCCACCGACTGCGTCGCCTGTCATCAAAGCGACTACAACCGTACCGACGACCCCGATCACGCTGCCGCGGGCTTCCCGGTCCGATGCGAGGAATGCCACAACACCCGGGACTGGGACGACGCCGACTTCGACCACGACGGCCGCTACTTCCCGATCTACTCGGGCGAGCACCGCAACGAATGGGATTCGTGCAGCGACTGCCACACCTCGCCGAACAACTACGCGGTCTTCACCTGCGCCACCTGCCACTCCCGCTCCGAGATGAACCGCGAGCACGATGACGTTTCCGGCTACGTCTTCGAACCCCGCGCCTGCCTTGCCTGCCACCCCGACGGCGAGGAGGACGATTGAACCTCCGTCTCGCAGCACTCCTCGTAGGACTGCCCTGGGTTGCACTCGGTGGCGCGACAGCCGGCCCCGGTGACCTCGTCGCCCCGGTCGGCAGGAGGGCCGGGATTCCCGCCCAACCGGTCACCCACGTCTCGACGACCCACGTCTATCTCGGCGGCGGCCGTTCCGACGGTCTCGCCGAGGGCATGGTTCTCGAGGTCCGCCGTGACGGCAGGACCACCGCCACGCTCGAGATCGTCTTCCTCGCCGACCACTCGGCATCGGCCCGGCTGCTGTCGGGAGTGGATGTCGAGGTCGGAGACCTCGCCTATGGCGCTGAGACCGCCACGACGGCTCCCTCCGGAAAGAATCCGCGGAAATCCTCTCCGCAGGCAGCCGCCGGCCGGCAGACCGCCCCTTCAACCTCCTCGAGTGACCGCGGACTCTCCGACCGAACACCGACCCGGGTCTCCGGTAGTTTCACCCTCGGCTACCGGCAGTTCGGAGACAACAGTCAGTACGACCGGGGTTTCGACGAAACCGGCGCTCGCCTGACTCTCCGCCTCCTCGACATCGGTGGCTCGTCGTGGAACTTCCGCACCCGTCTGAGGCGTCGCGAGATCCAGCGCGACCGCGGTTCGGGGTCGACTCCCGACAAGGAAGCCCTCGACCGGTTCTACGAACTGGCCCTGAGCTACGAACCGGAGTCCGGGCGGACGCGCGTCCCGATCCGGTCGCGTCGGCGCCAATCCCCTGGCGCCCATCGGCCACCTCGACGGCGTGCTGGGAGAGTTCAGGATCGCGGCAAGCCATTCGATCGGCGGCCTGGCCGGCCGTCAGCCCAACATCCGCGAGTTCGACTTCGATCCGCTGGGCGAGAAGTACGGCGCCTTCTACCGCTTCGAGACTCCGCGCGGCGCGCGATGGTTCTCCGAGGTCCTCGTCGCCGCCATCGGCGAGTACGACCAGGGCGAGGTGAGACGCGAGTATCTCGCCATCGAGTCACGATTGCGCGGCTCGACCTGGCACTTCGCCCAACGCGCCGAGATCGACTCGCAGCGCGACTGGATCCAGGAGCTGACCGGCCGTTCCTCGCAGCTGACCGCCCTGACGTTGTCGGGCTCTCTGCAGCTCAAGCCGGGAACCCGGATGACCGTGAGCTACAACCAGTTCCGCCCCTACCCCTACCGCTACATCGACGCCCCACCCACCCCCGAACAGCTGCTCAACGACTATCTCCGTCAAGGCTTTCGCCTGGGGCTCCAGACCCGCAGCCGCGGCGCCTGGTTCGGGTCGGCGAGCCTCGGCGTTCGCGACAGCGGCGACGCGAAGGAACCCACCTACTCTGTCTTCGGCTCGCTCGGTCGGTCCGGCCCGAAGCGCCTCACCGTCACCGGCGACGTCTCGTTCTTCACGGGTGAGATCAGCGAGGGCTATCTGCTCAGCGCGCGTGTGAATCGGTCCTTCCGCAACGGACACGACATCGGTTTGACGCTCGGTCATTCGACCTCGACGATCCAGTTCCAGAGCCTCCTGCCGGGGTTCGGGTCGACGGAGTTCACCCAGTCCGATCGCGCGAACGAATGGCTGCGCCTCGACGGCCGCTTCGAACTGCCGGGAGCGCTCTTCGCCTCGGGGCAGCTGGAGTGGCTCAGCGGCGACGATCTCGACGGCATTCGCGCCTTCCTCGACGTCGGCTATCGTTTCTGACGGATGTTCCTGGAGGGTACCCGATTGAATCGCAGTGCGACAGGCTTCATCGCCGGCGTGGCCACCGCCCTGATCGTCATGGGGATCGCCTACTTCGCCGGCAAGCGCCATGGCAGCGACTCGACCCCCGAGCCGGCGGCCCCCGCCTCCTCGGGCTTCACCGACGCCCACAGCGAAGCGCAGCCGATGTCGAAGACCGACCAGCGAGAGCGGCAACGGCTCGAGGCAACCTCGCCACCTCACCGGACGACCTCGTCGCCCGCAAACGCCTGGCCGTCCTGCTGGCCGACGGCGAGCGCTGGATGGAGGCCTCCGAACAGGCTCGGCTCATTCTCGAGGTCGCCCCGACGATCCCGACGGTCTGCTGGTCGAAGGCCGGGTGCGGATCCGGATGGGGCAGCTCGAAACGGCCCGCGACCTGATCGACCGCGTCCTCGAGCGCTACCCGAATCATCCCGCGGCCCTCGAGGCTCGCCGGCAGATCGCCGACCGCGCCACGCCGACGCCCGATCTCCCTGTCGGTCACCCCGTGCTGCCGCCAGGTCACCCCACGGTCGCTCCCTGAGCCCTCCATGATCCGAACTCGGCCTCCGCTGCGCCCTCTCGTCCTGGCCCTGCATCTGGGCTTCGCGGCCGTGATCGTCTACTTCCTCGTCGACGGCCTGTCCTACTACCTGACGCCGCTGATCGAGCGCCCCCGTCACCCGCAGTTCTGGCAGCTGAAGCCGGGAGGGTCGGAAGGCCACTCCCTCGGTACGGTCGGGGCACTGATGATGTGCGTCATGCTGCTGTACTCGGTGCGCAAGCGGTGGTCGGCCATGCGCGGGATGGGACCGCTTTCGACGTGGCTCGACTTCCACATCCTGCTCGGCATCTGGGGACCCGCCCTGGTCATCCTCCATAGCTCCTTCAAGGTTCAGGGACTGGTGGCGGTCAGCTTCTGGTCGATGATCGCCGTCGCAGCCAGCGGCTTCTTCGGGCGCTTCATCTACGTGCAGATCCCGAGGACCCGGGCCGGCGACGAGCTCAGCCTGGAACGTGTCGAGGAACTGGACCGTGAGAACGGACTGCGGCTTCGTGAGAGCTTCGGCCTCGACACGCAGGCTCTCGAGCGACTCGATCGCACCGCCGAGCGCTATACCGATCCTGGCCGTTCCTTCGCCTCGCTCCTGTTCGGCCTGCTGGTCGATCCACTCACCCTGCGTTGGCGCCTGCGAACCATCACGCGTCCGTTCGGCCGAACCCATCCCAGGCTCGCTCGCAGCTTTCGAAAGGCCGCGATCGCCAAGGTCAGCCTGAGACGGAGGATGCTGCTCTCCGAACGCCTGCAGGGCGTGCTCCACTACTGGCACGTCGCCCACAAGCCCTTCGCGGCGCTGATGTACATCTTCATGCTCGTCCACATCGGAGTGGCGGTTTCGACCGGCTACGGCTGGGGATTCCGGTGAACTCCCGAGTCGGGGCGGCCCTGGCGATCGCCGTCGTGGGCCTGCTCCTCGGCACCGGTCTGGCGAGCCCGGCCCTCGGCCAGCTCTCCCCCGGCGAGCTGGCCACGGTCCACGCGTCCCTCGAGGGTAGTGGACAGTGCCTCGAGTGTCATCGCTCCGGCACCGGCGCCACCGCCGAACTCTGCCTCGAATGTCACGAGCCCCTGGCCCGTCGGCTGGGCGAAGGACTCGGCCTGCATTCCCAACCCGGCTACGAGAACTGCGAGCGCTGCCACATCGAACATCACGGTCGCGACTTCGAGTTGATCTGGTGGGGAGACGAGGGCATGGACTCCTTCGATCACGCTGTGACCGGGTATCGACCCGCGGGCAAGCACCAGGAGCTCGAATGCCGGGCCTGCCATCGTGCCTCGCTGATCGCCGAGCCGGCGGCCCTCGAACGCTTCGGCAAGGACCTCGACCGTACTTTCCTCGGACTCGAAACCGCCTGTGAGAGCTGCCACGCCGACCCCCACCGCGGCGAGTTCGCACCCCGCGCCTGCACCGACTGCCACGATCAGCACGCCTGGCAACCGGCTCCCGGCTTCGATCACGCCGGCACCGACTTCGCCCTTCGGGGCTCGCACCGTGAGGTCGCATGCGACGGTTGTCACAAACGCGAGCCGGAAGCCGAGGTCAGGGACTTCGCTCTGGAGACCGCCTGCTCTTCATGTCACGCCGACCCCCACGCCGGACGCCTCGGAAAGGCCTGCGAGTCCTGCCACGGTGAGGACTCCTGGTCGGCAGTCCGGCTCGACCACTTCGATCACGCAACGACGGCGTTCCCGCTCCTCGGTCTCCATGCCGACGTGACTTGCGATGAGTGTCACCGCGACTCTCGACGCGACACCCAGGGACGCGACACCCTGAGGATCGTCGGATTCGACCGCTGTGAGTCGTGTCACGCCGATCCCCACGCCGGCCAGCTGAGATCTCGCGACGACGGCGGCGACTGCACTTCCTGCCACGATGTCAACGGCTTCTCGCCCGCCCACTTCGACGTCGCCGACCACGAGCGCACCGCCTACCCCCTCGCAGGCGCCCACCGTGCCGTCGCCTGCGTCGAGTGTCACGAAACCGTCGCCGAAGACCCTTCCCGGGCTGCAGCGGGGCCGGCGGCCGATCTGCCGGTCGGCACCGTTCGGTTCCGTTTCGCAGACCTCTCCTGCTCCGGCTGTCACGAGGGACCTCACGACGGCACCGGCGAGAGCGCCCTGCGGGCCTGGAATCTCCCCGATCCGAGCTGCACCCACTGCCACGGTGTCGAGTCCTGGAGCGACATCGCCTTCGACCACACCCTCACGCCGTTCGCCCTCGAAGGCCCCCACGGGGACCCCTCGTGCGCGGACTGCCACGCCGACGAAGCGACGGCCGACTCCCTTCTGCGATTCGACACGGCGAGCGCGACCTGCGCTTCGTGCCACCAGGACCCCCACCGCGAGCAGTTCGCCGACACCTCGTGTGGCGCGTGCCACTCCGGTTCGACCTGGGAGGCCGTCACCTTCGACCACGACAGCACCCGATATCCTCTCGAGGGCGCCCACGAGCGGGCGACATGTGAGAGCTGCCATCGGCTCGAGGAGTCGGCCGATGGAGCCTTCGTCCGATACCGTCCCCTGGCCTTCGCGTCCTGCGCGGACTGCCACTTCTAGGCCGAAGTGACACGATTCGGGTCCGATGCAAGCCGACACCTTGATCTGGGGAGCCGCCATCGCCTTCAGCGCGATCACGGTGCTCTCGTACGCGATCCTCTTCGGCCGTCGACGCCGCAGCGATCGCCGACGACTGGAGGAGGCCCGGGATCTCGGCTTCGATCGCCCCTCGGGACAGTATCCCCACATCGACCTCGAACTCTGCATCGGCTGCGGCGCCTGCGTCACGGCCTGCCCGGAGGGAGACGTCCTCGGCATGGTGGGAGGTCAGGCAGTGGTGGTCAACGGCATCCGCTGCGTGGGAATCGCCGCTTGCGAGCCGGCCTGCCCGGTGGGCGCCGTCGAAGTGGGACTCGGACCGATCCACGGCCGCCCCGACCTGCCACTGCTCGACGACAGCGGTCAGACCAGCGTAGAAGGTCTCTACATCGCAGGAGAGCTCAGCGGACTGTCGCTCGTGCGCAACGCGATCGACCAGGGCCGCCGGATCACGGCCTCGATCGCCGAGCGTTGTCACGAGGAGCCCGGTGACGCTGAAGGGCTCCACGATCTCGTCATCCTGGGGGCCGGACCGGCAGGGATCAGCGCCTCACTCGCCGCGACCGAGAATGGACTGGACTACCTGACTCTCGAACAGGAGAAGAGTTTCGGCGGCACCGTCTTCAACTATCCACGCCGCAAGCTCGTCCATACCCAGCCCGTCGATATTCCCCTCCACGGTCACCTGCCGGCCGGCGAGCACAGCAAGGAGGAGTTGCTGGACCTCTTCGAGAATCTGCGCGAGCGCCACTCCCTGAATGTGGTCTTCGGGCAACGGGCGACCGGTCTCGAGCCGATCCGCGGAGGCCTTCGCATCCACACGGCGGACCGCTCCTACGACACCCGTTTCGCCCTTCTCGCGCTCGGACGTCGCGGCACCCCCCGCAAACTCGGGGTTGCCGGCGAAGAGCTTCCAAAGGTCATGTACCAGGTGCGCGACGCCGCGCTCTTCGAACACCAACGAATCCTGGTCGTCGGCGGTGGAGACAGCGCCGTCGAAGCCGCCCTCGGATTCGCCAGCCAGCGGGGCACCCGGGTCACCCTGTCGTACCGTCGCGAGCGCTTCACTCGCATCAAGCGCAAGAACCAGGAACGACTCGAGGCCGCGCTACGCGCTCGACGCATCGAGGCCGTCCTGGGATCGAACCTGGTGTCGATCGACGACGACTCGGTCGTGCTCGAGGTCGCCGGGGTCGAGAATCGTCTCGACAACGACGCAGTCTTCATCCTCGCCGGAGGTGTGGCACCCTTCGGCATGCTCAAGGAGATGGGGATTCTCTTCGGCGATCAGCTCGACAGCATCGACCGTGTCGACAGCATCGACCGTGTCGACAACGTCGAGAGCCTCGAATCGACACCGTCATGAGGGTCTTCGCGAGACTCGGGCCGTGCGTCTCGCTGGGCGTGCTTCTCTTCTTCGGTTGCGACTCGGGTCCGCGCCCACCGTCGGCTGCCGCCCTCGCGGCCTCGCAGGAGATCGCCGACCGCTTCGGGGTCGCCGCCGTGCCGCCCGGCGGACTCTCGATCGAAAGTCCCTACTCCCGCATCGAGGTTCGCGAGCGCGGCACGCGCCGGACGCTCTACTTCGTGAGCGAAGACGGCAGGAGCTTCCCGCAGGCAGAGTCGGATCTCGCCAGGCCGCAGTCGCTGGTGCTGCCCTACACCCGCGGCATGTTCCTCAGCTACCTCTTCAATCCCGACCCCGCCAATGCCCTGCTCGTCGGCCTCGGCGCCGGCTCGATGGTTCGATTTCTCGATCGCTTCGATCCCGACCTGCGGCTCGACGCCATCGACATCGACCCCGAGATCGTCCGCATCGCGAAGGACTACTTCGGCACCCGCGAGAGCGACCGTGTTCGACTGCTGACCGCCGACGGCTACCGCTTCATCCGCGAGGGCGACCGACTCTACGACCTGATCTTCATGGACGCCTTCCTCGAACCCTCCGACGAGACCGGCCCTGACGGCGTGCCCCTGGCGCTGATGGAGGAATCGTTCTACGTCGCCCTTCGCGACCGACTGACGCCCGTGGGAGTCGTGGTGTTCAACCTCCATCCCGACCACCGACTCGAGCGCAGAATCGCCGACATCGCGAAGATCTTCCCGCAGGTCTACCGCTTCGAACTGAACGACTCGATCAATCGGATCGTCGTCGCCACCCGCTCGGCGAAGCGACTCGATGCGGCTCGCCTCGAGGAGGGACTGCAGCGACTCGACGGTCTCGAGCTCGCCGATTTCTCCTTTGTCGACCTCGTTTCGGGCGATTTGCCGTAAGCTGCGGTTTCGATCACCCGCACCGCGTCTCCTCCTGGAATCGCGATCCGGGCCTCGTTCGCCGGAACCTGGGGATCGTTCCCACCGTAGGAAGAGTCGACCCCGACGACTCGTCGACGGTCACTTCCGCCCGACGCCGACCCGATCGCCATGCTGCCCAAGACGACCTTCTCGCGCGAATTCGCCCGATCCCCCAAGGCGATCGGTTCGCTGACCCCGTCGAGTCGCTATCTCGCCGAAGAGGTCGTGCGCTGTGCTGCCATCGAACCCGGCCAGTCGATCGTCGAGCTGGGAGCAGGCACCGGAGCCATCACGCGTCACCTGCACCGGGCCTTCCCAGACAACCCGCTCAAGGTCCTCGAGCCGCACGCCGGGCTGGCGCGCCGGGTGCGAGACGAACTTCCCGAGATCGACGTCATCGAAGCCAAGGCACAACAGCTGCCCGAGCTGTTGAAGGACTGGGGCTTCTCCCACATCGACCGACTGGTGAGCAGCCTGCCGTTCGCGTCGTGGAACGAGAAGGACCAGGACGAGATCTTCGAGGCGATCCTCGAGTGCCTGGCTCCCGACGGTCGCATGGTGACCTTCGCCTACGTGATCTCCCAGGTCACTCCCGCCGCTCAGCGTCTGAAGGCACGACTGCCGACCTGGTTCGGATCCGTCGAGCGCTCCAGGGTCATCGTGCGCAACCTCCCTCCCGCCTTCGTCTACATCCTCAGCGAGCCGCGTCGCCCGGTGCCGAGCGCTGAGCTCGCAACGACGTTCGACTCGGCGACCCCGTGAGAGCCTTCCTCGTCGGCCTGTGGATCGCCGCCCTGATCGTCGCCTCCACCCTTCTGATCGGCGTCGCCGGTCGCCAGGGCTGGTTGATCTGGGGCGCCCTTCCCCTGACTCTACTTCCCATCCTCGGGCTCGGCAGGCTGCGACCGAGGGAGGAACTCGCCGGCTGGACGGTGTTCACGATCTGGCTCGGATCGACCTATCTGCAACTCGGATCGGTCGAGATCGTCGGCGGACTCGTCGTCCTGGTCCTCGCCCTGCTGGGATTCTTCCGCTCGCCCTGGTTCCTGGTCGTGGCCTGGTACGCCCACATTCCGTGGGACTTCGTCCCGCGCCAGCTGCCCGAGGCGATGGTCGACCTGCCCGTCGCCTGCCTGATCTTCGACGGTCTGGTGGGGACCTGGTTGGTGTGGCGCACCCGAGCCGGGCGCTGGTCGTAGTCCGCGAAGACGACCGTCAGGGCTCGCCGGCGACGGCCTGTCGACGATTCGGCTGCCGCGAGAGTTCGCTCGCCCACGCTTTGCGAAAGGCGGCTTCGTTGCCCAGCCTCTGACGGCGGGAGGAGCGCCGGGCGACGGCTCGCCATTCCGAGGCGCCTTCGAAATGGAAGACCTCCGATCCTGGCTGGTAGAGGACACGGAAACCGCGAGCGCGCGCCCGGAAGCAGAGGTCGACGTCCTCCCAGTAGCCCGGCGAGTAGCGTTCGTCGAAGCCCTCGCCGAGGACCTCCCGTCGCACCAGCAACGCCGACCCCGAAACGTAGTCGACCTCACGCAGCTGCGCATACTCGGGCTTGTCCGGGTCGTCGAACTTGCCGACATTCGCAGCCCCCCCATCCCGCCACACCACGCCGCCGGCCTCCTGCAGCAGGCCGTTGGGGAACAGCAGCCGGGGACCGACGATGCCGCAGTCGCGGTGCCGGTCGAAGACCTCGACGAGGGCGTCGAGCCAGCCGTCGGTGACCCGCGTGTCGTTGTTCAGGAACAGGACGTCCGTACCGCGGCAATGCTCGAGCCCGAGGTTGCAGGCCTGCAGGAAGCCCCGACTCGAATCGTTGCGAAGCACGGTGACGCCGTCGATCGCGCGAAGGCCGGCTGGGGTACCGTCGGTCGAGCCGTCGTCGACCACCACCACCTCGAACTCCACCGTACTGCGGGTCTCGCGCAGCGACCGCAGGCAGTTGAAGGTGTGGACCCACTCGTTGAACGCGGGGATCACGATCGAGACTCGCGGTTGCTCGGGCTTCGAGAACACCAGGGGACCCGGCTCGCCATCCCGTGGAGCGGTCCGCCACGCCCTCCCCGATCGCGCCCGAATCGCCCTCCATTCGAGGGCGGCTGGTCGCCACCCTGCCGTCAGCAGGACGCCGGGCATCGCCAGCCTCCTCACCAGGCCCGCCGGCAGGATGCGGGAACGTAGCGAAGCCCCGGCCGCGCGGACCAGCTCGATCGGACGCGCCCAGGGAGACCGCACCCTCGAATGCTAACGTAGCCGCGTCTCCCGGACGCCAATCTGTCGGAGTCCTCGATCCAGAATGCCCACGGGCGTCGGTCGCGGCCTCCCACCCTGCCAGACCCCATGCCCTCACCGAATCGGCCGACAAGGAGTCCCGAGAACACTGCGACGGCGCTCCACCCCGTGGCCTTCCTGCTTTCGGGCTGGCGCTACCGGCGCCTGATCCTCAGACTGACCCGCAGGCGCATCGAGGCCCGCTACCGGGGTTCCGTTCTCGGCGCCTTCTGGGCCGTTCTGCAACCGCTGGTCGTGCTGGCGATCTACACCTTCGTCTTCTCGACGGTGCTCGATTCGGTCTGGCGATCGCCGAGCGGAGAGGTCCGTCCCTTCGGGGTCGTCTTCTTCTCGGGACTGATCGTCTACTCGCTGTTCAGCGAGTGCCTCACCGAGAGCCCCAATCTGATGGAGAGTCATCGCTCCTACATCAAACAGGCGGTCTTCCCCACCGAAACGCTTTCCTGGGTGATTCTCCTCAGCGCTCTGTTCAACTTCCTCATCGGCTTCGGCCTGCTGATGGGCCTCTACGTCGGATGGATCGGCGCTCCACCACCGACCCTGATCTTCGCTCCCCTGGTGATGATTCCGGTGCTGCTGGCGGGACTCGGCCTGAGCTGGCTTCTCTCCTCCCTCGGCGTCTTCCTCAAGGACGTTTCGCAGGGCGTCAGCCTGGCTGTCATGGCGCTGCTCTTCCTGAGTCCCATCCTCTACACCGCCGATCTCGTTCCCGAGCGCTACCAGCCCTACTACCGTCTCAACCCGCTCGTTCCCATCCTGGAGATGTGGCGCGGCACCCTCTTCGAGTCGACGCCGATCGACTGGCCCGTCTGGGCCGGCGTCACGCTGCTCGGCTGGGCGATCGCCTGGCTGGGATTCTCCTGGTTCCTCAAGACCCGCAGGGCCTTCGCCGATGTCGTCTGAGAAGCCGTCGGACTCCGGGTGGGTCGAGCCACGCGCGGGAGACGGCCGCGAGGACGCGGGGGACGGCCGCGAGGACGCGGGAGACGGCCGCGGCGTCTCGATCTCGTTGCGCGGACTCAGCAAGAGCTACGCGATCTACGCTCGGCCCGAAGACCGCCTCAAGCAGATGCTGCTACCCGGCCGCAAGCTCTACCGCGAGTTCTCCGCCGTGCGCGACCTCGACCTGACGGTGTATCGGGGCGAGACCTTCGGCATCGTCGGGCGCAACGGTTCGGGCAAATCGACCCTTCTGCAGATGATCTCGGGCGTCCTCGAACCCACCTCGGGAGAACTGGTCGTGGACGGCCACGTGGCTCCGATCCTGGCCTTGGGCATCGGCTTCAATCCCGACTTCACCGGTCGCGAGAACGTCTTCGTCAACGGCGCCATTCTCGGCTTGAGCGACGTCGAGATCTCCACCCGCCTCGATTCGATCCAGGACTTCGCCGGAATCGGCGAGTTCTTCGATCAGCCCGTCAAGACCTACTCGAGCGGCATGTACGCGCGCCTCGCATTCGCAGTCGCCATCAACGCCGATCCCGAGATCCTGGTGATCGACGAGGTCCTCGCCGTCGGCGACGAAGCCTTCACCCGAAAGTGCTTCGCACGAATCGAGGAGCTCAAGCGCAAGGGTTCGACCATCCTCTTCGTTTCACACTCCGCCAATCTCGTCATCGAACTGTGCGACCGGGCGCTCCTGATGGACGCCGGCCAGCGCCTCCTGATCGACCGCCCGAAGACGATCCTGTCGCTCTACCATCGTCTGGTCTACGCGACGGAAGCCCGACGATCGACGATTCGGGAGGAGATCCGCCGCCTGGACCAGGGGCATGGGCCGACTCTTGACGAAGGCGTCGATGCAGACCCCCAGCCTGACACGACAGAACCCTCCCAGGCCGCCAACGACACGATCATCCACTGGGGACACTACGATCCGGATCTCCGCCCGGAGAGTACGGTCGAGTACGAGCCCAACGGGGCCACGATCTGCGAACCCCGGATCCTCGCTCCCGACGGTCAGCGGGTGAACATCCTGCTGCCGGGACACGTCTACACCTTCACCTACGACGTGCTCTTCGACCAGCCGGCCCACGATGTGCGGTTCGGCATGTTGATCAAACTGATCACCGGCGTCGAACTGGGCGGCCAGTCGACGCACTCGGCCCGCGAGGCGATCCCCTCGGTCGCGTCAGGCACGGTGCGGGTCACGTTCCTGTTCGAGACGCGGCTGACCCAGGGCACCTACTTCCTCAACGCCGGCGTTCTGGGGCGGCAGTTCGGCGAGGAACGCTACCTGCACCGCGTTCTCGACGCGGTCATGTTCCGCGTCGACAGCCACGACGACGACCTCCTCACCCGCCACGTCGATCTCAAGGGCGGTCCGGCCCGGTGGCAGGTCGTCGACGTCCCGGGGCCGGCGACGAACGACTAGCCGGATCGGGCCGATCGAGCTTCCGCCAGGATCGACAGCGCCTCTCGCAACGCGGCCCTGCAGGTGTCGGGAGAGTGCGTCCTGTCGAGCAACTCGCGACCCGCACTCGACAGCTTCGACCACAGCTCGCGGTTTCGATACAGCTCGGCCACCGCGGTCGCAAAGGTCTCGGGATCGTCGGCGATCAGGGCCGTCCGTCCGTCCTCGAGGCCCAGACCCTCGGCACCCACCGTAGTCGTGACGACCGGCACTCCGAACGACAGGCTCTGGAGGATCTTGCCCTTCACTCCCGCTCCCGAACGCAGGGGCGCCACGAACACCCTGCTGGTCTCGAACGACGGCGCCACGTCATCCACGAAGCCGGTCAGGTGAACGTGCTCACGCTCCAGATCGAGCACGTCTGCCGCAAGCCGACTGCCGACGACGTTGAACTCGACGCCTTCGATCCGGCGATGGACGTGGGGCAGGATCTCGTCGGCAAACCAGCGGACCGCGTCGGCGTTGGGAGGATGAGCGAAACCGCCGATGAAGAGCAGTCCGCTTCGGCTCTCGAACGGTGGCACGCGCGAGGCGCTTCGATGGACGTGCGGGATCGTGATCACCGGGACTTCGGGACACTTGCGCCGCAGGATCTCCTCTTCGACCGCACTCACGGTCAGCACCAGGTCGCTCGCCCGGACGAGCCCGAGTTCGCGCTTCTCCGACTTCAGGCTGCGTGCGCGTCCGCGGCGGTCGTTCTCGATCTCTGCCTGTCTCGCCTCCCGCACCCAGACCAGCTCGACCGAGTCGTAGACCACCGCCAGGCCGGCCACGCTGCGACACGCCTCGAGGTACTTCGGCGCGATGTGCGGACGGCTGAGGATCGCAACGCCGAAGGCCTCGCCGTGGCGGGCGATGAACTTCTTGAAGTTCAACCGGCCGTAGAGCACCTCGACGCCCAGCTGCTGGAGGTGGAACGTGTAGGGCTCCGATCGATTGCCATTGTCGGGAATGAAGACGACCTTGTTGCCCAGCTCGACCAGGATCCGGATCCACTCGAAGGTGCGCAGCGAGCCCGAGTCGCGATCGGTCTCGGGCACGTAGTGATCGACGAACAGGATCCTGCGGCTGCGCTTCTCACGCGCCTCGTAGAGGGTGCTGGTCGGATCGCCGACAGGCGCCTCCCGATGACCCTCGTCGAGCACCCTGCGCCACTTCTGCGCGAACGCCTCGCGGTGGCTCGCCTGGTGCGCCTTCATGCCGGCGGCCGGATCCGTGCCGGCCGTCGCTCCCTCGTGGTGGATCACCACCGCGGCTGGTTGGAACACCACCTTCGAGCCCGCCTCCCTCGCCGCGAAGCACAGGTCGGTGTCCTCGTAGTACATCGGAGCGAAGCGATCGTCGAAGCCGCCGAGCGACCGCCACAGGTCGGCCCGCACCATCAGGGCGGCGCCGGAACAGTAGTCGACCTCGCGGACGTAGTTGTACTCGGGCTTGCGGGGGTCGTCGCCCTTGCCGTAGTTCCAGCCGGATGCGTCCCGAAAGACGATTCCACCGGCCTCCTGGAGGCGCCCGTCGGGGTAGATCAGCTTGGCGCCCACGATGCCCACCCCCGGATCGCGTTCCAGGATCGCCGTCATCGCCTCGAGCCAGCCGCCGAGGACCTCGGTGTCGTTGTTGAGGAAGAAGAGGTAACGGCCGCGCGCCACTCCAGCGCCGGCGGTCGACGCACGCAGGAAGCCGACGCTCTCGGGATTCGAGATCACCGTGAGGTTGTGGACCGAGGACAGACGCCGGGCAGTGTCGTCGGTCGATCCGTCGTCGACGACGATGACCTCGATCGCCTCGATCTCGCTGTGGTCCCGCAGGGCCTGCAGACAACGGAGGGTGAGGTCGCTGTGGTTGTGCGCAGCGATGACCACGCTGACGAGCGGCTGGTCGACCTCGGCGAAGACGATCGAGCTCGCTTCCGGCGGGTGGCGGTCGACAGCGGCGCCGACGGCCCGAGGCAGGCGTGGGCCGCCGCTCAGGATCGAGCGTGCATCGGCTGCGAACTTCGCTCTGCCCAGCAGCGCCCAGGTCTTCACGCCGCGCCAGACGAAATCGTAGCCGCCGCGTCGTCGGGATCCCATCGGCAAGAGCCGGTTCTCGAGCGACCGGAGGCGGGCGATGGCTCGCCAACCCAGGCTCTGCTCCACTCGCCACAGCTCTTCGGTCAGGCGACGGTTCTCCGAAGCCAGACGGGTCAATTGTCTCGACAGCTCGGCCCGCCGGAACACCTCGCGCTCCGCCTCGTGTTCCTTCTCTCGCAACTCACTCTCACGTCCGGCGAGGGCGGCAACCCTGTCCTCGAGACCGCTCACGAACAGCGACTCGACTTCCAGGAGCCCGCGGCGCAGACCCGCCACGCCCGCAGCGAACTCGGCGCCGGCGGGGAAGTCGTCGTCGGACGCCGCCCTGACGAGCAGACCGTAGAGTTCCACCACCCCCGGCGAGGCCTGCGCTTCGAGTTCCGACGGCGTCGAACTCTGGTGGACGAGCTGCGGATCGAAGAAGCCCTCGATCAGGCGAAGGACCGACTCCTCGGGCTCGGCCAGTTCGAGGTCCATCTGGCGGCAGGCGCGATCGATCGAACCGCGCCAGTCCCGCGCCATCGCTTCGAACGAGATGAAGCCCCGCCGGGTCCCAGCGCTGTGCGCGAGGAGGCCGAGCGTATGGTCGAACCACAGGCCGAGGCCCTGCGAGATCGAGAACTGGTTGCGCTGCGCCAGCGATCTCGCTACGTCGAGCGGGTTGCGAACCACCACCAGGCAGCGCAGCGAGATCCCGAGTTCATCCAGGACGTTTCGCCAGAGGGGCAGAACGAGCGCGGTCCGCGGGTCCTTCCAGGCCCACAGTTCGCGCCCGCCGAACTGCTCCTCGACCAGCCCCTCGAGTTCCTCCCGGAAGGGGGCGATCTTCGGCGCGCTCTCCCAGCCGTCGTGCAGGATCGAACTCGAGTACCAGCCCCGGGAGAGCTCGGCCAGCAGGCGTTCGTGGAAGTCGAAGACGTCGTTGCGTTCCCAGAACCCGCGTGGGTTGTCGGGAGCTGCCGGCATGAGATCCTCGGTCGAACCCACATGGACGCCCTGCAGGTTGAGAATCCTGGTGACAGCCGATGTGCCGCTGCGGGAGACTCCTAGAATGCAGATCGCGGTAGGCATGGCTGCATCCGAACGAACCAGAGCCGAGCCCGGCGGGGTTTGCGAACCCAAAAGGATTCGGCAGGGGGTTCGGTGGCGAGGTGGCCGGGATTGTGCACGCTGAGCGAGAAACCTTAGCAGAGACTTCGTGCCCCCCTATAATCCCTTCACCGACCCACCCAGCCTGTCCCCGATGGGATCTCTTCGATAGGAGTCCCTGTTGAAGATCCTCTTTCCAACGATCGTCGACCCCTCGTTTCCCGGCGGGGCGGGAACCTATCTGAGAGGGCTGATCGCAGCCCTGCAGGCCCAGCCGCTCGCGGCGACCGTCGACTGGGTGACGCCCTACAGCCCGATCGCCCGCTTCAACCGTCTGCGCCAGAGCCTGAGCCTGCTCCGATCCGTCGGCTCCCCTCTTCCCTCGAAGGCCCACTTCCAGAAGACGGGTTCCTACCTCGCGGCGGTCCGTGACCGCATCTCCACGACCCGGCCGGATCTCCTGGCGCTGTTCGGCGCCGATCTCCTGTGGCTGCTCGACGAGGTGCCGAGCGACGTGCCCACGGTCCTCGTCGCCCTCAATCGGGAACACGAGCTCTTCCGACGACAGGTGGAGGCCATGAAGGTCCCCGCCCCACTCCGTCATTGGCTGTCGCGCGACTGCGAGAAGCTGCACGCCTTCGAGATCGAGGGCATTCGAAGGGTCCATCACACGATCTTCGTGTCAGACCACGACGCCACCTCGCTGCAGAAGGAGACGGGCCCGCTCCACCATCTCGCCGTGCCCCCCCTGTTCGCGGAACCGCGCCACGATCGTCCGGCCAGGCGACGCCCTGACGGGCCTCCGACGATCGGTCTGATCGGCAACTTCGGTTGGTGGCGCAACCAGGTAGGCCTGCGCTGGTTCATCGACCAGGTCCTGCCGCTGGTCGACGCCGACCTCGTCTTCAATCTCTACGGCATCGGCAGTCGCGAGCTGGCGCGCGCCGACTCGAGACTGATCGGTCACGGCTTCATCGAGAACGCCGAAGAGGTTTGGCAGAACTGCGATCTCATGATCTGTCCGGGCGTCGACGCCTCGGGGGTCAACGTCAAACTCGCCGAGGCCGTCTACCACTCGATCCCGGTGCTGGCGACGTCCTATGCCGGGGATCGCCTCGGCCTCTCCGGCAGCGAGGCCGTCGTGCTCTCCGACGAGGCACAGGACTGGGCGGGCTTTCTCAACAGCGAGCCCTGCCGCGAGATGGGAACGAAGCGCATCGACCCCGAGGTCGGCGACCGCTACTCCGTCGAGCGCCACCAGCACAGCATCCAGCAGTTCTTCTCGGACGTTGCCGAGGGCCGATGAGCCGATCGGATCCTCGCGACCTCAGGGCCGCCGATCCGGGCGTCTGGGTCGAGGCCCTGGCCGCGGCACTCGGACTCTGGTCTCTCTACGCCCTGGTCTGTGTCGGACTCGACCGCACGTTCGATCAGACCGTCACCTGGGTCTGGCTGCCGGCCATCCTGTGGATCGCCTTCGTCCTCTGGCCTCGCAGGCCCCCTGCGGCGAACGAACTCGAGCGGACTGGAGCCGACCGGAGCCGCGAGGTCGAATCTCGGGAGTTCGAAGGCGCGGGCCTGCGACTCGTCGCTCTCGCGGTCACCGTCGTCGTCACCCTCGGGTGGTGCGTCGGCCGGCTCCCCTGGTGGGCGGCCTGGTGCGCGTTGACCCTCTGGCTGGCGCTGCCACTCCTCGCAGCAACCCGCACCCCCACACCGCCACCCGAGCGCCGCAGGCCGCAGCGACGCGATCGACTCGCCATCCTCCTCGGGGTGGCCGTCGCGGTCGCCGTCACGGCATTCATCTACCGGCCCGACGCCGACGACACGCTCTACGTCGCCCTGGCGGTCGAGGCGCTCGAACACCCCAGCGACCCCATCCTGGCCTTCGATCCGGTTCACGGCGAGGCCGGCATTCCGCTCACTCCGACTTTCTACCGTCTGCAGACCTACGAGATCCTGGTCGCCGTCCTCGCTCGTCTGAGCGGGCTCCCGGTCCCCGCTCTCTACTACCTGCTGCTGCCGATCCTGTCGGCGACAGTGTCGGTCGTCGCGATCTGGGTGCTGGCGAGTTGGATTTCGACCCGTCACGCCGCGACGCTGTCATTGCTGACGATCCTGGTCCTCGTCGCCTGGGGAGGTGACCCGCAGGCGATCGGCAACTTCGCCTTCGTTCGACTCTTCCAGGGCAAGGCCGTCTTCGCCTGCGCACTGGTGCCGATCCTCGTCCACAGCACTCTCGAGCACCTGCGCTCGCCGTCCCTGCGCAGCGTCATCCAACTCGGCCTCGGCCAGGTCGGCGCGGTGGCCCTCAGCGTCAGCGCGATCCCCCTGGCGCCGCTGTGCGTCGCCGCGGTCCTGCTGTGCGAAGTCTTCGGCGATCGCCGACGCATGCAGGCCGCACTCACGGCCGCGCTCGCGTGGCTGCCCGCCGTGCCGTTCGCGCTCCTGCTGATCGCCGATCAGAGGCGAGAGGGCCTCCTGGACGTCCTCGAACAGTCGCCGATCGGCCCGCTCGAGGCTCTCGGAGGCCCGCTTCGCGCCGCCTGTGCCGTCCTGCTGCTGGCGATCACTCCGACCCTGGCGGCGCTGGCGGGGTGGCCCTGCGCCGGCTGGCTGCGACGCTACCTGCTGGCCGGTTCGCTCCTGTTGCTGTGGAGCCCTCCGATGGTCGCGCTGCTCGAGGCCCTCGGCCTCGCCTCGATTTCCTGGAGGCTCGGCTGGGCGTTCCCCGTCGCGGTCGCCGTCGCTGCGGGTGCCACGGCGGCCGCTACGCTGGCCCTTGGAAGAACCCGCGGGCGGCCGTCGCGACCCTGGGTGCTCGCCGCCGCCGCGTTGTCGACCGTCTTCTTCCTCGCGGCGCCCTGGACCTTCGTGGAAGCGAACGGCGCCGGCAGAACGGCACCCACGACGAAGTGGAAGACCGATCGCTGGCGAGCCGCCCGGGAGGTGATCGCGGCGACCGAACCCGACGACCTCGCGATCGTCGCCCAGCCGGTGTCGAACTTCGTCCCCCGCCTGCCCGGCAAGCCGAGAATGGTCGCGGCGCGCTACAGCTCGACCTACCTGCCGTTCGCACAGATCGAGCCGCTCAGCGATCTGAAGCCGCAGGGTCCTGGAGCTGGCGACCCAGGGGCGAGGGAGCCCAACGAGCTCAGCGCCTGGCGACGGTTCCAGATCCTCAACTTCGTCTCGGGTCGCCCGCAGGGACGGGCCGACACCCTCGCGGACTTCGAGTTCGTCGACGACGTGATCGAGCTCGAACCCAGGGTCATCCTGCTCGACCCGGGCGTCGACGGCAACGACTGGCTTCGCCGCCGACTGACCGACCTCGGCTACCGCAAGCGAACCGTCGAATCGTGGACCCTGTGGCATCGGTCCGAAGCGCCAGGCACAGCGGCGGCCCGACTCGAGGTCGAGTCCGATCCCTTCCTGAGCGGATTCCACGACCCCGAAGGCGACTGGCGTTGGATGGGACCCCGAGCCACCGTGCGCCTGCACCGCGAACCGGGACATGAGCGTTGGATGCTGCGCGGCTACGTCGACCTGGCGCTGCACGACAACCGGCCGCTGGGCGTTGCCGTCGAGTTGGGAGAGGAGCCCGCGACGCGCTTCGAGATCGCCGACAGCGGCCCCTTCCAACTGCAGGGACCGCTGCCGACGAGCCGCGGCGACGGCGGCTCGGAGTTCGTCGAGATCGGGTTCGAATGCGACCGCTCGTTCACCCCGGCCGACCGCGGCGACGGATCGGATCGCAGGAGTCTCTGCATCGTCGTCGACGCCATCGGCCTGATCGGCGGCGGCCCCTGACCGGGCCCGACAGGCGCTGTACACTCCCCGCATGGTGAACGAGTCCGGTCGGTGGTGGGGCCCCCAGGAAGTGGAGCTCGGGCAGCTCGTCAGGTGGCGCATCGCCGGCCTGTCGCTGTGGATCCGGCGCTCCCAGCGGGAGTGGAAGGTGGCCTGGTCCTGGCCCGAGGAGTGGGCTCCCACGGCAGACGTCAGCCGCGAGGACGACGCACCCTATCCCGACGAGACGAACCTGCCGGTCGAACGCTACGTCTTCGAGAACACCGACTCTCCCCTCCAGCTGTGGCCGGCCACCGCCGACCGACCGGTGGTGACGACGCCGCGCATCCCGTTCTTCCTCGGGCCCAGGGAGAAGACCCGGCTCTACGTCGGGACGCCGCTCTGGCTCTCTTTGCGAAGCGCGTCGGGAGATCTGCTGCGCGAGTTCCCCATTCGACGGCCCTCGGACACCTTCTTCGGTCCCACCACCCTCGAGGGTGAGGTCTGCTACGCGACTCGCAGCAAGGCGTCGCTCGACCGCGACAACATCCAGTGGATGGCGCGTCGCGCGACCACCGCCGTGAACATCCGCAACGACTCCAACAAGGCGCTGCCCGTCGAGCGGCTGAAGATCCCCGTGACGATGCTGTCGATCTTCGCCGGCGGTTCGAAGCTCTGGACCGAAAGCCTCGACGTCGACGTCGATCACGGCGAGATGGCGAAAGTCACCGTGCGTCCGGGACCGCCGGCTGAAGCCGAAGGGGCCGAGCTTCTCAACGCTCCCCGGCAGGCCCCGGAAGCCTCGGGACGCCTGATGCGCGTCTTCGACGGTCTGTTCTCCAGACAGGAGGGCCTCTGATGACCGGCGACCTGTGGCAGTCGATCCTCGACTTCTTCAACCCGGAACGGACGCTGGCGGGGATCCAGTCGCTGGTGCTGGTCGTTCTCGGTCTGATCGCCGCCCGACTGGTGAGCACCGCCGTCGATCGAGCCTCGCGCGATCGGCTCGAGCCGTCGCAGGCGCTTCTCCTGCGCCGAATCCTCAAGTACGTCGTCTTCGTCCTGTTCTTCGCCGCCGCGTTGAAGCACCTGGGATTCGATCTGGGCGTGCTGCTGGGAGCGGCCGGGATCTTCACCGTCGCCCTCGGATTCGCGTCGCAGACCTCGGCCTCGAACTTCATCAGCGGTCTGTTCCTGATCGCCGAGAAGCCCTTCACGATCGGCGACGTGGTTCAGGTCGACGACATCACCGGCCAGGTGCTGTCGATCGACCTCCTGTCGGTCAAGCTGAGGACCTTCGACAACATCCTGGTTCGCATTCCCAACGAGATGTTGATCAAGACGAAGGTCAAAACCCTCACCGCCTTCCCCATCCGGCGCTTCGACGTGCAGATCAGCGTGGCCTACAAGGAAGATCTCGAACGCGTCCGAGAGGTTCTCTTCGAGGTCGCCGACCTCAATCCCGTCTGCCTCGACGAGCCCAAACCGCTGCTCATCCTGCAGGGATTCGGGGCTTCAGGTGTCGACGTCCAGTTGTCGGTGTGGGCCGCCCGCGACCGGTTCCTGGACCTGCGCAACACCATTCTCGAGGAGATCCACGTGGCGTTCGCCAGGGACGACATCGAGATCCCGTTCCCGCACGTCAGTCTGTACGCGGGTTCCGCCACCGAACCCATGCCCATTCGCCTCGTCACCTCGAGCGACTCGAACGACTCATGACTGAGGACCGCGCGCAGGCGACGCTTCACCCCGGCCGGAAACAACGCGGCCGTCTTTCGACGTCTGATTTCATATAGTCAAGTCACATTCACTGGAGGATCCACCTCATGAACAACAGATTCAAGACCTTCTCGATTCTGTTCATCGCCGCTTCCATCGGCCTGCCCGCATTCTGCCTGGCGGCCGAGAAACCCGACTTCACCGGCAACTACAACGTCGCCACCCTGACGCCCTTCCAGCGGCCGGCTGAGTTCGGGGACAACCTCTACCTGACCCCCGAGGAAGCCGAGAAGATCGTCGCCGATGCCGCGGCGGAGGTCGCGATCCGCAACGCCAACACCGGCCCGATCGACGAGGCGCCCCCGGTCGGCGGAGCCGCTCCGGTCGGATTCGACGACGAACAGCGCGAAACCCTCGGCGCCGGCAACGTCGGCGGCTACAACAACTTCTGGGTCGATCCCGGCGACGACGTCTTCACCGTCGACGGCAAGTTCCGCACCTCGATCATCACCGACCCGAAGAACGGTCGCATGCCGCCAATGACCGCCGAGCGGCGCGCCGAGTTGGCCAAGCAGCCCCGGCTGCGCCGCCCCAACGACGGCACCGCCTGGTGGGTCAACGTCGACGGCCCCGGCCCCTATGACGGCCCCGAATCGATCGCCGTCAGCGAGCGCTGCATCGTCGGCTTCACCGGCGCCACGCCCACCTTCCCGAGCCTCTACAACAACTACAAGACCATCGTCCAGGAAGAGGACTACGTGATGATCCTCATCGAGATGGTCCACGATGCCCGCATCGTTCGGATGAACTCCGAGCACGCTCCGCCCGAGATCCGCAAGTGGGTGGGCGACTCGATCGGTTGGTGGGAGGGCGACACGCTGGTGGTCGAGTCGACCAACTTCCATCCCGAGGCACTCACCCGCGGCGGTTCGCAGGATCTCAAGGTCACGGAGCGCTTCAGCCGCATGGACGACGGCAACGTCCTCTACCGCTTCACCATGGAAGACCCCGCCGTCTGGACCCAACCGTGGTCCGGTGAGTACGTCTGGCGCGCGGCCGAGGAGAAGGTCTACGAGTACGCCTGCCACGAGGGCAACTACGCGATGGGCAACATCCTGCGCGGCGCCCGGTTGCTCGAGTCCGAGGCCCTCGCCGAGGCCGGCTCGACCGGTGGCGGCGAATAGTCGGGGTCGCCTCGCGGGATCGACGGGGTCGAGGCCGACTCAAGAGTCGAGGCCGACTCAAGAGTCGAGGCCGACTCAAGAGTCGAGGCCGACTCAAGAGTCGAGGCCGACTCAAGAGTCGAGGCCGACTCAAGAGTCGAGGCCGACTCAAGAGTCGAGGCCGACTCAAGAGTCGAGGCCGACTCAAGAGTCGGCGCACTCGAAGAGTCGGCCACCTGCGTAACCTTGGCGGCCGGACCGTTCCGGGCCGCGATCTAGAGCCCTGCGGTGCCGCCTACCAGCTGCGCGTAGGGCTGTCCGATCACCGGCAGCGCCGGCGCGTTGGGGTTGTCGCTGCCGATCTTCAGCGTTCCCTGGAAACGACCGTCCTCGAGGATCTCGCCTTCGATCACCGTGGTGATCGCGCTCGCTTCGAGGGTCGGGAACTGGGTGGTGATCTTCAGCCGATCACCCTCCCACTCGAGGTCGTCGAGCGTGATCGAAAAGGCTCCTCCACCACCGATGTAGAGCCAACCCTCGCCCTCACGAGGCGCATGGAAGCCGAGCTTGAGGAAGCCGTCGATGAGGAAGGAATTCTCCGGCGGGTGCAGGGAGAGCTGGGTCAGCAACTGATCGCGCGCCTGCGGCGTTTCGATGCGCACGCCGTCCTTCTGGATCACTTCGACGAAGCCGACGAACATCTCGTTGAAGGTGTCGCCGCGGTAGATGATCTCCTGGCTCGGGTCGGGGTTGGCGGGATTGTCCGCCGAGTTGTCCCACACCGCGACGACGTCGAGCCGACTGCCGGCAGGCACGTCGATGGGCTCGGTCGGGTAGTAGAGCCACTGCCAGTTGTAGTCGTACTTCGGCACGTCGAGAAGCATCTCGCGGGTCCCGTCCGGGTAGGTCAGTTCGTAGCTCATGGCCTTGCCGCGCACGTGCATGTGCGGACTGAAGGCGAGGATCTGGGAGTCGCGGTCGAAGAGGTAGTGGGCTTCCTCCGGATGATGCTCGGCGCCCGGCGGAATGCGCAGACCGGTGTTCGTGATCGGCAGCGTGGCGACCTCCTTCTCGAGCTCGCCCTGCCCGAAATAGATGCCGATCCGCGACCGGTCGGTCGTGGCCACTCCCATCGGGTGGTAGTGCAGGTCGAGTGTCACGGTCGTGCTCTCTCCCAACACCCGCCCGACGCCGTCGGGGAACACGTAGGGCGGCATACCGGCGGTCCAGATCGCGAACACCCCGCCGGCGCCCACGCCTCCCTTCTCGCCGGGTGTCGAGCGGTAGGTGGCCTGGAAGTGATGGGCGACGCGGCGGTCGCCGGGCAGGAACTCGATCGCACGCACCCAGCGCGATCCGTCGAGTTCGATCTTCTTGACCTGCTTCGGAAAGATGTCTTCGCCGTCGGCGGCCACCTCGACCGGATCGAGGCTGAGAACGTAGTCCGGCTCACCCAGCGTCCAGCCGTCGGTGAAAGTCGGCACTTCCGGCAGGTCTGCAGGATCGCCCTCGGGGGCCCCGGCTTGAACCCAGGCGGTGATGGTCTCGATCTCGCCGTCGTCCAGGGAGATGTCGTTGGCCCAGGTGTGGCGATCCGACTCCCCACTCCAGGGCGGCATGTCGCGGTTCGCCACCTCGCGCGCGATCGACTTCGCCCAGGGCCTCGCTTCGGAGTACGACAGCAGGGACATCGGCGTCACACCACCGTCGCGATGGCAGGCGCCGCAGTGGCTGAAGAAGATCGGCGCCACGTCACGACTGAAGGTCGGAGCCTCGTCCGCGGCGAGAAGCGGACCGGCGAGAACGAGGAAGGGCAGGATCGGGAGGACGACGGCGTGCTTCATGAGGGTCTCCAGTCGATGGAGATTCTAGCCCGAGTGGGTCGGGCCGATACGATGCCTGCGATCCGACCCGCGGACCTGCGAAACCGGACGGGTCGACTCATCTAGACTGTGAGCCGCCACTGCCCAACGGAGGATCTCCCATGGTCCGTTTCACCTGCGCTCTTCTCCTCGCCCTCACCTGCACTGCGTCGTTCGCCCAGAGCGACTGGTTTCCACCGTTCGTGCGGGCGAACGCGGCTGCCGCGATGCTGCAGCGCTTCGACGAGGTCGGCGTCCAGCTCGAAGGATCCCCCGATCAGCGCCAGCAGCAGGCGCAGTCGATGCTGCAGCAGCTCGCCGATCGGCTCGACGAGTGGGGAACCGAAGGCATCTACTCCCACGCCCCCTCGCTCCCCGACGCCGGCCTGCCGAGCTTCGACGACCCCATCCTCTCCGCCATCACCGCCTACGGAGCGTGCAGCCTCCCCCTTCATCCTGAACTGGTCACGACCACCAACGAGAAGACCTTCGTGGTGGTCGGCGAGACTGCGGTCGGCATCGTCTCGGCCTTCCTGCGCAACGAGTACCTGAACGCCGGCGGCACGGACCCGCAACTGAAGGACGCCCTCGATACCGCCGAGATGAACCAGGCCGCCCTGAAGATCCAGGTCGAGGAGCCGCTGCGCAACTACGTGGCCGCGCAATGCGGCCCGACCTTCGAAGCCCTGCTGGCGCAGTGAGAGGCCGCCGAACGAACCCACCCACCGGTCGCCTCGATCCCCGGCGCGGCGATCGCTGCCGGCACCGAAACCGATGAAACGCAGCGTCCGCTGGGGCCTCTACCTCGTCTTCCTGGCGATCGTCACCGCCCCGCTGACGATCCCGGGAGGCTTCTACCTGTGGCTGCGCTGGGACCTCGACCGCGTCCTGGCCAGGGACATCGCCGAACTCGACGACTACGACCGCGCCATGCTCGACCGCGTCCACTACGTCATGTACTGGCGCTACTGGGACTCCTACCAGCGCGTCTGCGTGAACGAGGACCCGCTCCTGCTCTATCGCCCCAGGGAAGGGCCCTGCCGCTTCAGCAACGTCGAGTTCGACACCACCGTCACCCATGAGAAGGGCGTTCGCAAGGACCATCGCAGCGAGGCCGACGTCAACATCCTGCTGATCGGCGACAGCCACGCGATGGGCTGGGGCGTCGAGGACCTCGAGACCTTCGCCGCCGTACTCGAACGCGACACCGGCTACAACCTCGACAACATGTCGGTCGCCAGCTGGGGCACCGCCCGCGAACTGCTGGCGGCGGAGGAACGCGGCGTCGAGAACTACGACCTCATGCTGATCGCCTACTGCCCCAACGACCTCTCGGAGAACCTGGCCTTCCTCGGCGGCCGCTACACCCTGCCCCGCCCCAGCTACGAAACCCGCGAGAACCGCGACTACACCCTCTACAGCCTGCCCCACGTCCCGGGCTACGTCCGCCGCTTGTGGACCGGCGAACTGCGCCGCGGCTTCGCCGAGGCCCGCCGCGCCAGGGAAGTGGGCTTCGAACTCCCACCCAACAACGCCACCAGCCACCGGCAGAACCTCGACAGGATCCTCACCGAATTCTCCACCCGAGTCGACCTGCCGCCGATCATCGCCACCTACTTCCAGCACCGCGGCCAGCGTTTCGAGAACTGGGAAACCGTCGAGATCGAAGAGACCTACCCAGGCGTCACCTATGTCGACGTCCAACCCCCTCCCGACCTCTGGTACCCGCTCGACGGCCACATGCTCCCCGAGGGTCACGAGGAAGTCGCCAGACGCCTGCGCCCGATCCTCGAAGAAGCCCTCTCGATGGCACAGGCCGACCCTCTGCCCCCGTAGCCGAAGCCGAAGACCGCTGCCGTCGGCCCATCGACGTTCGAGCTCCCTGCGCACCTCGACCGTCAGCGTTCCGTGGAGCCGTCGAACTTTCTCTCGCTCGCCAGATCGTTCGTTGATAGCGTCTTCGTCGACCGGTTTCCATGTCCGACGATCGCTGCTACGGGCAGCCGAGGAGAGCCATGAGTCGCCAAGCTGAAACGTCTGTCGATGGTTCCGGACTGAACCCGGCCGGCACGGCCCGCCGCCGCCTGATCAAGGCCGCCGGCCTCGGCGCGATCGCCGGCCTGGTGTCGATCGACTGGCAGCGTCCGACGATCCGACTGGGGTCGCTGGCAGCGCACGCCGAGGCTACGGTGATCGCCGGACGCGATCTCCATCCAGGCGAGGGGCAGCACTCCGAGACCGGCGGCCTCGGTGGAACTCTTCACCCTCGCTCTGATCGCCAGCGGCGTCGGCGGCGCCACCGAGCTGACGTCCGACTCGTTCTTCGACGTCGGAACCCTGACCGGCAGCCTTGTCGGAGACCCCGGTGAAACCCTGAGCCTCGGCTTCTCCTACTCCTCCGGAGGCCCGGGAAGTTCGAGCGGCGACAACCTCTACGTCATCTACTCGCCGACCTGCTGCACCGAGGCCCTCGGCGCCGGCGGCGACTACGTCCCCGTCAGCGGAAGCCCCTACCTCTACGAGGCGGTTCCCGGCGACGACGGATCGTGCGACCTGTCGCTCCTGGACACCTAGCGCCAGCCTTCTTGAAACGCGTTTCGGCCTCAGGGCAGAAGTGCGAGTCGGCTACAAACTCGGCCGGAACGCCGCCGTGACCGACATCATGTGTTGGATCTGTTCCGGCGTGAACTCCCGCCGGCAAAGGTGGTTGTAGTAGTTCATGTAGTTGTAGACCGAATCCCTGCCGGGTTGCGGACAGGTGTCGGTCTTCTTCTCGCATCGGCGATAGCTGTCTCGTCTCTTCTCCGGCGGCGTGTCGCCGATGTAGTCGTTCGGGTACGAACAGTCTCCTTCGAACGGGTGATAGAGGCCGAGGTAATGCCCGACCTCGTGGACCAGGGTGTCGCCCAGGTTGTAGCCGGGGAAGCGCCTTCTCGTCCGCCACACCGTGTCCGGGTGCAGCAGGATGCCGTGGTAGTAGGCCGATTCCGTCCCCTCCGAAGGAGTAGTACGCCGAGCCAAGGACGTCCTGGCTGTTGCAGACATAGACGTTCAGGTTCCTGGCGGGGTTGACCGCATGGCGTCGCCGGAAGGCGAGGTCGATCTCCTTGTCGTCGCAGCCGAAATAGAACTCCTCGTCGTTCAGGCGGCGCACACTCTTCAGTCGGAACGAGAAGATCGTTCCGGCGAAGGCCTCGTTCAACACCCTCATCTGCTCGTTGATCTCCTTCGACTTCAGGCGGAACCGGTTCTTCTGGCCGGCGTAGCCCGGGAGGTGCAGAACGATGTCGATCTGCTTCGGGGCAAGTCGATCCCTGCGTCCGCTCCACGAGACCTGATGCTCCTCGACCGCCCGATGCATCGAGCTCCCGCTCGATCGAGACCGGTCTCGCTCCACACGAGGCGATCCGGTCGAGCCTCTTGCCCCGCTTCAGGAACTGCCGGACCGGCGACACCAGCGAGGCCGCGTCGTAGTCGTAGACGGCGTTGAGCTGGATCTCCTCTGCCAGCGACAGCTCGCCCTGCCCCTCACCCTCGCCGTCCTCTGAATCCGCGCCATCGGAGTCGGGACCACCCGGAGCCGGATCGCCGGGACCGCTCGGCGCCCCGGGGCCACCGGGTCGACCCGGGAAGGGTTTCTCGATCTGGGCGGAAACCACTGCCGGACCGGCGACCAGCATCAAGACCATCAGGCAGTGAGACAACGTTGGAAACGATCGGCGGCGTCGGGCGACACAGGGGGTAGGACTCATTTCTTCTCCTGCTGGCTGAAGGGGGCGCCACCCAGGCGTCCTCCCGGTTCGCAGAGAGTGGCACGGGAGCCGCCGAGCGCCGAGGAGCGACACGGTCGGTCCGACGTCCGCCTTCGTCGTCGGCCCGCATCGATCATCCCGCGACGGCTGTTCGTCGGCCTGTTCTTCGACCACGTCGAGCTCCCCGGAGAACGTCCCCCCGCACAGGATCGGCGACGTCCAGTCGACGGCACCGAGATTCGTGACCGTCCCCTCGAGCGTCCCCTCGTCTTCATAGCCGTCGCCCGAAAGCGTCGCCAGAGCCGTGAACGAGCCGCCATCCTGATCCACCTCCATGGTGAAGGTGAGAGCCCCCCACGTCCCCGACCACAGCCCCTGGATGTTCGTAGGCTCCGTCGGCACCGGCGGCGCAGTCGGCGTCGCCGGTCCTCCCCCACCCCCGCCGCTGCAAGCCAAGGCAAGAAGCGCAGCTACGACAAGACATCCCGTCCACCTGCCGGCTCGCCGCGACGCCCCCAGCAACGGCTCTGCGTGAAGGGTCCCTCCGCGAGAGCCCGGCCCTCGGGCTCTCGACCTTCCACCCGGCCGAGCCCAGTCGACAACCCTCATACCAACCTCCACATCCTGTCGACAGCCCTCTCCAGAGGAGGGCTCCAATCAGTCGCTCGTAGAACGAGCCATCTAGGACAGCCAGCCCCGACTTCCATCGAAGGTCGCCAGGGCCTGTGCGTGGTGTGTGGAGCCACTCTAGCACCGCACCCGCAGCCCGGCCGCAACCGGCCCCGGCCCTACCGTCGATCGCAGGCTTCCCCGCGAGAGGTGGATCGGCCCCCGCGAGAGGTGCTGGATCGGCCCCCGCGAGAGGTGCCGGACGCGTATTGCGTGACGGATCCCTGCACCAGCAGGCTTCACTCTAGGCGCGGGTGGTAAAGGCGACTACTGCACCGATTGCCGAGGCCACCAACATGGCCGCAGTCACAAGAACCAAGAGGCGATTCGCCAGGGCCAGGCGGCGCGTCCGCGCGACAACGATCTCTTCGAGCATCCACCGAGAAGTACGAAGTAACGCCGGCGGCGAGGCCTGAAGTCACCAGCCTGTTGGAAGAATCTTGGGGCTGGCGCTCCAAGTTCTCTCCAGATGTCTGGATGATCCGTGACGAGTGATCGGGTCAGAGCTGTGACGGTGAACACCTGGATCACAATGAGTGCGAAGGTCGCAAGAATCCAGCCAGGACTCACAAACACCGCAGTAGCGGATTCCAACATTGATCTATCGTCCTTCGAAGATACTTGATCGTCGACTCGGGTTACTGCGAATACGCGCCGTGAGGGGCGGGGACTTTCGCCTCGGGGTCTGGAAGTACCTTATGGCTTGATGAACCTCATGGTTCTTGGTTCTACGATGACTTTGAAGACTTCGGGGGAAGGTGACATATTCGAATGAGGTGTACCGTGACATGGACAACCCGATGGATCCTCAGGAATACATCAACAGCGTGCTGTCTGGTGCCGGTGGCAATCTCATTAACGAGCTGTGTGAAGAAGCCGAGGGTTGCGATCCAAACGACCTGGGTATAGGGAACTAGCGTTTGAGTTGACGGAATCTAGCTAGATGAACAGGGTAGGTCCGATTGTCCTCACCTCGCCCGTTGCTTGGCTTGCTTCGTGCCGCAGAAGGGCTATTGCAGCGTACCGGAGGCTAGATTGTTGGCTCTTCGACCGGTTCGAAGAAGCGCGTTGGAACGCCTCGAATCAGGCCAGTCACAGATGAGGACCTTGCGCTTTGCTGAAAAGGGTTGCGACCGGCTTGTGTCCGCGAGGAGTCGGTGGAGGCAGGCTCTCGGTTGGGGGGCTCTGGGGCTGGTCCGAGAGAAACAGGGTGACCCCCATGAAGCGTTCGAGATGAGAGAGAAGGCCATCCGCCTACACCGCTCGATCAACAACCTAGAAGGGGCCTTGCCGGTGACACTTGGCCAGGCTGAGATGCTGAGGAAGGCAGGGCGCATACAGGATGCCAGAACCCTTCTGTTGGAGATTCTTCCTGACTTTGCCCATGTGCCGAACTCGAGCCTTGAGGCCCGGGTTCAGCTGACGCTTGCGCGATGCGAGAGGGGGATCGGTGATGAGAAGGCCGCTCAAGCGGCCTTCAATCGGTTCTGCTGGAATCCTCCGAGAGTATTGGGAATGTAGATTGGGCTGGGTTAGTTGTGAGGGAACGTGATGGCCGATCCGAACCCCTTGACGGAGGCCCTACCGATGCGTAGGTGTCGGACATAGGTTTTCGTAGTCGGATCCCAGGCTCACAGGTGAGGTCGTCGAGGTCACGGAGTACTACGCATACGGCGAGAACGGCGAGCCGAATCGAGCGAGTGACCACGACCGACGACGGCCTTGAGTTCACCCTCGGCTACAACTCCCTTGGCGCCCTGGCATCGATCGACTATCCAGAATGCACGGCCGGTCACTGCTCGACCGTACCGAACCAGACCCGCAACGTGGCGAGTACCTACACCAACGGTTGGCTCACGGGCGTCACGGGCTACATCACTTCGATGAGCTTCCACGTCAACCACACTCTCAATCAGACGGTCTGGGCGAACGGTGTGACGTCAGAGAATCATCTCTGGGCCGACAAGATGGGCCGGCCGAAGGAGATTGAGTGGGACACGACCACAGGTGACTCGACCGGCACCTACGGCTACGACGGTGCTGTAGCTTCAACCTACGTCCGGCACCGACTTCTGCGGCCACCAGAGACGCACCCGGCACGAGCGAAGCGAAGTGCCCCACCCACCAGGGACGCCCCAGCACGAGCGCCACCAGGGACGCCCCCAGCACGAGCGAAGCGAAGTGCCCCAGCCACCAGGGACGCCCCAGCACGAGCGAAGCGAAGCGCCCCACCCACCGGGGACGCCCCAGCACGAGCGGAAGCAGGCGCCCTCAGCCACCAGGGACGCTCCCAGCACGAGCGAAGCGAAGTGCCCCACCCACCGGGGAGCTGTCCTGAACACCGCCTGCGAACGCGAGCAGTG
>CALOFD010000043.1:0-106383 GCA_942492505.1 Thermoanaerobaculia bacterium
CAGCAACTGCCGGTGTCGTTCAGCACATCCCAGCACAACCGAAAGACTTCGATGAGGCTGTCAATGAACTCCTGTGGGTGCTCCTCCAGCCCGATTTGACCATCGAACCCATAGTCCCGCTGCCCGTAGAACGGCGGAGACGTGACGATACAGTCGACCTTCACTCCGAGATCGCGAAGATGGACGAGTGCTCCCTTTACGTCCTGCTGTAGCAGAACGGAGTACTGATCATGGTACTTGGCACGGGACGTGAGCTCAGTGGACGTGAAGAGCTCCTGCGATGTGACAGCTGGGTAGAGGGCACGATTCGCAGGCGTGTCCTTGAGCTTCCCTGCCGCGGTCAGCGAAGCGGACGACGGCGGGAGTGGTGGTCGGGCCGACTCGGGCACCAGAGGCTCAGTGTCGCCTTTGGGCTCTTCGTAGCTGCCTGGCTCAGCAGCCTCGGAACCGATCGTGGCCCCGCCGACGGTCGAGTCCACCCAGCCGTTCACTTCTGAGAAACGAAGTTTCCAGTATCGTCCCACCTTTCGCGCCGGCAGTTCTCGCTCTGAGATCCACCGGTACACGGTACCTGGAACGACGCCAAGGTGAGCCGCGATCTCGGTGACGCCAACGAGTGGTTCCTTTTCCTTGGCAGGGATCCCCAATTCTGGCGGCTCCTGTTCGTGAGGGGGGCTGGAATGGCGCGATGGAACCTGTTGGCCGCGACGCCTTCACGATAGATTCTAGTACGTGTGGGGTTCTTGAAGGTCAATCCGCCTTCAGCCAAAGAGACCGGGGATGAGTCAGGCTCGCACACCGCCAGTGTGGCTATAGCTACGAGGTCGGCGACATTTCTCGTCTTCTTTGTCACCGCAGGGATCGCAGCCCGCCTGTCAGGCGGGCCTACTGCTCCCTGAGCATCGAAGTAGAGCGATTGGTTTCTGTGGCCCCCTCCACCAATAGGCCGGGAAGTGTGCCCCAGATCGTCGTACCGCAGTGAACACCCCGCGGAGGCGTAGCGGAGTTACGTCGCACAAGGGGGTGAACGAGGACACGGCGAGATGGGGTGCAATCCCCGGCCGGGCTACCTACTGCGAATCTTCTCAGCGTTCTTCAGCGCCTCTCGCTTCGACAAAGCTGACAGCCGATCGACATTTTCGTCGACATAGCGCTCGACCGTTTCGAGGTCGAACCAGGCCAGGTCGCGCAGGGCCCAGCCGATCGCCTTGCGGATGAAGAAGTCCTTGTCGTCGAGGTTGGGCTCGATGCAGCGGAAGAGGAGGTCGAGGTCGGTTTCGGTGCCGCGGCGTAGCTGGCAGATGATGGAGCAGCGTCTCTTCCAGAGGTCGGTGTCGGTCGACCATTGGGTCATGGTGGCGGTCATCTCGGTGGGGTAGGCGAGCAGGAGGTCGCGCAGGCGGTGGGCGCCGATCTCGTCGACGTAGTCCCACCAGGCGCCCTCGACGACGATGCGCTCGTACATCGGCAGGGTGTCGAGGGTCTGGAAGTGCTTGTACTGCTTCGCGCCGGTGAGCTCGATGGCCGCGTAGCGTTCCTCGCGGCGCTCGGCGCCGTCCCAGAGGTCGAGAACGGCTTGTTGCCAGGCCTCGGCGGTGTCGAGCGGGAACTTCGGGAAAATCTCCCGGCAGATCTTCCGCCGCATCGGCGTCTGGACGCCCCAGTACGGCATGGTCGATTTCATGTACGCCTGCATTCCGCTTGCCTTGTGCGGATCCCCGGCCTGGCGGAGGGCGTTTCGGAGCTCCTGGAGCAGGGGGGAGGTCATGCGACGGGCCGGATCGGTACGGGAGGAGCAGAAGTTCTAAACGTAGACTTTACAGTCTCTTCCAGCCAGGTTTGCGTTGTACGCGTCAGGAAAAGGCGGTCGGATGTTGCGCTGCGTCATGGCGCTTCGCTGCGCTGCGTCATTTGGACAATCCGGCATGCCGAAATGGCCGGTTATAGACCGACCGACCAGTTGGAACTGTCGCGGGCGTGGCGATTCTCGGGGCTCGAGAGCGTTCAGGGAGGCAGGATCCGTCCCGAGGGCGTTGCCCTGGCCCGGTGAAAAGGCCCTGAAACTGAGAATCCCTCGACCTCTTGCGAGGGCGAGGGATGTGAAATCTCTTGATTTCTCAGGGTTTTGAGGAGCGAGACTGATTCCGTAGGGGGGTGGGCCTTGGTGAATTTACTCGCCGTGTTAGGCGAGAAGCAAGGTAGATCCGGGGATAGGAAGAATCAGGTGGGAATTAGGGACACGGAGTGTCTCGTAAGTCTCCTTCAATTGCCTGGAGTTATTGCAACCTCCGTGCCAGCGCTGCCGTCCCCCTCCCGGGGACCCCCTCGTGGCGACTTCTCTGCAGGGCCCCGGTCGTTTCGCATGGACTCGAGAGAGTCCCGTTTTTCGGACTCAATCGAAGTCGGTCGTTCCGCGATCGGGAAGCCGCAGCAGCAGAAGGGTGCTCATGGCGGCCAGGTAGACGCCCACCAGGGTCATGAAGGCGGGTCGGTAGGTTCCGAAGTGATCGAAGATCCAGCCGGTGAAGGGCACTCCGAGCAGTTGGATGGGAAGCATGACGGGACTCATCAGGCCCATGGCTCGCCCGAAGGAACGCCGGCCGAACGCTGCTCCGACCAGGGATCCCCAGAGCGGGACGATGCCGCCCATCCCCAGGCCGAAGATCGCGCCGGCCCCCAGCATCGCGTTCCAACTCGGATCCGACATCAGCGTGAGCAGCCGCAGGAGGGCGATCGTCTGCAGTGCCGTAGCGATCCACATGGCGACCCGCAGGTCGGTGTGGTCGGCGATCCAGCCGAAGAGGATCTTGCCGAGCGCGCCGACGCCGGCCGCCAGCGAGAGGATCAGCGCACTGCGGGCGGCGGTGAAGCCGAGGTCGGTGGCGTGCGGAATCAGGTGGGTGAGCAGGGCGCCGTTGCCGCAGAAGTTGAGGGCGATCGCGACCGCGATCACCCAGAAGTTGCGGTCGCGATGGATGCGGCGCTCCTCCGGAGGGTTCTCGTCGTCCTCCTCGGCCGGGAGTTCGAGCATGGGCTCTCCCAGCGACAGCGGCAGTTCCTCGGCCTCGGCCTCCTCCTCCTGTTCGTGCGTGGGGGGTCGACGACGGCCGTCGGGCAGGAGGTCGATGTCCTCGGGCCGATCGACGATGAAGAACCAGGTCACCGGAGTGACCACCAGCAGGGTGAGAACGGAGAACACCTGGAACGTCCCCCGCCAGCCAACCGCTTCGATCAGCAGGGTCGCTGAGGGCGCCATCACCATGCCGGAGAGCGAAACCCCCATGGTGGCGATGCCGAGCGCGATGCCGCGCTTGCGAACGAACCAGTTCGACACCAGCGCCGAGGACGGCAGCTGACCGAGAAGGGCGAGGCCGAGGGCGACGAGCGTGGCGAAGACGGCGTAGAACTGCCACAGCTCGCGGATCTGGGAGACCGCGAAGAAGCCGACCGCGGTCACCACCGCCCCGAGGGTCATCATCTTGCGGATCGATCGACGGTCGATCTGATGCCCGAGCCAGGGCGCCAGCAGGCCGGTGGTGGTGAAGAGCAGGGTCGATCCGAGGCCGACGCCGAGTCGACTGCCGCCGAACTCGTCGGCCAGCGCCTTGAAGAGAGCGCCGTAGGAGTAGAACGAGAAGCCGACGGAGATGAACAGCGACACGAACGCCACGCCGACGATGTTCCAGCCGTAGAAGAGCCGGTTCGAGGCACGCGGGTCGGGAGCCGGCAGCAGATGCTCCGGGTCGGTGATGGGCGATCCGGGTGTCGCGGCCATCAGGGTTCCCAGCGGTAGCGAGCGAGGTCGACCCGGCCCCTGGCGTCGAAGACCACGCCTTCCTGCTCGAGCAGGCTGCGCTGGACGTTGTCCCAGCCTGGGGCGGATCGCGGACTCACTTCGCCCTTCGAATTGATGATCCGTTGCCAGGGAACGTCGTGGTCGCGGGGCAGCGAGTGCAGGGCATAGCCGACCTGGCGGGCGCGGCCGGGGAGATCGGCCAGGCTGGCGATCTGACCATAGGTGGCGACCCGGCCCGGGGGGACCCGGCGAACGACCGCGTAGATCTTCCGGTAGGTCGGGCTGGGTTCGTCGTCTGCCAAGGACTCTCCTTCGGGCGGCCTATGGTACTGCCTTTCCCGACTGCGGGCGGACTCGTTCGGGGGTGGCCTTATGATGGGTCCGTGTCGTCGGAATCGGGGTCGCCCGCAACGTCAGAACCCGATTCGTCGAGTCGGCGCGAGCCGACGGTGCGGTTCAACTTCACCGTCCTGCTGATCCACGGGCTGCTCGGCCAGACCGGCTTCCGGCTGCTGCAGGCGCCGACCTTCCTGCCGTCGTACCTGAGTCTGCTGGCGGGCAACAACGCAGTCGTCGGGATCGCTCGCGCCGTCCAGAGCCTCGGCATGTCGGTGTCGCCCTACCTCGGCGCCTGGATGGTCGAACGGCGGCCGCGGGTGCGCGGACTGGGGATCCTGTTCGGCGCCGCGATGCGGGTGCAGGTGCTGCTGCTGGCGATCGCCGCCCTCATGCTGCCGAGAGAGTGGGCGTTGCCGGTGATCTGGTTCGCGGTCGGCATGTGGGGGTTCGCTGCCGGGCTGCAGATGGTGGTCTTCAACGTGATCATCGCGAAGGCCATCCCGGCGCACCGGCGAGGTCGCCTACTGGGGCTGCGCAACGCCCTGGCGGGAGTCACGCTGTTGGCGATCTCGGCGATCGGCGGGTGGCTGCTCGAGCGCTACGGCTTCCCGCAGGGCTACGGCTGGACGTTCCTGCTCGCCTTCGCCCTGACCACGCTCGGACTGATCGCCTTCGCCTTCATGCGCGAGGTGGAAACCGTCGAGATGCGCCTGCCGATCCCGCTGCTCTCCCGCCTCGGACAGCTTCCCGCCCTGCTTCGCGAGGACCGTTCCTTCGGACGCTTCGTGGCGGCTCGCCTGCTCGCGACGGCCGGCCGCGGAGCGGTGCCGTTCTACATCCTGTTCGTCGGTCAGGACGCCGGTTTCAGCGGGACCCGGCTGGCGGTCCTGACCATTCTCTACACCGTTGCGGAGTCGTTCTGTGCGCTGCTCTGGGGCCTGATGTCGGACCGGACGGGGTTCAAGAGGGTGTTCCAGGCGGCCCTTGCGGTCTGGATGCTCGGCAACCTGCTGGTTCTCTACAGTCGCTCCGAGGTCTCGGCGGCCCTGGTCTTCGTGCTGGTCGGCGCCGGTTTCTCCGGCTTCCAGCTGGCGAGCCAGAACCTGGTGCTCGAGTTCGGCAGCGAGGCCGACCGCGCGATGAGGATCGCCACCACCAACGCCTCCGCGGAGCTGGTCGGCATGGTCGCCTTCCTGGTCGCCGGTCTGCTTTCCGACGCGGTGCCGTTGCGATGGATCTTCTGGGGATCCTGCGCGCTCCAGTTGCTGGCGATCGTCCGCATGCTGGGCGTGCGCGATCCGCGCCGTGAGGCCCCTCCAGAGGTCGCCTGAAGGCCCCTTTTCCGAGGGCCGAAGCCAGAGGCTCTGCGGCGTCGAGGAGACCTGCATTTGCTATCCGACGGGCTCTGAGACGGATATACTGCGGAACCTCATCGGATCTCCGTCCGTATGGGAGGGAGACCTGAACTCGGTATCCCGAGGGAGTGACCAGCCAAATGAGCCAAGAGAACGTCGGAATCGAATCGATCGGACTGCATCTTCCGCCCCTGGCGATGTCGATGGAAGAACTCGCCAAGCTGCGCGGAGAGGATCCCGCCAAGTTCAAGATCGGACTCGAATGCGATCAGATGGCGATCTGCCCGCCGGACTACACGGTGGTGGATCTGGCGACTGAAGCGGCGAGACGAGCGCTGTCTCGTTGGGACGGTGACCTGAGCGAGATCGGCATGATCGCGATCGGCACCGAGACCGCCGTCGACATGAGTCGTCCGATGAGCGCCTATGTCGCCGAGCGCCTCGGCCTGTCGGGCGCGGTGCGCTCCTACGAGGTCAAGCACGCCTGCTACGGCGGCACCCTGGCCCTGCGCCAGGCGGCGGAATGGAAGATGTCGGGCATGGCCCCCAACAAGGCCGCCCTCGTCGTCGCCGCCGACATCGCCAGGTACGCGGCCGACGATCCGGGTGAGGCCACCGGCGGCGCCGGCGCGGTCGCCTTCGTGGTCGACGAGCCGAAGATCGCCACCATCGAGCGCGAGTCGTTCGCCTACAGCGAGCCCGAGTTCGACTTCTGGCGTCCAGTCGGAGACGAGTTCCCGACGGTGAACGGCAAGTTGAGCCTCGACTGCTACAAGCGCGCTGTCGAGAACTGCTTCAAGGCCCTCGTCAACGAGCGCGATCCCGAACTCGTCATCCAGATGTTCGCCGCCATGTGTTTCCACGTGCCGTTCCCCAAGATGGTGCGCAAGGCCGTCATGCGAATGGGCGAAGTCTTCGGACTCACCCCGCAGCGCATCGGCGAGCTCTTCGCTGAAAAGGTCGAGCCGACCATGCTGTGGAACAAGCTCTCCGGCAACGCCTACACCGCCAGCCTGTGGATCTCCGTCGCCACCGCCCTCAAGGGCCTGCAGCACGGCCAGCGCATCACGGCGTTCTCCTACGGTTCCGGCTTCGGCGCGGAGTTGCTCTCCCTGATCGCCGGCCCCGCAGCCGCCGAAGGCGCCTGGGCCCAGGACGTGGAGCGCGATCTCAGCACGCGCAAGCTGCTCGACGCAGTGTCGTACAACGCACTGCGTACGGCTCAGTCTGGGGCAGCGGAGCCCAGCGGTTAATCAGGCACAGCTTCCCAGTCGGGAAGCTGTGCCCAGCACCTGTCGAGAAGATCACTGCCCCTGACTGGACTACGAGTCCGATCCCTTTCGGGCAAGGTAGTTCGCTCCAGGACCGCAAATGCCAGGAGTTCGCTCACGCGAACTCCTGCTGGTTACCGCTGCAATCGTGGTTCGTCGAAGGGCCACGGAGAGGTAGCGGAGCTACGACAGCAGTTCGCAGAGCGAACTGCCAAGCAACCCGAAGGGTTGCCCACAAGGGGACGAGCGAGCACTCGGCGAGATGCGGTGCGATCGCCGGCCGACGCTACTGCGTAGATTCGAGTTCCTTCTCCAGCTCCCGCAACCGCTCCTCCACCTTCTTCATCCGCTCCTCGACGGTCTCGAAGTCCATCTCCTCGATGTGTTCGAGGCGTTCGGACCAGTCCTTGCTGCTGAAGTACTGGTTGAGGTGCTCGAGGACGTCTTTGACGCCGTCGAGTTCGAGGGTTCCGCGCCAGGCGCCGGTGACGTTGCCGTCGGAGCTGAAATGGAAGTCCTCGAGTTCCATCTCGGGGAGCACGATCACCTTGCGATCGAGGCCGTCGGGGCCCTTGATCTCGACCAGGCGCTGCGGGTTGCGTTCCTCGACGCGCACGTCGAGGGTGAGCGGACGACCGTCGCGCCAGATCTCGACGGAAACCGAGTCGCCCTCGTCGGTGGCGCGAATGGCGCCGGTGACCTCGGCGGTGCTGCCGACCGGTCGGCCTTCGATGGCGGTGATGATGTCTCCCACCTGGACGCCGGCGGTCTCGGCCGGGGCGCCTTCGCGGACCCGCGAGACCATGATGCCGGAGTCTTCAGAGACTCCGAAGTGGGCGCGCAGTTCGGGGGTCAGGCGGGTCAGCTCGACGCCGATGAAGCGGCGCGGCCCGAGCAGCTCGAGGTACTTTCCCGGTCCGCCGTGGATCACCATGTTGCTGCCTGCCAGCTGGGGGGCCACCGCCCAGCCGCCGGGATCACTGTCGTGGTGGTCGTCCCGATCGACGATCACGTGGACGTCGCCGTCGGAGGTCACGATCCTGCGTTCGACACGGACTTTCGGATCGCCTTCTTCTTCCTGGGCGGCAGCCGAGAGCGGCCAGGCCGTCAGGACGATTGCGCTGAGGACGAGGAGATTCTTGGCTGTCATGGGGTACCTCACGGTCGCCCGGTCGGGCGGTAGCTCGCCGGGGTTGCCAGCGAGTTGCCGAGTCGTTGGTTGCGGCTGTCGGCGGTGTAGAGATTGCGGAGATCGATCAGATAGTCGTTCTCGTTGCCTTCGAGTCCGACGACGGGGCGCTGGGCGGCGGCCAGACGCTGCAGTTCGAGCAGTTCCTGTTGCAGCTCGGCGTACTCGCTGCGCATTTCGCGAACCCGTTCCTCGCGCTCGGGTTCCCCGGGGGGTGCGGTCGGCACGGCCGGCGCGGAGGCTGTTTCCAGGGGAGCCGCCGTCGGCACCGGGTTGCGAAGCAGGGTGCCTCGCAGGAGGGGGACGGCGATCACCGCCGAAACGACGGCCGCGGCCAGCAGGGCGAGCCGCAGTCCGTTTCGCGAGGTCCGGGCGGCGCTCGAATCGGCCCGCGCCTGGGCAACGACCCGGGCAGTGAAGCCGGCCGAAGCCTCGCTTCTGGGGAGCTTGCGGAGCGCCCTGCCCAAACGATCTTCGTTCATGCCGATTCTCCGTTCCAGTAGGGTTCGAGGACGACTTTCAGTTGCCGCCGACCGCGGTTGATGCGCGACTTGATGGTGCCCACACGGCAACTCAAGGCCCTGGCGATCTCCTGGTAGGAGAGTCCCTCGATCTCGCGCAGCACCAGCGGCGCGCGATAGATCGGTGCCAGCTCGTCGAGGGCTTCGCCGACGCGGCGTGTGGCTTCGTCGGAGAGGATGAGTCGCTGAGGCCCGGGATCGGAGGGCCGCCTTTCGGTGTCGGCGGTGACGATGCCGATCAGGCCTCTCCAGCGTTTCTTGCGACGCTCTTCGGAGCGCAGCAGGTTGGTGGCGATCCTCAGGACATAGGCCATCAGTTGCCCGCGCTCGCGGTAGAGCGCTCGCTTCTCGTAGAGCCGCAGGAACGCCTCCTGGGCGAGTTCCTCGGCGCGGTCGCGATCGCGGGTCATGTGGGTCAGGTAGTTGATGACGGTGTTGCGATGACGCTCGACGAGATCGCCGAAGGCGTCGAGGTCGCCCTCCTTCGTCCGAGCCATCAGGATGGCGTCGGGAGTCGGCTCCATGGTGGCTTCGATCACACTCACGCTGAGACTCACCGCGTTCACAAGAGAGTAACGTCCGAATCGGCGAGAGGTTCCAGAAAAGTCGATCGAAGTCCCTCCCAGGCGTTGTCGGGGGCCGGAGGAGCGTTTACTCTTCGGACGCGATGACTGAAGGCTTTCCCGATCTGCGCACGTTTCTCGACCGATTGCGTCGTGACTCCGACCTGGTCGAGGTGACGGCGGAGGTTTCGGCGGATCAGGAGCTGGCCGAGATCCACCGACGGGTGATCGCGGCGGGGGGACCGGCGCTGTTGTTTCGCAACGTGACGGGGTCGAAGTTGCCGGTGGCCACCAATCTCTTCGGCACCGCCCGGCGCGCCGAGCTGGCGTTCGGGCAGCGTCCGCTTCATCTGATCCGGCGGTTGGCCGAACTCGCCGAGACCCTGCTTCCGCCGACCCTGGGGAAGCTCTGGGGCGCCCGCGACGTCGGTCTCGAGGCGTTGCGCATCGGCAGCCGCTCGATCGGCTCGGCGCCGGTGGGTGAGGTCGTCACGACGTCGCCGGACCTGACGACCCTGCCGGTGATCACGTCTTGGCCGGAGGACGGCGGCCCCTTCGTGACCCTGCCGCTGGTCTACACCGAGCACCCCGAGAAGGGCGGCGGCAATCTTGGGATGTACCGCCTGCAGGTCCATGGTCCCGCCGAGACCGGCATGCACTGGCAGATCGGCAAGGGAGGGGGATTCCACTACGCGGTCGCCGAAGAGCGCAACGAACCGCTGCCGGTGACCGTGTTCCTCGGCGGCCCGCCGGCCCTGATCCTGTCGGCGATCGCTCCGCTGCCCGAGAACATCTCCGAACTCATGCTCGCTTCGCTGATCGCCGGGCGTCGCCTGGGGATGAGCGAGGGGCCGGGCGCCCACCGCCTGGTGGCCGAGGCCGAGATCGCCTTCGGAGGCGTCGTCGAGCCCCACCGCCGTCGTCCCGAGGGGCCTTTCGGCGATCACTACGGCTACTACTCGCTGCAGCACGACTACCCGGTGCTCGACGTCCAGTGGATGTCGCGCCGCGCCGACGCCGTCTATCCGGCGACGGTGGTCGGCAAACCGCGCCAGGAAGACTTCTTCATCGGCGATCTGCTGCAGGAACTGCTGTCGCCGCTCTTCCCGATCGTGATGCCGAGCGTCCGGGGCATCTGGTCGTACGGCGAGACCGGCTACCACTCCCTGTCGGGCGCGATCGTGCGTGAGCGCTACGGGCGCGAAGCCCTGGGCGCAGCGCTGCGAATCCTCGGCGAGGGCCAGCTGTCGCTGACCAAGTTTCTGCTGGTGACCGACGGCGACGTCGATCTGACCGACTTTCCGGCGGTCCTCCAGTACGTCCTCGAGCGCACCCGCCCGGAGCGCGATCTCTACGTGCTCGGCTACTCGTCGATGGACACCCTCGACTACAGCGGACCGGCCGTCAACGAAGGCTCGAAGGGCATCTGGATGGGGCTGGGCGATCCGGTCCGGCGACTGCCCACCGAGTTTCGCGGCGAGGTTCCGCGGGGACTCGGCAGGGTCGAGGTCTTCTGTCCCGGCTGCCTGGTCATCGACGGACCGTCGCGCCGCGACGAGGCCGACCTGGCGGCTCGGGTCGCGGGGTCGGCGGTCTTCGACGACTGGCCGCTGGTGGTTCTCTGCGACGACGCCGACCGCACGGCGCGCTCGTCGATGAACTTCCTGTGGTCGGTGTTCACCCGCTTCGAACCCGCCGCCGACATCTCGGCGCGGCGCTCGGAGACCGTGCGCAACCACGTTGCCTTCACGCCGCCGGTGGTGATCGACGCGCGCCTGAAGGCGGGCTTCCCGGACGAGTTGTTCTGCGACCCCGAGATCGCCGAACGGGTCGAGACCCGTTGGAAGGAATACTTTCCCGACGGTGTCGAGATGGGCGATTCGGACCGCGCCCACCTCGACTGACGACCCGTCCGGTCCGGGTTGGTCGGGTGCGCTAGAAGGCCGCGTCCTTGTTGACGCCGAGATAGGCCGACAGGGCGCCGAGCAGCGGCAACAGCCACATCATCGTTTTCGCGGCCGCCGGGCTGCGCTTGATGATCACCGGCGCCGCACCCATGAGCAGCCAGATGCCGAGCTTGATCCACATCCAGAGTCCGAAGTTCGAACTCATGCCGAGCTTGGCGAGAGATCCGAAGCCGGCGACGAGCAGAATGACGAGAGCGCTGCCGTGCAGGGCGGAAGCGAACTTGCGGACCTTCTCGGCCTCGCCGCTGAGCGCCGCGGCGCACAGACCGCCGATGCCGGTGAAGAGCAGGCAGACACCGAGGAGATGGAGGACTTTGTAGAACGCTGGCGACATGAAAAAGCTCCCGAGGGTGAACGTTGAGTCCGTTTCGACGTAGTAGAGAGTAGCACCGAGAGCAGGACTCGAAGCCCTGACGGTGTGGGAAGATGAGCCCTCCATTGAGATCGATGTATCAACGACGACAGGCCGGTCGCCTCTTCTGGGGCGCCGCGCTCATCGTTCTCGGCGCCTGGTTCCTGATGGGCCGCCTGGGCATCGACCTTCCGGACCTCGATCAGCTGTGGCCGATCTTCCCTACCCTGGGTGGAATCATGTTCCTGCTCGGCTGGGCCGCGAGTGGTGACTCGGATCCGGGCCTCGTGTGGCCCGGCGTCACGGCGACGCTCGTCGGCCTGTTCTTCTTCCTGTTCACGTTCGGTCTCTTCGGCATCGAGTGGGACGACATGAGTCGGCTGTGGCCGATCTTCCCGCTCATCGGTGGACTGGCTTTCGTGGCGACCTGGTTCGCCGGAAAGTTCAAGGAGGGAGGGCTGCTGGTGCCGGGCACCGCCGGCATGGCGGTCGGCATTCTCGGCCTCTTCTTCACTCTCGGCGGCTGGACGGCCGAGACCGTTCAACGAGTGGGTGCGGTCATCCTGATCCTGGTCGGACTCGGAATCGTGATCCGGTCCCTGCGATCGGGAGGATGAAGCCGGTGTCGTGGGAGTTCTTCAGGGTCGAGCGGCCCCGGGACCACGTCGCCGTCGTGGTCTTCGATCGCGCCGATCGGCTGAACGCCCTGTCGATCGACGTCCTCGTCGAACTCGAAGCCCTGGCGCACTCGTTCCGCGACGACGCCGAGACCCGCGCGATCGTCTTCCGGGGCGAAGGCAAGCACTTCAGCGCCGGGGCGGATCTCAAGGACCCCTCGGCCGCCGAGCGAGCCCAACAGCCCCTGGTCCAGCGCCGCCGTGGGCTGCGGGTCGGGCAGCGAGCGCTCAAGGCGTTGTTGGAGATCGACCAGATCACGATCGCGGCCCTGCACGGCGGCGCCCTCGGCGGCGGCGCCTGCATCGCGACGGCGCTCGACTTCAGGATCGGCACGGAGTCGTGCTTCGTCTGCTACCCGGAGATCAACCTGGGCATGAACCTGCAGTGGGTCGGCCTGCCCCTCTGCGTCCACCTCGTCGGCCCGGCGCGAGCGAAGCGGATGGTCATCCTCGGCGAACGCGAACCGGCCGCCACGCTGCTCGACTGGGGCTTCCTCGATGAAGTGGTCGCCGAAGATCACCTGGTCGAGCGCGCCCTCGAAATGGCCCAGGCCTACGCTGCCCAGCCCCCGGTGGCGGCCCAGATGATCAAACGCAGCGTCAACCAGATCGTCGGCGCCCTCGACGAAGCCATCATGCACATGGACTTCGACCAGTGGCAACTGGCGACCTCGACCGAAGACTCCCAGAAGGCCAGGGACGAGTACTGGCAGGACGGCAAGACGCGTTTCAGGGGCAACTGACCTGGGTCGTTTCGTTTTCACCTCCTCGGGACCTCGCCCCACCACCTTGCGCGGTGGCAACCGCGTCCCGTCCCGCCGAGGCGAGAATGTGGAACCGACAGAGGGGAACCTCGTTCCAACACCGCTATCGCCTGGAGTTCGCGTAAGCGAACTCCCAAGCAACCGGAACGGTTGCCGCAACGCGAAGCGTTGCCGTTGCCAGCAGTTCGCGAGAGCGAACTGCCAAGCAGCCCAAAGGGCTGCCGCTACGGCGTGTAGGAGCGGCGGAAGGTCTTGTCGAGGTCGATTCGGTAGACGCCTTCGCGGACCCGGCCGGAGGCGTCCGCCCAGATCAGGTGGGCGAGGATGTAGGGCTCGCTGGGGTGGAAGACGAAGTCGTCGACGATGGTCGGTCCGAGGCTCTCTGGAGCTTCGGGGTCGTTGAACCAGGTCAGGCGGGTCTTGTCGTCGCCGTCGGCCTCCATGATCCACAGATCGCGAAGCGACTCGGCGGGCACCGGGTCTTCGAGGGTTCTCTCGGAGAGGTCGATCTCGTTGCCGGAGGCCCACACGATCCGGTCGCCGCGGGGCGTGTAGCGAGCGCCCATGTCCCAGGCGTTCCGGGTGTGGGTCAGGCGCGCGGTGATCCCCGACTCGAGTCGGACTTCGTAGAGGTCCATGCCGTTCTCGCGCTGACCGGGTTCGCGGTTGCCGGCGAAGAGGATCGCCTTGTCGTCGGTCGTGAAGGTGCTGGGCACGAGGAAGAGTTTCTGGGCTCCGGGTTCGAAGCTCTCGACCTTGCCCATCTTCGGGTAGCCCTTCTTGACCCGGATCTCGGCGACTCGCAGCGCCCAGGTTCCCCAGCGTCCGACTCGCGAGCGGACCCGCTCCGCCCAGGCGATCCGGTCGCCTTCCCAGGAGATGATCGGGTTCAAGACGGTTCCGCCGCGCTCGTTGGTCTGACTGAGCTGGAAGAACCCCTTGCCGTCGGCATTGATGTACCAGAGTTCGCTGCGCAGGCCACGCAGCCCGCCCAGCAGGTCGATGGCCGTGAGGCCCATCTTCTTGGCCGAGGTCTGGGATTGGAACAGGAGGAAGTCGCCGGACGGGTGCCAGACCGGACTGAGGGTGTTGGTCTTCTTGAGCCCCGCCGCCGTGCAGGTCAGGCAGCGTTCGGAAACACCGTCGGGCAGCGCGGTGTACAGATGGTAGTAGCCGTCGTAGTCGAGCTTCTCGTAGGCGATCCGATCGCCCTGCGCATTGATGGCGACCCGGCCGGTATCCGGCAGCAGGAGCTTCACCGACTGAACCGCCCGCTCGGCGGGCGGCCCCGCCACCGCGACGCTCGCGGTCGAACAGACCACGACGGCGGCACACAAGAACCTACAGGGCACGGGGATTCGCATTGGGAGTGATGGTACTCGACCGACGAGATCGACAACGCGTCCTGAGCAACGCGAAATTCCGCACTCCGGCAACGCTTTGCGTTTCGGCAACCGTTCCGGTTGCTTGGCAGTTCGCCTTGCGAACTGCTGGCAACAGTGGCGGGGATCGCTCCTTGGCCAGGCTTCGGTCGAACGTCCTACCTCGTGTCTCGGGATATCCCTTCCAGACGAGAAGGCGGGTGTGCCGATATCCTTTGGTCGCTGGATCACCGCATGAAGTACCCCCGCCCGTTCTGGTTCGCCGTTCTCGTCTCCCTCGTGCTGGTCGGCATGGCGCCGTTCCTGAGTGAGATCAGGGACCTCATGAAGGACGGCCTGGCGGGAGGCTTCGTGCTCGCGTTGTCGGGCTTCTTCGCCGTGGCCGTGGGCCTTCAGTTGGTGGTGGCGGTCGCGCGGATCCGCGACCGGCGCGCCCTGCGCTACGGGCTGTTGACCCTCTGGGCGGCGATGATGGTCCTGCAGTTCTGGGTCTGGACCCGCCCCAGTGCCGACGTCAGCGCCGTCGAGCGAATCCATTTCGTCTTCTACTCGATCCTTGCCGTTCTGTTCTACCGCGCCTTCCGCGACCGCAGCGACCTTTCCGGGATGATCGTGACCTTTCTCGCTGCGTCGACCGTGGGTTGTCTCGACGAGGGCATGCAGTGGCTCGTGCCGGTGCGGGTGGCCGACTTCAGCGACGTGCTGCTCAATGCCTACTCGGTGATCGCCGGCGTCTTCCTCGGGGTCGCCCTGGTGGGGCTACCGGTCGACTGGAGGCCGCGAGTGGAGCGGCAGAACCTGCGATCGATCGCCGTGGCCTCGACGATCTTCCTCGGGGTGGTCGGCGGCTACCTGCAGATCGCTCACCTCGGCCATTGGATCGAAGATCCCGCCATCGGCAGCTTCCGGTCGCTGCACACTCGCGACGAGCTGCTCAGCAAGAGCGCCGAGCGGGCCGCGCGGTGGAGCCGGAATCCGCCCGGGCGCCCCAGCGACCTCACACCCTTCGAGGTCGAGGACTACTACCGCAGCGAGGCCGGTTGGCACGTCCAACAGCGCAACCGCTACTTCAGCAGTGGCGACTACGAGGCGGCGGCGAGAGAGGTCGCCCTGCTCGAGAAGTACTTCGATCCGTTTCTGGATCTGCCCAACAACGCCGGTCGACCGTTTCGCTTCGGGCCCAACCAGATCGCCGAACTCGAGCAGGGCAGGGCGGCGCAGGGAGCGCCCCTCGACTCCACCTGGGTGAGTCCTGTTGGCACCGACCCGGGAACGATCTTCCTGCGACCGACGCGGGTCGAGCTGTGGACCGGTATCGGCGTCGTTCTGGCCGCCCTCTGGGCGCTGGCGCTCGGGTTCGGATCGAAGCGGCCCTAGCCCCGAGCTGTCGGCGACTCGAGCCCGCGGCCGGAGCCGGCTCAGCAGCCTTCGCGGGTTTCTGCGACCAGATGCTCGATCACCGAGCGGAGATCGCCCGTCTCCTCGAAGACGCGGCGCTGACGGTCGGCGCTGGTGCCGTCCTGGAGGATCTGGTGGACGTACTCGACCTCGTTCCTGGAGCCGAGATCGTCGACGACGTCGTCGATGATCTCCAGCAGTTCCTCGATCAACGTCCGTAGCGGCACTTCCTCGCGCCGCCCGAAGTCGATGAACTTGCCGTCGATGCCGTGCCGAACGGCGCGCCACTTGTTCTCGGTCAGCAGATGGCGCGGGTAGCGCCGCCACGAAATGTTCGAGCGCCGCAGCTTGAGCAGCTTGGCGACGATGGCGACGATGAGCGAGGCCACGCAGATGGCCTCGTCGATCGTGGTGCAGATGTCGCTCTGGCGGAACTCCAGGGTCGGGAAGGTCGGGTGCGGCCGGATGTCCCACCAGATCTGCGTGGGTTCTTCGATGCTCCCGGTGCGCACGATGGTGGCGATGAAGTTCTGGTACTCCGCCCAGGAATTGAAGACCGGCGGAATACCGGTGCGCGGCATGTTCTCGAACACGATGGAACGGTACGACTTGAGGCCGGTATCGATCCCCTGCCAGAAAGGCGAACTGGTGGATAGCGACAGCAGGTGCGGCAGGAAATAGCGCGCCTGGTTCATCACGTCCATCATCAGTTCCTTGTCCTCGATGCCGACGTGGACGTGCATGCCGAAGATCAGCATGCGGCGCGCGACGTCGCCGAGCTCCTCTGGTGCTTCTCGTAACGATCGGCCACCGTGATCTGCTGGTCGGCCCACTGGGAGAAGGGGTGTGTGCTGGCCGCCGCGACCTTGAGGTTCTTCTTGTCCGCCAGCTCGCAGATCGCACCACGGCGCAGGCGGGACAGCTCGTGTCGAGCCTCCTTCATGTCGTGACAGATGCGGCTCCCCACCTCGATCTGCGACTGCATCAACTCGGGCTTGATCTGGTCCTTGAGGATGTAGCCGCCCTCCTCGAGGATCTCCTGGATGTAGGAACTCAACTCCCGGCTGTCCGGATCGATGATCTGGTATTCCTCCTCGATCCCGAGGGTCAGCTGTCGGCGTCGAGGACATGACGGACTCTCTTTCGAAGGTGTTCGAGCCGCGCCAGATTAGCACGACGCCCGGCCGTCCGTTACGCTGGTCAGCGGCCCTCCTGGTCGTCTCGGTCGCGTTCTTCGGCTGCGCCCCGGAGCCGTCGCAGGCGCCTGCCGAGGCCGCCTGGACTCTCGACCAGCAGGTGGTCGAGGTCGTCGGTGAGCGCGGCATGGTGGTCAGCGACCACCCGCTGGCCAGCGACGTGGGAGCCCGGATCCTGGCCGAGGGCGGCAACGCCATCGACGCCGCGGTGGCGGTCGGATTCGCGCTGGCCGTGGTCCACCCGGTCGCCGGCAACCTCGGCGGCGGCGGCTTCCTGGTCTACCGCTCGGGCGACGGGAACGACGTGCGGGCGCTCGACTACCGCGAAACGGCGCCGGCTGCGGCGTTCCACGACATGTATCTCGACGACGAGGGCGAGCCCACCTCGGAGAGTCGGATCGGTCACCGCGCGGTCGGCGTTCCTGGTTCGGTCGCCGGCATGTGGGAGATGCATCGGCAGCTCGGCTCGATGGACTGGCAGGACCTGGTCGAACCCTCGATCCGGCTCGCGGAAAGTCACATCGTCGATATCGAGCGGAGCGAGAGGATCGCCGACGACGTCGAGAACCTCGCTCTCTACGAGGCCTCCGCCGATCTCCTGCTGGTCGACGGCGAGGCTCCGTCGCCGGGCTTCGAGTGGGAGAATCCCGATCTGGCGGCGACCCTGGCGCGGATCGCCGACCAAGGACCGGCCGGCTTCTACGCCGGTGAGACCGCCGACCTGATCGTGGCCGAGATGGAGCGAGGCGACGGCCTCATCACCCACGAAGACCTCGAGACCTACGAGGCGATCTGGCGCGAGCCGATCGAGGTCTCCTACCGTGATCGGACCGTGCTGACGATGCCGCCGTCGTCTTCGGGCGGCGTGGCGATGGCGATCATCCTGCAGGTCCTCGAGGGCTTCGAGCTCGGCCCAGCCAACTCGGCCGAGGCGATCCAGCTCCAGACCGAGGCGATGCGCCAGGCCTTCATCGACCGCAATCGCTACCTCGGCGACCCGGCGTTCCTCGAGATGCCGCTCGAGCGGCTGCTGAGTTCCGAGTACGCCGACGTGGTCCGCGCCCGCATCGTCCCCGGCGAGGCCGGCTTCACGCCGCCCTTCGATCCCGGCCCGGAGTCGCCCGATACGACCCACTACTCGATCGTCGATGCGGCCGGCGCCGCGGTGTCCGTCACCACGACGCTGAACCTGGCCTTCGGCAGCCGGGTCACCGTGGCCGGCGGCGGCTTCCTGCTCAACGACGAGATGGACGATTTCGCCGCCAAGCCCGGCACCCCGAACGCCTTCGGTCTGGTGCAGGGTGAGGCGAACGCGGTGGAGCCCGGCAAGCGCATGCTGTCGTCGATGAGTCCGTCGATCGTGGTCGGTGCCGACGGTGGCGTGGAACTGGTGGTCGGAGGTCGGGGTGGCAGCCTGATCATCACCGCGGTCTTCCACGTCATCTCCAACGTGATCGATCACGGCATGTCGCTGGGCGCAGCGGTGGCCGCGCCCCGGACCCACCACCAGGCCCTGCCCGACGAGATCTCGTTCGAGAAAGACGGCCTTCAGGCCGAGACCGTCGAGAAGCTCGAGACGATGGGCTACACCGTGGTCGAGCGCGCCGGCTACGGCGCTTCGGTGGCGGCGGTCGCCCGCCAGGGTGAACGCTGGGTGGGCGTCGCCGACCCCCGACGCGGCGGCGGTGCCTCGGCGGAGTAGCGGTCGATTCCTCGGCTTGTGCTACCTGAACGTAGGCTTCACAGCGACCTTCAGAGAGCACATTCGGGCACGCGACGCCTGTACAATTCGCTCCTCATGAAACATCTCTTCCTGATCGATCCGCTCGAGGCCCTGCTACCGGAGGCCGACACCACGGTGGCCTTCATCCGCGAGGCCGATTCGCGTGGGCACGACGTCTGGACCGCCCAGATCGACGGTCTCGGAGTGCGCGGTGGGGGTCGGCCGTTCGCCCACGTTCTGCGAACCCGCCCTTCGGCTGGAAGTCGCTGGTTCGAGACCGAAGGCGGCGTCGATCCGGCGTTCCTCGACAGCTTCGACGTGGTCTGGATGCGCAAGGACCCGCCCTTCGACATGCGGTTCTTCTACGCCACCCACATCCTCTCGATGGTGGCGAAGTCGACGCTGGTGGTGAACGATCCGCTCGCCCTGCGCGATGCCAACGAGAAACTGGTGGCCCTGCGCTTTCCCCAGTACTGCCCCGACACCCTGGTGAGCAGCCGGATCGATGAACTCGAGGCGTTTCGCAACGAGTTGGGCGGCGAGATGATCGTCAAGCCGCTCGACGGCGCCGGCGGCACCGGGATCTTCCACCTGACCGCTGGCGATCGCAACATCCGAGCGATCCTCGAAGCCTCGACCCGCGGCGGCACCGAGACGATCATGGCGCAGCGCTACATTCCCGAGATCCGCCAGGGCGACAAGCGGGTGATCCTGGTCGAGGGCGAGCCGAAGGGCGCCGTCCTCCGGGTTCCCCAGGAGAGCGAGGCGCGAGCCAACTTCCATGTCGGCGGAACGGCGCGGGTCACCGACCTGAGCGCCCGCGATCTCGAGATCTGCGCCGGCGTCGGCCCGACGCTGCGCGAGATGGGCATCCTGTTCGCGGGGCTCGACATCATCGGCGACTGGATGACCGAGGTGAACGTCACCAGCCCTACCGGCATCCGGGAGATCCGGGTCCTGGGCGGTGATGCGATCGAGATCGACGTTCTCGACGCGGTCGAGAAGCGTTTCGCCGGCCTGGGCCGCTAGGCCCGGCCGCGTCTCAGCCGGTTCCGCCGCCGAGCGCCATGGCCGAAGCCATCTTCTCGTCGAAGCGCCGTTCGAGTTCGGAGCGTTCCTCGCCGGTCAGGAAGGCGTGGCGCAGGCCGCTGCGGGCGATCTCGGCGAGAGTCGTGCGGTCGTAGCCGAAGGTCTGGTGCATTCGCACGTACTCGCGCGTCAGGTTGGTGTCGAAGAAGGGCGGGTCGTCGGAGTTGAGCGACACCTCGACGCCGGCCTGGCGCAGTCGGTCGAAGGGGTGCGAGGCGAGGTCCGCGGCGACGCCGAGACGGACGTTGGAACTCGGGCAGACTTCGAGCGGGATCCTGCGCTCGGCGAGTTCGGCCATCAGCCCCGGATCGTCGATCGACCGGACGCCGTGGCCGATCCGTTCGGCGCCGAGGTCTTCGAGGGCCGAGCGCACGTCGGCGGGGCTTCCCGTTTCGCCGGCGTGGGAGACGGTGTGGAGGCCGGCCTCGCGGGCCTCGCGGAAGTGGCCGACGAAGGGGTCGTTCGAATAGCCGACTTCGGCACCCCCCATGCCGATCGCGACGACCCCGCGGTCCCTGCCGTCGACGGCCCAGCGCAGGGTGGTGTCGGCACGCTCGACTTCCATGTTGCGGACGATGTCGGGAATCAGTCGCATGGTGACGCCGAGCCGCTTCTCGGCGTCTTCGGTGGCCTCCGAGAGGGCCTGGCGGATCGCCTCCGGGTCACCGCCGTTCCAGACGTGGGTCGAGATCGTGAAGTGGACCTCGGAGTAGAGGACGTTCTGCATCGCCTGTTCGGCGAGGAAGTCCTGGGCGAGGAGGTAGAAGTCCTCCGGCTCGCGCAGGCATCGCGAGCAGGTGACGTAGATCTCGATGAAGCGTTCGAAGTTCGGGAAGTGGAACCAGCGGCGGATGCCCTCGACGTCGTTGGCGGGCAGGGGTACGTTGTTCTTGCGGGCCAGTTCGAGCAGCGTGGCCGGGCGAAACGTGCCCTCGAGGTGAACGTGCAACTCGACCTTCGGCATCCGCAGCAGAAAGCCTTCGATGCTCACCTCGGTCCCCTTTCGTCCGATTGCCAGGGCAGGCGATCGAGATCGACGTTGCCGCCGGAGAGGATCACGCCGATCCGTTCGCCGGGGATCTGGCTTCGATGTTCCAACAGCGCCGCGAGCGGCACGGCCGCCGACGGCTCGACGACGATCTTCATTCGTTCCCAGATCAGTCGCATGGCCTCGACGATCGCCGCCTCGCTGACCGTCACGATCGAATCGAGACGTGCCGACAGGATGGCGAAGGTGTGTTCGCCGAGCGCGGTCAGCAGGCCGTCGGCGATGGTCTTCGGTGCGATCGAGGGCAGCCGCCGGCCCTCGGCGAGCGAACGGTAGGCGTCGTCGGCGCCGGCCGGCTCGGCGCCGATCACACGACCGCCGCTCGACTCCGTGACCACGATGGCGGTGCCGCTGGCCAGGCCACCACCGCCGACCGGTGGGATGACGGTGTCGAGATCGTCGGCCTGTTCGAGCAGTTCGAGGGCTGCCGTTCCCTGGCCGGCGATGATCGGAAGGTGATCGTAGGGGTGGATCGCCACTCTGCCTTCGGACGCCACGATCGACTCGAGGGCCGCCTCGCGGGCTTCCAGGGTCGGCTCGCAGAAGGTGATCGTCGCTCCGTAGCCCTCGACGGCCGCTTTCTTGACCGCCGGCGCGTTGGACGGCATGACGATGTGGGCTGAGGAGCCGCTCATGCGAGCCGCCAGCGCCAGGGCTGCGGCGTGGTTGCCCGACGAGTGGGTGGCCACCCCGCGTTCGAGCTCGTCGCGGGAAAGAACGGAGACCGCGTTGAAGGCGCCGCGGAACTTGAAGGCGCCGACTTTCTGGAAGTTCTCGCACTTGAAGAACACCCTCGCGCCGACCCGCGAGTCGATCGTCGAGCAGGTCAGGACGGGAGTTCGATGGGCCGCGTCCCGGATCCGCTCGGCGGCGGCCTCGACGTCGGCCAGCGAAACCGGAAGAGAGGACTCCATGGTGGCGGCAAAGTATCAGAGCACGACGTCGGTCGTCGCGATCGGGAGCGCTCGTTCCCATTCGCACCCGGCCTGCCTCAGAAGCCTCCGACGGCGCTATCATCCAGCGATGCTGGCACGCCTCCGTCAACGGATGAATTCCGGCCAGGGACCGTACCTGGCGGTGACCGCCGGCCACCTCGGAATCGACGTCTTCAACAGCATGGGAGCGGTGCTGGCCGCGTTCCTGGTGGTACCCCTCAGCCTTACGGCCGCCCAGGTGGGGCTGGCGGTCGGCTCGTACCAGTTCCTGGCCGGCGCCACGCAACCGGCCTTCGGCTGGCTCGCCGACCGCATCGGCAGCCGGGTGATGGGCCCCTTGAGCGTGGCGTGGGCGGTGGGCGGGGTGGCCGGAGCGTTCTGGGTGGCCAATTCGACCGGCCGCTTCGACCTGTTCCTGGTGATCTTCGCGCTCGCCGCGCTGGGGTCGGGAGCCTTCCATCCCCAGGGAACCCTGCATTCGGGGCGGGCCCCGGGGAAGCGTTCGGAGCAGACGACCGCGATCTTCTTCCTGTGCGGTCAACTCGGCCTGACGGCCGGCCCGATGGTGGCCGGAATGCTGCTGGCGTGGCTCGGCCCGCCCGGCATCTACGGCCTGGCCATTGCCGAGGCCCCGCTGATCCTCTTCATGATCTGGGGCCTGCGCGAGACTTCGGGGCGCGAGCATCTCGACCACCACGCCGAGGCGGAACGGTCGGGTCCGAGGGCGCCTTTCTCGGCCCGGGTGATCGCCCTCCTGGTGGCGATCTACAGCCTGCGTGGCTGGGCCATCATCGGGACGGCCTCGCTGCTGCCGCTGATGTTCAGCCAGGCGGGCTTCGGCTCGACCGGCTACGGCATCCTGACCGGCCTCTTCTGGTTGGGCGGCGCGATCACCGGAGTGTTGGCCGCAGGCTGGGCCGTACGTTGGGGACGACGCCCGGTGATGGCCTCGACCATGGCGGTCGGCTCGCTGCTGCTGGTCGCCCTGCCGATCTCGACCGGCTGGCTGGCCTTCGCGCTGGCGCTGGCGACCGGCGCCTGCCTGGGAGCGGCGCACAGCATCCTGATCGTCGTTGCGCAGGCCTTGCTGCCGGTGCGCCAGGGCCTGGCCGGTGGACTCGCCCTCGGCTACTTCTTCGGCATCGGGGCGCTGGCGAGCTTCGCGATCGGATCGCTTGCCGACATCTGGTCGCTGGGTCCGGTGATTCAGCTCGGCGTGCTGCCGGGCCTGCTGGCCGCCGCCCTGATCCTCGCGTTGCCGTCGAGCGGACCCCGCACCGAGCAGGACGACGAGGTCGTCCTGCCTGGAGAGATGGAGGCGATCGACGTGGGAGGCTGAGAACCTCCCACCTCGACCCCGGTCGGCCTCGCCAATCATCCAATCAAGGAGATCTTCATGCCCCTCGATCTTTCGATTCCCGAAGACGTCCGCGTTCAGATCGAACGCGAGATCCATTCCGATGCGAGTCCAGTGGGCATCGACGCCCAGAAGACGCACGTCCTGATCCTCCACAAGTTGACCGAGATCGAGCGCCGATTGTCGAAACTCGAAGAGGCGATGGACCGGGATCGCTAGTGCCCGGAGAACCTCGTCAGCCCCCAGTTCGTATCTGAGGTGCGATGAGTCCCGACCGCGCCAGACAGCATCCCTTCGTTCCGACGCCGAGCGAGATCCTGCGGCGTTGGTTGTTCTACTCGGCCATCTCGGCCGCCGTCGGCGTCGGCATCTCCCTGATGTTGACGACCGCCTACGGCGCCAGCGCGAGCTGGCAGGAACTGCTGGCGGGCGCGGTGATCGGCGTCTCGATCAACACCACGATCATGGCGTTCGAGCGTCTGATCGTGATTCCGATCGAGCGCCGGACGTCGCTCTCTCCTTTCTGGATCCGGGTTCCCAACTACGTCGTCGGCGGCATGGTCGGCTTCGTCCTGGGCAACCGGCTCGGGTCGGTGTTGGTGCCGGACACCTTCCTGATTCCCACAGCTGCGCTGCGCACCTGGATGCCCCTCATGGGACTCTTCGCGGTCGTGGTGGGCATGCTGATCTACGGCTACGAACACATGCGGGGCCGACTCGAATCGAGTGTCGCCGAACTCAAGGAGAGGGAGTTCGCCCAGAAGGAACTCGAGCTGGCGCGGTCGATCCAGGAACGGCTGCTTCCGCCCCGGGCGGTGCGCGGCGAGGGTTTCTCGGTGGCGGCGCGCAATGTCGCCGCGGCCTACGTCGCCGGCGACTACTTCGACATCTTCCGCTTCGGCAACGGCGATCTCGGACTGGTCGTCGCCGATGTCGCCGGCAAGGGGATGGGAGCCAGCCTGATCATGGCTTCCGCAAAGGCGATGCTGCCGTTCATCGCGGCCGAACGCACGATCGCCGAGAGCCTGATGATGCTCAACGAACGGCTGGTCGCCGACCTGGGCCGGCGCGAGTTCGTGGCGGTGGCCTTCGCGCGCTTCTCACCCTCGTCGGGTCGGCTCGAGATCGGCAACGCCGGGCTGCCCGACCCCTACCGGATCTCGACGAAGGGCGTGGAGGCGCTGGAGGTCGTCGGCCCGCGTCTGCCGCTCGGCGCCCGGCGGGACGTCGTCTACCAGAGTTCCACCTGGACGCTGGAGCCGGGCGAGCGGGTCGTCCTTTTCAGCGACGGCCTTCCAGAGGCCCTCGACGAGAGCGGCGCCCCGCTGGGCTACGAACGGCTCGAAGCCCTGCTCGGGCTTCAGAGCGGAGCGCCCGAGGCGTGGCTCGATGGGCTCTTCTCGAGTCTTCGAGGGGAGTCGGACGGCCCGCCTACCGACGATTGGACCGCTCTGCTGCTCGAACGCCTCGCCTGACCGTCGCTGCGCTCAGGGTCCGGCCTGGGCGGGTTTCGGCCTTGCAGGTTGCGGCACGTGGCCTTCGCGGTAGACCAGCATGGTGCGCTCGAAGGAGATCACGACGGTGCCGTCCTGCTGGTAGCCCTCGGTGCGGAAGCGCACGATTCCCTGGTGCGGTCGCGAGGCCGAGTCACGGGTCTCGAGGACCTCGGAGCGAGCGTAGACCGTGTCGCCTTCGAACAACGGCTTCGGCAGGCGGACGTTGTCCCACCCGAGGTTGACCGCGTTCTGCGACATGTCGGAGACCGAGAGCCCGGTCACCAGGGCGATCGTGAAGGCGGAGTTGACGAGCGGCCTTCCCCAGTCCGTCTGGGAGGCGTACTGGTGGTCGAAGTGGATGGGGTTCGGGTTCATCGTCAGGTTGGTGAACCAGATGTTGTCCTGGGTGGTGACCGTGCGCCCGAGGGGGTGTTCGTAGACGTCGCCGACCTCGAAGTCCTCGAAGACCCGGCCGTTCCAGCTTTCCTTCTTGACCATGCGCCGAGCCTAGCCCAAATCGAGGGCCTCTCAGAACCCTGGCGCTGTGGCTCGAGAACCACGAACTTTTCCGGCGACGTAGAGTTGTCGAGGGTCATCAATGGACGAAGGAGATCGAATGCAGGATGCAGCAGGACAGCTCGGAGAGGGCGAAGTGAGAGTGTCGGGGGTCGAAGGACTGGCCCAGAAGATCGAAACCTGCGGGCACGACTGGCTGGCCGACGAGCCCGAGTCGGCAGGCGGTAGCGACCGCGGGCCCAATCCCTACGACCTGCTGCTCGCCGCGCTCGGCTCGTGCACCGCCATGACGGTGCGCCTCTATGCCGCTCGCAAGGAGTGGCCGCTCGAGGATGTGGTGGTTCGCCTGCGTCACAGTCGCGTTCATGCGCAGGACTGCGAGGACTGCGAATCCGGGTCGGGGCGCATCGATCGGATCGACAAGTCGGTCCGGTTGGTCGGCGACCTCGATTCCGACCAGCGTCAGCGTCTGATGGAGATCTCGGCGCGATGTCCGGTGCAGCGTACGCTGCTGAACGAGATCCGCATCGTCACGGTGGACGAGGATTCTCCGGACTCCGACGCCGGCTGACCGCTGCTGCGTTCGACGCTCCCGCCGCGTCGCGGGCTCAGGTCGGCTGGATGAGTGTGTCGAGGATCCTGGCCTTGGTCAGGCATTCCGCATACTCGTCTTCGGGGCGCGAGTCCCAGACGATGCCGCCTCCGGTTCCGTAGCTGACGGTTCCCGCCTGCTTGTCGACGACGGCGGTCCGGATGGCGACGTTGAAGGCCGCGTCGCCGTTCGGGGCGATCCAGCCGATGCTGCCGGTGTAGACGCCGCGTGGTCCGACCTCGAGATCGTGCAGCAACTCCATCGTTCGGACTTTCGGGGCACCGGTGATGGAGGCCGAGGGGAAGAGGGCGGCGAGGACTTCGGTCGTCGGTCGATCGGAGGAGCCCTCGATCGTCGAGGTCATCTGCAGCACGGTCGGATGATGCTCGATGTCGAAGAGACGGCTGCAGTGGACGCTGCCGGGAGTCGCGACCCGACCGAGGTCGTTTCGCACCATGTCGACGATCATCAGGTTCTCGGCACGGTTCTTCGAACTGCCGAGCAGATGGACGGCGCGGTCCTGGTCGACCGTCGGATCGCCGCTGGCCGCCGCCGTGCCCTTCATGGGTCGGCAGCGCAGGTGGCGGCCGCTGCGTTCGAAGAAGAGCTCGGGCGAAGCGCAGCAGACGGCCTTCGACGGGGTCTCCACCCACGCCGAGTGGGCCGTCGGCTGGGCGCCGTGCAGGGCTCGGAAGAGGCTCCAGGCGTCTCCCTCGAAGGCGCTGCCGAGCTGCCACGTGAAGTTGGCCTGGTAGGTCTCGCCGGCCTCGATCAGGTCATGGATGGTTTCGATCTTCGCGGCGTAGGCGTCGCGGTCGAGGTCGGGCTTCCAGGGCCCGGCATGGAAGGGGCGAAGGTCGACTTCCTCGAGCCGGAAGGCGCGCGGCCGCTCGAACACCCCGAACCAGAGCACGGCCCCGTCCGGTCGGTGAGTCTTCAGGGCCGGATCGAAACCGGTGGCAGCCTCGTAGCTCAGGTATCCGGCACACCACAGACCCCTCGCGCCCGCGTCGGCGATCGCGTCGAGGCAGGACGGAACCTCGGCGGGTTCGTAGGCCCGAATGATCTCGGAGGGTCGATCGAAGGCGAGCCAGGCGCTCGGTTCGCTTGCGATCGGCGGGCCCGTCGGGGCAGCGAGGACGACGCTCGGGATGGCGGGGCGGGCGGTCATCGTTGCGCCTTGGAGGGGCTCTCGGCGCGGCGGCCGGCAAGCCCCGAGAGACGGAGCTCCCGAAGTAGGCCGGGCCAGCGGGGGAGGCCATTGTACTGACATAATCGACCCTCTCGTGTCCGACGCCCAGCCAGCCCCACGCGTTCTGAAGGAGGGCGAGCACCGAATCTCGAGACGCGATCTCGACGTCGACGCCGTCAAGGTGTTGCATCGGCTCGAGGACGCCGGCTACGAGAGCTACCTGGTCGGCGGAGGGGTTCGCGACCTGCTCCTCGGACGCGTGCCGAAGGACTACGACATCGCTACAGCGGCGCGTCCCGAGCAGGTTCGGCGACTGTTCCGCAATTCACGCATCATCGGACGGCGATTTCGTCTGGTTCACGTCTACTTCCACGGCGGCATCGTGGAGGTGGCGACCTTCAGGGCGGCTCCCGATCCCGACGCCCAGCGTGGTGGTCCCGACGACCTGTTGGTGACCGACGACAACGTGTTCGGCAATCCGCGCGAGGATGCCTTTCGCCGCGACTTCACGATCAACGCCCTGCTCTACCGTCTCTCGGACGGAACGGTGGTCGACTATGTCGGAGGAGTCGAGGATCTGGAGGCGCAGTGCCTCAGGGTCATCGGCGATCCCGATACGCGCTTTCACGAGGATCCGGTCCGCATGATGCGGGCCTGTGAAATGGCCGGCCGGCTGGGCTTCAGTATCGAGTTGTCGGCGCAGCGATCGATCGAGGAACACTATGGGGAACTCGCCAAGGCCGCTTCGGCGCGCCTCGTCGAGGAAGTCCTGGCGCTGCTCAAGTGCGGCGCTGCCGGACCCAGTGCGCAGTGGATGTTCGAGTTCGGCCTGCTCGACGACTTCCTGCCGGAGATCGTCTCGATGCATGAGGCCGAGCGGGCGGGCCTCGGCCGATTCGGTGGCGTTCTCGGAGTGCTCGATCGGCGAATCTCGGACGGCTGGCGTCCCGAAGATGCCGTTCTCGTGGCTTCGATGCTGGCGCCTCATCTCCTCTGGCGCCGTCACCAGATCGAGCAGCGTCGGGGAGGCCGATTGTCGAAGAAGCGTTTGGAACGACTGGCCGAGAAGACCGTGGTCGACTTCTCCACGCGGCTCGCCTTTCCCAATGCGAAGACCAGGCAGACCCACGCGGCGCTCAGCGTCTTCCTGCGTCTGTGCGAACAGGTCGGGGACGAACGCGCCGTCCACAAGGTCGCCCGGCGACGGGGCTTCCACGATGGCCTGGACGTCTTCTCCGTGCTGGTGGAGGCGACCGACGAGGGGCAGAGTGCGCTCGAGGTCTGGCAGAGGGTTGCGAAGGAGCATGGCCCCGATCGGCCACCGCGCCGAGCACAGGGCGGCCACACGCGAAAGCGCTCGCGCAAGCGACCTCGTCCCAAGGGGCGGCGCCTGCGGCGCAGCGTGGGATCGAAGCGGGGTTCCTGAGGCCTGGCCCTAGCCTCCGGTGACTTTTCGCTTCAACCAGACGAGCGGGTCGTAGAACCGATCGACCACTCGCTCCTTGAGCGGGATGATCGCGTTGTCGGTGATGTTGATGTGCTCCGGGCAGACCTCGGTGCAGCATTTCGTGATGTTGCAGAAGCCCGATCCATACTCTTCCTTGACGGCCGGGATGCGGTCGTCCTGGTCGAGCGGGTGCATCGCCAGGGTGGCGGCACGGATCATGAAGCGCGGCCCGACGAAGGCGTCCTTGCGATCGTGGTCACGAAGGACGTGGCAGACGTCCTGGCAGAGAAAACACTCGATGCACTTGCGGAACTCCTGGATGCGGTCGACGTCTTCCTGCATCATGCGGTAGTTGCCGTCGGCGTCGGGTTCCGGCGGGTTGAACGGCGGGATCTTGACGTTCTGCTCGTAGTTCCAGGAGACGTCGGTCACCAGGTCCTTGATGATCGGGAAGGTCTTGACCGGTTGAACGGTGATGGTCTCGTTCTCGTCGTAGTCGCCGAGGCGCGTCATGCAGCCGAGCTTCGGTTTGCCGTTGATCTCGCACGAACACGACCCGCACTTGCCGGCCTTGCAGTTCCAGCGCACAGCGAGATCGCTGGCGTGTTCCGCCTGGATGCGGAACATCGCATCCAGCACGACCATGCCGGGGTCGGTTTCGACTGAGTACTCGACGAACTCGCCGCCGGTTTCGTCGCCGCGCCAGACCTTGAACTTCCGCTCAGCCATTGTCAGCCTCCAACTCCTCGAGCGATGCGAAGGCGATCGCCGCGAGCTCCTCGGGCGGATCTGCGCGCTCGACCTTGCGAGCGTCCATCGTTCCGTCCTCGTTCTTCGAAACCACGATATTGACCTTGCCCCACTCCTCGCGCTCGCCTTCGAAATCGATGCGGGTGTGGGCGCCGCGGCTCTCCTCCCGGATCAGGGCGGCACGCGCGACGCCTTCGGAGGTGATCAGCAGGTTGCGCAGATCGATCGCATAGTGCCAGCCCGGGTTGTACTGCGGCGCGCCCGGTGCCTTGACGTTGGCGGCGTCGGCCTTGATGCGTTCGAGTTCGACCAGGCAGGTTTCGAGGTCGGCCTTCTCACGGACGATTCCGCAGTTCAGTTCCATGTGCTTCTGGAGGTCTTCCTGCACGAGGTAGGGGTTCGTGCCCGTCTCGCGATTGAGGATGTCCGTGGCACGACGGATGCCGGCGACCACCTGGTCGTCGTCGATCACCGGATCGGCGCCCAGGTCCTTGCAGTACGAGACCGCTCCTTCGCCGGCGAGCCAGCCGAAGACCAGCAGGTCGGAGAGCGAGTTGCCTCCGAGGCGGTTGGCGCCGTGCATTCCGGCAGCGCACTCGCCGGCGGCGAAGAGGCCCGGAACGCGCGTCATCTGCGACTCGGCGTCGACCCGGATGCCGCCCATGAAGTAGTGCAGCGTCGGACCGACCTCCATCGGCTCCTTGGTGATGTCGATCTCGGCCAGTTCCTTGAACTGGTGGTACATCGACGGCAGCTTCTTCTTGATGTCCTCGGCCGAGCGACGGTTGGCGATGTCGAGGTAGGCGCCACCGTGCTTCGATCCACGGCCGGCCTTGACCTCCGCCATGATGGCGCGCGCCACGACGTCGCGGGTGAGCAGTTCGGGGGGGCGCCGCGCCTCCTTGTCGCCGGCCAGCCAGCGATCGGCTTCTTCGACCGAGTCGGCGGTTTCCGAAGCGAAGCGCTGCGGAATGTAGTTGTACATGAAGCGCTCGCCCTCGCTGTTGAGGAGCACTCCACCCTCACCTCGGACGCCCTCGGTCACCAGGATGCCCTTGACCGACGGCGGCCACACCATGCCGGTCGGATGGAACTGGGTGAACTCGAGATCCATCAGTTCGGCGCCGGCCTCGTAGGCCAGACCGTAGCCGTCTCCCGAGTACTCCCACGAGTTCGAGGTCACGCGCCAGGCCTTGCCGCCGCCGCCGGTGCACAGAATGACGGCCTTGGCCTTGAAGAGGACGAAGCGGCCTGTTTCGCGCCAGTAGCCCAGCACGCCCGAGATCCTGCCGGTGTCGTCCTTCAGGAGTTCGAGCGCCGTGCACTCCATGTGGACGTCGATGCCCTGATGGATGCCGTGGTCCTGGAGCGTGCGGATGATCTCGAGTCCGGTGCGATCGCCGACGTGGGCCAGGCGCGGATAGCGATGGCCACCGAAGTTGCGCTGATTGATCAGCCCGGTCTTGGTGCGGTCGAAGACCGCGCCCCAGCGTTCGAGTTCGCGCACCCGGTCGGGAGCGTGACGGGCGTGCAACTCGGCCATGCGCCACTGGTTGAGGAACTTGCCGCCGCGCATCGTGTCGCGGAAGTGGACCTTCCAGTTGTCGCGATCGTCGACGTTGCCCATGGCGGCGGCGACGCCGCCTTCGGCCATGACCGTATGCGCCTTGCCGAGCAGGGACTTGCAGACGATGCCGGTGTTGTAGCCGGCGCCCGAAGCCGCGATGGCGGCCCGCAGACCGGCACCGCCGGCGCCGATCACCAGGATGTCGTGTTCGTGGGTTTCGAGTTCGGAGACGTTGACCATGGTCTCAGTTCCAGGTGTTGAGGTCGGTGATGACGCCCATCGAGACCAGTCTCACGTACATGTCGGTGAACATGACGAAGAACAGGCTGACCCAGGCGAAGAGCTGGTGACGCTGGTTGAACCAGGTCGAAAGGCTCCAGGCCCCGTGGCGAGCGCGCGACGGTGCGTCGCAGGAGAAACAGTCGATCTTGCCGCCGATCAGATGGCGCCAGGCGTGACATCCGAAGGTGAAGCTGGCCAGCAACGTGGCGTTGACGAGCAGCACGATGCTGCCGACGCCGACGCCGAACTCGCCCTCCTTGAAGAAGCCGTGGAAGGCCGACCAGTAGAGGATCGGGATGTAGGGCAGGGCCAGATAGAGGGCGTAGCGGTGCAGGTTCTGGAAGATCATCAGGGAGGTCTCGCCCTGGTACTTCTTCTGCGGCAGGGCACCGACTGCGCAGCCCGGAGGGGTTCCCGTGAACGAGCGGTAGATGGCCTTGCGGTAGTAGTAGCAGGTGAAGCGGAAGAGCCCGGGGAAGGCCAGGATGAGCAGCGCCGGAGAGGCCGGAATGAAGCTCGGCCACCAGGAGGGGAAGGCTCCGAACCAGGCGTGGTCGACGGGCGCCGAGCCGATCGCCGTCGGGTCGATGAAGAGCAGCGGCTCGTAGGCCGGCGACAGGTAGGGGGCCGTGTAGTAGTGGTCGCCCTGGAAGGCCGCCCAGGTCATGTAGCCGAGGAAGGCGAGCAGTCCGGCGACGGTGAGGATCGGTCCGACCCACCACCGATCCTGGCGCAGAGTCGTGCCGAGACCGGAGGAATGGCCTCCGATTTGTACTAGCGCTGACATTTGAGACCTCCGGATGGGAGTGACCGGCGGACGGCCGGACGGTGACCCAAGAGTAGCGGAATTCGCCTGTCAGGGGTAGGGAGCGCGGGACCCCGCGGACCCGCCCGAGAGCCACGCCTCAGAAGATCCTGAACCAGAGATCGAAGATCTTCCGAACCAACGGGGTGACCCTCGTTTTGGTGTAGGCGTTGGCGGCCTTGCGCACCACCTCACCCTGGGTGGGATAGGGGTGGATGGTGGATCCGATCTTGCCGAGACCGAGGCCGTGGGTGATCGCCAACGCCATCTCGCCGATCATGTCGCCGGCATGCTCGGCGACCAGCGTGGCGCCGAGGATCGTGTCGGAACCCTGTTTCAGGATCACCCGCAGGAACCCCCGGCCCTGACCGTCGAGGATGGCGCGGTCGACGTCAGCCATCGGAATCGTGATGACGTCGGTGCGATGCCCCTGCTCGTGGGCGTCCTTCTCGTAGAGACCGACGTGGGCGATCTCGGGACTCGTGTAGGTGCACCAGGGCACCACCAGCGACGTGTGCCGTTTGCGCCCGAAGAAGAAGGCGTTCTGGATGACGATCGCGGCGTGAGCGTCGGCGAGGTGGGTGAACTTGAACGACGGGATGATGTCTCCCGCGGCGAAGATCTTCGCGTTCGAGGTCCGCAGGCGGTCGTCGACCAGAACGCCGCGCGAGTCGTGCTCGACGCCGGCTTCCTCGAGTCCCAGTCCCTCGACGTTGGGCGTCCTGCCGACGGCCACCAGGATCTGATCGACGCGGATCTGCTGCGGTCGCCCTTCGCCCTCGCGACCGAAGTCGACGACGATCTCGTCGCCGTCGCGGCGGACGTTCTCGATCGCGACCGAGAGCGCCAGTTCGACTCCGTCGGCGACCAGCGAGTCCTGCACCACGCGGGCGGCGTCGGCGTCTTCGCGAATCAGGATCTGGGGGGCGACGTCGAGGACCGTCACCTCGCTGCCGAAGCGTGCGAAGGACTGCGCCAGCTCGCAGCCGATCGGGCCGGCGCCGATCACCGCCAGTCGGCGTGGCACCTCGGTGAGCTCGAAGACGGTCTCGTTGTTCAGATACGGCACCTCGGAGAGGCCCGGAATCGGCGGCGCCGCGGCTCGGGCGCCGGTCGCGATGGTCGCCTTCTTGAAGCGCAGCGTCGCATCGCCGACCTGGACCGTGTCGCGGCCGGTGAAGCGGCCTTCGCCGATGAAGACGTCGACGCCCAGGTCGCTGAAGCGTTGGGCGGAGTCGACGTGGGAGATCTGCGCGCGCAGCCTGCGCATGCGCTCCATCGCCACGCTGAAGTCGCCGGCTTCGTCGGTGCTGGGAGCGCCGAACGGCTCGCCGGCCGCGGCGCGCGTCGCGTGCCAGGCGCGGGCTGCGGAGATGACTCCCTTCGAGGGAACGCAGCCGACGTTGAGGCAGTCGCCGCCCATCAGTTTGCGTTCGACGAGTGCGACCTTGGCGCCGAGGCCGGCGGCGACGACGGCCGTCACCAGCCCTGCCGTACCGGCGCCGATCACCACCATGTGGTACTTGTCGGCCGGCGTCGGATTGACCCAGTCGGGCGGATGGACGTGGGACAGGAGGAGGCGGTTGTGCTCGTCGTCGGGCGCGATCAGGCGGTCGGCGTCATGGGTTGTCATCGGTGGCCTCCCTCAGTGCACGCGTCGCGACGCGCGTGACGACGGTGGTCACCGCCAGGGTGGCCGCGAGGCCGAGTCCCAGAACGAGGTAGTGACCCGTGTCCCTCTCCGGGGCGACGCCCGAGGCCAGCGCGGCGATGTCGCCGGCGACCTTGCCGTAGTAGACGTAGAGCACGGTGGCCGGAAGCATCCCGAGGAGCGCAACGACGTAGTCCCGCAGTGTGACGCGGGTCAGCCCGAGGGCATAGTTGAGCAGATTGAAGGGGAAGACCGGTGACAGGCGGAGCAGGAAGGCGATCTTGAGTCCGTTCTCTCCGATCGCGCGGTCGATGGCCGCGAAGCGGCGGTTGCCCTCGACCCTGGACTGGATGGCGTCACGAGCCACGTAGCGCGACACCAGGAAGGCCAGGGTCGCCCCGAGGCAGGCTCCGAGGAACACCCACAGCGTTCCCCATCCCAGTCCGAAGACCGCGCCCCCGGCCAGGGTGAGCAGGGAGCCGGGGACGAAGCCGACCGTGGCGGCGGCGTAGCCGAGAACGAAGACCAGCGGGCCCCAGACTCCGAGGCCGGCGACCCATTCGGCGAAACGGGGAATCGTGTCTCCGGCCTGACGGGCGAGCACGAAGAGCACGACGAGAACCGCGATTCCGAGGACGAGGCGCAGGCCGCTCTTCGATCGCCCGTTGGAATCGGTCGGTGGGATCGGTTCGCTCATCGCTGCTGGGGCGGGATTCGAAGCCGCCCGCGGCAGCGGCGGCCGCGGTCCGCGGGCCCGAAGGCTCTACGGACTCGCGAGGTCGGGCGGTTCATCGCCGCCAGCGGCAGACCACGGGTCCTCCCGGACAGCCCGTTCGGTCTGTCACCGCAGGCGTGCCCGGCTCCAGCGAGGTCGGACGAGGGTTCGAACCGCAGGTCGGGTTCGCGACGTTCAGGCGAGGGCCCAGAGCGCCGTCGACAGGAGGACTCCGCTCATCGCGGCCACTCCGGCGCCGACGGCGAAGAGATTGCCCCAGATGGTGCCCATCTTGGCCGTCTTGCCGAGAACGATGAAGGCGATCATGCAGATCGCCATCTGGACGATGGCGAAGATCGTGGTCGTTCCGCCGCTGATCGCGCCCGACTGCGAGAACGCCAGGTTGGCGCCCTGGAGAACGATGGAGATGCCGAGGACGATCAGCGCGGCGATGTCCCACTGCTTCGGTTTGACGATCTCGATGGCCACTTGTTCACCTCCCGCGAGGGCCTTTCGAGGCCCGTTCAAGCGGGCGTGATGCTAGCACAGCCGATGGCCGTGATCAGCGCATCGGGTGCGATCGCTGCGGCGCCAGATGTTCGGGTCGCAGGAGGTCGTTGATCGTCTTGACGGGACTGAAGACCGAGATCGGGACTTCGACGAAGAGTGAGTTCCAGCCGGCCATGGCTCCGTTCCACAGGCCGGGTCGTTCGAGGGCCTTCAAGGGCCGCCCGTCGAAGGACTTCTCAGCCACGAAGAAGCGACTGCGATCGACCAGATCGGCGAGATCGGGGCGATCGCCGCCGCCCACGCGGGGAGCCAGCGCCAGGAGGACTGGATTGAAGTGGGTCGCCGCCTTCATCAGGGACTTCGCCTCCTCGGCGATCTCCGCCGACTCGACGATCTGAACGCTGCGACCCTCGCGACTCTCAGTCCAGAACGGACCACCGCCGGGTTCACCCGTGTTCGGGACCATTCCGCACACCCGGATCGGTCGTCGAAGGCGATCGAGGAGGCGCTGCGGATCGTCGGGGATCTCTACCGAGAAGGCGTCGGCGAGAAAGGCACGCGCTGCCTCCCGGTGGGTCGAGTCGGCGCTGTGCTGCAGGTCGCCGGCGAGGCGTCGCGCCGTCGACTGCAGATCGGCCAGTCGACCGAGCATCAGCCGCTGCCAGTGCACGGCGTCGGCACGCAGCCAGTGCGGTTGGACGTTGTCGATGTTCTTGACCAGGATGAACTCGGCATCGAGCTTCGCGAGGTTGTGGAGAAGTGCGCCGTGGCCTCCCGGTCGGAACAGCATGCGACCTTCGCGATCGCGAAAGGGTTCGCCTTCGGGCGTGATGGCGAGGGTGTCGGTGGCGGGGGCCTGGATCGTCGCTTCGATCTCGAACTCGGCGAGCTCCTGGAGCGGGGACTCGGCGAGGTGGCTGAGCAGTGCCGAGCGATGCTCGGGTGAGACGGTGAAGTGGAGGCGACAGCGTCCGCTCGCGTCGAGACCGATGTCGTGGGCTTCGGCGAGGTGCTCCTCGGCGCTGGTCCGCGGGTCGCCGGCGGGTCCCTGGTGAAAGGGAATCAGGGCCTTGGGCTGAGCGGCCAGCCCTTCTTCGGCGAAGACCAGCGCTCTGAGCAGCGCGGCGAAGTCGCGACGCTCGAGCCACGCGGCGACGTCGTGGCCGTCGCTCTCGAGCCGCCGCCTTGCGACGGGCCAGAGTGCGAGCTTCGTCAGGCCCGCGACGAGTTCGCCGACAGCAGCCTGGTCGGCCGGGTCGGCGACACGCTCGAGATCGAAGTCGGCGGGAGGCGGTGGGAGAACCCGGGCGAGGGTCTGGAACATGCGCGTGGCGCCGCCGGAGGCGGGAACGAACTTCGCGATCCGGCCGGCTTGCGCCGCGGATCTCCACGACGCCAGCAGTGCATCGTGGGTCTCGGCTTCGAGAGGCTCGATGCCGTGGTCGATCGAACAGGCCTCGATCACCCGCACGGGTGTCGGATCGGACGTCAGGACCCGGAACTGCTCGGCGGCGTCTTGCGCACTGATCCCGTGTTCTTCCGCCGAACGGAGATCGTCGGCCGTCAGCGCCTTGCCGGTGCGAGACACGGTCGGGAGTCAGTTCCGAAGGGGAACGAAGTCGGACAGGGCTTCGTGGAGGCCCGGGGCGACGCGGTCCTTGTCGGAGAGGATCGGATCGTCGATGGGCCAGTCGATCGCCAGGTCGGAGTCGTTCCAGGCGATCGAGACCTCCTCGGTCGGATCCCAGCGCCGGGTGCATTTGTACTCGACCCGAGCCTCGTCGCTGAGGACACAGAAACCATGGGCGAAGCCGGGCGGAATCCACAACTGGCGGGCGTTGCTGTCACTCAGCCGTTCGGCGAACCAGCGTCCGAAGGTCGGCGACGCGGGGCGGATGTCGGCTGCGACGTCGAAGATCTCTCCGCTGGTGACGCTGACCAGCTTGCCGGTGTCGGTCTGGGCGTGCATGCCTCGCAGGGTCCTGGCGACGGAGCAGGAGCGGTTGTCCTGCAGGAAGTCCGGTCCGATGCCGTGGGCGGCGTAACCCTCCTGGTTCCAGGCCTCGAGGAAGGTTCCGCGCACATCCTCGTGGATGGTCGGTACGACGATCAGCACGCCCTCGAGTGGCGTGGGCAGGACCTTCATTCGATCTCGTCCAGCGCCGCTCGAAGGTACGAGGCGTAGTCGTTCCTGCCCATCGCCGCGGCCAGTCCGAGAAGCTGCTCGCGGTCGATGTAGCCCATCCGGTAGGCGATCTCCTCGAGGCACGCGACCTTCAGTCCCTGTCGCTTCTCGAGGGTCTGGATGAAGTTCGAGGCTCCCAGAAGCGCTTCCGGAGTGCCGGTGTCGAGCCAGGCGATGCCTCGACCGAGTTGGATCACGTGCAGTTCGCCGGCCTCGAGGTAGGCGTTGTTCAGATCGGTGATCTCGAGTTCTCCCCGAGCCGAGGGAGCCAGCGACGCGGCGATCTCGGGGGCTCGGCTGTCGTAGAAGTAGAGCCCCGGCACGGCGTAGAGGCTGCGGGGCTGCTGCGGCTTCTCCTGCAGGCTGATCGCCATGCCCTCGGAGTCGAATTCGACGACGCCGTAGCGCTGGGGGTCGCGGACCCGGTATGCGAACACGGTGGCGCCGTGGTCGAGCGCCGCGGCCCGGCGCAGGTCTTCGGGGAGTCCGTGGCCGTAGAACAGGTTGTCGCCGAGAACCAGGGCCACCGGGTGCCCGTCGAGCCATTCCCTGGCGATCACCAGAGCCTGGGCGATGCCTTCGGGCCGCTCCTGCACGGCGTAGGAGATCTCGAGACCGATCGAGGAACCGTCGCCGAGCAGGCGTTCGAAGGTGGGGACATCCTGCGGGGTCGAGATCAGCAGGATCTCGCGGACGCCGGCCGACATGAGTGTCGCCAGGGGGTAGTAGACCATCGGCTTGTCGTAGATCGGGATCAGCTGCTTCGAGGTCGCCTGGGTGATCGGGTAGAGGCGGGTGCCCGAGCCCCCTGCCAACAGAACGCCGCGTCGCGTGGTCATGATGCGATCTCCTCGATTCCCCGTCTCGTTGCGGCGTGGTCGCCGCCGCCGACCGTTTCGCACCAGTCGCGGTGGCCGAGGTACCAGCGGACCGTATCGGTGAGTCCCGACTCGAGGTCGACGGCAGGTCGCCAGTCGAGCTCCGTGCGGGCACGGGTCGGATCGATGGCGTAGCGGCGGTCGTGGCCGGGCCGGTCGACCACGAAGGTCATCAGGTCGAGATAGCTGTCGAGCTCTCGCGCGCGCAGGGCGGGGTTGTGCGCTGCGGGAGCGACCTCTTCGAGCGCGGCACACAGCGCGCGCACGAGTTCGAGATTGGTTCGTTCGCTGCCGGCCCCGAGGTTGTAGCTCCTTCCGACCCGGCCCTGCTCGAGCACCTGGAGCAGGCCCCGGCAGTGGTCGTCGACGTGAATCCAGTCACGCACCTGGCTGCCGTCACCGTAGATCGGCAGGTCGCGCCCGGCGTGGGCGTTGAGGATCATCAGCGGAATCAGCTTCTCGGGCAGCTGGCGCGGCCCGTAGTTGTTCGAACAGTTCGTGATCAGGGCGGGCAGCCCCCAGGTCCGGTGCCAGGCGCGGACGAGATGGTCGGCCGACGCCTTCGAGGCGGCATAGGGGGAACTCGGAGCGTAGGGGCTGTCCTCGTCGAAGCGACCCTCGTCGCCGAGGTCGCCGAAGACCTCGTCGGTCGAGACATGGATGAGCCGAAACCGGTCCCGCTCGTCGGCGTCGAGGGCGGCGTAGTAGGAACGGGCGGTTTCGAGCAGCTCGAACGTCCCCACGATGTTGGTCTCGATGAACGGGCGGGGTCCGTCGATCGAGCGATCGACGTGGCTTTCGGCGGCCAGGTTGAAGACCGCCCGCGGACGGTGTTCCTCGAAGGCGGCCTCGAGACTCGGCCGGTCGGCGAGATCGGCGACCAGGAGCTCGACCCGGTCGTCGGGAAGTCCGGCGAGATTGGCCTCGTGGCCGGCGTAGGTCAGTTTGTCGAAGACGACGATCCGGTCTTCGGTTCGTTCCAGTGCGACGCGCACCAGAGCGCTCCCGATGAAGCCGGCGCCGCCTGTAACGAGGAGGGTTCCCATGGCTCTTGCAGACCGCGAAAAGACGGCGGATCGGGCTGTACTATACCTTCGATGGACATCTGGCAGCTGCTCCTGGTGGGCATCGTTCAGGGCCTGACGGAGTTCCTGCCGATCAGCTCTTCCGCCCATCTGGTGCTGCTGCCCGAGCTTCTCGGTCGGGCCGACCAGGGACTGCAGATCGATATCGCGGCGCACCTCGGGACCTTCGTCGCCGCCCTGGTCTATTTCCGCCGGGACTGGCTCGACGTCCTCGGAATGGGTCCTGCGGAGCCGTCGGCCCGTTCCGAATCGCGTCGTCTTCTGGTGCGCCTGGCCGTGGGGACGGCGCCGGTCCTCGTGGCCGGCTACCTGATGCGTGAGTGGGTGGCGACGGCGGCGAGGAATCCGTGGATCGTCGCGTGGGCCTTCATCCTCTTCGGCCTGCTGCTCGGCATCGCCGATCGCCGCGGGCGGAAGACCGGCGGTCTCGAGACGTTGACCCTTCGCGGTGCGCTCTTCGCCGGTTTCGCGCAGGCTCTGGCCCTGATTCCCGGCGCCTCGCGGTCGGGCACGACGATCACGGCCGGGCTCTTGCTCGGCATGACCCGCGAAGCGGCGACCCGTCTTTCCTTCCTTCTCTTCGTCCCGGTGAGCGCAGCAGTCGGTGCCTACGAGGCCGTTCAGTTGTGGCAGGCGGAGAGTTCCGGGCAGATCGGGCCGATGGTCGTCGTTGGGCTGGCGTCGGCGGTCGTCGGCTGGATCTGCATTCACGGCCTGCTCGGCTTCGTTCGACGCTCGTCGATGATGCCGTTCGTCATCTATCGGCTGGTCGTCGGTGGTGCAATCCTGGTCGTTCTCTTCAGGCAGGGGTCGGATTTCTTCTAAAAAGATATTGACATGTATCTATTCATCTCGTAAGGTCTCCCTCGAAGGGACAAACATCCCTTCATCCCTCCCAGACGGGGCGCGTGTGGCGCCCCGTTTTTTTTGGTGCCGACGTTCTCTCTTCCGGTACCCTGAGGTCGAGCCGGAATCCGGGGATTCCTTCGAAACCCGGCGCCTCGGTCCGGAGTAGAACCTCTGTGCGTGCGACAGAAGACAGAGCCGGGTCCCGACGCTCGACGGAGAACGAGGACGGGCGGATCGTTGCAGCGGCCCGGGCCGGCACGGAGCGCGGCTATCGCGAGCTGGTCCTTCGCTTCCAGCGACCGGTCTTCTCCCTCATCGTGCGCATGGTCCGCGACCGGGAGCTGGCTGAGGACCTGACGCAGGAAGTCTTCGTCAAGGCGATTCGAGCGCTGGACAGCTACGACGACTCGAGAAAGTTCTCGAGCTGGTTGTTCAAGATCGCCCACAACGCGACCATCGATCACCTGCGCCGGGGCCAGCTCGAAACGGTGCCTCTCGAGAGACCCACCGAGGAGGGCGCCGACTGGGTCGACCACCTGGAGGACGACTCCGTTTCCACGCCCGAGGAGATCCGCGAGCGTTCCGAGCTAGGATCGTTGCTCGAAGATGCGATCGCCGAGCTCCGCCCGGCGCATCGGGAAGTCATGCTGCTCCGCCATCGAGAAGAGCTGTCCTACCAGGAAATCGCCGATCTGACGGGGATGAGCCTGGGAGCCGTCAAGACCAACCTGCACCGTGGGCGCGGCGCCCTCGCCGACATCCTGAAGGAGCGCGGATTCAGTCGCCTGGGAGATCTTTCCCAGTGAAACAACCTCGAAGAACTCCACGTAGGGCAAGACGAGAGCCGACCATGGCTGATTACAAGACTCTGCAGCGTTGGCTGCGCAACCCCCAGGACGACTCTCCGGCAGCGGAGAGCCTGTTGACGTCACTCTTTTCGACGTTGCCCGATCTGTCGCCTTCTCCGGCCCTGGTCGAGGACGTGCTGGCCGAGTTCGGGCTGTCGAAACAGAGCCGTTTTTCCAGGATGGCCTACTGGAGTCCGCGTGCTGTCCTGGTTGCCTGCCTGCTGCTCGCTGCCGTGACCCTGATGAGTCTGCCTGCCCTGGCGCTGATCCCGATTCCCTCGGTGTCGGTGCTGGTGGCGTGGTTCAGTGGAGGGGCGCGAGTGGCGGCGAGTTGGGTGGTGGCGGGTGCCGCGACCTGGGAGTTCTTCGTTTCGGTTTCGGCGAAGACCGCCCTCGTGCTGTCGACGCCGCAGGCCTTGCTGGTTCTCGGCGCCTTCACGAGCGTGGGTCTGGCCGCCGCCGGCGCCCTGCACGCGCTCGTTTCGCAAGACAGGAGCTCAATGCATGTCAATTCATTCTGATCGTTCGTCGTCACCGCGCAAGCGGTCGCAGGGTTCAACGAGAGTGCCGTTGTCGGTCCTGGTCCTGATCCTCGGCCTGCTGCCGCTCTCGCTGCTCGCCCAGGAGCCCCCGCCGCCGGTGCCGCCCGTGCCTTCGGAACAGTCCGAGGCGACGAGAGAGCGGATCGAAGAGGCGCTCGAGGAACTCGACGAGGAGATCGAGGATCAGCTCGACGAGCTCGACGAGGTCCTGTCGGAGTCCGACGGCAATGCCGACGTGCGCCGCGAACTGCGGATCGAGCGTGAGCGTGCCCGCCGAGAGGTCATGAAGGCGCGCGAACGGGTTCGCCGCGAGATGCGAGGGCGTCGCCCCGATTCGAAAGTCTCGGTGGGCGACAGCATCCGCATCGAACGCGGAGAGCTGGCTCGTGACCTGGTCGTGATCGGTGGCAGCATCCATTCCGACGGCGACGTCACGGGCGACTGTGTCGCCATCGGCGGCTCGGTGTACGTCGACGGGGAGGTGACCGGCGATGTGGTCGCCGTCGGTGGCATCGTCGAACTCGGTGACAACGCTGAAGTCCTGGGAGACGTGACTGCAGTCGGCGGCGGCGTTGTTCGCGCCGATGGAGCCCAGGTCCTGGGCGAGGTGAACGAAGTCGCCTTCGGGCCCGCGATCGCGCTCGGCTCGATGGACTGGGGCGACTGGGACAACTGGGGCGACTGGGACCGGGTCGGTGACTGGGGCTCGCCCTTCATGTGGGGTGGCTTCGGCTTCGTCTGGGAACTGTTCAAGCTGGTCATGTGGCTCGTGCTGGGATCGTTCGTGATCCTGGTCGGCGGACGCTCGGTCGAGAACATCCGTGCGAAGGCGGCGTCGGCGCCCTGGGCCAGCTTGCTGGTCGGGTTGGCGCTCGAGATCCTGCTGCTTCCCGTGCTGGTGATCGTGACCATCATCCTGGTGATCTCGATCGTCGGGATCCTGCTGGTGCCGGTTCTGTGGCTGATGGTTCCCTTCGCACTGCTGATCGCGGCGCTGGTGGGCATCACCTCGGTGTCGGTGGCTGCGGGTCGATGGATCGGCGGTCGGCTCGGAAAGACGATCGAGAGTCCCTATGCCGCGCTGGCCCTGGGCCTGGTCGTCATCTACGCGCTGTCGTTGTTCGCCGACCTCCTGCAGGTGGGTGGAGGGTTCCTGTTCTTCTTCGCCTTCATGTTCGCCGTCGTGGGCGGGCTGGTGAAGTTGGCCGCCTGGACCATGGGCCTGGGTGCGGTCGTTCTGAACGCTTTCGGCGGCTCGCGCTTCGATCGCAGCGGCGATCGGTATGCCTCCAGGGGTACGACGGGAACGTCAGGCGATGAGCCGCCCCCGGTGCCGCCGCTACCGGCCGTCGAGATCGATTCGACACCCAGTGTCGACGATTCCGATCTGGAGGGCGGTGGAGACGAACCCCCGAAGGACTAGCCGCCCGGCGGCGGGTAGACTGGGGCCTCCACGTCGAAGGGAGGCCCCCGTGTCCGGAAAAGTCATTCGCTCTCCAGGATCGCTGTCTCACGATCTGCCGTTCTCCCCTGCGATGCAGGCTGGAGGCCATATCTACGTTTCGGGAACCGTCCCGGTCGACAACCGCGGTCGAATCGTCGGCATCGGCGACGTTCGGGCTCAGACCCGCTGTGTGCTCGAGTCGATTCGCGACGTTCTCCAGGCGGCCGGCGCCTCTCTCGGCGACGTGGTCAACAATCAAGTGTTCCTGGCCGATCTGGCGGACTTCGGGGAGATGAACGAGGTCTACGCGGAGTTCTTCCCGCGCAACCCACCGGCTCGATTCTGCGTTCAGACGCCGCTGGTCCGAGAAGAGTTCCTCGTCGAGATCGCGGCAACGGCGTACGTCGGCGACTGACGAGTCGCCACGGTCTATCGCAGCGAGGCCGATCCTGGAGCCCTTCATGGGCTCTCCAGTCGCACCCTCGAGGCGGCCGCAGGATCCAACGAGTTGGATAGTCTGATCCAACACAGTGAAGTCTCGTCCTCGAGGTCTCCATGATTCATCTCGTTGGAGTGGTCCGGATGTGATTGAAAAGGCAAGACTTTACAAATAGCTGATTGGCCGGTCGATCAACTGGCATCGTAAGTGCAGCAGAATCAGTTGCTTCCAAGCAACAGTCTATGGTCCGAGTCGAAGCGAAGGCTTCGACTGAGCCCGATCGACCACCATCCCGCAAGGTTGAGATGGGGAGGGTGGCGGCCGACCCAGGACTCATTCGAGGTCTCGCGAAGGCTCTTCGTGACGTCGCCGCAGGCGCTCCACGAGCACTTCGAGGAGAATCAAATGAGTCGAGTCTCAACATGGGTTCTGGCGCTGGCCCTGATCGCCGGCGGAGCACTGGCAGACGGCCCGGAGACGGGTACGGTCACCGGCCAGGTCCGGGATGCGAGCAATTCCCCCGTTCCGGGCGTGAATGTCACGATCACCGGCAACCGGGGCGAGAAGTTCACCCAGACCGGGTCCGAGGGCGAATATCGCTTCGCGCTGCTCGTGCCGGGTGCCTACACGATCGAGGCGCTTCTGGAGGGCCTCGGCGAAGCCTCTTCGGAAGTGCAGATCACCGCCGGCCAGCGGGCCACGGTCGATCTCAAGCTCTCGCTCGGCACCTCGGAGACCATCACCGTCACTTCGGAGGCTCCCCTGGTGGACAAGTTCAACATCTCCGCCGGCCAGACCATGCAGAGCGAAGTCGGGGTCGAGGTCACGGGTGAGAACCGCACCTACTACGGAATCATCAACTTCATGCCCGGCGTCACCAACGACGACGAGAACATGGATCTCTCTTCGAGCCGTCCCAACATCAACGGCTCCACCTGGGCCGACTCGAACGTCTACATCGACGGCGTCGACACGACGTTCTCGCGCTACGGCGGTTCGCGTGTCTTCCTGCCCTCGGCGGCAACCACCGAGGTCACCCTCGAGTCGGGCGGCCTGTCGGCCGACTACGGTCGCACCGTCGGCTCGGCCACCAACGTCATCGTCAAGTCCGGTACCAACAAGTACCACGGCGATTTCGTTCTCTCGCGCACGGAGGAGGACTGGAACTCGGAGTTCAAGGATCACATCGAACTCGAGCAGCGCCAGACCAACCAGCGTCCGAGGGACTTCTTCAAACGCACCGAGCAGGAGCTCGAGGGCGTCGACGACCAGTACGAGACCGGTCTCGGTGGGCCGATCGTTCGCGACAAGGCCTGGTTCTTCGTTTCGGCCAACTCCCAGAACTCCAACCGCACCGGCAAGACCATCAACGGCGACGCCGTCGATGAGAGCGGTCAGATCGAGTCGTACATCGCGAAGCTGAACTTCCAGCCCGGAACCAGCCATCAGATCGCGGTCAACTACATCGACACCCCGGTCTTCCGGAACTTCCGTCTGGAGCCGGTGTTCGACCGTTACACGATGACGCCGCACGACATCTCCGGGACGCTCTACAGCGGCACCTGGAACTGGTCGATCAGCAACAACCTCTTCCTCGAGGCGAAGCTCGCTTCGCAGACCTCGAACGAGAACAAGTTGCTCGCCTTCGGAGGGCTCGACGAGGACGCGGCCATCGCCATCAAGCAGATGGATCCGCGCTTTCCGGCGAATCCCGCCGGCGGCACGGCGTGGCCCGGCAACAACTACAGCCCGTACCTCGACAGCGATGGTTGGCACAACGGCTGGCTGCTCGACAACGGCTACGGTCTGAACGAGTATCCGCGCACCCAGTTGAACCTCGCGTTCACTCATTTCGCCTCGGCCAACCACGAGCTCAAGTACGGGCTCGATGCGCAGGAGGTCGAATGGCTGGGAGATGTCGAGCGGATCGACCTCTACAGCGGGCAGGGTGACAACCTGTTCAGCTCGACGAGTGTGAACGGCTTCACGAACCCGTTCTCCGCGAGCCCCTTCGGCGTCTCCTGCGACTATCGGACCGGCGATTCCTGCATCAAGCAGGACTACCACACGCCGGAGTTGCTGGCCGACCTCGGCACCAACGACACGATCAGTCGCAACGTCGCGGTCTATCTTCGCGATCGCATGGTGATCGGCGAGAAGTGGACCTTCAACCTCGGCGCGAGAATCGAGAACCAGGAACACAAGAACGACGTCGACCGTGTCGTCATGGACTTCACGAGCATTTCGCCGCGCGTGTCCGTGGCCTACGACATCAACGCCAACGGTCGCCAGTTGATCACGGCGTTCCTCGGGCGCAGCTACCACCAGCTGCCCCAGAACGCGATCAATGAGTATCTGCAGGATCAGTTCAACGGCTACAACGGCTACGAACGACTGCTGTGGCTCGACTGCGTCAACACCGGCTTCCTCTGTGGTCCCGCGGCCGGTCTGCCGATCGGCATCGGCTACGTCTCGTCGCTCGGTACGATCGTGCCCGGCGGGCAGTGGGACCTGGTGGACGCTGGAGTCTTCCAGTCGGACCTCGAGGCCTACCACAAGGACGAGGTCATCGTGGGTTGGGAATGGCAGTTCTCCGATCACTGGGCCTTCGACGTCAAGGGCATCTGGTGGAAGGTCGACAACCTGATCGGTTCGACCAGCCAACTCGGTGAGATCAACGGCCGGCTGTCCCTGTGGACGCTGAGCGCGAACCACAAGGACTACGCCACGATCCTGAATGCCGTTCGGGAAGCGGCGTCTCCTGCGAACCAGTCGCGACTGGCGCAGGCCGACGTGCTGGCCAACTACGTCGAGCCGTTCCGCGACTACACGGCGCTCCAGATGCAGTTGAACCGGCGCTTCCACAACAACTGGGGCCTGTTCACCAACCTGACCTGGAGCGAAGCCGGCGGATCGTCGCATGGTGATGTCTTCAACAACACCAACGACTCCTACGGCGAGCAGCAGGAGCAGGTGCTTCGGCAGGTCGACATCGACAACTGCAACACGGCCCAGGCCAACCGGACGGTTCCGGTCGACTGCAGCCAGATGATGCCGTTCCTCGGTCAGGCTCTGTCGCTGATCCATCGAGAGGGACCTGCCGACTTCGATCGGACGATCATCGCCAAGGCCACCGGCTGGAAGCTGATCAACATCTCGGCCCGTCAGAACTTCACCGTCGGTGGTTCCCTGACCTGGCAGAGCGGCAAGCCGTGGTCGCGAAGCGAGGGCTTCGGCGGCGCGAACATCACCACCGGTGACGGGATCCCCGACAGCACCGCGGTCGGAATCTCGGTGGAGCCGCTGAACAGTCGTCGCATGGATGCCTTCTACTGGCTCAACCTGTCGGGCGCCTACGGCTTCCCGCTGTCGAAGGGCAACAAGGTGACCGGCGAGCTGCGGGTCGAGGTCCAGAATGCCCTGAACGATCAGGATCAGGTGGGCATCACGGGTCGCGGTGAAGTCCGGCCGCTGCGCCGCGGCTTCCAGCGCCCGCGTCGTCTGCGGGTCCTGGCGGGAGTCAAGTTCTGAAGAATTGAGAGGTGGTGGGGTCTTCGGCTCCTCATCCTTCTCCCTGGGGAGAGGGCGAAAGCCCTCTCCCCCCTTTCGTTTCTGAAGGCCTGTCTGCGCGGGACTTGGTACTCCCGCAGCCGCCGTGGGACAGCCGCGGCGTCGCTATACTGATGCGATGCCCTCGGCCTCTTTCCCGCGACGGTTCCCGGCCGCCCTGATCACTCTCGCGTTTCTGGGTCGGGCGGCGCTCGCTCAACCGGATCCCTTCGTCGATGTGACGAAGGAGACCGGCCTCGACTTCGTTCATTTCAACGGCATGGCGGGCCGCTTCTACTACCCCGAGGTGGTCGGCAGCGGTGGAGCCCTGCTCGACTTCGACTCCGACGGCGACCTCGATCTCTTCCTGGTCCAGGGGCGCATGCTGGGTCCTGACCTCGACGCCCAGGACGCGATCTTTCCTCCCCGCTCCGGTGACCTGACCGATCGCCTCTACCGCAACGATCTGGAGATCCTGCCGGACGGCTCTCGTCGGCTGCGCTGGGTCGACGTGACCGCAAGCAGCGGAATCCAGGGTGACGGCTACGGCATGGGAGCGGCGGTCGGCGACATCGACAACGACGGCGACCCCGATCTCTTCGTGAGCAATCTCGAAGCCGATCGCCTGTGGCGCAACGACGGCGGCGTGTTCGTCGATCGAAGCGCCGATCTCGGCGACACGGGAAGCCAGTGGAGCACTTCGGCGGCCTTCGTCGACATCGACTCCGACGGCCTTCTGGACCTGATGGTGGCGCACTACCTCGAGTGGTCCTACGGACGGCATCAGTCCTGCGTCACGGAGCGAGGTGAAGACGACTACTGTGCTCCCACCGCCTTCGCTCCGACGGTCGATCTGCTGTTGCGCAACGTCGGCGGCGGTCGTTTCGCCGACGTGACAGAAGAGCTAGGCCTGGCAGGAGTGCGCGGCAACGGACTCGGCGTCAAGACGGCCGACTTCAATGGCGACGGTCGGATGGACCTCTACGTCGCCAACGACCTCACGGGCAATCACCTTTGGATCCAGCAGGCCGATGGCAGCTTTCGCGACGAGGCCCTGCTCGCCGGCGCGGCGCTCAACGAGCAGGGCATGGCGGAGTCGAGCATGGGCGTGGACGCCGGCGACTTCGACGGTGATGGCGACGAAGACCTCTTCATGACCCACTACAACCGCGAAACGAATACCGTCTATCTGAACGACGGCCAGGGGTTCTTCCAGGACGTTTCGGAGTCGAGTGGTCTGGCGGCGCCGAGTTGGATCTACACCTCCTGGGGCACCGCGTGGATCGACTTCGACATGGATTCGCGACTCGATCTGCTGGTGGTCAATGGCGCCGTCACCCAGCCCGCCGGCGTCGACCGGAGCCGCGATCCCTTCCCGCTCGGCGAACGCAATCAGCTCTTCCGCAACCTCGGCGGCGGGCGCTTCGGCGACGTCAGCGACTCGGCCGGCGAGGCCTTTCGGGTCGCCGAGGTGTCGCGCGGGGCGCTGTTCGGCGATCTCGACAACGATGGCGACACCGACGTGGTGGTGACCAACAACAGCGGTCCGGCCAGAGTGTTGCTAGCGCAGACCGGCTCGCAGCGCCCCTGGGTCGGGCTGCGCTTGGTCGACCACGGTCGCGACGCGCTCGGCGCGCGCGTCGGAGTCACGGTCGGGGCGACGACGATCTGGCGCAGGGTGCGCACCGACGGCAGCTATGCCGGGTCCAACGATCCCAGGGTGCTGGTGGCGCTCGGCGAGGCAGGTGAGGGCGTGAGCGAGGTGTCGGTGGTCGTCGAGTGGCTCGGCGGCGCCAGCCAGGTCTTCGAAGCCGTGCCGGTCGGTGGCTACTCGGTTCTTCACAGGAGGGCCGATCGATGAGGACCCTGCTGGTCGCGTGCACGCTGGTGGCGCTCGCGGTTTCGGCGCAGGACCTCGTGCCGGTATCCCATCCGCAACTGGATTCGGTCGAGGCGGTGGTGCGCAACGACCTGCTCGGAGCTCGGGCCGAACTGGAGGCGCTGCAGGAAGGCGATGCGGACGCCGACGAGATCGGTGCTGCCTGGGGTGAGCTGGGGGAGCTGTATCTGGTCTACGACCTCTCCGAGGCCGCGGCAGCCTGCCTCGAGAACGCGTCGACCCTGCTTCCCGAGCAGTCGCGTTGGCCCTATCTGCTCGGGACCCTGTATCAGGTGGACGGTCGCAACGAGGACGCAGCCCGGTGGTATCGACAGGCGCGAGCCCTCGACCCGGCCTACGTGCCGACCCTGATCCGGCTCGGACGCGTCGAGATGGCGTTGGGTGAAATGGAGGAAGCCCGCAGGGTCTTCGAGGCCGCGTTGCTCTTCGATCCGTCGTCGGCGGCCGCCCATGGCGGCCTGGCCCGACTGGCGACTCGCGAGGGCGACCTCGATGCGGCGGTCCTGGCCTATCTCCGGGCTCTCGAACTCCAGCCGGAGGCGACGGCGCTGAACTACGCGCTCGCCCAGGTGTACCGCCAGCAGGGCGATCTCGAGGCTGCTCGGCGCCATCTCGAGCTGCGTGGAGCTCAACAGGTCCAGTTCGTCGATCCGATCGCCTACGAGGTGAAGCAGAAGGCGTCGGGTTCGGCGGCGCAGGTCTTCCTCGCCAACCAGTCCCTGAAGGAGGGATCGGCGCAGGCGGCGATCCGGGAACTGCGCGAGGCCCTGGTCTCCAATCCCGGCAGCCTCGCCGTGCTCTCCGGTCTGGCGAAGGTGCTCGAGTCCGAGGGCCGGCTCGAAGAGGCGATCGGCTATCAGCGCCAGGCGGTCGAACTCCATCCCGAGTCGACCCGCAATCGGGCGCGCCTGGGAGAGATGCTGGTGCGGGCCGGGCGTGACTCCGAGGCTGTCGAGCAACTCGAGGTGGTGGTCGAACAGGCTCCGGATCTCGATCTGGCGAGGATCCAGCTCGCCGATGCCCTCGGACGACTCGGTCGCTTCGCGCAAGCCAAGCCGCACGCGGATCGGCTCGTCGAGGACTTCCCGGACTCGGTCGATCTGCGTTGGAAGCGGCTGCGCATCGACGATCGTCTGGGCAACCTCGACGCCGTTCGTTCGGACCTCGAGATCCTGCTGATCGAGGCCCCGACCATGGCCGGCGTCCATTTCCGGTGGGGGATGATGGTCCTGGCGGAGGGCAACCAGGGGGAGGCGCTGGTGCGCTTCCAGAGGGCGGCCGAACTCGATCCGGACCTCGAGGAAGCCTGGACGAACGCCGCCATCCTGCTCGGTCGTGAAGGGCGCTACCGCGAGGCGGCGGCGGCCCAGGCGCAGGTCGTGCGCCTCGAACCCGGCAACCCCGACGCACACCTGATGCTGGCGACGGCGCGAATTCTGGGAGAGGAGTACGCCCTGGCGCGCCAGGAGTTGCTCCGCGCCCTCGAACGACACCGCGACGACCCGAGGATCGCCGACGTGCTGGCGCGCCTGCTGGCGGCGGCCCCCGACGATGCGGTTCGCGACGGGGCGATGGCTGTCGAGGTGGCCTCGAAAGTGCTCAAGGTCTACCCGCGTGCCGAGTACGCGCAGACGCTGGCCATGGCGCTGGCGGAGGTCGGAGACTTCGAGCAGGCCCTGGCGCTGCAGCAGAGAGTGGTCGAGGAGTTCCGCGAGCGCGGTAGCGAGGCCGAAGCGGCGTTGCGTCAGGCCGAGCGCTGGCGCGAGTCGTACCGCCAGGGTCGGCCGTTGCGCTCTCCCTGGCTGGGCTGAGCGCCGAGATCCAGGCGGCCTACCTGCCGCTTCGCTGCCAGGTGTCGTGGATCGGATCGTCGTGACGCCCGTGGCGTTGCAGTCGACCCTCCTCCTCGAGGGCGAGCAGGTGGGCGAGCAGCGACCACGCGGCGGCAGCATGGAGTTTCGGGTCGACGTCGGCGTAGATTCGACTCACCATCTCCGCAACCGGCAGCGGTCCGTCGGCGAGTGACTCGAGCGCCTGCTCGGTGCGTTCTCTACGGTGACTCGCCAGGTGATCGATCCTTCCGATCGGATCGTCGATCGGCAGGCCGTGGGCGGGCAGCATCCGCTTGCCACTCTTCTCGCGCAGCCGATCCAGGGAGTCGAGATAGGCGTTCAGATGGCCGCCCGGCGGAGCGATGACCGACGTCGACCAGCCCATGACGTGGTCGCCCGAGAAGAGTACCTCCTCGGGATGGAAGTAGAAGCACAGATGGTCGGGGGCGTGCCCGGGCGTGAGGATCGCCTCGAGTCGCAGGTCCTCGGGGTCGAGGATCTCGCCGTCCCGGATCGTCCGCTCGGGACTCCAGTCGCCGACGGTGTCGTGGCCCATGGTCGGGCAGCCGTAGTGCGCGGCGAGTCGCGGCGCCAGCGGCCAGTGGTCGCGATGATGATGGGTGGGTACGACTCCCAGCACCTCGGCGTCGCCAACGGCTTCGAGGATGCCCGAGTAGTGGCGATCGTCGTCGGGACCGGGATCGAGAATGAAGAGTCTCTGGTTGCCGACCAGGTAGGTGTTGGTACCGACGCCGGTGAAGACGCTCGGGTTGTCCTGGGTGAGGCGTCGGATCGCCGGCGAGACCCGCACCAGCTCGCCGGCAACCGGCATGGCCGGCGGATTCACTCCGAGCCTCGTGGATCCGCTTCCTCCCAACCGGGATCGCCGGGCAGGACGATCTGGATTCCGCCATCGGTCTTCAGGATCCTCGGTTGCAGGGTCTCGACGTCGCCGCGCCGGCGAGCCGCCGCCTCGGCCTCGGCCGTGCTCCTGAAGTCGGTCAGCGCCATGAGGTTTCGCAGCGTCGGGAAGATGATCGTCCACTCCCCGGCTTCGGCCCGCTCCAGGGCCTCTCGCGGCGTGACCCAGTCAGAGGCGGTGAGTTCGTGGTCGTCGTGGACGGCGACCTGGTTGGCGGGTGCGGCGGCCAGGAAGAAGCGCGTGTCGAAGCGCAGCGGTTGGCCCTCCGGCGTGATCCAGTGCGCCCAGTAGTGCATCTTGTCGGTTGCGAGCTTCCAACCTTCCTGCCTGGCGAGGTTGACGAAGTCGATGTCGCCGGCGTTCAGCCTGCGTCGCTGCTCCTCGACGTGAGCGTCGAGTGCAGGGTCGGTCAGATCGAGCAGGTCGCCGCCGTCGCCGTAGGCCAGCAGGACGCCGGCTTCTTCGTAGCACTCGCGGATCGCCGCCACGAAGTAGGCGAGTCCACCGCGGTCGAGGTGCAACCGGCTCGACGCCTGGCTGTCGTCGAGCCCGACGCACAGATCCTCGAGGGAGTCGTCGTTGGCGTCGACCTTGCCGCCCGGGAAGACGTGAGCGCCGCCGACGAAGTCGGAACGGATGTGGCGCTCCATCATGAACACCTCAGGAGAGGTGTCGGTGTCACGAAGAAGGATGACCGTGGCCGCGTTGCGGGTCTTCGTCGGCCCGCTCATCGCTCGGTTCGCGCCTGCTGCTCTGTGACCTCGGCTTCCCCGAACAGGATGTCGCGAGCCGGCTCGCTGGCCTGCAGCTCGCGGGCCGTGGTTTCCGCCGTTCGCATCACCCGCAGCACGTTGCCGCCGACCAGCTTGCGGAGGTCGTCGTCGCTCCAGCCGCGGCGGGCCAGTTCGACCAGCAGGTCGGGGAGCCGTGAGACATCTTCGAGTCCCTCGGGGACCGATGTGATGCCGTCCCAGTCGGAACCGATCCCGACGTGGTCGATGCCGGCCACCTCGCGCAGGTGGTCGAGATGATCGGCGACGTCGGCGAGGCTGGCCGTGGTCGCCACCTGCTGCTTCTGCCAGACGCTGAGGCCGTCGGTGATGCCCTGCAGATCGTCTCCGTGCAGCCGCTCGAGCCTGGCGCGCTCTTCGACGAACGCATTCGAGGACTGCCGCACGGAGTCGTTGATGAAGCTGGGCACGAATGTCGCCATGACCACGCCGCCGTTGGCGCGCACGCGGGAAAGGACCTCGTCCGGCACGTTGCGGGGGTGGGCGGTGACGGCGCGCGCCGAGGAGTGCGAGAAGATCACCGGGCTGCGGGTGATGTCGAGGACGTCGTTCATGGTCTCGGACGAGACATGCGACAGGTCGACCAGCATGCCGAGTCGGTTCATCTCGAGGACGACCTCCACGCCGAAGGGTGAGAGACCGCCGAACTCGGGTTCGTCGGTGGCGGAGTCGGCCCAGTCGGTGTTCGACGAGTGGGTGAGGGTCATGTAACGGGCGCCGACCGAATGGAACTGACGCAGAAGAGCCAGCGAGTTCTCGATCGCATGGCCGCCTTCGATGCCGATCAGCGAGGCGATCTTCCCGGAGGCGTGGATTCGTACGACGTCTTCGGCCGTGTAGGCCATCTCCAGCAACTCGGAGTAGCGGCCGACCAGCCGTTCGACCAGATCGATCTGCTCGAAGACCATTCGAGCCGCTCCCGGCCCGTCGGTGCTCGAGGGGGTGTAGACCGACCAGAACTGTCCGCCGATGCCGCTCGTGCGAAGCCGTTCGAGATCGGTGTGCATTGCCGGATCGAGTCCGGTGGTGTCTTCGAAGTCGAGGTCCTCGAGATGGTTCTCGACTCGCGTTCGGTACTGCCAGGGGACGTCGTTGTGGCCGTCGATCATGGGGACTTCGGCGAGCACACGATCGATTCGTTCTTCGATCTCGTCGGCCCCGGCCCGGGCGCAGCCGAGGGCGAAGGCGAGGACGGCAAAGAGCAGTGTGGCGGCGCGGAAGGTCTTCATTCTGGAGCGGTCCTGACCCTCGAGGAACGAGTTCGGAGCGACGGTCGATGATAGCGCAACCCCCCCGCTTGCGAGGCGTGGGGCTCTGCTAGGGTCGCTGGCGATGCGACAGCTCGGAGTCATCGGTTTCGGCAGCTTCGGGCGCTTCATGGCGACCCATCTGAAGGACCATTTCGACCTGCTGGTCCACGACCTTCGCCCGGTGGCGGACGTGGCATTGGAACTCGGAGTGAAGGAAGCCGATCTGGACGCGGTGATCGCCTGTGAAGGCCTGGTGGTCGCGGTCCCCGTGCAGGACATGAAGGAGGTCCTGATCGAGGTCGCGCGTCGCGACTCGAGACCTCGCTGGGTGGTCGATGTGGCGTCGGTCAAGAGTCGGCCCGTCGAGATGATGCGCGAGGTGCTGCCGGCCGATGTCGACTTCGGTGGCTTGCATCCGATGTTCGGACCGCAGAGCGGGCGTGACGGCATCGCCGGGCTGAAGGTCGTCTGGTGTGAAGGACGAGGAGACCTGTCGTCGGTCACCGACTTCCTGTCCTCGACCCTCGAACTCGAAGTGATTCCGATGACGCCGGAAGATCACGACTACGAGATGGCCTACATCCAGGGTCTGACCCACTGGATCGCCAAGGCGCTGCGGGAGATCAAGCTGCCGAACGAGAACCTCGCCACGCCGGCCTACCGACACCTCCTGTCGATCGAGGCGATCCTGCGTGAGGACTCGTTCGAACTCTTCCGCACGATCGAGGTCGAGAACCCGTTCGCGGCGTCGGCCCGCCGCGAACTGCTCGACCGCCTGAACGAGATCGAGCGCGATCTCGACGACGCCTGAGACGACCTGGCGTCGAAGCTTCCGGCTTCAGGCCGCTTCGTCTTCGCCGGCGCGGTTGGCGCGCTCGAGGACGAGCACGATGGCGGCTCCGACCAGCGCGAGTCCGACGCCCAGCGCCAGTTCCTCGGCGCCCGAAGGGAGGATGTTGCGCTCGACCACCGGCACGCTCTTGCCATGACGATCGATCATCGACTCGAGGGTTTCCTTCCACGGCCAGACCTTTCGCAACGATCCCGCCATCAGGCCGATCAGCAGCGAGACCGTCACGTCGTGGTAGCGGGCGAGCAGCCACGACAGGAACCGGGCGAAGAGCAGCAGACCGATCCCGGCCCCGAAGGCGAAGGTCGCGATCGTCACCAGGTCTCGTTCCGTGACGGCAGCGAGGATCTGCTGGTACTTGCCCATCAGGACGAGGATGAACGACCCCGAGATCCCCGGCAGGACCATGGCGCAGATGGCGATCGAACCGCTCAGGACCAGGAACCAGGGTGCGTCGGGCGTCTGGACCGGCACCATGCCGACGATCAACCAGGCGCCGATGGTGCCCAGGATCACGCCTCCGCGGGTGAGCGTGGTCCATCGCCCGACTCTCGCGCTCACCGTCAGGATCGACGCCAGGACCAGCCCGAAGAAGAACGACCACAGGAGCGCCGGCTGGTTCTCGAGCAACCATTCCAGGCCCGGCGCGAGCGAGAAGACCGCCAGCAGGATACCGGCGAAGACGGCGCAGAGAAACGGCCAGGGCAGGGCCTCGGCGGCGGCCTTCAAGTTGCCCCGCAGCAGAGGCCGCAGGAAGCTCGGCTGGGTGATCTCGCGGGTGGCTCGGATCAGCTCCTCGTAGATCCCGAGGATGAAGGCCATGGTGCCGCCGGAGACTCCAGGGACGACGTCGGCGGCGCCCATGGCGAAGCCGCGAGCGACCAGACCGACGTAATCACGGGGTCCCCGTGGCGGAGTGTAGAGAGTCGGTTCGTCCTGCTTCATGCTCGTTTCCCAGGGGTTCGCGGAACCCCGGAAGATCGCCCGGACGGACTCAGAACTGGCCTGTCAGGCGGGCGACCAGCTCGTAGTTCTCGGCGACCTCGCTCAGGGGGTGATCCTCGCGGAAGGCCTGCTTGTCGAGTTGTTTACCAGGGTCGGCTCCCGGCCAGATCCGCCAGGCGTCGTTGTCGATCACGTCGGCGACGACCAGCTTGCCGTCCGATTGGCGGCGGCCGACCTCGATCTTCATGTCGACCAGGGCGACCGGTCCGTCGACGGTCTCGATCGTCGACCATGCCTCCTCGAGGACCTCGAAGGTGCGCAGCATGATGTCCTGCTCGAGGGACGCGAGCGCTTCGCTGTCGAGCAGCGCGGGAGTCTGCATCAGGGGCTTCGCCTCGGAAGACGGGACCTTCGCCGAGAACAGGGTCCAGCCCGATTCGTCGATTCGGATCAGGGGGTCCGTGAAGACGCCGTCGGCCCACACGCCGTCGCGGAGATAGTGGCTGCGCGCCTCGCCTTCGTCCATCTGGATCGGCGACTCGACGTTCGGGGGCATGACGACGGCGTGCTTGTGGTAGAGCTCCAACAAGGGAGTTTCGAAGCGGTAGGGGTTCTCCCGGGTCGACACGATCTGGGGTTCGCGCTTGAGGAACGATCCCCAGGCGTAGCGCCGCGTGACGAGCTCGAGCGGCAGCATGTCGCAGGCGTGGCAGACGAAGCTCGTGGCGTCGCGCTCGCGAATGAACGACGTCGGGATGCCGTGGCGCTCGAGGAGGCGGAAGACGTTCTGGGTCTGGGTCGTCTTGTGGACCGCGATACCTTCGATGGTTTCCCGCTTCGCGGCGTCGCCGCCGGTGAGTTCGTCCTTGGTCTGCAGGACGACTTCGCCGGGGTTCTCTCCTTCACTGATGACCTTGGTCTTTCCTTCGCACAGAATCATCGGATCTCCGCTCTTCAGGGGGATCGTTCAGCGCTGTCGCCGCAACGTCCGCAGGTTTTCTCGTGCCACCCGCTCGAGTTCCTCGTCACGGGTGGTTGCCGCCAGTTCCTCGAGTAGTTCGACGGCGTGATCGTATCGACTCTCCCGGGCGAGGGCCATGGCACGCTCGAAGATCTCGTAGTCCAGTTGGGTTTCCAGCAGTGCCCGGATCTCCGAGGACTTCTCGACCAGTCGCGACAGGAGGACGGAATCCGAGGTCCGGTCCATCACACTCTCGTAGACCAGCAGGGCGGCCTCGAGATCGCCCGCGGCGAGGTACTGGTTGGCGCTGTCGAGTTCCGTTTGCAGGACGCTCTCGCGAGCCTGCTGGACCACCTCGGCGGAAGCCTGTTCGACGAGGACGTCGTCGATCAGGGCCGTGGCCCGGTCGCGATCTCCCTGTCGGGCGAGGGTGACAGCCAGGTTGTAGGTGACGTCTGAACGGGACGGCAGGAGCCTTCTTGCCTCGGTTAGAGCCTGGAGTCCCTCGCGATCGCTTCGTTCGGCGGGAAGCCAGGCCGCCCCCAGGCCGGCCCAGGCCTCGCCGAACCGGTCGTCGAGCAACAGGCTGCGCCGGAAGCCGCGGCGGGCTTCTTCGAGCATGCGTTCGAGACGCTGTCGGTCGGGTTCGCTCATCTGCAGCTCAGTCTGCGCCCAGCGCAGCTGGTTGGCGGCGCCGAGGAACCAGAGGCGTGCGTCGAGGTCGTCGAGGCCGAGCGCGTGGTCGAAGAGAATGCTCGCTGCCGGGAAGTCTCCTCGCATCATCTGGATCTGGCCGCGCCCGCCCCAGGCCTCAGCCAGCACGGGATCTTCGTCGAGGGCAGCACTGAAGTGCTCCTCGGCCTCCTGCAGTCGCGGCGGATTCAGGTGAGCCAGCAGATCGCCGAGCCGGTAGAGCGTCTCGGATCGATCGACCGCACGCACGATGCCTGCCGCCTCGTCGTCGGAGAGTTCCATTTCGCGAGTGAAGACGGCGAACTGGCTTTCCCGCAGGTAGCCCTTCAGCTTGCGCTCGAGTTCGCCGTAGGTGGTGGCGAGAGCGTCGAGAAGAGCCTCTTCAGAATCGTCTCCCCGACTCAGTCGATGCAGGAAGTCGTTGAGCGCCCGACGGTCGGAGTCGTCGCCGGCGAGCAGCATGTGGACGAGCGCCCACGACTGGGCGTAGAAGACTCCCTGGCGCTTCGTCTCGTTGTAGTTGCGGGAATCGGTCTCGGTCTGCAGGAAGGGGCGCATCGGCAGCAGGTCGTGGCCGCGCAGCCACTCCACGTGGGCTGCGACCGGGCGTCCGATCGTCGCCTGACCGTCTTCGATAACGAAGGTGCTGTAGAACTCGGCCAGACCCTCGTTGAACCACAGCGGGATCCCCGGCAGGTTGTTGCGGGCGAACTCGTGCAGGTACTCGTGGTAGATGATCGAACTGGGGTTCGAACCCGCGCTGGCGTCGATGACCACGTAGTTGCCGTGCGGATGGGAGATGAAGAAACCCGAGATGTTGGCTGGGCGGGTCCCATGGCGGAGGCTGTATTCGGCGAACGACTCCTGGTCCCGGAAGATGAAGACGGTCGTGGCCACCGGCGAGTTGATCGACCGTCGCGGGTTCAGGTCGGCGAGAACCGACCGCAGGCGTTCGAGGTCGCTGCCGAGCCTCACGACGGTCGCCGAATCGGCGTTGCCGAAGAGCGTGAAGTGCGACGTGTCGAGTCGCACCCAGTCGTCGGTCGTCTCGGTGCCGACGCCCAGGGCCGGCTGGCCCAGCAGGCCGAGGAGGAGAAGGATCGCCGCGGACCTCAAAGCTTTTCCTCGCCGGCCTTCATCGCCGCCATCATCTCTCGCACGGCGGCGTCGAGGCCGATCAGGGAGGCGCGCGAAACCAGCCAGTGGCCGATGTTGAGTTCTTCGACCTGCGGCAGGGCGCTGACCGGCCCGACGTTGGCAGCGGTCAGGCCATGGCCCGCGTAGACCCGTCTGCCGACCTCTTCGCCGAGAAGGGCGCAGCGCTCGAGAGCCCGCAACTCGGGGCCGTCGGGTACCGAACTCTTCGTGTAGGCGTCGGTGTTGAGTTCGAAGCCGCTGATCAGTTCCGCGTCGAACTCGCACATGGCTTCGATCTGTCGCGGTTCCGGATCGAGGAACAGCGATACCGAGATCCCGGCCGCTCGAAGGCGCTCCGAAGCCTCGAGGACTTGGAGCCGCTGGGAGAGCAGGTCGAGACCTCCTTCGGTCGTCACCTCGCCCGGGTTCTCCGGCACCAGGGTCACCTGATCGGGGCGCGCGTCGACGGCGATCGAGATCATCTCCCTGCTCGTGCTGATCTCGAGGTTCAGTTTCCCCCGCACCGACTCGCGCAGTCGTCGCAGGTCGCCGTCCTGGATGTGGCGTCGATCCTGACGCAGGTGGACCGTGATCCCGTCGGCGCCGGCGCCTTCGGCGATTCGCGCCGCGTCCACGGGATCGGGGTACTCGACGCCCCGCGCCTGGCGCAGGGTGGCGATGTGGTCGACGTTGACCGAGAGCAGGGTGCGACTCGACATGGGACAGCGATCCTACCCCCTCGAGGAGTCCGGATTCAGCCTTCGGACGTGTCTGCGGTGGCCTCGCCGATGCGTTGCGCGATGGCTTGCGCCAGAACTTCGATCCGAGCTTCGTCTCGACCCTCGATCATGACGCGGGCGAGGGCTTCGGTTCCGCTGTAGCGCAGCAGCACGCGACCCTCGTCGCCGAGCTCGCGACGGGTCTGATCCAACAGCTCGGCGAGGCCGGCGATGGACTCGAACGGCGGCTTGTGCGAGACCGCGACGTTGTGCAGGGTCTGCGGAAAGCGAACGAAGTCGCTGTTCTCGATCAGATCCGGCTGCTGTGCGAGCAGGCGTGCGAGGTGCAGTGCGGAGAGCAGCCCATCGCCCGTCGTCGTGAGGTCGAGGTGGATCAGGTGTCCGGACTGCTCACCCCCCAGCCGGGCCTTGCCCGCCCGCATAGCTTCGACGACCGCCCGATCGCCGACCGCGCAGCGGTGCACGGTGATGCCGTGCTGGCGAAGTCCGAGGTCGAGGCCGAGGTTGCTCATCTCGGTCACGACGATCGCCTCCGGGTGCAGCTCTCCCTTCTGCTGGAGCGCGCGCGCCCAGAGATAGAGGATGGCATCGCCGTCGAGGATCCGACCCGTGGCATCCGCCGCGATCAGGCGATCGGCGTCGCCGTCGAGGGAAACGCCGAGGAGACAGTCGTTCCCGACGGTCAGGCGAGCGATCTCGCCCTCTTCGGTCGAACCACAGGCGACGTTGATGTTGCGCCCATCGGGTTGGTGGTGAAAGACCGCCACGTCGGCGCCGGCGCGAGCGAAGAGCTCCGACGCCCAGGGCGAGGCGGCGCCATTGGCTGCATCGACCGCGATCCGAAGTCCTGCCAGCGCCTGCGCTTCGCCGAGGCCCGAGAGCAGGTGCGCCATCCAGTCCTCGACGAGCCCGGTCTCCGGTTCCGGCAGCCGCCCACCGGCCGGCTCCGTCGTGTCGCCGGCGACGGCGATCTCCAGTTCGGATTCGGCGAGCTTCGAACCCTTGAAACCGTCGGGTCCGATGAGCTTCACTCCGTTGTCGCGCCACGGGTTGTGGCTCGCCGACAGGACGATGCCGCAGGCAGCGCCGAGGGTCCGGGTCAGGTAGGCGACTCCGGGCGTCGGAACGACTCCCAGCCAGCGCGACGGTACCGCCGCCGACTCGAGCCCGGCGATCAGCCACGAGGCGAGCTCGGGGGTCGATTCACGCGTGTCTCCTCCCAGCACGACCCACGGCTCGGCGTGGTTCTTCTTCAGCCGCAGACCGAGCTGGCGGCCGAGTCGGGTCATCGTAGCGGCGTCGATCGGGGGGCTTCCGAAGGCGCCCCGAACGCCGTCGGTGCCGAACAGTTTCATGGCTGCACGGAGATCAGGAACCGCCGCCGCTGGGAAGCTGGGGCTCGTCGATCACGACATGGACCTCGACGATCGAAGGTCCGATCGGGCGCACGAGGTCGATCGTCTGGACCGTGACCTGCTGGGTGTGTGAACTGATCCGATTGTGCAGATCGATCACCGCGTTGATCGTGTCGCGCGCGGCGAGCACGCTCTCGGGACCCCGGACCCGGATGGTGGGCGGATCGACCCGGCTCTCGGCGGGTCGGAAGATCGCTCCGGCCGGCGGTTCGCTGGTGCCGCGATCGATCAGGACGCGCAGGTCCTTCTCGATCTCGCGGTCGACCTGCAGCGAGAGCCGATTGGGGGTGATCGAAACCACCTCGAAGCCCGGTGGATGGGTGACCCGGTCCTCGTCGAGCTCGATCTCCTGGAGACCGGTGCGGGCCGGAACCGAGAAGGAGACGCTGACCTGGAAGGGGCTGAGGTCGCGAATCGCTTCCTGGGGCCCGCTCAGACGGACGCTGACGCCGCTCGGCGGATTGAGCAGCAGCAGGCCCGGCGGCAGGTTGTAGGTCAGGGTGACGTCGGCGAAAGCTCGTTCGCTGATCGTTTCGTCGCGCCGACTGTAGGAGTAGTTGAGCCACAGCGCGACGGCGATCAGCACCGACAGCACTCGCAGCGGCCACAGACTCCCGCGGTCGGTGAGGTTCACGGCAGTGTCTCCGGGGTCGTCTCGCTGCCTTCGTCCTCGACGGCGGCAGGGGGGGTCGCCGAGCCGGCCGAGGTGGTGAGGTGCTCGAGCAGCCGACGGGACAGTTCCTTGGTGTCGAGGTCGCGCTCGAGCGTGCCGTGGATGGCCAGCGAGATCTGGCCGGTCTCCTCCGAAACCACGACGGCGGCGCAGTCGGTCTGCTCGCTGATTCCGACCGCCGCACGATGGCGCGTGCCGAGGTCACGGTCGAGTTCGCCCTGCTTGCTGAGCGGCAGGAAACAGGCGGCGGCTGCGATGCGGTCGCCCTGCAGGAGCGCGGCGCCGTCGTGCAGCGGTGCGCCGGGGCTGAAGATGTTGCACAGCAACTGGCTCGAGACGGCGGCGTCGAGGCTGATGCCGCGCTCGATGTAGTCGCGCAGGCCCTGATTCGCCTCGATCACGATCAGCGCCCCGATCGATTGTTTCGACATCTGATTGGCGGCCTTCGCGATCTCGCCGATGCTTGTTTCGGCCTTGGCTCGCGAGGTCGAGATGAAGAGTGAGGTGTCTCCGAAGGTGGCGAGTGCACGACGGATCTGGTCCTGGAACATGACGATGACGGCGAAGGGCAGGATGACGACGAAGTTCTGCAGCAGGCGCGCCAGGGTGATGAGGTCGAAGGCTCGAGCGAGGTAGGAGATTCCCACCAGGACGAGGATGCCCAGGATCACCTGGACGGCTCGCGTCCCCCGGATCAGCAGGAGCAGCGAGTAGACGACGATGGCGACCGCCGTGACGTCGAGCAGATCGCGCCCGTTGACGCTCGCCAGGAGGTCGGTGAAGCTCACGACGCCTCCTCGTCGCTCAGCGCCAGCCAGGTGTCGACGAACTGCCGAGTCTCGGCGACATCGTGGACCCGCAGGATGTCGGCGCCCTGGGCGATCGCGACCGCGGCCGCCGCCAGGCTGCCCGCCAGCCGGTCTTTGGGTTCGGCCTCGTGGACGGCGTTCAGGAAACTCTTGCGACTGGCGCCCAGCAGCAGCGGCAGTCCGAGTTCGGCGAGCTCTCCGAGTCGCGAGATGAGGGTGAGATTCTGTCGGGCGGTCTTGCCGAAGCCGATGCCCGGGTCGAGAACGAGACGATCCCTGCCGATTCCGGCTTCAGTGGCCTGGGAGATCTTCTCGGACAGCTCCGATCGGACTTCTTCGAGAACGTCCCGGAAGTGGATGCCGACCTGCATGGTGGCCAGGTCTCCGCGACTGTGCATCAGGACCAGGGCGGCCTGCGAAGCCGCGAGGCAGTCGGCCATCGCCGGGTCGGCCAGGGCCGAGACGTCGTTGATGATGTCGGCGCCGAGTTCGATGGCCACGCCGGCGACCGCCGCTTTGCGGGTGTCGACGCTGATCGGAAGGTCGGTTTCACGTCGAAGGGCCTCGAGGACCGGTCGCAGGCGACGGATCTCCTCGGCTTGCTCGACCTCCGCCGCGCCGGCGCCGTAGACGCCTCCACCCGGTCGCGTCGATTCGGCACCCAGATCGATCAGGTCGACCCCTTCCTCGACCATTTCGCGGGCGCGCTCGAGAGCGGAAGTCGCTTCGAAGTGGCGGCCCCCGTCGCTGAACGAATCGGGAGTGATGTTGATCACTCCCATCACCCGGGGGCGGTCGAGGATCAGACGACGACCCTGCGGGAGGAGCAGTGCCCTGATGGCCGCGGGCGGAGTCGCGCGAGGCAGCGATGGCTCGTCGACAGTGGCTCCGGTGGCGGTCATGGAGTCATCTCTGCCGGCACGGGGGCTAGGCCGAAGCGGCGTTCATCCGGTTCGTCATTGTGCGGGAGCAGGTTCCGGGGAACCGGGCGCGCTGCGCTCGCGGGAGTCCTCTTCCTCGATCGGAGTCGGGGTCTCGTCGGGAGCGATGACCACCGGTCGAGTGCGGATCGGAGCGCTCTTCGGGCGGCGGTCCTCACCGGTCATCTCCTCGATGATGGCGTAGATCTCCTTGCCATCGAGGACTTCGTTCTCGAGCAGATCCTGGGCGACGCGGTCGAGGATCGCGGCGTGCTCCTTGAGGATCTTGGTCGCGAGGTCGTGGCCTTCCTCGACCAGGCGTCGGATCTCTTCGTCGATGCGCTGGGCGGTCTCGTCGCTGTAGTCGGCCTGCTGCTGGATGTCGCGTCCGAGGAAGACCGGCTCGTCGTGCCGGCCGTAGGCGAGGGGCCCGAGCCGCGACATGCCCCAGTCGCAGACCATCTGGCGTGCCAGGTCCGTAGCGCGATCGATATCGTTGCCGGCGCCGGTGGTGACGTCGTCCTGGCTGAGCTCCTCGGCCACGCGGCCGCCCATCAGGATGGCGAGTTGGGTCTCGACGTACTTCTTGCGGTAGGTGTGCTGTTCGTCGGCGGGCAACTGCATCGTCAGGCCCAGGGCGCGGCCGCGCGGAATGATCGTCACCTTGTGCAGCGGATCGGATTCGTCGAGGAAGGCTGCCACCAGGGCGTGCCCGGCCTCGTGATAGGCGGTGAGTTCCTTCTCCCGTTCCGAGAGCACCATGCTCTTGCGCTCGACGCCCATCAGGACCTTGTCCTTGGCGAACTCGAAGTCGGCCATCTCGACCTTCTTCTTGCCGATGCGGGCGGCGATCAGCGCAGCTTCGTTGACGAGGTTGGCGAGGTCGGCGCCGCTCATCCCCGGAGTCCCGCGGGCCAGCGTCTCGAGTTCGACGTCGTCGGAAAGGGGAACGTTGCGGGCGTGCACCTGCAGGATGCCGAGCCGGCCGGCGACGTCGGGCCGATCGACGATCACACGGCGGTCGAAACGGCCGGGGCGCAACAGCGCGGGGTCGAGAACGTCGGGCCGGTTGGAGGCTGCGATCAGGATGACGCCTTCATTGGTCTCGAAGCCGTCCATCTCGACCAGCAACTGGTTGAGGGTCTGCTCGCGCTCGTCGTGACCACCGCCGAGGCCGGCGCCGCGGTGGCGGCCGACGGCGTCGATCTCGTCGATGAAGATGATGCAGGGAGCGTTCTTCTTGCCCTGCTCGAAGAGATCGCGCACGCGGCTGGCGCCGACGCCGACGAACATCTCGACGAAGTCCGAACCGGAGATCGAGAAGAAGGGCACATTGGCCTCCCCCGCGATGGCCCGGGCCAGCAGGGTCTTTCCGGTTCCGGGAGGTCCCATCAACAGGACGCCCTTGGGGATCTTGCCGCCGAGCTTCTGGAAGCGTTGGGGGTCCTTGAGGAACTCGACGATCTCGAGCAGTTCCTCTTTCGCCTCTTCGACTCCCGCCACGTCCTTGAACGTGACCTTCTTGCCGCCGGCGCTCATCAGCTTGGCCTTGCTCTTGCCGAACGACATCGCACGGTTGCCGCCGGTCTGCATCTGGCGCATGAAGAAGATCCACAGGCCGACCAGCACGAGCAACGGCGCCCAGCTGATGAGCATGGTCACGAGGGTCGATTCTCGCGGCTCCTCGAAGGTGATCAGGACGTCGGCCTCTTCGAGCTTCTCGACCAGGCCGTCGGTGATGCGCGCCTGGGTCGTGAAGTCGGCGCCGTCGGGACGGCGGTCGCTGGGCTTGAGGGTGCCGCTGAGGACCTGGCCCGAGATCTTCACTTCGTCGACGGTTCCCTGCTCCAGTTCGCGGGAGAACTCGCTGTAGGTGAGTTCGGACGTGTCGACTTTGCCGCCCTGGAAGGTGTTCCAGAGCAGGATGACGACCACGAAGATGATCGCCCAAAGCAGGAGGGTCTTGAGGGTGGAGTTCAAAATATCTTCACCTTGGCGTCTCGGAGGAGCGGAGCGTCGCCAGCCAGATCGGTCGAGGGTCGGAAACGCGGTAGCGCTCGTCGATCGTCACGCCCGGAATCCAGGCGATGGCGTCGTTGTGGCAGATCAGCGGGAGACGCGACCTCTGTTCCTCTGGTACACGGCGGTTGATGAGCAGGTTCTTGACGCGGCAGTGCCGGTCCCATCCCAGGGGCTGGATGCGGTCACCGGGACGCCGATTGCGGACAGTCACGCGGTCTCCCGGTGCGACCGGAAGGGCGAGCGCCGCCCGATTGGCTGAGGGTCGAAGCATCCAGGGCGCTGCTGCACGGGATTCGAAGCCGATTTCAAGCCCCAATTCCTCGAGCGTCATGCGCCCAGGCACTGAAAGAGTATACGAGAAATCCGGCGTTTCGGCTCTGCCCGGAGAGACGGAGAGGCGATTCCCGGCCACTTTCCAGCGCCAACCCGATCCGCCGTCGCAGCCGACCCGTTGTCGAGCCGCCAGTTGGCGAAGGAGTTCACGCTGCGCCGACTCGGGTGGAGGGTAGGTGGCGCCGGCGACCCGGTGGAGTGCGGCCAGGGCCCACGAATGCAGCGATTCGGGTAGCGCGAGGAAGGCGGCGAGGTCGAGGGTCGCGCCGCCGGCGTCTCGACGCAGGTCGAGGAGCGCTTCGAGTCGCCGCTCGACACCTCCGGCCAGCGAGTCGACGCTCGATGCCAGCCGACTCAGACGCCGGGGCAGATCGGTGCTGTCGCGGGCCAGGTCGGGCAGGAGTCGGTGGCGAACGTGGTTCCGCGGTCGGGCGAGATCGCGATTGGTCGCGTCTTCCTGCCAGGCGATGCCTCTGGCCTCGAGGTACGAGACGATCTGGCGGCGGGAGACGTCGAGAAGAGGTCGAAGAAGGCAGCCCTCGGCCCCCCGGATGCCGCGTAGTCCGGCCAGATTCGAGCCGAAGAGCAGCCTCAGGAGCACCGTTTCGGCCTGATCGTCGCGGTGATGCGCGGTGGCGATCCAGCCTGCCCCCTCGCGCCGACGAACCTCCTCGAGGAAGGCGTAGCGTTCCGTTCGCGCCTGCGCTTCGAGTCCCCTGCCGCCGGGAACTGCGACGTCGACCTCTCGGCGCTCGACGACGCATCGAACGCCGAGCTCCGCGGCGCTGCGGGCGGCTGCCCGGGCCCTGTCGCCGGAGTCGGGATCGAGCCCGTGGTCGAGGTGCGCGGCGACGATCTCGAGTTCGGGTTCGGCCTCACGCAGGACGGCCAGCAGGCCGGTCGAGTCGCAACCTCCGGAGAAGGCGACCAGCAACTTCTGGCCACGACGAGCGCCGGCACGAAGGAGGCGTGCGCGGACTGCGTCGACGATCAGCATGGTGGCGGTGAAGGGACTTGAACCCCTGACACAGCGGATATGAGCCGCTTGCTCTGACCAACTGAGCTACACCGCCCTGGGGCTGAGAACCCGGCGGTCGAGCGCGGCTCGCCCCGTCCAGGTCGAACGGTGAGTATAGCGCGACCTGCGGCGTTCTGATGATTTCTTTGGATCCGAAGTCTGTCGGCGAGTCGCCGGGACTGCGTCGACTCAGTCGCCGGCCAGTTCGCTCGCCACGCCCTCGAGTCGTTGTCGACCCTCGCGGTCGAGAAGGCTGACGGCGAACGCGACGACGCCGGACAGCATGAAGCTCGGCCCGAGTTCGGCGAGGCCGCTGAAGATCTCCCCGGTGGCGTCGAAGCGGGGGGCGATGAACTTGAAGAACGGCACCCCGAGGAAGCCCGACAGCATGCCGGCGAGCGCTCCGCGGACGGTGATCCCCGGCCAGAACAGCGACAGGATCATCACCGGGCAGAAGGTCGCGGCGATGCCCGACCATCCGAAGATCACGAACCAGAACACGGTTCGATTCGGCGTCGTCAGGGCGATCGTCAGCGCCAACGCCAGCGCGATCGTGGCGAAGGCGAGGGTGGCGATCCGACTGATCCTGACGAGCGCGTCGTCGGGGAGGTCGGGTCGGTGCACCTTCTGGTACCAGTCGCGGATCACCGCGCTGCCGGCGAGGACGAGCAGCGAGTCGACCGTCGACATGATCGCCGACAGCACGATGGCGACGTAGACGCCGATCAGGAAGGCGGGCAGCAGGTGCTCGACCAGCCTTGCCAGGACGTCCTGACCGCTGGGTCCGAGGACGGCCGTCAGGGAATCCCCGGGTCCGGTGAGAAGCGCCCGCCCCATCAACCCGACGCAGACGGCTCCGGCGTCGGCGAACAGGGTCCAGACGACGGCGACGATCGTTCCCTTGGGGATCTCCGCGGGCGAGCGAAGCGCGAGGAAGCGAACGAAGACCTGTGGCGAGCCCAGGAATCCGAGCCCGATGAATGCCAGTCCGAGGGTGTTGGCGATCGAAACGGCGCTCCAGGTTCCGGTTCCCGACCAGGTCAGCAGCAGGGGATCGATCGCCTGCAGGCGATCGACGACTTCCAGCGGCCCGATCGACAGCAGGGCGAAGAGCGGCAGGCAGACCAGGCCCAGGAACATCAGGGCGCCCTGGAAGACGTCGGACCAGGCGACGGCCAGGAAGCCGCCGGCGACGATATAGGCCAGGACCACGCCGAAGCCGATGAGGGCGCCGAGGTAGTAGTTCCAGCCGAGGAAGCTCTCGAAGGCGGTCCCCGTGGCGTCGATCTGGGCGCTGACGTAGATGGTGACGAACACCATCAGGCACCCGGCCGAAGCCATCCGCAGGAGGTGGCGATCGTCGCGGAAGCGGCCTTCGAGATAGTCGGGAATCGTGATGGCGTCGTAGCGATCGGTCAGGCGCTTGAAGCGCCGACTCATGAGGATCCAGGCGCCGCCGACCCCGAGCACCTCGCCGAGGACGACCCAGAACGCCTGGATTCCCACCGCCGCTCCCATGCCCGTCAGACCGAGCAGCAACCACGCCGATTCGCCGGTCGCCCGCGCCGAGAAGGCGGCGACCCAGAACGACAGGTCCTTGCCGGCCGCGAAGTAGTCGCGCATGTCGCGCATGCGCCTCGAGGCCACGATTCCGATGGCGACCAGGATGCCGAAGTAGAGGGTGATGCCTCCGTAGCGAGCGATCAGGTCGGCCATGTCAGCTCGGCGCTTCGGGGGTGGTGCTCAGAAACCGATTCGTTCGACCAGGCGTTCGAAGCGCGGCTTGGTGCGGAGGGGATCGTAGATCGGTCGGCGGTGCAGCGCCACGAGCCGCGAGGAACGCTGGCTCTCGGCCTTCTCGAGGCAGTCGAGGGCGTCGTTGAACTCGCCGAGTCCGAGATGGACGACGGCGGCGAAATAGGCCTGATCGGGCTTCTGTTGCAGGCGTTCGAGCACGGCTCGGGCTTCGGCCTCGCGTCCGGCGCGCGCCAGCACGTAGCCGTCGATCGCCTGGAACTCGATCGCATTGCCGGCCAGCGAGCGGGCGGCGTCGATCTGCTCGACCGCCGCGTCGACGTTGCCGCGCTGGATCTCGACCTCGGCCAGGCCCTGGTGGGCGAGCGGGAACGAACGATCGATACCGAGGGTCAGGTCGAACTGCTCGACGGCGCGGTCGAAGTTGCCGCGGTAGTAGTAGATCCAGGCCAGAGAGACGTTGACGGCCAGCGACTTGGGGTCGAGGCGCAGCGCCCGCTTCGCCGCCACCAGGGCCTCGTCGAAACGGCCGCGTGGGGCCAGCAGGTTGATGGCCCAGGCGTGGTAGGCCTCGGCCGAGCGCTCGGCCAGGCGGATGGCGTGCTGGTAGTCGCGGTCGGCGCCGTCGATGTCCCAGTCATAGAGGGCTCGCACGTTGGCCAGAGCGGTGTGGGCGGCCGCCAGTTGCGGATCGATCTCGAGCGCCTTTTCGGCGTGGCGTCGCGCCACCGGCATGACCTCGTTCTCGGGCGACCAGCCGTAGATCGCCTTCAGGATGCAGAGATCGGCGAGTCCGACATAGGGCAACGCGAAGCCCGGATCGGCCTCGACCGCCGCCTCGAACGCCGGCGTGGCGGCGTTGAAGCCCTCCTCCGTCCGTTTGTTGAGCTGCCAGCGGCCCTCGAGGTAGAGGTTGTAGGCGGCGACATTGTCGGTCGGTCGCTGAACCAGGGTGCGATCCTCGGCGCCTTCGACCAGTCGGACCCGCAGCGTGTCGACCACCGAGCGGGCGATCTCCTCCTGGATGGCGAAGACGTCGTCGAGCTTGCGATCGAAGCGCGACGAGTCGAGAACGCTGCCGTCTTCGACCTTGACCAGCTGCGTGGTGACCCTCAGTTGATCGCCGGCCTTGCGAACGCTGCCGGTGAGCAGGTTGTCGACGCCGAGTTTGCGGCCGACGTCGGTGATCTCGGCGTCGGTCTTGCGGAACTGGCGGGTGGTGTCGCGCGAGGCGACCCGCAGCCCGGCGATCTGGGTGAGCGCCATGATGAGTTCCTCGGCGAGACCCTCGCAGAAGTACTCCTGGTCGTGGTGCTGGCTGAGGTCGGCGAACGGCAGCACGCCGATCGACGGGTCGCGGCGCAGGGCGGCCAGGGTGCTCGAGCCGATGGTGCGGGTGGCGTCGAGCGGCGTGACGTCGAGGGTGCGCAGTTCGCTGCGCATGTCGGCGGCGCTGCGGTAGCGGCGGCTGGTGTCCTTCGCCAACGCCTTGTCGAGCAGCCGGCTGAGGCGGGGGTCGATGGCCGGCCGGATCTCGTGCGCCGGCCTGGGGTGACTCTCGATGACCGCCATCATGACGGCGGCCGAATTCTCGCCCTTGAAGGCGCGCTCGCCGGTGAGCATCTCGTAGAGCATCGCGCCGAGTGACCACAGGTCCGAGGACGGCTCGGGCGGCGCGGCGCGGATCTGGTCGGGCGACATGTAGGCCGGGCTGCCGACGGTCATGGCGGTGGCGGTGATGTCGGCGCCGCTTTCGATCTTGGCGACGCCGAAGTCGAGGATCTTGGCGATGCCCTCGGGACTCACGATCACGTTGGCGGGCTTGATGTCGCGGTGCACGATGCCGCGCTTGTGGGCCTGCTCGAGGCCCGAGGCGACCTGGATGGCGATGTCCACCGACTCCTCGACCGTCAGGTTGCGCGCCAGGATCCGCTCCTTGACGGTCTGGCCCTCGCAGTAGGCGAAGGCGAGGAAGAGCATGCCGTCGTCGGTCTCGCCGATGTCGTAGATCGCACAGATGTTCGGATGGTCGAGGGCCGACGCCGCCAGTGCCTCGGAGCGGAAGCGGCGCTTGGCATGGCCGTCGCCGGCGAGCCTGGCGGGCAGGAACTTGAGCGCCACGAAGCGCTGCAGGCGGGTGTCCTCGGCCTTGAACACCTCGCCCATTCCGCCTTCCCCGATTTTGTCGAGGACGCGGTAATGGGCGATGGTCTCTCCGGCACGGGGCGTCGACATGCAGGCATTGTATGTCCGAGTTGGATAGTCTGAAGCACTGCGCTTCCGGTGCAGTGTTGTCATGCACTCCCTCTACCTCTCGCCCCACCTCGACGACGCGGTCTTCTCGTGCGGCGGCCGCATCGCGCAGCAGGTGCGCGACGGCGGGTCGGTGACGGTGGTGACGGTGCTGGCCGGCGACCCGCCGCGCGACCGTTCGACCTTCGCCGAGCGCCTGGCTGCGAGCGCCGGCCTCAGCCCCGAAGAGGCGGTGGCGGCTCGTCGTCAGGAAGACGAGAAGGCGCTCGAGATCCTGGGCGCCGAAGTCGTCCACTGGCCGCTGCTCGACTGCATCTACCGTACGAAGAACGGTCAGGGCCGCTGGCTCTACACCGACCTCGCCTCGATCTTCGCCGACGAACCCGACGGCGATCCCCTGGTCGGGCAGATGACCGAGCGTTTCGACGACCTGCCGGCGGCCGATGAGTTGGTGGTGCCGTTGGCGGTCGGACGCCACATCGATCACCGGGTGGTGCGCAGCGGCGCCGAGTCGCTGGGCCGCGAACTGCTCTACTGGGAGGACTTCCCCTACGTCACCCACTGGCGCAGCCGCTGGCGGCGGGAGCTGCCGGAGGGAGCCGAGTGGTCGAGCGAGGTGGTGGAACTCGACGACATCGCGATCGAGCAGCGCTGCGACGCGTCGGCGGCCTACGAGTCGCAGGTCGCCCTGATCTTCAAGAGTGAGGAGCGACTGCGCCGGAAGCTCAAGCGCCTGATCGCGAATCGCGGTGGCGAGCGCTACTGGCGCCGGTCGGCTCCGGTCGATCCGGCTCCCGGGATCGAGTCGAACGAGTAGCCGATTCCCTCCGGACGTCAGCCTCCCTCAGCCCAGTCGGCCGAGTGCTCCTCACCTCAACAGAGCAGTTCGAGACTCTCGGCAGAAGCGTCGCTGAGCTCTCTTCGCTACCAGGTTCCCGAGTGCACACACCCGGTTGGGTCGGTTCCGGGCGGGCAGCGCAGGGCGGGCGCGCCCGAGCCGGCGCTCCACGACGGAGAGTGCTCTTGCGGTGCTGCGCGCCTAGGAACGGTCGCGCAGATCGGCGACGCGGTTGTAGATCCAGCCCGTCACGCAGCCGAGGATGGCGCCGGTGACGGCGCCCCAGAAGAAGCCGACCAGGGAGCCGACGCCGCTGACCTCGTAGCCCGGGTAGTAGTGGGCCAGCAGGCCGAGATGGGGCCCCACCTCGTGGCCGCCGCGGATCACGAGCCAGATCGTCGCGACGAACAGGCCGACGCCACAGATGGTGGCGCCCAGCAGAGTGAGAGCGCCGGTTCGGATGCGGGCGACGGCGTTGCGGAGCAGTTGGTCTTCGGAGAGCGATGAGTCGGTCATTCCGGGCTCCCAGCGTCGAGGGGGTCGAGACTGCCGCTTTGGAGTCTACGCTTCAGGGTGTTCTCGATCACACCGATCAACTTGTTGATGACGCCGGCGTGGACGGCTCCGAGGACGAAGCCGCCGACGCCGCCTTCGACGCCGACCAGCAGGGCGCCACCCCAGCTGGCGTCGAAACCGAGGAAGTAGTTGCCGAGCAGCGACAGGTTCGCGCCGACCCGTTCGCCGCCGCGCACCAGCAGGATGGCAGTGGCGAGGAAGAGGCCGCCGCCCATCACGGTGGCGAACGCCGCCCCCAGGGCGACGGGGTCGTAGCGGGCGAAGGCGCTTCGCACCTTCTCCTCGAAGCCCGACGGTTCGACGCGCTTCGGAGTGAGGCGGTCGCCCTTCGTCGTGTCTTCCTCGTGGTAGTCGGGTTCGGTGTTGACGTCCCAGACGTCGTGCTCTTCGCCGGCGATGTTGCGGGCCGCCAGCAGGGCAGCCATCATCGAGTGGTCCTGGTTGTTGTAGCGGTGCTGGCCGTTGCGTCCGATCGCCTGCAGGTTCTCGAAGGTGTCGAGATAGACCCTCAGGGTCTCGACGGTCTCCTTGTAGATGTCGTCGTAGACCGGGTAGGCCTTCGGCATGCGCACGACGGTGCCGCCGATCACCTCCTTGGGGTCGATCAGGCCGAGTTCGCCCATTTCGCGCGCGCCGAGATCGAGCAGGTCCGCGTCGCTGCTCGACCAGACCTCGTCGCCCTCGTGCACGAAGTACTCGAGGCCGAGAGCCGTCTTGCTGGTGTCGGGCACCATCTCGGGACTCCAGTTCTTGAAGTTCTGGACGCGCCCTACGGTCACCTTCGGAGAGTGGATGTAGATCCAGTTGTCGGGGAAGGTCTCTTCCCGGTCGATGATCAGGACGACGGTGAGGAAGTCCCGGTAGCGCAGCTTGTCGGCCGTGGCCAGGATCTCGGCCGGCGCCGGCGGATCGAGGGCGCGCACCAGGTGGCCGAGCGGCATCGACGAGACGAAGTGGGCACCCTCGACCGTGCGTGCTCCCGGCCGTCGGCCCCTCGCACCGTCGCGCTCGAGATTCGCTTGCCGTCGTGATGGAGGGCGACGACGGGGGTTTCGAGATGGGTCTCGACGCCGTCCTCGGCCAGCCGTTGCTGGCAGCGCTCCCACATCATCCCGGGCCCGTGGCGGGGGTAGAGGAAGCGCTCGATCAGGGTGGTGATGACCTCACCCTTGCCGCCGGCGGGCATCAGGGCGTTGCGAACCGCCTTCACCAGGTCGAGGTTCTTGATGCGCTGGCTCGCCCAGTCGGCGCTGATCTCGCTACACGGCATTCCCCAGACCTTCTCGGTGTAGGTCTTGAAGAAGATCTCGTAGAGCCGTTTGCCGAAGCGGTTGGTGACCCATTGCTCGAAGTTCTTCTCTTCGCGGTGGGGAGCGATCTGGACCTTGGCGTAGCTGAAGGCGACGAGGACCGCGTTCCACAGGCCGAGGCCGGTGAGGGCGTTGACCGGTCGCAGCGGATAGTCGAAGAAATGGTCGTCGTAGAAGATCCGCGACAACCGGGGGCGCTCGAGCAGATCGTCGCCGAGGATCTCGTGCCAGATCGCCTCGACCTCGGTGAGCTTGGTGAAGAAGCGGTGGCCGCCGATGTCGAAGCGGAAGCCCTCGTAGGTGGCGGTTCGCGAGATGCCTCCGACGATGTCGTCGGCCTCGAAGACGATCGACGGGTAGCCGAGCTTGTTGAGTTCCCAGGCCGCTGTCAGGCCGGCGGGTCCGGCGCCGATGATGACGGCCCTGTCCTGAGGGCTCTCTGGCGTGGTCATCGCTGTGGGAGGCTCGGAAGAGGGTGCCGGAAGGGCTCGGTCGGAATCGGCCGATCGGCGTGGCGATCGACTGGGGGTGTGCGGGGCGGGAGCATAGCAGCCGAGTCAGGCCGCGCGGCTTCCGGGCTTCGAAAAGAGATGCTGCAACCGACCCATGACGTAGCCGAGGCCGGCGCAGGTGAGGTGGACGATGTGGAGCGGGATGCCCGCGATCATCAGGCGCAGTCCGCCGGTGCGGAAGAGAAACGAGTAGAGCGGGGCCTGAACGATGCACAGGGTCGCCAGGGCGAGCAGCGCGGCGAGCAGGAGGCGGGGCTCGACGAAGGCGCCGGCCAGCAGCACGAGCAGGATCGCGACCAGCGCGATCGAAGCCTGTCCTCGACCGTCGAGGTTGAGTTCGCGCGACTCGCTCTGTGACTCCAGTCGCAGTCGGGTCCAGGGAACGGCGCGGTCGAAGAGATCGGTCGTGACCATGTTCCTCAGGGTCCAACGTTTGTGGTGGCGCACCTTCAGGTCGGGAATGAGTTCCACCCGGTGACCGCGGTCGTTGAGCCGATAGCCGAGTTCGATGTCTTCGATACAGGGTCGGGCGTAGCGTTGCGTGTCGAAGCCGCCGACGTCGGAGAACGCTGCGGCTCGGATACCGCCGAAGCCGGCCCAGAACGTCTGCGCCGGGCCGGCGTTCTGCTGGTGGACCCAGTGATGCTGAAGATTGCGGTAGCGACTGACGATCGAGGTGTGGGCCGGCCGATCGTCGTAGGAGCCGAAGATCGCATCGACCTCGGGTCGCGAGTCGAAGGCCTCGATCAGCCCACCGACCGAACCCGGCAGGACCTCGCAGTCGGCGTCGACGAACAGCAGCAGCGGTGCCCGGGCGACGCTCGCGCCGAGGTTGCGCGCCGCGGCCGGGCCTTCTCGTCCGGAGGTGGTCAGGAGCCGCGCCCCGCAGGCCTCGGCGACCTCGGCGGAGCGATCTGTCGAACCGTCGTCGACCACGACGATCTCGATCGGCTCCGAGTCCGACTCGAGCGCTGCGAGGCACAGGCGAAAAGCCTCGCCGCCGTTGTAGACCGGGACGATCACCGAGAGTCGCGGCTCGTTCGTGCCGGTCACGCTCCCACCCTCCGGCTCTTCTCGACGTCCTCGATGATCGCGTCGTAGCGATCCAGATGGCGTTGCTCGGTGTAGTGCCTGCGCCAGCTCTGCTGCGCTCGCGCCGCCAGTTCCTCACGAAGATCCGGTTGGAGGAGGCGCTTCATGGCCGCCACGAGGCTCGGGTCGTCGTCGTAGGTCAGACCTCCGCTGTCCTCCGAGACGAGTTCCTCGAGCGCCCCGATTCGCCTCGCCAGGACCGGCGTCCGGGCGGCGAAGGCCTCGATGCCGATCAGGCCGAACGTTTCGAAGCACAGCGAGGGAATGATGAGCGCGGTGGCTCCGGCCAGCCACTCGGCGAGCGCGGCCTCGTCGATCCAGCCGGTCAATCGGACGTGAGGCAGGTCGGCGCAGTCGGCGCGCAGCGAGGGTGTCAGTCCACCGTGGCCGGCGATCACCAGGTCGGCGTCGTCGAAGTGCCGGAAAGCCTCGATCAGGGTCTGGGGACCCTTGAGGGGCTCGAGTCTGCCGGCGTAGACGAAGTAGGGTCGGGCTGCCTTCGAAGACGCCCTTTCTCCGCCTTCCGGAGTGCCTGCCGGGGGCAGTGAGAAGTGCGGCAGCCACTCGATCGGGGCCGCGAAACCGTCGCTGCGATGGCGGTCCACCGAGAAGCGGCTCGGCGCCAGGAAGCGGTCCACCTCCGGCAGCATCCGCTCCGCCAGGTCGGTCCGCCGCCACATCTGGGGAGGACGTCGCGAGCTCAGGGTGCAGCGGGTGCATCGGCGTTCGTCGCAGGCAGTGTCGTCGTAGCGCCAGAGGGCGTGAGTCGGACAGACGAACCAGTAGTCGTGCAGCGTGCAGAGTCGCACCCCTCGTCCGCCTTCGAGGATCCCGGGTCCGCCGAGAAGCGAGACGTTGTGGAAGTGGGTCACGTCGGGGTCGATGTGCTCGATGAGTTCGGCGAACCCGTTGCCGATGCTCCGAGGTCGCCCGGTCTGATGATCGAGCAGCATCTTCAGTCGAGCCGAACGGCCGCGCTTCAGGCTGTGGTGATGAATCGCAGGGTCGTCTTCGTAGCCCCTGGCGTGCGCCTTGCGGCGATCCTCTTCGCCCGCCAGAAGGTCGAATCCGTCGCCGTCGTGGACCACGTGGACCTCGTCACCGCGCCGGGCCAGGGATTCGGCCAGTCGTCTCACGAAGACGGCGTCGCCGCCGAAGCTGAAGGGCGGGTAGAAGGTCGTCACCAGGCAGAAGCGGCGCACTGGAGGAGGCTAGTCGGCGACCGGGGGTGGGTCAATCGTGCCGCGGCGTCCGGCGGCCTAGCGGGCGTCCCGACTAGCGGGCGTCCCGAATCGGCAGGGCGTAGGGCCTGAGGCCGGCGCTCACCTTGTCCCTGGCTTCGCTGTTGTTGAAGTAGCCCTCGACGTGGTTGCCTCGGCAATCGTACAGGGCGTTCTTGCGCCGCAGCGGCGTTCCCCGCCGGTCACTGGTCCAGACGTAGCGCGGCAGGTTGACCCGAGGGTCGGCGTTGACGGCGGTGCAGATCTGCTGCATCTCGACATTGCTGGGGGTACGCCAGTCGTCGAGCCCGGCTCGACTCATGTTCTCGACGTACTCCTCGGCATCCTTCGAGGTCTGGATCATGCGAGGGCCGTACCAGGAAATCAGCGACTCGCTGTCGGTGTAGATGCCGCCGCTCTCGCCGATCTGGTCGGGAAGATCGCGTGAGGGTTCGGCTGACCGATCCCCTGCCGGCTCTGTCGCCGGCGACTCCGTTCTTGCAGGCGTCGAGGATTCTGCAGCCGGCTCGGGGGTCGCGGGTGCGACGGGGGTCGGAGTGCCGGCATTCGAAGGGGTCGCGGTCGCGGGCGTCGTGCGGCTGGGCGGCGGATCGGGTTCCGGCTTCGCAACCGCAGACTCCGACCGCTGTGTCGAGGCTGCCGGCGTCTCCCCCGATGCGCCCTGGCTGTCGGTCTCGGCTTCCTGGTCGTCTCCTCCAGAGGTGGCGCCCGTATCGGATAGGTCTTCGGAGGTGTCCTGTGAGCCATCCCCGGCTCCCCGAGTCGTCGTGTCGGTGCCCGGGCCGGAGTTTTCGTCGGCGGCTGCTGAAGGCCCGGCGGCCTCGACCGGGGCCGCTGCCATCGCGGTCTGGGTGGGGGTGCCGTCGCCACCGCCCCTGAGCAGGAAGAAGGCGCCGGCCACCGCTGCCAGGGCCACCGCGGCGAGGCCGGCCAGCAGGCCCTTGTTGGAAAGCAGCTCGGAGGTCTGCTTTCCCAGACCCTCGAGGTCCTGCGCCAGGTGCAGACGCATGCGATCGGCGAGCTTGTCGAGATCGGCGCCCAGCGCGCCGACCGTCCGGTAGCGCTCCGAAGGCCGCTTGGCGAGACAGCGAAGAACGATCGGGTCGATCTCCGGCGGAATGGTCGAGGAGTTGCGACTCGGCAGGGCGAAGCTGCCGATCGGCAGGTTGCCGGTCAGCGTCTCGTAGAGGATGACGCCGATGCCGTAGACATCGGTCCAGGTGCCGAGATCGTCGCCGGAATCCTGTTCGGGGGCGAGGTAGAAGATCTGGCCGGCGTCGTGGGTGAGCGTGACGGTCGCTTCGGTGTTGCGGGACTTGGAGGTCGATTCCCCGAACAGGAAGCCCCTCACCTTGACCGTGCCGAGGTCGCTGGAAACCCGGATGTGCTTCGGCGTCAGCTGCAGATGCGTGATGTCCTGGGCGTGCGCCGCTTCGGTCGCCCTGGCCACAGCGCGGGTCAGCATGATGCTGTCGCGCAGCGAGGGTCGGTTGGACTTGAGGTAGCTCTCGAGGGTCTCGAGGCCGTTGAACTCCGAGGCGACGAAGACCTTGGTCCCCTCCGACCCGACCTCGAGGATCTTCGGCAGGTTCGGGTGGCTCAGGGCCTTGAGCTTCTCGGCTTCCTTTCGGAAACGTTCCGAGGTCTCGGGATCGGCGTCGAAGTTCGCGATCTCGATCGTGACGAAGTCGCCGGTCTCCGGGTCCTTGCCCTTGTAGATCTTCGTACGACTCGTCCGGTCCCGGAACTCCAGGATCTCGTACCTGCCGATCGACTGCGGGAGGTCAGTTGCCGCGCTGCTCAAAGACGAGCTCCGAATTGCCTAGTTTGATGCGATCGAGGTTGCTGAGGACATGCTCCGTCACTTTACGCCCATTGACGAGGGTACCGTGGGTCGACTGTTGGTCGATCAGCACCCAGGACGATTCGCGGGGTTCGACCCGCAGGTGCTGCTTCGAAGCCTCGCGCTCGGAAAGGGTGAGGTCGCAAGCGGGGTCGCGTCCGACGGTGACGGCGTGATCGGTCAGGGCGATCGACAGGCCGCGGTTCGGACCGTCGGCAACGAAGAGGCGCACGTCGCGTGCTCCGCGGCGAGTCGCGAGTTCCTCCGCCGAGACCTGTGCCACCTCGAGGACGCCGACGCGTGGCTCGATCTCGAGGGTGCGGATCGGGAACGGGATGACGATGCCGCGTCGGTCGAACTCTTCCCAGATGTGCTTCTTGATGTCACTGACGATGCGTGGCTTCGAACCGAAGTCCTCGATCCAGGCCCGTAGTTCGTAGAGGATCGAGCTGTCGCCGAACTCGATCAGGAAGCACTCCGTCGTCGGCTTCTCGAGAACGCCCTTGGTGCTGGCGGCGGCCGCCAGGAGCGCCTCTTCGACCCGGTAGGGAGGCGTGCGGTAGTGGACGCCGACGTAGACGCGCTCCATGTGGAGGGGATGCGGATAGAAGTAGTTGATGATCTTGGTCGACGACATCTCCGCGTTCGGCACGACGAGGTTGTCGTTGTCGCGAGTGCGCAGGTGGGTGGTCCGCCAGGTGATCTGCTGCACCTGGGCTTCCATGTCGTCGAGGCGAATCCAGTCGTTGAGTCGGAACGGACGCTCGACGGAGATCACGATGCCGGCGAAGAAGTTGCCGAGGATCGGCTGCAGGGCGAGACCGAGGACGAGGGAGGTCACCGCCGAGGCACCGACCAGGCTGGTCATCGGGAGGTCGGGGTAGAAGACCTTCAGGGAAACGAAGGCCGTGACCATGTAGGTGGTGCCGAGGATGACCGGCGGCAGCAGCGGCGGCAGCCGCATGCCGCGCTGGCTCTCGAGCAGTACCTCGAAGACGTAGAGACCGATGATCCGGATGACGACGACGCTGCCGGCGAAGACCAGCAACCAGTCGAGGCCGGTCTCGAACCAGGTCGGGGTTTCCGGATCGAGGAGTCCGTAGAGTCGGACGCCCACGGCCAGGGCTCCGACCCGCAGGGCGAAGCCGAAGCTCTTCATCAACCGGGCTCGTTGCTGAACGAATCCGATCACCCACCAGAGGATGGCGGCCGACGCCAGGGCGATCGCCAGATAGACGATGCGCGACCAGTTTTCGCTGAGTCCGATGTCCAGGTCGGGCCTCCTTGTTCTGTCCTACCGGCGAGTCTCTCCGAGATCCGGAGCGAGGATGCGGGGAAATCCTAACATTCCGGTTCCTCCATGGGTCGTTTCATCAGCTATTACCGATGTTTGGCGGCCGGTACCTAGAGCCAGTGCTTGCGTCGGAAGATGGCGATCATCACCAGCGCGATTCCCACCATCGTTCCGAGGGCCGCGGGATAGCCGAATACCCAGTTGAGTTCCGGCATGTTCCAGACGCTCTGGTCGGGATTGAAGTTCATGCCGTAGATGCCGGCGACGAAGGTCATCGGGATGAAGATCGACGAGATGATGGTGAGGACCTTCATGACCTCGTTCATTCGATTCGAGGCGCTCGACAGGTAGAGGTCGGTGAGGCCGCCGGCGAGGTCGCGGAACGTCTCGACGACATCCATCAACTGGATCGAGTGCTCGTAGCAGTCGCGAAAGTAGGGGCGCGTATCCTCGGCGATCAGGTCACTGGCATCGGGTCGTTCGAGGGCGCTCATCACTTCGCGGTGCGGCCAGGCGCAGCGTCGCATCCAGAGCAGGTCGCGCTTGATGCCCTGGACGGTCTCGATCTGCTCCGGCGACGAGTTGTGGATCAACTGCCTTTCGAGGACGTCGATCCACTCACCGTAGGCTTCGAGAATCGGGTAGAGGCTGTCGGTGAGAGCATCCACCAGCGCGTAGGCAAGGTAGTCGGCGCCGCGATGGCGGATGTTGCCGGTGCCGCGCCGGATTCGCTCCCGGACCCCGTCGAAGGGGTCGTTCTCCTTCTCCTGCAGCGTGACGACGACGCTCTTGCCGAAGAACAGCGAGAACTGCTCGACCTCGATCCGCTGCTCCTCGCGGTCTTCGGGTCGCAGCGAACCGCCGACGAAGCTCAGCATGCGCATGATGATGAAGACCTGGTTGGGGAAGAACTCGACCTTCGGGCGCTGGCCGACGTTGACCACGTCCTCCATGGCCAGGCGATGGAGATCGAAGTGGTCGCGGAGCTCGGTGAGGATCTCGACGTCGTGCAGGCCGGTGATGTTGAGCCAGACGATCTGGTCGTAGTCCTTCGAGTCGCGAAGCGCCTGGAGCGCTTCGCCGATGGTCTCGACCTTCGCCTCGTGACAGTTGTCGGCGCTGTAGGTCAAGACGTCGATCGTGACGTCATCGACCTTCTTGGGTCCCGGCTTGAGGGCTCCCGGCTCGGCGCCGACCTCCACATGTCGAACGAATCGGGTCATTCGCTTCCTCCATCGGCGTAGGCTCATGCCTGTTCGCGTCCTCCCGCCTCTCCGTCTGCAGTGACGCCGAGAAGGTATCAAATGCTCTCGGCAGGACCCAAGCCCGGATCGGGGTAGCATTCCCGCCCCGGAGTCGGCTGGACCCGGTCGACGGCCGTCGCGAAGGAACCGCATGTCCCCCCTCGATCCCAACAAGGAACTCCGCCTGCTCCTCGCCTTCTTCGGCGAGTCGCGCGTGCCGGACTGTGAAGTGGTGAGAGCCGACCAGGTCCCCGACCCCTGGCACCGTCTGCTCGTTCACGACAACCACATGACCGTCACCCTGGAGGCGCGATGGGGCGAAGAGGTGAAGGTGGTTCCCTACCAGGTCCACCGCCAGGGCGACCTCTACGGCAGAAAGCTCGACCTCGAGATCGCCGACGGCACCGTCGTGATGACCGGCGTCATGCTGCTCAACTTCGGCGTCTGTCCCGCCAGCGTGAGAGAGGCCGTCGAGTCCGAGTCCGCCCCTCTCGGCCACATCCTGATCCAGAGCGGCCTGCTCCGTCGCATCACGAGCGAGAGCTTCGTGCGAGTCGCGGCCACCGATCCGTTGGCGCAACGCTTCCGGCTGGAGGAGCCCCGGGAGGCATGGGGCCGATTGGCGACTATCTTTGCCGATGGGTTGCCTGCGGTGGATCTACTAGAAATCGTCCGTCCTGACTCTTTGTAGGCCGGCCGGGGATCGCACGGCATCTCGCCGAGGACACGGCGCCGGCCGCCCCGGTCCGGTCGACCCTAGGGGTCGACCGCTGGGTGGTCCGACTCCGTGGCGCCTGGGGCTACGTATTGCCGTTCTTCCAGTCCGAAGAGGACGGGGAAGACGGATAGGGGCGGGGTGAAGCCGTGCAGCAGGTTGTCGCCGTCGAAGTCGACGGAGACGACTGACGTGAGGCCGGGGATGGTGAGCGGAACGAGGACGTTCTCACACAGGAGTTCGCCCCCGGGAATCTCGATGTCGGTGGGCGGGGTGCAGATCGAGGCGAAGTCGAAGGCGGCTACGTGAGCCAGGGTGGGATCGAAGTGGCCACGGACCCCGGTGGCCTGGGCTGGGCTGCTGGCGGCGCCGACGTCCCACGCGGTGGGCCGTGCTGCGAAATTGGGGCTGAACTTGCCGTCTTCGGGCAGTGGTGCGAATGCCGGGGTTTCGAAGCTGCCGTTGGTGATCAGGTCGGGGGAGCCATCGCAACTGAGCGACACGTTGTCCCACAGAACCTGGCCGGCGTTCGAGGCCTCCAGGTAGAGGAAGAGGTTGCCACTCCCGGTGCCGTTGCTGGGCGGATGAGAGCCGGCCGTGAAGCTGTTGAGGGGTGAATCGAAGATCGTGTCGTTGACGTTGGGGTCACCGCCTTGATCGGGAAGGACGGTGAAACTGTAGGTTCTGTACTCCCACTGGTCGGCCTGGACGCTGTTGAGAACCAGGCCTGTGCCTCCCTGGGGATGGTTGGGGCCTGGTTCGAGGATCTGCCAGGCTCGATTGTTGGGGACGGGGCCCGGGAGCTCGTTGCCCAGGAAGATGCGGAACGTACTCGGACCCGGGGCCGCACCGTCGGTTCGCTTGCCGGTCCAGAGTCCGAGCAGGCAGGAGGACCCGTCGGTCACCGAGGGGGGTAGCGCCTGCACGAGGCGACCGCTCCCGATGTAACCGACCTTGGTTCCGTCCGGGACGTTGAAGTCGGGGCCGCCGGGGCTGCCCGGACAGGTCGTCTCGTCGCCCGTGCACTTGCCCAGCATGTCGTCGGCACCGGCGTCGTAGATCTCCTGGATCTCGGCGGGAGTCAGGACCGAGTTGTAGATGGAGACCTCGTCCAACTCGCCGACGAAGCTGTAGATGTCGTTGCCCCCACCACCGCTGCAGAAGCGCGAACCGATCGACAGGTAGTAGGGAGGACCGGCGCCGAAGAAGCCGTACTCGATGTCCCCCGAGAGAGCGACGGGTGGAAACGGCTCCGCGCCGTCGAGAAAGGCACGAACCTGGGCGCCGTCGTAGGTGCCGGCGATGTGGTGCCAGGCGTTGTCGAAGACGGGTCCGAGGAACTTGAAGAGGGTGCTGGGCCCTGCCGTTGCGTCGGTGTCGACGAAGAACCAGGCGTTCGCCCCCTGCTGAAGGATTCCGTAGGCGCCCCAGGGGTTGCCAACGCCGGGTTTATGGATTGGCAGCCGCACCTCCGCGGCACCCGCTGCGGGACCCCGGATCCACAGTTCGAGGGACAGGGTCGTTGCCGGTTCGAGGTTGGGGTTTGCTTGTGGAGAGAAGCAGTTGGTGTTGGCTCCGTTGGACCCGGCGAAGGTGAAACCGCGGTCGATCTGGGCATCGACGAACGTGGTGCCGCCCGCGTTGACGGCGGTCGAGCCCGAGGTGGAATTGACGAAGTCATCCTCGCCCTTCCACATGCCCGCCAGCCCTGCCGGCGCGGTGATACAGGTGGCGGCGGCACCGCCGGCGTAGATGATCTCCTCCCCGGCTCCGACGTCGCAGGTGGGCGCAAGCGAAGTCCAGGCAGAAGCAATGGTGGGAGCGTGGGGGTCACCGGCCTGGCGCACGAGTGTCCCTGCATCGACGCAGGGATTGGTGTCGGGTTCGGTCGGGTCGAGGGGCCAACAGGGCCAGTTGGTAGGTGTGGCGACGGCGTAGGTGAGACCCTGGAGGGCGTTGAGCTTGCCGGTCGGGAAGATCTCCGAGGGTGGAGAGACGTAGGCGGTGCCGGTGCAGTTGGCGCCGTCGTAGAAGACGCGGTCGCGGCTGGTGAACTTCCACGGATGGACGCCGAGCAGGGTGGCCCACTGTTCGTCGAAGTTGGGGTCGCGCAGGTAGATCTGCGGCGCTTCGCACTGGTCGAGGGTGCTCGCCTTCTGGAAGATCAGGTGGCGATCCGGGTTGGTCGGATCGGTGTACATGACCTCGAGCGGCCGGCTGGTCAGCCAGCGATTGATGAGGAGGGTGCGGATCTCGTTGCGCGCCATCACCGAGCCGACCAGGATGCCCAGGCACACGATGGTGAAGAAGAGCAGCAACTCGATGCTGATCACGGCTCCCGAGTTCGGGGCTTGGTTGCGCTGCGGGTACCGTTTCATGCTCGACACCACCCGTCTTCGGCGTCCGAACTCACGGCTTCTGATCGCCCGGCGCGGGCGGGGCTTGCCCGACTGTGGAGGGGCTGGACTATAGCAAAGGCAGCGGATTCGCAGGGCGATGCAGGTGGGGCGCTGGATGGTCGAGCGGCTGCAAGTTTCCGGTTGCCTGGACCTGGATCCAGGAGCGTCGTTGGAAGCCAGATTCCCCGAGTGGATCGGCTAGACTCGCCGTCCGATGGGAATTCGGAGAGTTCGAGCGGTCGTCGCGGCCGCAGCACTGGCGGCAGCCGCCTGCACCGTGGGGCCGGACTACGTGCAGCCCGACCCCACCCTGGCGGTTCCCGACGACTGGAAGAAGTCGGTGATGAAGGACCTCGAACCGGTCGCCGACGCCTCCTCCACGACTCCGCTCGAGGCATGGTGGACCGCCTTCAACGATCCCAAGCTCACGGACTTGATCGAGCGCGCGGCGCTCTCGAACCTGAGTCTGCGAGTCGCCGCGGCGCGGGTCGCAGAGGCGCGCGCCCTGCTCGGCGTGGCCTACGGCCGCTACTACCCGGACGGTTTCGCCGACGCCAGCGTGAGCGGGCAGCAGCCCAGCGACAACGGCCTCATCCCGCCGCCCGCCGGACAGAGCTTTTCCTCGACGGCCCTCTACGAGATCGGCGTTGGCATGTCGTGGGAGATCGATCTCTTCGGACGCGTTCGGCGGCAAGTGGAATCGGCACGTGCCGGGTTGGAGGCGTCGATCGAGGACTACCGCGACGTGCTGGTGGTACTGCTCGCCGACGTCGCTGCCAACTATGTCGACCTGCGCACGCTGCAACTGCGGATCGAGTACGCGCGCCAGAACGTCGAGGCGCAGCAGGGAACGTTGCAGCTGACCCGCGACCGATTCGACGCCGGCCTGACCTCGGCGCGCGACGTCGCCCAGGCCGAGTCGAACCTGGCGAGTTCGCAGTCGACGATCCCCTCTCTCGAGACTGCGCTGGAGGCGTCAGTGAACCGGCTCGCGGTACTGCTGGGCTCTCCTCCCGGTGAGGTCGATGCCCTGCTCGACGATCCGCCGGTGATTCCCACCCCGGACGGTCGCGTGGTCGAAGGCATGCCTGCCGACCTGTTGCGGCGCCGTCCCGACATCCGTCGAGCCGAGCGCGAACTCGCCGCCCAGACCGCGATCGTCGGAGTGGCGACCGCCGACCTCTACCCGAGCCTTTCGCTGACCGGCTTCCTGGGCCTGCAGTCCACGTCGAGTGGCAGCCTCACGTCGAGCAACAGCGTGACCTGGTCGTTGATCCCGGGGCTGCGCTTGAACCTCTTCAACCGCGGCCGCATTCGCAGTCAGATCAAGGTCGAAGAGGCCCGCACCGAGCAGTTCCTGCTGAACTGGGAGGGCACCGTGTTGGAGGCCCTCGCCGAAGTCGAGAACGCCATGGTGGCAGGCGCTCGCGAGAAGGTCCGGCGCGACCGCCTGATGGAGGCTGTCGACGCAACTGAACGGACGGTCGAACTGGTGCGTACCCAGTACCTGTCCGGCCTGACCGACTTCCAGAGCTATCTCGATTCTCAACGCAGCTTGATCAGTCAGCAGGACCTGCTGGCTGAGTCGGAGGGACTGGTGGTCTTGAACACCATCACTCTGAATCGCGCCCTCGGCGGTGGCTGGACGCCACCGCCTCCGCCCGACGACCCCGACCCCAAGGAGGTCGCACGGGAGATCGCCGAGCAGACACCGGATTCCGGGAGAGAACCATGACAATCGACGCTCGGACGCTGCGCCTCGGACGGGATGGCGGAATCCTGCTGGTCTCACTTTTCTTGACCGCCTGCCAGGAGGTGCCTCAGATGCCGGCGCCGACGCCACCTGAGGTGGGAGTCGGACAGCCGGTTCGGCGTGAAGTCACCTTCTTCACCGAGAACACCGGCAACACACGCGCCTTCCAATCGGTCGAGATCCGAGCGCGGGTTGCGGGAGTTCTCGAGTCGATCCATTTCGAACCGAGTTCGGTGGTGAAGAAAGGCGACCTGCTGTTCGTGATCGAACCCGAGACCTATCGGGCGGTGCGCGACCAGGCCGACGCCGCGGTCAAGGCGGCGCAAGCCGAGGTCGCAAGGGCGGAGTCGGACCTGCGCCGGATCGAACAGGCCATCAAGACCAACGCGGTCAGTCAGTCCGATCTCGACCTGGCGCGGGCCAAACGCGACACGGCCAACGCCAACCTGCTGTCGGCCAAAGCCTCCCTGGTCAGGCGGAGTTGCAGTTCTCCATACACCGAGGTGCGCTCGCCGCTGACCGGCCAGATCGGCCGCAACCTGGTCGACGTCGGCAACGTCGTCGGTGGCGGCGAGCAGACGTTGCTCGCCACGGTCAATCAGATCCAGCCGATCCACGTCTACTTCGACGCGCCGGAAGAGCAGGTCCTGCGCTCCCTGCGCAGCGGCGACATGCGGGACGACAGGCCGACGTCACGGGCGAGGAGATCCGCGAGGACGCGGTCGCGGTTCTTCGTCGGCGTGTCGACGCTGACCGACGAGGGCCGGTTCCCGCACGAGGGTCGTCTCGACTTCATCGGCAACACGGTGGACTCGGCTACTGGCACGATCGAGTTGCGAGCGGTGCTGGAGAACCGCGACCTGCTGCTCTTCCCCGGACTTTTCGTGCGAGTGCGGATTCCCACCGAGTCGGTCGCCGACGCCATCCTGGTGGACGAGCGGGCGATTGGAACGGACCTCGGCGGTCGCTACGTCTACGTGGTCGGCGAAGGCAACGTCGTCGAGCAGAGCTACGTCGAACTGGGAGCGGTGCAGCCGGACGGCATGATCCCGGTTCTCCAAGGCCTCGACGGTAGCGAGACCTACATCGTCGACGGCCTGCTGCGGGCGCGACCGGGGATGCCGGTGACGCCGACCGAACCGGTGGCGCGGGACTGATCGATGAGTCGCTTCTTCATCTACCGGCCGATCTTCGCGCTGGTCATCGCCATCGTGGTGGTGATCGTCGGCGCGATCTCCGATCCCGATCCTGCCGGTCGAGAGCATGCCCGACATCACGCCGCCCACGGTCAGCGTTTCGACCAGCTACCCGGGTGCGAGCGCGGCCGTCGTCGCCGAAACCGTCGCCCAGCCGATCGAGCAGGAGATCAACGGCGTCGAGGACATGCTCTACATGTCGTCGAAGAGTTCGAGCTCCGGCAGCCTACGAGCTCACGGTCACCTTCGAGGTCGGCACCGACGTGGACATGGCCACGGTGCTGACCCAGAACCGGGTCTCGGTGGCCGAACCGCTGCTGCCCGAGGAGGTCAAGCGCCAGGGCGTCAAGGTCAAGAAGAAGTCGACCAAGCTGGTGCTCTGCACGACGCTCTACTCGCCGGACGGCCGTTACGACGACATGTTCCTCTCCAACTACGCCACCACCCAGATCAAGGACGTGCTGGCGCGGGTCGAGGGCGTCGGCGAGGTCCAGGTCTTCGGCGCCAAGGACTACGGCATGCGGATCTGGCTCGATCCGGACCTGCTCAAGGCGCGCGGGCTGACGACGGCCGAGGTGATCGGCGCGCTGCAGGAACAGAACGTCCAGGTGGCCGCCGGCAAGATCGGCGAGCCGCCCGTCGGCCATCGGCACAGAACTTCGAGTACACGGTCACCACCCTGGGACGCCTGACCGAGGTCGAGCAGTTCGAGAACATCATCGTCAAGCGCGGCGAACGGGGCCAGGTGGTCCGGGTCCGCGACGTGGCCCGGGTCGAGCTCGGGGCCCAGGGCTACACCTGGTACGCCCAGCTCGACGGCAAGCCGTCGAGCCTTCTGGGCATCTACCAGATCCCCGGCTCCAACGCCCTGGCGGTGACGGACGGGGTCCGGGCGGCGATGGAGGACCTCTCCGGCGACTTCCCCGAGGGGCTCGAGTGGTCGATCCCCTACGACTCCACCGAGTACATCACGCAGTCGATCGCCGAGGTGGTGGAGACGCTGATCATCGCGATCCTGCTGGTCATCTTCACGGTCTACATCTTCCTGCAGGACTTCCGGACCACCCTGGTTCCGGCCATCACCATCCCGGTGTCGCTGATCGGGACCTTCGCGGTGATGCTGGTCATCGGGCCAGTCGATCAACAACCTGACCCTGTTCGGCCTGGTGCTGGCCATCGGCATCGTCGTCGACGACGCCATCGTGGTGGTCGAGAACACCATGCGCCTCATAGACACCGAGGGGCCTGGGCGCCAAGGAGGCCACCGCCAAGGCCATGGACGAGGTCGGCGGCGCGATCATCGCGACCACCCTGGTGCTGCTGGCGGTGTTCGTGCCGACCCTGCTGATGCCGGGCCTGACCGGACGGCTCTACCGACCGTTCGCGATCACCATCTCGGTGGCGACGATCTTCTCCTCGATCAACGCCCTGACCCTGAGCCCGGCGCTGTGCGGCCTGCTGCTGCGTCCTTCTTCCGAGAAGAAGGGTCGCTTCTTCACCTGGTTCAACCGGATGTTCGAGGGCACGACCGAAGCGCTACTCGGGGCGCCGTGGCGGTGATGCTCCGCAAGGCGGCCATGGCTGATGGTGGTCTTCGTGGGCCTGCTGGCCGCGACCTTCTTCGGCTGACGGCGGCTGCCCGGCGGCTTCGTCCCCATCGAGGACGAGGGCTACTTCTTCGTCAACGCCCAGCTCCCCAACGGCGCCGTCCCTCGAGCGGACCGAGGAGGTGATGGACGAGGTCACTCGAGCAGATGCTCGAGACTGCCGGGTGTCGCGCGAACGTGGTCACCGTGGGCGGCTACTCGATGCTCGACGGCATCCAGGGGCCCAACTACGGCTTGTCGATCGTCACGCTCGTGCCCTGGGACGAGCGCGGAGAACACGGTCTTCGAGCATGATCGGCGGACTGCCCAGGCACGGCTCGTCGAGATCGACGAGGGGATCGTGTTCGCCTTCGGTCCACCGCCGATCCAGGGTCTGGGCGCCGCCGGCGGCTTCCAGATGGAGCTGCAGGACCGCGGCGGGCTCGGCCTGGGCCAGCTCGAGACCTTCGCCAACGACCTGGTCGCCGCCGGGAAACCAGAGTCCGGTGCTCACCCGCGTCAACCAGAACTTCGGGCCAGCGTGCCCCAGATCTACGTCGACGTCGACCGGGAGAAGGCCAAGACCCTGGGCATCCCCCTCCAGTCGGTCTTCAACACCCTGCAGGCCAACCTCGGCTCGGCCTACGTCAACGACTTCAACCTCTTCGGGCGCACCTGGCGGGTGATGGTCCAGGCCGACCAGCAGTTCCGCAGGCGGGTCGACGACATCAAGCGCCTCGAGGTGCGCAGCGCCGCCGGCCAGATGGTGCCCCTGGGCACCCTGGTGCGGTCAGCGACACCGTGGGCCCCGAGAACGATCAACCGCTTCAACATGTTCCCCGTCCTCGACGATCACCGGAGCGCCGACGCCGGGCTTCAGCGAGGGCGCAGGCGGTCGACGAGATCGAGCGCCTCGCCGGGCAGGTGCTGCCGGCCCAGATGGGCTTCGAGTGGTCGGGGGTGACCCAGCAGCAGAAGGCGGCGGGCAACCTGGCGCCGTTGATCTTCGGCCTGGCGATCGTGTTCGTCTTCCTGTTCCTGGCGGCGCAGTACGAGAGCTGGCACATCCCCCTGGCGGTGATGCTGTCGGTGCCGCTGGCCATCCTCGGCGCCGTCGGTCGCTCACCCTGGCGCGCGGCTTCGACAACAACATCTACACCCAGATCGGCCTGGTGCTGCTGATCGGGCTGGCGGCGAAGAGCGCCATCCTGATCGTCGAGTTCGCCAAGCAACAGGAAGAGGAAGAAGGCAAGGGCCTCGTGGAGGCCGCGACCACGGCCGCCAGCCTGCGCTTCCGCCCGATCCTGATGACCGCGTTCTCGTTCATCCTGGGCGTCAGCCAGCTTTCGTCGCGCGGTTGCGAGGCCTGTCACGGACCTGCGCGCGCTCATTCCGAGGACCTGGGCGACGAAGCCCTTCTTGCCTTCCATCTTGAAGCTCTCGGTTGACGACCAGACCGCGACCTGTCAGCGGTGCCACAAGGGAGAGCAGCAGTTCTTCTGGAACGATGGCGAGCACGCGAAGCGCGGGCTGTCGTGCCTCTCCTGTCATTCCGTCCACGAGTTCAAGTCGGAGACCCATCAGCTCAAGACGCACACCGCGAAGGAGCAGTGCTACGAGTGTCACAAGGACGTTCGCGCCGAGACCTGGAAGCGTTCGCATCATCCGATTCGGGAGGGGCAGATCGGGTGTTCCGACTGTCACAACCCGCACGGCTCGGCGACCGAGAAGATGGTCATTCAAGCCTCGGTCAACGATCAGTGCTACAGCTGCCACGCCGAGAAGCGGGGCCCCTTCCTCTGGGAGCATGCCCCGGTTCGCGAGAGCTGCCTGAACTGTCACACACCGCATGGCTCGAACCACTTCAAGCTCCAGAAGACGTCGACTCCCTTCCTCTGCCAGCAGTGTCATGCCAACACCAGGCATCCCAGTTCGGTTTACGACGCGACCACCAACGCCGACGGTACGCGGCCCTCGAATCGTGAATTCAATCGCGGTTGCACGAACTGCCACTCTGCAGTCCACGGCAGCAACCATCCCTCATCGCCCTATCTGGCTCGCTAGGAGGTCGAGATGTTGATGAAGACCACCAGACTGCTCGCGACCGGATTCTCCGTTGCGCTTCTCCTCGTCGTCACGCCAGTCCTCGCAGCCGAGGACGAGGAGAAGTTCACCTTTCGAGTCGACGAGATCGTGCTCGAGACGATCCAGACCCACGTTGACGGGAACTCCGCCAAATTCGAGGAGTATCGGGATCTGCGCAGCGGCTTCCGCATCCCGTCGCTGCGGATCTTCGGTGAGTCGGCGGACGGGGACCTGACGTTCTCCTTCCGGGGAGAGAACATCGATCGAAGGGATGCTCGCTACACCATGGACATCGGTGAAGAAGGGCGCTATCGACTGTTCTTCGACTACAACCGGATCCAGCATCGATTCGGCAATGGCGGCAATTTCCTCTATTCGGCCCAGGGAGGCCTCTTCGAGATCGCAGACCCGGTTCAGGCGTCGTTCGAAGAAGCGATACGGACCCAGTACGGGATCTCGCCGGGTGGCGTCAACTTCGATTTCTTGAACGGTCTGATCTCGCCATACCAGCAGACGGCCAATCTGATCGATCTCGGCCTCCAGCGCAATCGCGCCCATGGTCGGGTGGACGTCAACAAGATGGGCAAGTTCGGATTCGCCTTCGACGTGAAGCAGGAGAATCGGTCCGGGAGTCGCCCGTACGGTGGCAGCTTCGGATTCTCGAACGTCATCGAGATCTACGAGCCGATCGACTACCAGACCACCGACACCGAGATTTCGGGTGCGTGGAACAGTCGCCAGGGGGGACTGAGAGCCGGGCTTCGTCACTCCGAGTTCAGGAACGACAACTCGACGCTGCAGTGGGACAACCCCTGGTTCGGGAGTGACTCGACCGATGGCAGGGCGTACCTCAGCCCGGGAGCAGCTTCGGTCAACGGGCCGAGTCGCGGTCTCGCCGATCTGGCTCCCGACAATCAGTCCGACGCACTGTTCATCGACGGACGGTACAAGAGCGATGAGGGGGGCTGGCGTGTCAGCGGCAGCGCTACGGTGAGTTCGATGACGCAGGACGATCCGCTGCTCCAGTACACCCTCAATTCGGCGATCGTCGGTCTGGTCCCCGGCACCGGCGAGGAGTTCGATCCCACCAACGTCGGGAACCTGCCTGTCGGCCGCGCCGACACCGAGGTTCGCACGAGCAGCTTCTTCGGAAACGCCTCGAAAGAACTGGGTGAGAACTTCGAACTGAGCCTGCGCTACCGCTACTACGACTACGACAACCGCTCTGCCCGGGTGGAGTTTCCCGGATACGTTCGCTTCGACGCCGTCTGGGAGGAGATTCCCCGCCTGTCGGTGCCGTATGGCTACAGTCGCGACGATCTGGGACTCGAACTCGACTGGGATGTCGGTGCCAACAGCGCCTTGACGTTCTCCTACCACGTGAAGAGTTGGGAACGTGAGTTCCGCGAGGTCGACAAGTCCGATGAGGACGTGTTCGGAGTCACTTTCGACACGAGACCCTCCGACGCCGTCAGTGTGCGGGCCGGTTGGGAGAAGGGGATGCGGACGATCTCCGACTACCGGGTCGAGGCGCAGCTCGACAGTTTCGTGGACGCGGACACGGTCGATCAGAACCCGGACTTGAGGAAGTTCGACCAGGCAGCCAGGGACTTCGACAACTACAACGTGCAGGTCATGCTGTATCCGAGCCCCAGTTGGAGTGTGGTCCTGGGCGTGTCGAGTTACGACGAGAAGTACGACGAGAGTGTGTTGGGCCTGATCTCGGACGAAACCTTGCGCTACAACGGAGAGGTCTCCTACGAGGCGAGCGAGAGGTTCACGTTCTTCGTCTTCGGCGATCTGGCACAGCGCACCAACGTGATGCGTTCTCGCCAGTCGGGCTCGACCCCGTCCATGAATCCTCTCGATGATTGGCAGATCACCTTCGACGAGGACAATTCGACCTGGGGGCTCGGCCTGACCGTGGAGTCCTCTGAGAGGCTGCACTGGGATCTGTCCGGGAACTGGTCCGAGTCTGATGGATTGGCTGACTTCTTCTCGCCGCCGGGTGGTTTGTCCACGGAGGACATCGCCAACTACGAGGATATTGAACTGCTGGCGCTGCACCTCAAGGTGACGTTCGATGTCACGGAACGAGCTGAGATCGGGCTGACCTACCTGTACGAGGACTACATGATCGACAGCTTCAACCTCGTTGGGTTGCAGCCGTACCTGCCATCGACCATCCTCCTGGCAGCCAACAACGGCGACTACCAGGCCGACGTGGTCGGTGTGCATCTCAAGCTGGGTTTCTAGAGCCTCGGTCCGCTGTCCTTGTTCCTGTTGCAACGAAGTCGAGAAGGAGAAATCCGATGCCAACGCTCCGTACCCGAGTCCTGCTTCCGGCGCTGATGTGCGCTGCCCTCGTCGGGATCCTGATCCCCTCCGCTGCGGCCGCAGAGGATGCGAATGTGAAGCTGTTCGAGGAGTCCAAGTGCAACAACTGTCACTCGATCGAGAAGCTCGGCGTCGAACGCAAGATTCCTTCAGAAAAGACCAAGGGTGCCGACCTCGGCACGACCGAGCGCGACGCTGCCTGGATCACGCAGTGGGTTCTCAAGGAGGTCGAACTCGAGGGCAAGACGCACATCAGCACCTACAAGGGTACGAAGAAGGATCTCGAAAAGCTGGCCGACTGGATCGTGAGCCTCAAGACCCCTTGACCTGAGAACGTCTGATTTCACTGCTCTGACCCGGGCGGATTCGCCGAGGAGTGACGGCCGCGTCGCGGTGGAGTTCAGCCTCGGTTGCCTGGGCTGTCGGGTAGCTCCGCCGCAGCGTTGGCGGCGTCGATCGCCGGCTCGCTGAAGAGCAGGGTGGAGAGATAGAGCACGATTCCCAGGGCGACGAGCGAGCACCCGACGAGCAGGAAGATCGAGAAGCTCAGGGGATGGGCCCAGGGCAGGGTGAAGGCCTGCACCATCAACCCCCAACTCACGAGAACGCCGGCGCTGCTCTGGCGGCTTTCACGACTCCAGCGAAAGGGGTTGATCCAGACGCGTAGCGAGCGGTTCACCTTTTCGATCTCCATTTGTCGGCGCCGTGGATCGACTCGACCTCGTGAACCGAGGCATGGCATTCGAGACACGAGAGTTCGCCGGTCGCCAGTTCGCCGAGCATCTCTGCATGCAGGTCATTCTCCTCGTAGGACCGTGCACCCTCGTGGCAGTGCAGACATTCTCGATTGCTGAACGGCTCGTAGAGTTCCAGCTCTTCAGGGATCGTCCCGAGATAGTTCACCCACATGTGCTGAATGCCCTTCAACTTTGCCTGGGTGCCGCCGAACATGGCGTACGAGGTGTGGCAGGTGTAGCAGGCCTGGTCCTTGGGGATTCGATTGTTCTGGAAATGCCCAGCGGGCAGGTAGTCGGTGTCGTCACGGGAGAGACTCTCTCCGTAGGGCTCCATGACGTGACAGGAGAGACAGAACTCGGTTGTCTTGGCGCTGGTGAACTGTCGATTGACTCCATTGAAAGTCGCAACGACCGGCAGCACGAAGAGAGCCATGAATGCCAGGGCGCTGCCCCCCGCCCTGGTCGTGAGCCTGGGACGAGCTACGACGAGAATGATCAGAGCGACCGCAAGCAGAATGAAGGCGATCAGGCCGGCGAGATCCGTGGTCATCTGTAGTTCCTAAGGTATCAGAGCATACGGATCTTCAGGGCCAGCGCGACCAGGGCCAGGAAGATGAAGAGCAGCGAGACGCCGAGTCCACGGCGTCGCGATTGAAGCTCCTCGAGGGCCTCGTCGCCTGCCAGCAGAGCCAGCCGCGCGAGTTCGTAGCCCTCGCGACTTCTCTCGCTGAAAGCACCGCCGTCGTCGACTGAGAAGGTGTGTGCGAGCGCTTCGAGTTCGATCTGGGCGTCGATCGCTCGACCGAGAGCCAGTTCGACGCCCGATGTCTGGACGCCGCCGCGCCTTGCGGCCAGAAGGGTTCTTTCTCCCCGCCCGATCTGCGCGGTGAGACCCCGAGTCATCTCGAGAATCGACGCCGAAACCTGGAGCCCCACCGGGTCGTCGGTGAACGCCGGTTCTCGAGCGTGGCAGTCGCTACAGCGGCGGATACGTTCGTGCCTCACCTCACCGGTCGCCGGATCGATGTACTCGAGGTGGGTCTTGCCGATACGGAATTTCGTGAAGAGTCGGGCGAACTCCGGGCGCAGCACTCGCGCGAGTTCTCCTTCGCTCTCGTGCAGCGTGTGCTCGGGGAGAAGCAGAGCCTGATCGACCAGCGCATCGAAGAGCGCTTCGCCGTCGAGGCCTGAGGCCCGAGCCGTTGCGAGCAGCGAGTCTCTCTTCGACTCGTAGGCCCGAAGGCTGCTCTCGGGTCGCCCGAGGACCTCGGACCGTGGACCGCTGGCCTCGTGACAGAAGGCGCAAGGAGTTTCCGGCAGAGGGGAGAGCATCGCGATGGTCGGTCGCACGACGGCATGGTTGCCGTGGCACATCGAACACCCGACGAGCTGGATGTGTTCCTCGATCGCGGCCTGAGGTTCTGGCTCTGCGTGACAGTCAGCGCAACTCTCCGAAGCGGCCATGTAGTCGACGTGCGATTCGAGTCCGGCAAACTTGGGGCTCTGGAGGAAGCTTTCGGCTTCACGGCGATGGCACTGCCCACAGACGAAGCTCAGCGAGTCGAAGCCCGGGGGAGCGGCGCCGTGGTTTCCGTGGCAGTCATTGCAGGTCGGGGCGAAGAGGTCCTCCTTCTCGAGCAGGGCTTGCGCGTGAACACTGAGGCTCCAGCGGGCGTGCTGGTCGACGAGGAGCGGTCTGCCGTCGGCGAGCGTGCGCCCGGCCATTGCCTCGGCGTCAGAATGACAACCGCTGCAGGTTTCGGCCACGTTCGTCGGATAGACCGGCGAGGCGGGGTCGGACGATCGTTTGATTCCATGGGTGCCGTGACAACTCGTGCACGTGGCGACTGCGGTGTCTCCCTGCTGGAGGGCGAGGCCATGTCGACTGACCCGATACTCGGTCTCCTGGTCGACACGTGCAGCCGGTTTGTAGGTCCTCATGTAGGAGGGATCCGAGTGGCACCGTCCGCAGGCAGAGGGGATATCCATGGGATCCCAGGCGCCGCGATACGGATTGTCGGCGAAGGACGCGTCCATTGCCAGTTCCGGATCGTCCGCGACAACCGGGTCGGGATTCCCTCCATGGCAGTCGTGGCACGACAACCCGACTTCGGAGTGCACGTCCTGGCTGAAGTCGGTGACGATCTCGAGGTGCCCTTGCTGGACGAGATCCCCGTCCGAATGACAGATCGTGCAGGAGGTTTCGGTGGCTTCGGGACCCTGGGCCAGGGCCGTGGCAGCCGCGGTGAGCCCGATCACGAGTCCGAGGACGTATGCGGGTCTCATGGGTCTTTCCGACGCTCCGTGGCGATCGAGATCCATCCCGGCCCGGGCCGGTGTCCGATCCAGCCCAGGATCGCTACCAGACCCGCGGTTGCCAGGACCACGAAGAACGGCACCAGCGACCGGTAGCCCCAGGCGGTCATGCCGACCACGTAGATCAGTGCGATGACCCCCAGGGCTGTGAAGGCTGGGCTCCTACCCCGAGTGACGACGCCGCGATCGAGAAACGGCACCGCCACCAGGAGCACGCCCAGGACGGCGAAGCCGAGAATGACGATGGACTCGTACTCGACTCCCAGGATCTCGCCGCCGGGCACCAGCTTCAGGGTTTCGAACATGAAGACGAAGTACCACTCGGGTCGAATGTCGCGATAGGCGGCGGCGAACGGATCGGCCTTCTCGCCGAGCTCCCATGGGAAGAGTGCCGCCAGCGCGGCCAGCACGCCCAGGGCGAGCGTCCAGACGAACGCCTCGTGCAGCGCGAAGTGCGGAAAGAACTTCATCGAACTGAGTTTCTTGCGGTCCTCGTCGGGAGGCACACTCATGCCCTTGAGTTGAACGAAGAGCAGATGCAGGCCGAGAAGAAGGGTCGTCAGCGCCGGTAGGATGGCGACGTGCCAGCCGTAGAAGCGTGACAGCGTGGCGCCGCCGACCCGGTCGCCACCGCGCAGGAAGCGGAGCAACCAGTCGCCGACGACGGGCACGGAGCCGGCGATATCCGTTCCTACCTTGGTGGCGAAGAAGGCGAGCTGGTTCCAGGGCAGGAGGTAGCCGGAGAAGCCGAACGCCAACGTCAGAAACAGGACGATGCAACCGGTCACCCAGGTGAGTTCCCGAGGTTTGCGATAGGCCTTCATGAAGAAGGCGCTCGCCATGTGGGCGAAGGCGAAGAAGACCATCAGGTTCGCGGACCACGAATGGAGCGACCGGATCAGCCACCCGAAGGAAACGGTGGTCATGATGAACTCGACCGACTCGAAGGCCTCGTCGGTGGAGGGGCGGTAGTAGAGCATCAACAGGATGCCGGTCATGACCTGGACGAGGAAGAAAAAGAGCGACATTCCGCCGAAGTAGTAGAACGGCGTGCGCCGGTGGACGGGAACCGTCTTCTCCGTAGCCAGGCGCAACAGCGAAGTCGGCGGGGCGGTGGCCTCCTCGCCGTGCGCGAATCGGGCACCCAGCCATCGAATCGCCCGCTCTCGCCGGGAAGGCCTGGTGGTCAGGGTCAAGACCTCCGCACCACCAGGGTTTGTGGCTGCCCCTGGCCTCTCGAGACGAGGTGAACGCTGTAGGCCTGTAGCGGTCTCGGCGGTGGCCCGCCGACATTGCGACCCGTGAGGTCGAAACTCCCGTCGTGGCAGTAGCACCACATGAGCTCGCGATCCTTGCGGTAGGAGACGATGCAGTCGAGGTGGGTACAGACCGCGCTGAACGCGCGAAAGTCGTTGTCGGCCACGCGCACGACGATCACCGGATCGGCTCCGAACGGCCTGATCATGAAGCCGTTCTCGAGCAGCTCCGGATCGTTGGCCAGGCCCACCTCGACCTCGTTGGTGCTCGCCTCGGCCACGCGTGGCGGGCTCAGGAATCGCACCACCGGGTAGACGATCGACGCCGCGAGTGCTCCGAATGAGGTGCCGAGCAGCCAGTTGGTGAAGCTGCGGCGTCCGAGGTCCATCTTCGCCTAGGCCTTCGCCGGTGCCGATCGTCGGTCGAGGTCGGGCGCCTGTCCCGAAGTCGTGGAGAGGGCGAGGATCATCCTGGTGGAAGGTAGCTGACCGGTCGATCCCGGTCAACTACCCTCAGGAGTGGGGACGACCGTCGGCAGTGCGCGCCTGCGCTGGAGGCAGGATCGTGATGGCAGGCTACCGAGCCGTGGTGAGCCACCTCCTGCCTGTGAGATATTGGGTCGAGTAATCTGAACCAGCCCCCATCGGGTCACAGAGTCCGAGGAACGACGCCGGCTTCCCAGGAGGTCATCGATGTCCAGAACTTCCCCTCTCGCTTTCGTCCTCGTCTTCGCACTCGCCGCCCCCGGCTTCGCAGCCGAGGCCGACGGCATCGCTCGAACCGCCGACGGCAAGCCCGACCTGACGGGCAACTACGACCTCGCCAGCCTGACGCCCTTCGAGCGTGACCCGCGTTACGGCGACCGGCTCGAGATGACCCGGGAAGAGGCCGAGCAGATCGAGAAGAGGGAAGCCGCGGCCATGGCGGCCGCCAACAGCGCCAGCGATCCGAACCGCGAGGCGCCGCCGCCGGGCGGTGACGGTTCGGCCGGCGCCAGCGGCAAGGTCGGCGGCTACAACGCCTTCTGGATCGATCGCGGCAGCGCGACGTTGGCCATCGACGGCAAGTTCCGCACCTCGATCCTGGTCGATCCTCCCAACGGACGCATGCCGGCCCTGACCGACCAGGGCAAGGCGCGGCGCGCCGACCAGTTCGCCTACGCCTTCGAGAACACCGGCAGCGCCTGGTGGCTCGGTCAGGAGCGCGGACCCTACGACGGTCCCGAGTCGCTGCCGACGATCGTCCGCTGCATCTACCTCGGCGCCGCCACCGTGCCCACCCGACCGATCCTCTACAACAACGTCAAGACCGTCGTGCAGACCGACACTCACGTCATGATCCTCGCCGAGTGGATGCACTGGGCCCGCATCATCCGCCTCGACTCAGAGCACGTCCCGCCCGAGATCGTCTCGCGTGGCGGCGACTCGATCGGCTGGTGGGAGGGCGACACCCTGGTGGTCGAGACCACCAACTTCCTGGTCGAGGGCACCGTCCCCCCGGGCCTCGAGATCACCGAGCGCTTCACCCCCTCACCCAGTGGCGACCTGCGCTACGAGTTCACCGTCAACGACCCCGACTACATCGCCCCCTACTCCGGCGAACTACCGTGGCCGAAGACCGACGACCAGCTCTACGAGTACGCCTGTCACGAAGGCAACTACGCGATGGGCAACATCCTGCGCGGGGCGCGGTTGTTGGAGAGTGAGGCTGTAGGTGGGGAGTAGCGTGGCCTGAGGATCGGTGCGGCGAGGGCCGAATGGATGGAAGGCCGTCTGCTCGCGGTGGATGTTGGCGAGCTGGCTCTGGCTCGAGGCCGCAAGTCTGAAGCGTGTGGTGGTCTGATGTTCAAGTCGGGGCGCCCCGTCGTACTGGGTTACGGCGGCCTCGAATTCCATGATTCAGGATGGCGCTGCCCTTGGCTGTGATGGAGCCTATGACCGGGGCGGAATGGGAAGATCCGTGAGACTCGAACGGAAGGCATGTGTTTCCGAGTTCTGAGCCGCCTGGATGAAATCTCGCATTCGGTCGAGCACCTCGACTTCACCCCGGTCGAAGACTTCTCCCTGAAGCAGTCTCAGGATCTCGAGACGGTACTGGGGAGACTGAATGAAGTAGGTGAACGAAGGCAGCAGCTTGTAGTAGAGGCAGATGAACTCGTACCAGACGGCCACCCCTTTTTCGAGTCTCTGCTGGTATGGGGCGAAGGCGGCGGCTCGGGGGCTCTTGGACTCGAGAGCGGTCGGGATCACTTCGGCTGCGAACTTCGCTGAGTAGAGTGCGACGCTGACACCCGATGAGAAGATCGGATCGACGAAGCGAGCTGCGTCGCCGACCATCAGGAAGCCGTTGCCGACGAAATCGTTCATGCTGTAGCTGTAGTCCGCTTCCTGCTTCAGGTCGGTGATCCGAACCGCGGAATGCATCGCTCGGCTCAGATCTTCGTGGCTTGAGACGTGTCGACTGAACCACCTCTCCAGGTCCTCGCCGCTGCGAATGAAATGGTTTCTTTCGGTGACAACGCCCATCGAGGTCACGCTCTCGTTGATCGGGATCTGCCAGGCCCATCCTCGTTCGACGGGGAGGAAGTAGATATGGATGAAGTCCGCGTTTCCCTGGTCTCCCCGATCGACCTTCTCGAACCATGCATGCGCAGCGAACTGGTTGAATAGCGGGTCGGGCTTGAATCGACCGAGTTGGCGGCCGAGAAGTCCGCGGCGGCCGCTCGCATCGACAACGATGCGTGCCCCGATATCGCGCTCCTGCCCGTCGACCGAGGCTCTCACTCCGCACGCCTGATCGCCGTCGAAGTTGACCTGCATGACCGGCGTACCCTGCACCACTTCGGAACCCAACGCCTCAGCATGTTCAAGAAGCAGGAGATCGAAGCGGGCACGATCGACGTGGTAGGTGTAGTCCTGTTCGATCCCCTCTTGGGGAAACTCGCCAAATTCGATGGAGACGGTTCTGCCGGTCGGCGCATGCCAGGTAGCTCCGTACTTGCGGACACAGCCCTCACGCTCCAGGACCGGCAGGAATCCGATCTCTTCGAATACGCGAGTGGACGAAGTGACCATCGACTCCCCGACGTGCGGCCGAGGGTGGTGGGCGCTCTCGACGATCAAGTTGTGAACCCCGGCCATCGACAGGTAGCAGCCCAGCGCCGAGCCAGCGGGGCCGCCGCCGATGATGATTACCTCAGGATCTTGGATCATGGGCTTCGAGTCCGATGGTTTCGAGGGCCACTATGCCAGGTGAGGGTCGGGTAGCTTCGCTTCCCATCGGCTTCGGCACTCATCACTGCCCACGAACCAATCTCGGGTCGTAGGGTTCTTCAAACCCCATTCGACGCAGTGGGTGCCGTCGGGAATCTTGAGCCGAAAATCGTATGCGTCCAGTCTGCTTTGAAGCTGCTCCGCTGTTGATGCGGCCGAGAGTCTCTCGTGTTCGAAGTCCAGCAAGAGAGGCTCGCAGGACTCGAAGAACTTCCGGAATCCGGCCTCCTCGAATTCCGAGAAGAGCGGATTCCCAGCCCTTGGAAACGGAGCTCGCTCTTTGAGAATCAGGAAGCTGCCCAGATTCGACTCGACGCATCCCACAGCAATCGCCCAGATTCTCACCATCCGATCCCAGACCTCGAAGTCCTTCCAGGAGGAGAACGAGGAGGCGACCAATCGATCAGCAAAATCGTGGATCCGACGATGCAGGTCTTCGATGGGGGCGAAGCGCTCCTCGCTGTAGTCGCCATCCTGGTGTGACTCGAGAAGCGCGGTGGCTGCGGCGCCTACGACTTCTACGGTGCTGATCAAGCCTCGCGAATACAGGGGGTCCAGGAAGCCCGAGGAATGGCTCATCAGGCACCATCGGTCGCCAACGCTCTGTTTTGACGAGTACTGCAGTCGACCAGTGGAGACCCATGGCTGCATGGCCTTGGCTCTTCGAAACTGGAGAGCGGCGCTTGGAAGGTGCTCTTCGATGAAGCTGAAGAACTCCCTCTCAGGTGTGAGACCGTCGTCGGCAGGCCAGCGTCGCGGGTCCAGGGTGAGGCCGACGCTGACCAGGGCGTTGGTCGAGCCGGGCCGGTTGTTGAATGGAATCACCCAGAGCCACCCTCCCTCGAAAACATGGTGAAGGGTGCCCTCGCTCCACTTGCAGGAACCGTAGTTCGGCGCGACATCCTCGAAGGGTTCTACATCGATCATGTGGGTGAAGATCGATCGTGAATGGTGGCGAAAACGAGGCTCTGGATCTCGCAGATCGTACTTGGCAGCGATCGGACTTCTGAATCCGGCGGCATCGACGAGGTAGCTCGCCGAGAGGGACCGCCCCTGGCTGACTTTCACCTGGACGGAGGTATCGGTGATCTCGAAGTCCGTGACGGCCGTTCGCAGAAGGAGGTCGGCACCGTAGCGCACAGCGACTTGCGCCAGATACGAATCGATATCTTGTCGGAACAGGTGATTCTCGTCTCGGAAGACATTGCCGAACTGGTGGGCGTGAGTCGGGTCGGCCTCGCAGCCCAGGTTGTGGTGTGCGAAACCGAAGAGGCGTTTGATGCCACAACTGGAGGTGATGTGAGTCTGAATCGCCTGTGGGGACCCCAGTCCGAGGTACTCGAGTTCCGGAACTCCGAATTTCCTGGACAGGAGAGAGATCATCTGCGAGGTGTGCGGGAGGGTGGACTCTCCGATCGCGAAGCGTGGATGCGAGCCGGCTTCGATCAAACAGACGCGAACACTGTTGCGAGCCAGAATGGCAGCCAGCATCGAGCCAGCGAAGCCGCTACCGATGATCAGAATTTCGTAGTCATGCTTCATGGCAGTCTCGTTCCCGCTTCCCGGATCCGGGTCGCCCTCGTCCTTGCAGTGGGATCTCTATCTGCACTTCCAGAGAACAGTTGTAGATCACCGGGCAGTCTTCTTCGGTTCTACGCTGCTCGATCTCTCAAGAGCCTCCTGTCCAACCGTCTTCGGGCTTGGTTCCGATGAGCAGGCTGTTGACGTTCCAGGCTGATAGCCGCCTGAACTCGATTTCTTCGAATCCGGCCGTCTGCAGCCAAGATGTAGTTTCGCTGATGTCGTGATTCCTGCCACCATCAGTACCGATCTGCAGGATCACACTGAGAAGAGCAGGCCATCGAGGCCCTGTACGGTCTTCGTTCAGGAATTCGGCCTGGATCAGGATCTTCCCGCCGGGCTTCAGGTGATCGAAGCAGTGCTTCAGGACCAGAGGTGAGAGGGTTGGTCCGACCATGTGCAGGACGTTCGAGACCAGGGCGACGTCGAAGGCCTCATCCAGTTCGAACTCGAGTGCATCACCGACCATGAACCGGGTCCGATCGGACAGCCCCAACTGGGCTGCCCTTTCTCGCGCGAGGGAGATCGGTCCGTCCCTATCGAGAAGAGTGGCCTCCAGCCCTGGATGATGCCGGAGGATATTGAAGGAATAGCCTCCCGCTCCACAACCGACGTCGAGAAGCCGACCGGCTTCCGGAAACGAGAAGCGGGTTGCCAGCTCCGATCCCCTCGACTGTGCGTAGTCATCCATGGCAATGGACATCGCCATTGCCATGGCATTCGCTCCTCCTCCTTCCTGTTCCAGCTGCAGAACCGCCTGGCCTGTCAGGGCGGCGTCGGGCAGTCGCAATAGAGGTTCGACCGACGACTCGAGAAAGCTCAGCCAGTCCCCGATGTATGCCTGGGACTGAGGTCGACCGACACTCTCGAGAAGGTCCTGCTGAGCAGAGTATCCAGTGTGGTCGCCTTGAAGTAGTCCCACGGCTACGCCAGCATCGAGGATGACGCGGAGAGTTTCAGCATCACCCCCGATTGCCGAACCGAGTTGGTCGAGCGATAGCGGCCCGTCTGCGAGTCTCTCGAACACGCCCAGCCGGAATAGCGTGAAGAGCAGGATCGAGTCGAAGAATCGTTCTGCGATCTGGAGTGTTCCGACCTGGCTTCGGATGTCCTTCAACTCCAGCGGCGGGTCGATCGTGGTTCGTTGAGGAGCCATGGGATCAAAGGCCCAGCCAGGAGGCGATGATGTTTCGCTGAATTTCGTTGGTTCCGGAGTAGAGCGTGCTCCCGATGGCATCGCGGAGGACGTTCTCGATGCCCGTATCGGAAAGGTATCCATGGCCGCCGAACACCTGGAGGGTGTCGCTCGCGACCGAAACGAACGACTCGCTGACGAAAGTCTTGACGACAGAGGCGTTCATCGTCGAGCTGCCGGCGCCCAGGAGGCCGTCAGCTGCGCTCCGGACTAGGGCTCGCGAGGCTTCCGTTTGGATCTCCATATTGGCGATCTTGTGGGAGATGGCTTGGTAGTCGCCGATCAGTCGACCGCCAGACTTTCGCTCGCGAGCGTAGGCTACCGCCGACTCGAGGAGTCGCTGCATGGTGCCGACGTGGGTCGCTGCGATCAGGATCCGCTCCCATTCCATCGATTGGGTGAAGATGACGGCGCCAGAACCGCTCTCGCCGAGCAGTGCGGTGGCGGGGACCCACAAATCTTCCAGGAGGATCTCTCCCAGAGGGGCGGAGTCGAGACCCATTTTCTTGAAGACCTGCCCGCTCGAGATTCCAGGTTCGCTCATCGGCACCACGAAAGCGCTCAGGCCGCCGAGGCCTTTCGCGTCTTGATCCGTTCTTGCATAGACCAGGGCGTAGTCAGCGATGGGTGCGTTGGTGCACATGAGCTTCTGACCGCGGATTCTGAACCCGTCGCCCTCGGCTTCCGCTGTCGTTGCCATGGTGAAGGCGTCCGAGCCGGCGTCGGCTTCGGTGATCGCGTTGGCGGCGATCGAACCGCCGGAGGTGAGCCTCGGGAGTAGATCGCGTTTCTGGTCCTCGGTTCCGTGCTGCCAGATGGGGACCACGCACGCCAGCAGATGAGCGCAGACGGAGAAGACCAGACCGCCGTCGCGACAACCGTAGCCGAAGGCTTCGAGCGCGATGGCGTTCGACAGGGGGTCCAACCCCGAACCGCCGAACTCCTCTGGGATCGGTAGCCCCGTCAGGCCGATCTCCGCGCACCGGGGCCAGGCCTCCGAGACCGGAGAGTCGGTTCGCTCCTCAGCGGACCGGTTGAGCTCTTGCCCGCAGAAGCGGACGATCTCGGCGTACAGCACTCGCTGGGATTCAGTGGTGGAACTGTTCATCGGATGGGATCGCTCGACGGATGAAACGGGTCTATTCTCGGGAGCCTTCGATCTCGAGGCGTTGGTAGTCGATCTTGCCGGTCGAGGTCGTCGGTAACTCTGTCAGACGGAAGATCCGGTCCGGAATCATGGTCGGCGGCAGCTCGACTGCGCAATGCGCCTTCAGCTCGACGATCGTCAGTTCTTGTCGAGGGACCACGAAGGCCTTGATCGAGAGGGTCTGGTCGCCGCTCTTGGTCGCGACGGCGGCCGCTGCCCGCACCTTGGGGAGACGCTCCAGCGCTGCCTCGATCTCTCCCAGTTCGATGCGGTAGCCGTTTCGCTTGACCATCCGGTCTTCTCGCCCCAGGAAGACGTAGCCCTCCGAGGTCTCGCGAACGATGTCTCCGGTGCGGTACCAGGACTCCCCTTCGATCTCGATGAAGGGGCGAGAGAAGTCGGGGCTGCTCCAGTAGCCGGTCATCAGTGAGGGGCCGCTCACAACCAGTTCTCCTTCAGCCCTGTCACTGTCGTGACCAAGAATTCTGCACCGGTCGCCGCTGAAGGGTCGACCTATGGGAAGGGGATCGGGGAGCGGGGTCGTGGATTCGGAAGGCAACGGCCACAGGGTACACACATTTGTTTCCGTCGGTCCGTAGAGGTTGAAGAATCGCGCCTCGGGCCAGGCGGAACGAAGGACTTCGAGGGGTCGGATCGGGAAGACTTCGCCGGCGAAGCAAACGATTCGGGGCGACGGGATGGCACCTTTCCCGAGATCTGCATACTCGATGAGGAGCCTCAGCAGCGTCGGAGTCGAGTACCAGATGGACGGAGGCCGCGAGCGGATCTCCTCGGCGAGGCCGCGTGGACTACGGAGCCTCGTGGAATCGAAGAGGAGAAGACTTGCGCCGCTCGCAAGAGCGACGAAGATGTCGAAGATCGAGAGGTCGAAGTGGAATGCGGCCAGAGATGCGAAACGGTCCTCCGGTTGAGGAGAGAAGGTCTCCAGGGAATGCGTGACAAACGCCAGGGCACTCGAGTGTGAGTGCACGACACCCTTGGGCACGCCCGTCGAGCCAGAGGTGTGAAGGATGTAGGAGGTTTCCGGTGGAGACGAGATACGTTGATCTCGGTCCACCAGACCGATGAACCGGCACTCTTGCGACAGAACTTCCAGCGGAAGAGGTGGTCTCGAACTGCTTGAGTTGGGGAGGAGGGCTGTCTGGTGGTCGGGCTTCGAGATGACCGCCGCTGCGCCGCAATTGGCGAGAATGGTCGCCGATCTCTGCGCTGGTGACTCGAGATCCAGGGGGACGTAGGCGGCCTTCGCTTTCAAGATCCCGAGGATGCAGGCGACGGCGGCTGCCGACTTGGGCAAGCCGAGTCCGACTCGGTCTCCTCGTCCTATGCCGACCTCGTCGAGGAACCTCGCTACGCTCGCGGCTGCACCAAGCAGTTGAGCATAGCTGTAGGTGTGCTCCCCGTCGCAGACCGCCGGCCGTTCTGGATGTGCCAGTGCGGTGTTGGCGACGAGAGCATCAAGGGTCGCTGGAACGTTTCCTCTCGACGAGTGCGGTGATGTCATGGAGTGTGTCGAGATGATCGGCGTCGACCTCGAAAGCTTCGAACCTGATGCTGTAGGTTCTCTCGAGGTGATCGACGAGCTTGAGTATCGAAATCGAATCCAGAATTCCGCCTGTGATGAGTGGATCGGTCGATTTCAGATTGTCGGGGTCTTCCCCCGGGAGGAACTGACGGACGATGAAGTCCTTGATTTCGGTGATGCAGTCGTGCATTGCTCCGGGATCTTCCGCAGTCGATCTACCTGAGACCTGATCGTAGCTCAGTTGCAGATCGGATTCGCAGCCACCGAGGATTCGAGGACGAAATGGAAGCCGGAAGCCTGATAGCTTGCCGTTCACTTGGTGGTTGCTGATGCCGAAGGATGTCCAGAACCGAGAGAACGCACTCCAAGGAGACCATGGTAGCGACTCACTGAGTCGGTGGTTGTCGAGAGTTCTACCTCTCGGTGCCGTGGTGCTTTCGGTCCGACAGCTTGCGATCGGTGAGGCCGTCGGTCTTCCGAGATTGATGGTTCTCGTTTGGTTCGGTATTTCCGTTCAGCCCTTGCTGCCGGCTAGATTCCGCAACGCGCTGTTCCTTGGCTTGTCAGTCCTGTGGCTCGGTCTTTCACTGGGTTGGGGGCCGGCGATCGTCTCCCTTTCGATCCTCGGGGTCTTGATCCTCATCACCAACCTTCCGATCGGCCGCTTTTTGGAAGGAGTTCTTCTGCTGTCCTACCTCATGGTCGTGGCAGCAGCGAGGGTGGCGGAGTGGCCGGCAGAGCTGTCCCCGATGTGGCCCATTTTGGGCTCGATGCTGATGTTTCGGTCGATCTGGTATGCCTACGAGCGTCCACGGCTCCCAGTGCGCCACTCCTGGTCGCGGCACTGTTCGTACTTCCTGCAGTTTCCCAACATCTGCTTTCCCTTGTATCCGATCGTCGATCCCCGTCGCTGGTTGAGCCAGGACAACCCGCGGGCCCAGGACCGAATCTTCCAGCGCGGAATCTGGAGGTTGGTCAATGGGATCTGCCAGATCCTGCTCTATCGGATGATCCGGGATCATGGTGTGTTGCCGGCAGAGGAAGTCCAGAGTGCGCTGGCTCTCGGGAGCCAGGTCTTCTCGAACTTCATGTTGGTCTTGAATCTCTCCGGGAACTTCCACCTGGTGGTGGGTCTGCTGACAATCTTCGGGTTCGATCTGCCCCCTGTCTTCAATTGGATGTTCTTGTCTACGAGTTTCAGCGACTTCTGGCGTCGATTGAACACCTATTGGAGGGACTTCGTCGTTCGCCTGGTCCATCGGCCGTTGTTTCTATCGCTACGTGGCCTGGGATTTCGGCCTGCCGTTCTTCTCGCAACGGTGGCAGCCTTTGCCGTGACCTGGTTCATGCACTCGTATCAGTACTTCTGGATTCGCGGCTCCTTTCTCCTCCGGTGGCAGGACATCGTGTTCTGGTCCTGCCTGTGTCTATTGGTTGTCGCTTCGGTCTGGCGAGAGTCGGGCGATCCGCGCCCCCACAGTTCGAGGTCCTTGTCGAGGCAGGCACTTTCGGCTTCCCTGTCGTCGATGGGCGTTCTGACCGTGACGGCGCTGTTGTGGACGTTGTGGACGAGCCCCACTCTCGGTGCCTTCACGTCCCTCTTCTTCCTTCCGGAGCGGACGCGGTTCGACGGCGCAGGCACGCTTCTTCTGGTGCTTGTGACCGCTGTCGCGACGCTCGCCCTGGCGCATGGAGCTCGACTCAGCGGATCGTTCGAGGGCATGGCCGACAGAGCCTTTAGCAAGCCCTCATGGGGAATCTCCGCGAGTGTGGCGCTCACGTCCTTCGCCTTTCTGACTGGGAGCGGTTGGGGCGGACCGCTCGAGGC